>CAWAQU010000007.1:0-189617 GCA_963784355.1 uncultured bacterium | reverse complement strand
ACAGCAACCTTATCAAACTATAGTTCAGATGTTAGGACACCTGTGAGCATCTCCTCTTCTTTTTTTGGAGGTAAAAAAATTAAAAGTATTGCCAATGGAAGTATCAACTACACAGTGCTTGATGAAGATGGAGAAGTTTGGGCTTGGGGTGACAACAATGTCGGTCAGATAGGACAGGGGCAAGAAGCTTGGAACAGCACAAAATTCTATCCAGCTCCCGTTAAAGTAAAGTCACCAAACGTAAATACTAATTTATCCGACATTGGTAGTATATACTCATCAAGTTATTCCAACGCCTACACCTTCGCCACAACCTCCACAACCCCCTCCCGCATCCTAGACTGCAGGTTACCTTCAAACCCACTTGACCCAGCTTCTACTCCTAAACCAGTAGCTCCAATCATTGTTCCTGAGTATGCTAAAGTAAATCATGATATTTTTGGTCTTACTCTAGATAAAGATTCTAACTTGTATGTACTTAAAGCACCTCGCGACTCTTCTTCAACAGGTAGATCTATTTACTACCCTGATGCTGATTCCCGGTCTAACCCAGCTCTTTATTCTTCTGATCTTTCTATTACTAAACTTGCTCCTTCTGTAACTGCTACCCCTAAGATTCCTTCTAGTATTACTCCTAACTGGAAAACTATTTCTAATTGGGGAAGACCAATGGATTTAGATACTCCTGGATTTAAGAGTCTTGTCTCTAACAATACTTTGTATACCTTTGGGTTAAGAGTAAAACCAGGTTCTGACTTAGAGTCTTCTCTTACTGTTTCCTTAGCTGACTCTGATCCTAATAATGATGCTATTCCCCACGACGCAGATATTACAGGTCAAGTAGAAGGCTTTGTTACTAAAATTGATATTGCCACTGGTAATGTGATAGGTACTCAAGGAGGATTTAAAGCAGCAGGGTTTGCTAAAGACTTTGGTGATATTTCAGTAAATCAAAATGGTGAAGTATTCATTGACGATACAAGACATCAAGCCGGAGGACAGGTGCAAGATAGTACCAGTGGCTCCTCTGCCTTTACTCCTAATACTTACAAGTATATTCAAAAGGGAGCTAGTAGCGCCCCCACTCCAGCTTCTGCTCTTACTCCTAATCCTAGTTTTTCTACCTTACCTGAGAATACCTTTTTAGATATCGCTTCAAGAGATGATGGAAAGAGTCTTTCCTTTGTAGGGCCAAATAGTATTCAAAACTATGGAACAGATATCTATTCTATTGATGGAAGTGGTAGCGCTCAGTTCATGAACTTGTCTTTAATGCATCCTTATGATGGAGGAGACCTGGAAGTAGCTAAAGCTGATACTACGTATGAAGGAGGACAGAACGGGACTGGTGGAACTGGAAATGGACTAGACTTACAAGGTAATAACTTTGCTTACTATACTATTGGATATGGAAGTCAGATAAGACCAAGTCTTGGAAGAGTAAACAAAGATAATACCATTACTTATTCTAACAACCACCCAGTAGATAAAGATTTTATCTCTTCTAATACAGGATATATGGATAAAGTAGTCTTTGATCTAGAGAATCAAGTTATCTACTACAAGAATGGAAGTAGAACAGAAAACAATTTAGACCAGACTATTGGAAAAATATATTGTCCTAAGACTCAGGCTGAGGCTGATACTCCTGATCCTAACCCTAATTGCACAACAACAGGTACTTGTCCTAAGCCTCCTAGTTGTACTACGAGTTGTGGAAACCCACCTGGATGTACAGGTAGTGGTTGTACTCCTCCTCCTGGATGTAGTACTTCTAACTGTAGTGATCCTGGTTGTGTAGGTAGTGGTTGTACTACTCCTGGCCCTGGCGGTAACCCTCCTGGTGGTAATTCAGATTGTACTCAAGCTGGAATCTGTGGTGATACAACTGGTGGCAATCCTCCTCCTGGCGGGCCTTGTAGTACTGCTAGTTGTAGTGATCCTGGTTGTGTAGGTAGTGGTTGTACTACTCCTACTCCACCCGGTACCCCTTCTACTCCTCCTGGTGGTGGAACTAATCCTTGTGCTTTTGGTTGTCCCACTGTAACTATTAATAATCCACCTCCTGTAGATCCGGGAACTGGAACTAATACTACTAGTTCAACATCTAGCTCTACAAGTGATAGTTCAACATCAACTGGTTCAACTTCAGGGACTACTAGTTCAACAACAACTTCTACAACAAGTGGAACAGCTGGTTCAACTTCTACAGCTACTTCAGGTACCACATCAACGAGTACAACAACTTCAGGTACATCTGGAACTTCAACAAGTACTACTACCGGAACTAATACAAATACCTCTACATCAACAAGTACAGCTACATCAGGTACTACCACATCAACAAGCACGTCTGGAACTTCAACATCTAGCTCAACATCTGGAACCTCAAGCTCTTCAACTGGTAGTACTACTGGTTCTTCTTCTACTTCAGGTTCTACCTCAGGTACAGGAGGAGGTAATGTTATACTTGTAAAATCAGCTACTAGAAATGGAGTTAGTTTAGCAAGTGGTAGTACTGTAGTGAAAGATGATATTATTACTTTTACTATTCAGTATACTAATACTACAACAAATAGTTTAAGTAATGTAGTGATTACAGATATTGTTAATATTAATGCTGACTTTGTTTTAAATTCTTGTAGTGGAACTGGAGGTGTTAGCTGCGATACTACAGGTTATGGAAATGATAGGAGTGTTAAATGGAATATACCTAGCCTTGCTGGAAGTGGAAGTAGTACTGGAGGTACAGGAGGAAGTGGAAATAGTGGAAGTGTTAGTTTTCAGGTTAGGGTTAGGTAGGGGGATTTGGGGATAAAGATTGATTTAAATACACTAAAGAAAGTTGAAAACTAGCTTAGTTATTTGTCGAGTAATTGTAATAAAACTCATTTTCATTATTTACCGAATCTTCAAACCCTTCAATTTGATAGTAAGACAGTAATTTTAACAAAATCCCCAGGTTTTTGGGGTCAATTTCATCTTCTGTTTCAAAAGCAGATAGGTTTGAGTCAGGATTTAAATCGTATTTTTGCATTATTTTTTTGAGTTCAGGTTTGGCTTTATGAGCTTCATCAGTATTTTCTCTTATAAAATCAATGCTCTTTTTCATACCCTGCTCAATTGAACTAATCTGATTTTTGTCCAATTTTTGTGTATTTACAACCATTCCTGCAAGTGGAAGTGATTCAAATTTTATCCCTGAAACAGCTGTAGTACTTGGATTTATTCTTTTTATACCCATTTTCTGCTCTACTTCAGTAATATATGGTTCAATACTTAAAAGGCTTTGAATTTGACCCGCTGTTAAAGCTTGTGACAATACCAAAGGATCATTACTATTTACAAATTCTACAGAGGAGGTATTTGTCTTGTTGCTAAAAAGTACTGCGTCTAGACCTTTTTGGATGATAGGATTGTTGGGATAGTATCCAATTTTAGAATTGTTTATAGCAGAATAATTTCCTTGTTTGAGCTCTCGGCTGCTTATTAAAAAAAGTGTAGGATAGTCAGGTTTTTCCACAACTTGGGACAATATTTTTAATTGTTTGTTTTTCAACTGCCCGGCAAGTACATTTGGCATATCACTATAGCCACCTATAAACCCTTTTTCAGACTGCAGAATATCCATAACTTGCAATCCTGAACTCGACATTTCAAGTTTCAGATTCAGCTCATTATATTTTTCTATATAAACAAGTACAGGTAGGTTAATTACCGCTTTGTAGCTCAATATAGATAGCCTTTTTTCTCCAATATTTTGGACCAATGGACCGGCTTGATAAATAAAACTAAACAAAATTAAGAATACTATCAAAGCAAAATTGATAAATTTAACAATATCCCATTTGAACCTGGCAAAAAAGTTTAAAAATATTTTCTCAAGCAAAAAAGTAAAGACTAAAATTAATACCAGATAGCCATACAAGGTGCTGGTTTTATAAAGTTGTTGAAGCTGTAAAATACGAATTCCAAGTCCTTGTGCTCCACCTAAAATTATTTCACTGATCAAAACGATACTAAGACTCCAGCTAATCAAGGTAGTAATAATTCTGTAATTTAAATAATTGCTTATTGGCCAAAAAAATTCTTTAAATCTAGTAATTTTATTTATCTCCCAGGAAGTTTGTAGATTTTTATATTGACTCTCTTCTTTATCCAAAACATTTAATAAATAATTTAAATAAATCGTAAAAACAGTAAAAGTAGCAATAAAAATTTTTGATAAGTCCGAAGTCCCAAACAACAAAATTGAAATCGGTATAATCACAGGGACCGGGACGTATTTAAGTAACTGGTTAAACTGTCTGATAAAATCTTGTAATTTGGGTACAAATAAGCTCACAAATATAAAACAATACGAGAGTACAAACCCCAGTACCAAGCTAGTTATCAACCTACTTACAGTGGCCATCAAATCAGTTGAAAATACCTGCCAAAATTCTGCTTGCCCAAAATTGGAAATAATATCTTCAGGCGAAGAAAAAAATGCACTGTTCAAAACTTTTGCTCGAGACAAAACAAACCATAAAAGACCAAGCGAAATCCAAGCAATAATGGATATATTTTTGGTTTTAAATAAATTTCTCATAATCTTTCTCATTTAATTGTAAAACTTTTCCTTCACCTAAGCTCAACTCCAAGATTTGCCCGGGCATTGATTTTAGTAGGCTTTTATCATGTACAATAGAAATAATCTTGAATCCTGACAATTCTTGCTCTTTTAGTAGCCAATCAATAATTTCCAAAGATACATTTTTATCAAGTGCAGAAAATGACTCATCTAGTAGCAAAAAATCCGGATTGTGTAGCAATTCTCTAAGCAATATTAGTCTTTGCAGTTGACCCCCACTTAAGTTCATTGTGTTAAACTCAT
Organism: uncultured bacterium; assembly: GCA_963784355.1. Classification (GTDB taxonomy): domain Bacteria; phylum Patescibacteriota; class JACMRA01; order JACMRA01; family JACMRA01; genus JBCDGH01. The sequence goes on along the minus strand of CAWAQU010000007.1, from coordinate 184,741 downwards.
TTTCCTTAGCAAAATTCACTTGCTTAGTTTCATCATCCAAAAACGGTTTTAACCAACTAATATTTTTTTGAATTACAGGCAAATCCTCAAGCATTGTAAAATTTGTTTTTTTGGCGGCCATTTCCAGATTTTTTCGCACACTAAACCACCAAAGCCAATTGCTTCTGTAATTTTGATTTATATAGGCAAATTTTAGTTTTTTAGACTTTATCTCTTCCAAAATTAAGCTCATTAAAGTAGATTTACCAACACCATTAGGACCCCAGATATGAGTAATCGAAGACGTTATAGGTACTTCTAGATTTTGGATAATTAGGCTGGGGAGTCTATTTAAATTATATGGTCCAAAGTACATATTATTGTTTTTATATTTGTGGTACGAGAATTATGATAAACTTAGAATTGTTTATATTTTAGTTATGAGCCAGTTAATTATTAATTGCTGTTTGTGTCAATCAGTGAAAAAGAAAAACCCCACATAGGGGCTAGTAGAAATGATTAAGTATAGTTAGTTAGTTTGCGGAAGAACTTGTACTAGGATTTCCACTGAACTTCACAACAAAATTGCTATCAGGCAAATTATTTATAACCAATTTAGTGTCCTGTTTTTCTACTTCAGTAGCCACTATTAATGGTTGTGTTTCAGAAACTACTGGTAATATAATCCCATATTTCTTTAAACCTTCCAAAATCTGTGGAGTAGCTGACTCAGGTAGAACTTGGCCACCAACGGTAAACATCGGGCTTACTGCAGTAGCTCTCATATCAACGGTACCATCTGCTTTTGGAAGTGCAGTACCGTTTACCTTTACTCCGGCAACAGGAAACTGTCCTTGTACTTTCAAAGCTTCATCATTTAACAAAGCTAAATCCAAACCTTTTGCATCAAGTACAAATTTGCTATCAGCAGTAAGTGTAAAAGTAGTTTTTGGAAAAACCAAACTTGAAGTTAAAATAGTTCCGGTTCCACTGTACGATCCTACAGCTTTAGTGATATCAAGTTTTTCCGCTTGGCTGCTTTGATTAGACGAAACTGTAGATAACTGAGATTGTGATGATTGATTAGAAGAATTGCTGTTTGTGGTAGAATTCGACTTGCTGTCTGAATTTTTAGCATTATTACCCATTGTAAAATAGGCAAATAAACCCAAGACTAGAACTAAAACTGCAATTAGAGGTATTAACCTGCTTTTATTATTGAACATAAAAATGAAATAAAATTTGTATATAAATATATTATGTTAGCTAAGTGAATTTGTTTTAGTTTATAGTCAAGTCTGTAATTTGAATATTATGAATTTTAGTACGCTTATCAAAACTAACTAACTCCCAATTTTGACCAAGGCCTTTTTTTATGCTATAAAGAAATTTATATGATAGAACGTACAAAAATTGAAGATAATAAAAATATAAGAGAGCAGTTAGAAAAACAAGCAATTTCAACTACACTTACATTTTTAAATAAACCTAATCAACAAAAAGAGAAGACATCTTTAAAAAATGGAGGGAGCGAGGATAGTTACCAACCAAATATCTCTAAAAAATTTGAGGAAATCGCTAGTGAAGCAATTAGCAAGATTAAAGAGTTGGAAGCTCAAACTGGTATGCCATTTGCTAAAATTGTTGCAGAAGTAGATAAGCTGAGGAAAATGGACCTGAGGAAAAAAATTGTAAAGCTGGAAGTAGCAAAAGAGTACGCCATAATTAGAGAAAATAATAAGGAGATAGTTGAGCATTATGCAGGTTTAAAGGCTATGTACGAAAATTTAGTTGAGATCAATTCTAATAAGTCAAAAATGAGTAAACAAGAAATAGCAACTATTTTACGGGAGCATATTAATTTTATTAAAGCAAGCACAAATCAAGAATCTAGGGCAGTAACAAATATAGTAAAAATAGATCTCAGTACCCCAATGTCCTTCAATCAAAGTACCAGAGGACATTTAGAAAATAGAGGATTTAAGAGTTTTATTTTAAATGTAACTGAGCGCCCTGAATTAGAATTACTTGAAAGATATTTAGGAAAGTTTATTTCCATTTTGTATTATCTTTTACAATCTGATATTGATTTTACAGGTATTGAAAATCCTACTATACAAAATTTTATAACTATAGCTGAAGAGCACCTGAATAAATACTTATAGATTATTTACTTAACTCAATTTCTATTATATCTTAAAAGTCCCTATCTGGGGCTAAATTGTGCTCTGTATCTAAAATCTACTTGACTCAAACTTACAAATCCCTAAATACATTTCTACCCTTTTTAGACCAACAATCTGAAATATTAATAACAATAAAAAACCAAATTTATGACAGAAAACCTAAATTTTTTAATTAATACAAAGCAATCACAACTTATTTCACAAGATACTTACCCCCAAGCAATTGCTTTAGTTTTTACTTTAGATATGTACGGAACAGGAAACAGCAAAGACAAACAAAATATTATAGAACTAGTAGAAACTCTGGAGGAAATTGCCGAAAGTAGTGGTTTAGGGGAATTTGACGGTGAGGGCTTTGGGATTGGAGATGCAGAATTATACTTTTCTACCTCAAATGCTGATGAATTATTTGAATTGATAAGACCGACACTTAGAGATTTTAACGTGAAGCCAATCAAAGCTAGGCTAATTTATAACGATATTGACGAATCAAACGTGCAGGAAAAAGAGGTATTTATTAGTTAATTTCACATTTAAAATTTTAAAGCAGGATATCAGTTAGTGCCCAAATGTCATTATAAAAGTTATTTTTTGAGTAAAATGATTGTTTGATTTAACTCCAGCCAATTTTTATGTAAAGCCTCTAAAGCAGTTTTTCCGTTTTCCGTAATTCTATAATATTTTCGTGGTGGTCCACTTTTAGATTCTTGCCATTCATAAGTAAGCCATCCCTGTTTTTTCAGGCGATTTAGTAAAGGATACAACGTACCCTCTGCAACTTTTAAACCGGATGTTTTTAATTTTTCGAGAATATCAAGTACATACACTGCTTCTTTATCAGCTAAAAGCAAAATACAAAACTCGAGCATACCCTTTCTTGATTGTGACTTCAGATTTTCTAGTTCATTTATTTCCATAGTACTTGGCTATACAAGGTAGTATAGCATATTAACTTATGTTTGTCAAACACTTAAACATTACAATTCTACCCTAAGTTTCTTGTTATTTATATATTTTTTTCTGTTTTGACTATAACAAATATACAGGGTATAATAAGTAGTATGAAAAGCAAAAGTCCAATCTACGATATTGTATCAAGCCAAGATGATGAAAAATTTAGCATGGGCCAAAGGGTAGCTGATAGGGTAGCGGAAACGGTAGGAAGTTGGAAATTTATTATTATTCAATCAATTATTATTTCAATTTGGATTACTCTAAACAGCACTGGTATCTTAACCTGGGACCCCTACCCTTTTATCTTACTTAATTTAACACTCTCATTTCAGGCTGCATACACTGCGCCAATTATTATGATGAGCCAAAATAGGCAAGAAGAAAAAGACAGAAAGCGAGCTGAAGCTGATTTTCAGGTAAATCTTATAGCTGAGAAACAAATTGAAATAATACAACAAGAAGTGCAGGCTATCACCTCCCACGTTAAAAAGACTTCTAGTATAAAAGCTGAAATTGGAATATTGCAGGAAGAATTAAAAAATCTTAGAGCTCTACTTGAGCAACAAAGCAAATCCTAATTTATCAATTGCCACCTTGTCTTTATTAAACGATATATGAATTTTTCAATTTTACTGGAAGGCCCAAACCCAAAATTAAAAGACCAAATTATTAGTTACACCTCTGGTTTTTTGGTAGCCTGTTTAGTACTAATTACTGCAAGAATACAAGGTCTAAATTGGTCAATAATTCAATCATTAATAGCTTTTTTAATAATTGCTGATTTGGTCGGCGGAGTAAGTGCCAACCTTACTAAATCTGTAAATACATTTTACCATAACTCAACCAAGCTCAGTATTACTTTTTTACTTGTACATTTTATTCAACCGCTGCTTTTAGTAATATTTTTTGGTACTAACTGGCTCTCCTTTTGGTTTTTGTATATAATTATGTTGATTACGAGTTTAATTATAAGATTTTTAACAAAGCTCGAATATCAAAAACAGGTCGCCGCAGCCTGTGTTGTAATAAGTACTATTATTTTTAGTCTATTTTTTACTCTACCAAGCGGTTTTAGTTGGTTTCCATTTATTTACTTTTTTAAGTTAACTTACGGATTCGCAGTTCAACACTATTCGGGCAAACAACTTACTGATTTTTAAAAATAGATGAGTAATTTAACACTTGATATTACTTGTTGAACTACTTTTGGGTAACACCTTTCCAATAGCCTTTTAATTGGCCTTTTGTTTCCTGTAAAATTTTTGCTTTCTCTGCCTCGTCTTCGTGATGTTTTTTCTTAAAAATCTCAGTCACTTTTTCATAGGCCATTACATACTGTTTGGCCATGATTTTATAGTTAAATAGTCTCTTTGCTCTTTGAGAAATATACCCTCTATCCATTTCATAGCATTTATTGATCAAATGGTACCCCTCTGCAAAATCTTCTACCAAAATACCGGTTCTTTCATGCTCAATCAATTCAGGCATTGAACCTCTATCGATAGCCATCGTAGGAGTGCCGCAGTAGGCAGCTTCAAGTACACTTAAGCCAAATGGCTCACGAAAGCCGGTAGGATGTAAATTACATTTAGCTTTGCTAATGAGTTCAACCTTCTCTTCCATTCCAAGCTCACCTAAATATTCTACAAGTGGATGATCAAATAATGGCTTGCATTCTCTTTCAAAGTATTCATTGCCTACATAATCTATTTTACCGGCAAGCTTGATTTTTTTACCAAGTGTAATAGCCATTTGCATAGCAAGATGAGGTAATTTATCTCTATCAAATCTACCTAAAAAACATAAATAGTCTTCAGGTTCCTCTACAAAAGTAAACGGCTCAGGATCCAAACCGTTGTAAACCGCACCTACATATTGCAAATCAGGAAAAGTTTCTTGTTGATTTTTAGAAATTGATGCGTAGTAAAGACCTTTTCGCTCTAAAAAGTAAGATATCTCAGGCAAATCAATACGATTATGAAGTGTAGTTAAATTCGGAAAGTTTTGAAACTCTTCTAAATCAAAACCGTGTGAATGGATTATATCGACTCTTTCAGTCAATTTGCCAAGCTCTTGCCTAGTTTTTTCTATAGCCGCATCAAAAATAGGTTGCATTATTACTTTTTCTTCTTTGTTTTTAGGGAAATATAAGGCTTTTTCGCAAATCGGAATTATTTCACAATCTATTTCAGAATCACCGGGAGCCAGTAGAATAGGTTCGTGTCCGAGCTCCAATAAACCATGTGTTAAAAATTCCACGATTCTTTCCGTGCCTCCATATTTTTTTGGTGGAACCGGTAAATAAGGTGACGACACTATAGCAATTTTCATATATTTTTTTATTATTTAATAACAACAGAGTAAAAACCCAATACCAGTGGTACGGGTAGTAATTTTAAATTAATTTTGGTGAGGCACAGGCAGTAAATAAACAACTTTAAAACATAATTGTTGCTTTTGGTCAAGGTATTGCTACTTATAATTAGCATTTTAATCTAAAATAATAGTATAAACCTACATTAACATAGTACGTACGCGTGACACAATTTTACAAATCATAATTTTTAAAGTAGAATTGTATTATAATGGACCAAAATTTACAATCACTAGAATCTTTGAAATTAGAAAACGGTCTGTACAAAGCCGGATTACCGCATTTCCCCCGAAACTTCACACGCGACGGAATTATCTCAGCTATGCTCATGCACGATCTAGTAACGCTGAAAACTCAATTACTATTTTGTGCAGAAAAACAGGGCAAAGCAAATAACTCCTACACTGGAGAAGAGCCTGGTAAAATTTTTCATGAGTATCCAGGAGTAGAAATAGCTGGACTTTCCACAGAATATAATGCTTGTGATACCACTGCTTTATTTTTAATCGGATTAGAGTATTATCAAAAATTTGTAAATAATAATTTGTTTATTGAGAAGTTCAAAATTCACATTGAAAAAAGTGTGGAATATATTCTAAAACATACTCCTGAAAATTTGTTTGTAGAATCTCCGGAATTTAGTGGTAGTACTAAATTTGGTTTGAAAGTAACTTATTGGAAGGATTCAAGTTTGACAGGTAGAACCAATGGAGAGCCAAAATACCCGATTACCTACACACTTGCCCACATTCAAAATTTAAAAGCTTTGAGGTGTGCTCAAATTTTGCTGAAAACTCAAGATCTACACCAAAAAATAGATCAAATGGTACAACGACTACACATCCTATTTGATGAAAAAAAAGATTTATTTGCAGTAGTTAAGGATGATGAGGGCAGTATTTGCTTAGCTTCAAGTGACATGCTTCATGGACTGTACTATTTGGAAAAGGGAGATTTAAATGATGTAGAATTAAGGTCAATCCAAGCCATGGCTAAAAATTTGGAAACTGAGCTGGGATATAGGACCATGAGTGCAGATTATTGTGATATAAAGGATTCCTATCATTCTTGCACTTTGTGGCCTTTTGAGCAGGCTATTATCCACCAAGGAGCTAAAAATTTTGGACTAGGTGATATTTGTGAAGTTAGTAGCAGAATAAACAACTATTTGGATAGTGCTCCGGAATTGTACTTCATTGGTGATCAAAAATTTACCAAAGTCGGTTGCGATCCACAACTATGGACAATCGCTGCTAAAATGTATTTTGAGAGACTTGAAAATTAGTCAATTGTATTCAAGTTAATCAAAGAATTCAGGTATAAATTTACTATTTCTCATTTTTTTATATTGCCATAACAGAATTAATTTGTAACTGTTATCTTAATATAACTAAATTGCTTTTTGACCGAACTTAATAACCTTAAAACCAAACCACAATTTCAAGTTAAATCTATTATCATAGGTCTATTACCCCTTGTAATATTGGGTATAGCTTTTTCTATCATTACTCGCACTGTGGGCATTGATAAAGTAAAAGATATTATAGTACAATCAGGACCGCTTGGACCGATTTTATTTATACTTTTTCATATTGTAACTATCATGATCTCGCCTACAGGTGGAGGAAGTGTATTAATTTTATCCTCAGGCGCGTTGTTTGGTTTTTGGGAAGGTATTTTTTATTCTATACTTTCTGCAGCTATGGGGGCTAGTTTAAATTTCTGGATTGCAAGGCAATATGGACAACAGCTCATTACACATTTATTTAGTAGAGATTCAGTAAATAAGGCTTTTAAGAGACTAAATTTTTTGGCAAGCAAAATTAACTCAAGTAATCCTTTATTATTAGTACCTTTTTTGTCTTCCGCAGCTTTCAATATGCTATGTTATACAATAGGACTAACCAAAATTGAGTACAGGAGATTTATTATTGCAGTCTTAATCAGCTCAAGCATCAATGTGCCGATTTACGTAGCAATTGGTGCAAGTTTAATAGAGCCGGGAAATATTGGTTTAAGAGTATTTTTAATACTGATGGGAATTGCTGTAGTGTCCGTAGTTATAGAAGAGTATTGGAGAAAAAAGTATAAAGCAAGAAATAGTTAATTATGACAACTCCTAGCCATGCCATTTATAATTTAGCCATTCTAGCTAGAAAAAAACAAACCTCAGTACAATTCAGCAATTTTAATAGGAGCCATTTTACCTGATTTTTTGACTTGGCTTTTTTTTCCTGTGCAAATTTTGATTTTGAAAATACCTTTTGAAAAAGTTAGTGGACAAGTCTACTATGAACCTTTTTGGCAATACATTTTTGGTCTAACACACTCATTATGGTTGTGGCCACTTTGTCTACTAATAGCTATTATAAAAAGAAAAGTCTGGCTTCAGTATTTTTTTTCAAGCATGCTTTTACATATTGGACTCGACTTTTTTGTACATGCAGATGATGCTTATGCTCATTTTACACCATTTAGCATGTGGAAATTCCATTCACCCATTTCATACTATGATTTGCATCATTTTGGTAGAATTATATCTTTAGTTGAAATTATTTTACTCCTTATTTCCTCTATAGTTGCTTATAAAAAACTACATAATAAGTATTCCAAAATCGGATTATTAGTATTTGCTGTTATTTACACATCTTTATTTGCATTTTTTTGGATTTCAGGAGGTTTCAAGCTTGACTAAGACATAAGCTAAAGATGTTATCATTGCTTAGTACACAAGTAAAATATATCAATCCTAAAATTTGTTAAAATAGAAAACTTTATGTTAAAAATTTTGAACGTAACTAAATCCTATCAAAAAAAAGCTGCCGTAGACCATGTTAGTTTTGAAGTTGCTCAAGGTTCAATTTTTGGGCTTTTGGGACCAAATGGGGCCGGGAAAACAACTCTGATTAGAATGATTAACCAAATATTTTTTCCTGATAGTGGTGAAATTTATTTGAATGAAGAGAAGCTTGGTCCAAAACATATCGGCATGATAGGCTATATGCCCGAGGAAAGAGGTTTGTACCCTCAGATGAAGGTTGCAGAACAAATTATATATTTAGCTCAGCTGAAAGGTTTGAATTATAAACAAGCTAAACAAAAAACTAATTTTTGGCTCGACAAATTTGATATTAAAGATTGGTCCAATAAAAAAATCACTGAGCTGAGCAAGGGAATGCAGCAAAAAATCCAATTTATTACTACAGTTATTCATGAGCCGAAACTACTTATTTTAGATGAACCGCTTAGTGGACTAGATCCGATCAATGCAAATTTAATCAACTCAGAAATAAATGCTCTACAGAAAAAAGGTACTACAGTTATATTTTCTACGCATCGTATGGAGCAGGTTGAGGAGATTTGCCAGAACATTGTCCTAATAGATGAAGGCAAAAAAGTATTGGATGGAAATGTACAGGAAATCAAAAGTCATTTTAAGAAAAATTTGTTCAAGGTAGACTATGTAGGCACCACACCAGCCAGATTATTGAAGAGTAATTTTACTATAAAGGAAGTAACTCGAACACATCTCATATTTCAGTTAAACCAGGGACAGACCCCTACCCTACTTATAAAATATTTGATTGATGAAGGATTGCAAATTACAGGGGTAAATGAAATCTTGCCAACTTTAAATGAAATTTTTATCGAACAAGTCCAAACTCATAGTAAATAATATGTCTAAAATATTACTAATTGCCTCTAGAGAAATCAAAGTTAAACTAAGCAATATCTGGTTTTGGATAGCTACTTTAGGACTTCCGCTTATTACAGTTATGCTAATTGTTGCTCCGATCCTACTCAACATGCTTGATCAAAATAAAACTGATAAAATTGCTGTAGTGGATAATTCCGGACAAATTTATAATAGCTTAAAAAATCAAGACCGATATGAATTTACAAAAGAAAATAATATTGAAGATTTAAAACAAAATTTTACCAATAAAGGATATAAAGCAATACTGTATATACCTGATCAAAGTCTGAATAACTTGAATGAAGCACTAATTTACTCTGACACAACACTAGAACCTCAGACAACTAACTATATAGAAAATAGTTTAAATATCAGCTATAAAAGCTACCAATTAGATCAATTACAGGTAAGTAGATCAGATTTAGATAAAATCAATAAAAATATTCCTCTTAAAAATGTGTTGTTTTCCGAAGGTAGAGAAAAACAGGGAAACGCTTCTATAGTTTTAGGAATATCCATGGGAATCGCATTTGCACTTTATATCACGATTTTCATTTTTGGCACTATGATAACCATAGGAGTACTTGAGGAAAAAAGTAGTCGTATTTCTGAAGTTTTGTTATCAAGTGTGAAGGTATTTGAATTAATTATGGGTAAAATTCTGGGTTTAGCTTTAGTGGGATTGATTCAGCTCGGTATGTGGATAATTTTGTTTTTTGGGATAAATATTTTAGGGTTTTTGTTTTTCAGTAATCAAATTAATCAGCCAACTCAAAACTTGAATTTGAACACTAGTCAAGGTGTTTCTAGTCAAGATTTAAACAGTATAATGCAAATTATTACGGATTTAAATCTGCCATTACTTTTGGTCATGTTTATTGTATATTTTATACTTGGTTATTTATTGTATGCAGCTTGGTTTGCGGCAATTGGTGCGTCGGCTGAAAATACTCAACAAGCTAACAATTCAGGACTAGCCTGGATAATATCTGGACCCATAGTTATTGCCATGGTTTTTATGAATCAAATAATCTCAGATCCCAACGGCGGCTTGTCTGTTTTCTTCTCACTTTTCCCATTTACAAGCCCAATTGTTATGCTTGCACGTATTCCTTTTGGAGTACCTTGGTGGCAACTAATTTTATCTGTGATACTACTGGCATCGGGTTTTATAGGCAGTGTTTGGATTGCTGCAAAAATTTACAAAAACGGCATTCTTACTTACGGCAAAAAAGCAAATTTATCTCAAATCTGGAAATGGGTTAGATATTAGTAGTTTTAGTTTGAGCTAAAAAATATAATTCCAAAGTCAATGGGATTGCCTAAATGTAGATTATGTGCTATGATTAAAGATTAGCTCTGCTTTTAACTATTTCTCCTCGTTTCTAAGTAGCCACTCTAATGTTGTTTGTCTTTTGGCAGAATTGGTATTACTTATACTCATAGCCAGAGCCTTGCGACTACCGATAAAAACGGCCAGCTTTTTAGCCCTAGTTAAACCAGTGTAAATCAAATTTCTAAATAGCATGTTGAAGTGTTGCATGGTAACAGGAATTATCACAGCACCAAATTCACTACCTTGAGATTTATGAATCGTGATTGCATAGGCCAAATCAATTTCAGCCAAACTTTCTCTTTCATAAACCACTTCCCTAATCTCATCTCCAGTACTATATTCTACGGTCAAAAGCATTTCCTCATTGTCAATTTGGCTAATTTTACCGATATCACCATTAAAAACTTCTAGATCATAATTATTTTTCTTTTGAATAACTCGATCTCCGACTCTAAATATTCTTTCACCCAATTGCAATTCAGCAACTCCGAATCTAGTGGGATTTATAGCTTTTTGAATAATTTTATTGAGATTAACTGTCCCAAGCGTACCTTTAGTCATAGGCGTCAAAATTTGGATTTCCGTAGCCCTACCAAAATATTTGGGTATACTTTCCTTATAAATTTTAGTAATTAAATCAGTTGCACTTAAACCATAATTTAGAGAAGACCAAGGATGGACTTTTTTCACCACCTCTTTTAGCTCTTCTGCTCTATTTTCAGCCAAAATCAGTCTATCAATATCAACATGTTTAAATTTATCAGTGATTTCAATTTCTTTATCTAAGTTTTCCGTGCCTACGTTGTAAGTAGCCCTCTTCTCAGCTAAGTAATGTACTTTGTTGATAAATTTAACCTGATCTTGAGTAGCTTCCTCAGAATCAATAAACATACAATCTTGCTTATTTTTCCAAAGTTCGGGATTTTTAAAAGGGGTATCAATTTCCGGCAGCTGACCTTTGTTGATTTGGTGAGCGTATCTAATAATCAAAGATTCTTGGGCTTGGCGAAACACTTTGGTGAGAGCAAATACCCTTATTTTTTCTGAATTAATCAAATCTTTTAAAATATTTCCGGCACCAACCGATGGCAATTGATCACTATCTCCAATAAATAGCACCTGAGTTTTCGGATTTACTGCTCTCAGAAGTGCCGCGGCCAAGTGCACATCTAGCATAGAAGTTTCATCAATTATTAAAAAATCTGTTTCGAGAGTATCTAGTTCATTTTTTTCAAAACCACCTTTGTCTGGTTGCCACTTTAAAAGCCTGTGTATTGTAGTAGCTTGTAATCCAATTACCTCAGTCATCCTCTGACTCGCTCTACCTGTAGGAGCCGCAAGTAAAACGTGTTTTTTAAGAGCTTGGAGTAGTTTTACAATTACTTTTGTGGTAGTAGTCTTGCCGCATCCAGGACCCCCTGTTAGGATACTAAATCTTTCTTGGACCACACTTATCACAGCACTAGCCTGCTCATCACTAAGGCTGATTTTCTTAAGCTCACAATATTTTGATACCCAATCTTCTAATTTATCGGTTTGGAGTGGAATTTTTTGGCTTATCATTTGCCTCATTCTTTTAGCTATGTAGCTTTCATCAAAATATACTGAATTAGCATAGTAGCATTTAGTTGTGGTATTTTCTTCAGTGAGCAGTCTAGTTTTAAACTCATTTTGTTTTTCTAGTTCAAGCAATAATGGCTCAATTTTGGATGTTAAATCATTACTTAAAAGTTCATTTACTCCTTTAATAATCTGATCAATTGTCAAATAACAGTGTCCTTCTTCGCGGCTGGCTGCTAACACTTGTCTGATTGCTGCATTGATACGTTTGTCTGAAGATTCTTCAAAACCCAAGCTAAGCGCCACCTTGTCAGCTGAGAAAAAACCTATTCCATAAATATCCTGAGCTAATTTGTATGGATTTTCCGATACTATTTTGATCGAATCCTTACCATAACTTTTATAAATTTTTACTGCAAATAAAGTGCTTATTTCGTGAGATTGTAAAAAAATCATCACATCCTTTATGTCTTTATGCTCATCCCAAGCCTTAACTATCATTTTTAGCTTATTTTTAGCAATTCCTGGGACTTCTGTTAGTCTATCAATCTCTTTATCAAAAACCTCTAGAGTTTGTTCTTTGAAATGCTCTACAATTTTTTTGGCTGTAGCAGGTCCCACACCTTTAATAAGCCCCGAGCCTAAGTATTTTTCAATAGCACCAGCGGAAGCAGGTTGAAGCTCTTCGGCTTTTTCGGCTTTAAATTGCAAACCAAATTTTGGATGGTTACTCCAAGTACCGGTAAATTTCATGGTGGCTCCAGCAAAAACCTTGGATTGGTGGACGGTTACAGCAACTTCATCAGGATCATTTTCAGATTTAACTACTTTAAGCACACTCCAACCGGACTCAACACTATGAAAAGTCACTCTTTTTACAATTCCAGTAAAAGTCTCAGTAAAATTCTGCTGCATACCAATTAAACCATAATCAAATCCTGTATTCTGGTCAATTTTAAAAGAAGTTAATCAATTATTGCTTAAAACTTATTTTTATGCTTAGCTAACTTTACTTTAATTAGATCAGCAAATAATTATGAAAGAGGAAATCAAATCAAAAAAAATTATAAACAAAGATCTTATTGATATCAGTTCTGGGTTGGATAATATATTCGAAATAGCTGCTGATGCTACTTTAGAACAACGTCATTTAGATCAAATTCAAAATCATACTATAGAATTAGATTCCAATTCTGAGCTTCTTTTAATTGACCATTCAGGAGAAAACAAGCTAACAGTAGATAATTTTTGGCTTAGAGTTGCACAAACTAAAAATATAAATGCTATTACTGATTTGACTCCTATTAACTATTTTATAAGAAGTCTCGTGGAAACTTTGGTAAAATCTACTGGATATGAGTTGAAATCTATTCGTAGTCACTTAAATGGGCTAGTAAGACAATTAGCCAAATCTGAAAATTACAACTCAGTCACAAAATACTTAGGAGAAATTTTTGATTTAATAGAAAAAACTGATAATATTAAATCTTACAACAGAAATACTGAAGTTTGGAAAAAAGTTATCATTTTATTAGGTTCAACAGATTTATTAGATGAAGTTGCCAAGCATGAACTGTTTACCATACCCAAAATTATTGCAGATGAGAAAATCAGCCATCTTATTAACTATTTACAAAGACATGAAAGTTTAATAGAAGAAGGTTTTAATTATCACAACAATGTTTTAAAGTGCAATATCCCCACAATAAACTTTATTGATCAGTTATGTAAAGAATATAATAAACTTACACCTTACAATCCGAGTATTGAGCCTAGAGATTTTATCAAATTATTAAATATTTCAAATTATTCAAAGATTGATCCAAATATTAGCTTACCTGGCTTTGTTCAAGCTACTATAGACTCAATCAAAGAGAATAAATCAACTCTACCTAATCAAAAAACTAAAAACAACATAATGCAGGCCTTACTAAGCATTGAGCAATTAGGTTTGCTAAAGCATGAAAAAGTGAAGAAATAAGTTTATTGCCTAGAAAGTAATTTTGTGCTTTAATCCTCTTTAACTTATTTAATGCAAAAAGATATGGATGAAAAACAAAAGCCTCGTTTGCTTACTCCAGAAGAGCTGGAGAATTATAAAACAGCAGCTGAAATACTAGCAGAAAAAAAAGCAAGTAGGCCCGATTTTAAAGAAAGCGCAAGAGAGAAAAGAGTACGTGAATCACAAGGAAACATACAAGCTGCAGAATATTATAAATTAAAAGAGGAAATCAAAGAACTTAAAAAAATTATTGAAAATTTTTCCGGGATTATTAGATTAAAAAATCATACAAACAATGTTCTAACAAATGAAAATTCTAGTTTAAAGGCTGAGATTATGAATAAGTCTTCAGAGTTTCAGAATTTAAAAATAGAAATCGAGGAGCTCAAAAAACTTATCAAACACTATTACGCAATTATCAAAGAAAGTGGTGATTTAAGAGAGAAATTATATAAAGATACTATATTAATAAAATATCAATCATCTAGAGAAAAAGAATTATTTGAAAACAGAGTTAATATATTGCTTGAGACTAATGAAGCATTACATGAAAGAACACTCGAGTTGGAATCAGAAATCTATCATAAAGACAAAGAATGTGCAGAATCAAAAGTTCGTTATAATGCGCTGGAAACAAAAATAAGTCATAAAATTAGAGAAAACACATTCCTTGAGGGTAAATTACTAAAATATAAAGAGGAGAACGATATATTGAGATATAAACTTTGGGCTAGTGATATAAATTTGTTTCCTAAAGATGAGATTGATAATTATCTAGAGCGAAGTCAGTGTCCATTACTGAAATTATTTTCTTCAGATCTCTTAAAACAATATTGTTTAGTTGCATTAAATACCAATAGCAAATTATGGACATCATTTATTTACGATTGCAAGCAAATATACAACTCACAAACAGCAAAACATTTGATAAACACACTAATTACAATTCATCAAAATAGTAGTTTAGATATTGAATCTGGGGACCACATTAAATTTTTATTTGTTATCGAAAAAATATATTACTTTCTAAATGAATTTAAATTAAACGAAGGTGCCTCTAATTACACTATTACAAACTTAGCATTTTCTCATCTAAACACTCAAATACGTACGGCTGAGAGCGTCTATAAATACCTTTTACCTATTTTCAATGAAGATTTCCTCACAAAAGTGGTCAAGTATAGAATGAATCTTGGTGGTAATGTAAAAATTAACTCATCAAAACCCGATACAAATCCCCCTGAGCATATAGATGAATTCCGTGATTAACCCCATTTAAAGTAATCAACTTTGAGTTTTTTATACCTTGATTTACTATTTCAGCTTGATAATAAGGCGTATAAGTGTCTTCCGTCCCCCACAAAATCGTTGTGTTTTGCTTAATTTCAGGTAAAACATACTGCAAATCCTGCCTAATCACCGTCTGCATGATTTCTTTCATTATTCCATTTGTTAGGCCATAATCAGGGGATCCGATCAATTTATACCACACTTTTTTAACAAACTCACCCTTTACAACTTTTTTTCCGTATTTAGTGATTTCAGTGGTCAGCTTTTGCCTTTCATTTATCTCAGGGCGAACTATTGCGGGAGCTGCCAAAACTAATTTATTTATAAGTTCAGAATACTTAGCACTAATTATAGAAGCTACTGCCCCACCAAAAGAGTGGCCTAAAAGTGTAATTAGTTCTCCAACAACGAATTTTTGTTTTATAAATCCTGCCATAAAATCAGCATATTTTTCCGCATTCCAAACCTCTCCAGGAGCACTACTTTGTCCAAATCCCGGCATATCAGGTACCAAAATATAAACATTTCCCTTTTCAATATCATTTTGAAACTTGCTATTTATAAAATTTTCCCAGGAAGTTGCTCCTGTACTAGTCCAACCATGTAAAATCAATATTTTTTTTGGTGCATTAAAATCACCATACTCTCTACACAAAAGATTTATACCCTCAAAATTTATCGTATAGTTATTACCCATAAGTTATTTTTTTTCTTCTGCATCTTGTTTTTTTAGGAAGCTTTTGATGTGTTTTTTAGCCCCACTTGTCTTTACCCACTTGAGCCAATCTGCTGAAGGCTTTTTTCGTTTATCTGTTAAAATTTCTACTACAGATCCACTTGTCAAAGGTTGATTAAACTTGATTATTTCACCATTTACTTTTGCCATAGCAGCATGTAATCCTACTTCTTCATGTATTTTAAAAGCAAAGTCAAGGGCAGTTCCATCTTTTGGTAAATCAATTACATCATGCTTGGGAGTTAAAACAAAAATCCTGTCTTGAAATAAATTAAGTTTTAAATGATTTAAATATTCTTCCTGGCTCAGTTTTTGCTTGCCTATCTCAACCATTTCACTTATCCATTTCAAATTTTCCTCGTCCAAAAACTGCTCATATTTTACTTTTTGCTCAGCATCTTTATATGCCCAGTGTGCAGCCACACCAAATTCGGCATATTCATGCATTTCTTTTGTGCGGATCTGAAACTCAAATCCTAATTTAGTCTGTGCATCGCAAACCACTGTGTGAATACTACGATAGCCATTGGGTTTAGGCTGGGCGATATAGTCCTTTACTCTACCCTCAATAGGCTCAAAATTTTTATGTAAAATTGATAAAATCTGATAGCAGTTATCAACAGTATCCGTGACTATCCTAAGGGCAACTAAATCATACACCTCATCAATACTTTTGGCCTTAGTGTTAATTTTTTTAAAGATTGAGTAATATTTTTTAGCCCGTCCTAAAATTTGCAAATAGGGGGTTTTTTCTTGGTGTAAAATTTTTTCTACTTTTTTAATAATTCTATTTACCTGCTTAGTTCGTTTTTGAATTTCCAAATCTGAGATTGAGATAATTTTTTTGTATTCTTCAGGATATACACAAGGAAAAGCTGCATCCTCGATCTCCCCTCTAAAATAGCCCATTCCGAGCCTCTCAGCAATTGGTGCATAGATTTCCAGACTTTCCAGTGCTATTCTTCTTTGCTTTTCAGGTTTTACATGTTTTAAGGTTTTCAAATTGTGTAGTCTATCAGCCAGTTTTATGAAAATTACCCTCAAATCCTTGCTCATAGCTACAAACATTCTTCGTAAATTTTCTGCATATCTATCCTCGCCCTGATATTTAATCATGCTTAATTTAGTTACCCCTTCAACTAAAAACACCACTTCAGGACTAAAATCTTCAGATAAATCTTTTAAACTAACTTCTGTATCTTCAGGAACATCGTGAAGTAGACAAGCAGCTAGTGCATCTTTATCCAAACCTATCTCAGCCAAAATTAAACAAGCCGCTACAGGATGAATAATATAAAAGTCTCCACTTTTACGCCTTAACTCTCCATGAGCCATTACCATTTGAGTAAAAGCTAATTCAATGATTCCTTGATCTTCTTTGCTTAAATACTGTATTTTAGGTTCGAGTATAGACCAAAGCTGGGTGCTTGCAGTGTCTAAATTTTCGCGGTCAATATTATTTAAACTAACTTTTAGATTAGGAACTATATTTTTAATAAAGTTGGTTAACTGTGTAGTTAGCGACATTTTTTACCTTTTGCCTAACTTAAATGTGGAATTACTTTTTGTAAAGCTTTTTAACATCTTTGAAAGCAAAATAATGTCTAGCAGCACTATTTCAGATGGAGATAAAACACTATGCACTAACTCCCTGTTGTCCAATTAAATCGTACTTTTGGCCGGTAAAATCATCAACTCCAGATATAAGCGGTGGATTAAATAATGTAGCGCCTTTTGTAGACGTGTTTTGTTCGGCCTCTACAACAAGATCAAAAGAAATACTTACAGCGGGATTATTATTTAGACCTGCATAACCAGGTACATTTCCAGGCCTCCAAATTATTTCACCAGTTTCTTGATTATAAGTAATTTTACTTGCGTCTTTTGCAGGTAGTATACTAGCTGGTTGCCAAGTGTTTGTCCTAAGCGGAGTAATCGTTTTAATTGTAATATCATTAACTTGCGTCTGCCTTGTTTTTAGAGTAAACGTAACAGTGAAAGTTTCCTTATTTTTATTTAACGGATCTATGCCTTTTGAGACCACTTTTTGTTCGTAAATCAAAAGACCTAGGGCTTTATAGCTACTACCTGAAAAATCTACCGGCTGCAAATTCTGAGCTCTAGCTGACACTTTGGGGGTTACTACAAAAGTATTTTGTGGCAAACCTGATTTAAGTAAAGCATCTGCATCTATTACTCTCAAAGTATATCGGAGTTGGCCTCCATCTTGAGGAGACAGATTTACTAGTTTCGGTATATTATTACCTCTCCATTGCACTGTTCTATTTGAAACATTTCCACGTTCACCGCCTGTATAAGAAAAGCTATTATAGTCAATGATATTTGCTGGATCATCTACAGATGCCAATATCTCCACATTTCTAAGTGTAGCCGCTCCCATATTTTTATAATCAATTACAAAGCTCAATGTCTCTCCGGGTGAAAATAGCTTGTCGGATTCCCTGTTTTCGATTCTAGTTGTAATTGCCAAAGGCTGCGATATAACTTTGATATCTCTTGAAGTTTGAGCTAAGGTAAGATAATCGCTATTTGCTGCTTTAATATCAAGGCTTACTCCAAAAGTCAAATTTACCCCATCTTGTCCAAATACCTTTCCTTTAATTTTTAAAGTCTGGTCCTTCAACCTAGGTAAAGTAGTTATATACCAAGTATTATTTCCATCATCAGGTTTGGTTTTCGGCTCAGTGTCAGAACTTGTCTGCAAAATAGAACTTGTATAGCTAAATCCACCTTTATCCGGATAAATCGTACGAATTCTAATATCTTTTATCTCTCTTTCCGAAGTGTTTTGAAATACAATATTAATCTCAGCTTCCCCACCATTTTGTACTTCATTTTCAGTAGGTAAAATAGAAATTTTGACTTGCTGTTGAGTAATTTTAGTTTTTGCCGCAGCTACCTGCACTACACGCCTATTATTTTCTTGTCCAATCAAAGGCTCAGGTATAAAACTCACGCTACCGTTAATCAAAGTTTCTTCATCAATATTTCCTGTCAAAATCCCTTCAAATTGAATTATTATTTCAGAGCCATCCATTCCGGCCGGATCAAGTCTAGCAATTTTGAATTCGCTACCATCAGGTTTTGAGGGCGTAGGATTTATTACTTGAGAAAATTTAAAAGTCCGATCAAAATTTAAACTCAAAACTACATTGGTAAGAGATACATCCTCCCTATTTTTAAGAGTAATTTTCCAATTAGCTGGTGAGCCTGAAGGTGAACTTTTTGGAGCTTCAATTTTAGTTTCCAGCTTATCAAATGCGCCTACAACTTGAGTCGGTTTTTTACGTGTGTATCCATACAATCCCACTGCTGTCAAAGCAACACCCAATATTAAAATTAATACCAGCCACCATTTATTTAGTATAAAATTTAAAAATTTATTAGGACCTTGCTTTCCATTGCGCTTCATTTGTTCAGGATTTGGCTTACCTGCCACTTGAAAATATTGATTCGGGCCCATTACATCCTGTTCTTGCATCGTAGAACCGTGCGACTGATTGTTGTTTAAATTAATATGTGGCTCAAAATTTTGAGTATTATTAGAATTAGGAGTTTGAGTAGAATTAGTTGTAGCAAAAGGCGGTGTGTAAACAGGTGCTCGATTGTATATTTCGTTTCCTTGCCCTGATGGATAGTGAGGCGCTTGAGAATTTGTAGGTAGTTGTTGACCTTGATTTTCAAGATTATTTTCATCCCCTAAAACTGGGCTATAACCATTTTGGTGTGGTTGGGTATTAGGATTTTCAGGAAAAATATGATTTTGGTCAGGATATGAAGAATTTGGCATATTTTAGCTGTAAAGTAAGATTGTTACTTGAATTGTATTGTTATTTTATCTTTTTGTAAATCAAACAGAATATCATGAGTATTTATAAATATGTCAATACCAGGCAAAGCTTATACACTAGATCCCGTATTCAGCATTTATCAGGGCTAATTCACTGGACTATCAGTTTGAGCCACATCCAAACCTTCACCCGGTTTCTTTTTACGCTTTCGCTTTTTCTTAGCAGCTACAACCACTTCCCCGGTTTCAACATTAGTAATCAACCCTTTTGTAAAATAATCTTTAATTTCCCCTTCTATTATATCTCTAGGCGTTCCCCACCTGGATCTAGAGTAATTTATAAGAGTTTGTTTACTACCCTTTAGTCCAGAATAAATAGGTGGTATAGTCATTGCCACAAAGGGAGCTAAAGTTCTATTACTCACAGATAATTTTACAATTATTTGGCCCCTATCCAGATTTAAAAAGCTTTCTTTTGGGACTGGCTGAAGCTCAAGCTCCAAGATTTCACTATCTGAAGCCCCTACCCTAAAAGTAATAATTGTACCTACATTACCAAAAATTGCATTCTTAATTTTCTCACTTTCAAGCGTGGTGAGTTGAGCAATATACTGATGGGCAATATTCAAACAAAGTCTATATTTTCTAGCCTCGCTTAAAATTGTTGCAAAACTATCTGTAATAAAATTTTGAAACTCATCAACATATAAATAAAAATCTTTACGTTCATTTTCCGGCATGTCAGTTCTGCTCATGGCTGCAAGTTGGAATTTAGTCACAAGCATACTTCCAAGCAGACTAGAATTGTCTTCGCCAATCTTACCTTTAGCTAAATTTGCAATCAAAATCTTCTGCCCATCCATAATTTCTCTAAAGTTGATTGTGCTTTTACTCTGACCCAGTATATTTCTAATCATTCCCGTAGAGAAAAACTGACCAATTTTATTCAGAATTGGAGCAATGGCTTCACTTTGATATTGTGGACTGAGCCTCGGAAATTCTTGTTCCCAAAAATTTTTAACTAAAATATTGTCACAGTTTTTGATTATAATATCTCTAAAGGGTTTATCAGTCAATAGTTTAACCACCCCAAGCAGAGTACTTCCCGGTGTTTCCAACAACGCCAATATTGTGTTATTTAAAATATATTCCATTCTTGAAGACCAAGTACCTTCCCAAATTCTCTTTAATACAGTCATCAAGCTTGAGGCAATCAAAAAATCCGGCTCACCCTTACTTTCAAGCATATTAAGACCAATTGGGAAATCCATATCTACCGGATTAAAATAAATCACATCTTTTTGTCTATAAGCAGGAATCTGATCTAAAATGCTTTCTGCAGAGTCACCAAGTGGATCCAAATAGCAAACCCCATGCCCGGCATAAATGTCCTGAAGTACCATATTTTCAAGCAAAGTACTTTTCCCCATTCCGGATTTTCCTAATATATAGACATGTCTACGCCTATCTTCTTGCAGCATTCCGAAAGACTTAAAACTGTTGTCTACATCTACGGTACCGATATAACATAAGTTATCGTTATCTGCCATTATACTTAAATAATACTCTAAGTTTTGGTTTTGGTCAAAAATTGCTTTACTTAAGTTTTCATTGATTTAACCCAATCTTGTCTTTGCTTATTTAGACTATTTTGATGCTTCCAAACAAAGCTTTTCAAATAACTATCTGCCTGATCGTATATTGTTGCTCCATGTTTAAGTTGATGTGGGGCACCATGGCTACATACTATTTCTAAAAGCCACTTGGTATCTGCAGGAATAGGTACTCTTACACTACCAACAAAACTTCTATAGCCCGACTGCAAAATAGCCAACCTAGAGCTAGGATCATTTGTATTTTTAACAGCGGTATTTGCGGAAGTAGACATGTTTGTATACCCTAATTATATCATATTTTGTAGATATGGTCAAAATTTTGAGTTGGCATTTCATATTTTGAGTTTAATCGAATCGTGCTTACTATTTTAATTTAGTAGTGGGTGTCTATAGTTTAGAATTTTACCAACAAAAAACAGCCTGGCGTCTGCAAAAAGTTTAAATATGGTGGTCCCCGCGCGAATCGAACGCACAACCTTTTCCTTAGGACGGAACTGCTCTATCCAATTGAGCTAGGGAACCATGACTCTAGTTAAAATTAAAAAAGTGAATTTGTAAAGACTTGCTACAATTCAAAAGTATAATTGATTTTGTCTTTTTTTATACCTAAGTTTTTTTCGTAAAAATACTGAGCTCTCGAATTATCAGACCTTGTAACCAGCTTCATTTTAGTTGCATTTTGCTCTCTACACCAATTTTTAATCTCTTCTAAAAATTTACTACCAAGCCCTTTATTTTGATAATTACTACTTATAAAAAGCTCATCAATATAAACATTTTTCTCACAGTCAGTTACACTATCATATACAACTGCGGTGGCATAACCGATCACCTCACTATCCTCCACTAATAATAAAATTTGAGTGTGGCCCAAATCCAAAATATCTTCAAGATTCTTCTCTATTCTATCAACTTCAGTTTGTTCAATTACTTTGGGATGATCAAAATTTTTAAACTCCAATACAAGCTTTAAAACATTTTTTAGATCTTCTTTTTTAGCTTTGGTTGGCATATGTAAAAATAAATTTTTATGGTCGGGACGGCGGGAATTGAACCCACTACCACTCGCACCCCATGCGAGCATGCTACCGGTGCACCACGTCCCGATTTATGTTAAAAACAAGGCCGGAAAGCCAAATTTTGTCAAGACTACCATCCATATATATTGACTAATTTCAAGAAACCATTTAAACAAAAAACATGTTACGCGCACTGTTTCACTTACTAGTCAATATTTTAATTATTTTAGGTCTTTCCGCCCTATTGCCGAATTTTGAGGTAAACGGAATTTTTCCAGCGGTAGCTTTTATATTTATTCTTACTGTACTAAATTGGACTATTTTACCGATTATCAAAATTTTAACCTTGCCAATTAGCATCCTTACGCTTGGATTTTTTAATATTTTTCTAAACTTGTTTGCAGTAATTCTTGTAGCAAATACAATCAAGGGAGTAGAATTAAGAGGTACATTTGGTGAAAATTTATTTACAGCCTTTATAATTACTTTAGCCTTAGCCCTTGGTAATAGTCTTGTAAACAGGATTGAAGAAAACGCAGAATAGTAATTGCTATTTTTTAGCCTGGATTACAACACAAAACTCACCTTTTTCAGGTATTTCAAGTGTGTCTATCTCCCCTACCCTAACTCTCCATATTTTCTCGTAAAATTTGGTCAAATCGTTACAAATACAAATTCGTCTTTCAGGTTCCAAATACACGTTACATTCCTCAAGAAATTTTTTGATTCTGTGCACCGATTCATATATAATTATTGGTTTGTCACAAGTTTGAATCTCTTTCCAGGCAGTCTGCCTACCTTTTTTCAAGGGTAAAAATCCTAAAAATACAAAATCTTTTGATATAAGTCCGCTAGATATTGCTGCAGGCACAAATGCCACAGGCCCTGGAATTACACTAAATTTTATATCTTTTTTGATTGCTAAATCAATTACTTCCCAACCAGGATCACTAATTCCTGGTGTACCCGCATCAGAAACCAACAAAATTTTAGTTTCCACTTCTTCCATTTCACTTTTTTTGAGATTTTCCAGCACCTCATTTACTTGAAACTGATTAAATACATGGCTTTTAGTGATATTTATCATTTTAGGTTTATTTTCAATCTGCAACAAATCCATTAGTTTGCGGGTCGTTCTCCCATCTTCACAAATGATAGCATGGGCTTCGCGGAAAAGCCTTACACTACGTATTGTAATATCTTCTAAATTTCCTATTGGAGTGGGGACTATATAAAGCATATATTTGACAAAAACTTATTTCAGTAGTGTTATTTACAGTTAATTTAATTTAATACAATTTTATGGAAAAAGTTAAGAGTAATCATCAAAATATACTTGAAAATAAAATGGGGCCTGCCCAAAGAATTTTAACATTTGGAATGATTAATGCAGTAATGATTGGGATACCTACAGTAATGTTAAATCAAGGGCCCAAACTTGGAAATATTTTAGTGGAATTAGAAAAACAAGAGCTTACTGATGAGGTCAAAAAAGTTGATAATTCAAACAAATTACTACAGGTTGACGCAACATCTCAAAACGCTAATTTGCAAAAATTGAAGAAATCCAAACCCGAATCAAAACAATCTGGTGAAATATAAAACTCCCCGAATAGGGGCTTAAATTGAATAAACTGGAGCCAACAACCAGAATCGAACTGGTGACCTTCTCCTTACCATGGAGATGCTCTACCAACTGAGCTATGTTGGCGACTTCAACTGAATTAAAAGATGATTTGTCTGGTTTTGTCAAGAATATTGAGCTGCTTTCTTTACATTATTGCAATAATAAGAGTAGTATAAAAACTGACAATTAATAATTTAATTATACATAAGATTTATGCAAACTTGGAAATTGGTAATTTATGGTATAACTGGTGATTTAGCAAAAAGAAAAATTTTACCTGCAGTAGCCCAATTTGCAGAGTTAAATCAAGAAAAAGTAGTAATAGAGCTGATTGGATACTCTAGATCTAAACCCGATGAAGAAAAGGTCCTAGATATTCTAAATGAAAATACTTCAACAAAAAAACATGTTGTCCAAAAAATAAGTTATGTTCAGGGCAATTACTCTGATAGTAAAATATTTTTCAACTTTATATCTGATTTGAAAGAAAATGAGCGACTAGTGCTTTATTTGGCAATCCCACCAGAGTTATTTACAGATATCTTAAAAAACTCATGCCCTTATAGCACAAAAGAAATTGACCTAATTATTGAAAAGCCATTTGGCAGAATTTTGGAAGAAGCCGAAAGAATGCTGGATATCATAACTGCTTGTGATCTTCACGGTCATATTCATTTTTCGGACCACTATTTGTTTAAAAGCCCCACCATAATTACGAAATCAGATTGGCAAAGGTTTAAAGAAATTGAAAATAAAGAACTTAATAAAATTGAAATCAAAGCTTTAGAATCAATCGGGGTTAAAGACAGGGCTGGTTATTATGAGCAAACTGGTGCTTTAAAGGATATTTTTGTCCACTTGTATTCACTTCTAGATTTAGGTTTAAAATATTACTCTGAGGACTCAGATTGGAGCAATGTAGAAAATTTTGAGGTTAGGGATTTAATTTTGGGACAGTATAGCTCTTATATTTCTGACTCAAATTTGGATAGCTCAAATACCGATACATATTTCAAAATAAATTCTGAGCTTAAAATAAATAACAAAAATATTGAGCTGGAATTTGAATCTGGCAAGAGTTTGGGTCTAAAAAATACTGAAATTACGATGTATTTTACTGATGATAGTAAGTTGGTATGGAGAATTAATCCTGAAAGTTATCTTGAACTAATTAAAGGCAGTCAGAAATTATTCCAAGACCTATCAGATAATGAAAAAATGGATCACACAAATTTATTTGAAGATTTGCTTGAACACAATTTTGAGAGATTTGTAACTAACAAAAATATTTTAAGCGGTTGGAAATTTTACAACAAAATCAAAGATTTCAAAGAAAATAAATCAATTCAACCAATAATTTATCAAGATAATCTTTGGCCTTTTACAGCAGTAGAATAAAGCTGATATAAATTAGTACTAGCAAGTTCTGTCATAGACTATTTTTTAAGTAATTTCAAGGAAATTGCGGTTTTCTTACGAGCAGCAGGGGTGGTGATGTGAGTGAGAAAATAGAAAATACGTCTTGATAGAACCGTCTAGTCCAGATAAAAAAAGCCAGGCAAAAGCAGGGTAATAAAATCCATTCATAAATTAAAAGGGTGGGCGGTAGAAATAACAAAAGACCAGCTAAATTGCTGGCTTGTTATTGGGTCAAAATTATGGATTTAAAATAAAGCTTTAAATTAATTTGGCTACAAAAAAGCAGAAAGGTTGTTACACGCTATCTGCTTAACAAGAAACGATTACAAATAATTACATTATAACATACTGTAACCAAATTTCATGTACATCCGTCAGAAACTGTTTCCAAGCCTCCTGAGTTAACATCCTAGGGGCTGGTATTCTTTGGAAAATATAGTCAAACGGTTCCTGATTTAAAGCTTGGTAAGGTTTATCAGCATATATATTATGTACCAAACTAAAAATCAATTTGATATAGTCTGCACTTAATATTGTATAATTAGTGCTTTTTACTATCAGTGCGTTTGTTAGCCTATCAGGATCGTAATCTATACATCCACCAGAAGATACAAAACCCATTATATTTCCTCAACGTTTGCTATTTTACGTTAGCATACTTTTATTATCTATGCAAATTTATTAATAGCTCTATTTGCTTCTTTAGTTCCTCTTTACTTGCTAAATCTACAGTTATGTGTTATTAGCTAAATTATGCAGATTTTCAAAACAAAAATAGGAAAAAAGATTACACTACCGTATTTTTCGAGCTTGGTGCAGGCTGGGTTTCCTTCACCTGCAGATGACTATATTAATGAAAAGCTAGATTTGAATGAGTTTTTGATAGAACATCCGGCTTCTACATTTTTTCTAAAAATAGAAGGAGAATCAATGAAAGACGCAGGTATATTCGCTGGAGATATGATTGTAGTAGATCGAAGCAAAATAGCAAAAAATGGAGATATTATTTTAGCAGTTGTTAATTCAGAATTTACTGTAAAAAGATTTAAAAAAAATAAAGATGAAGTATACCTTATATCTGAGAATACAGCTTATAAACCTATTTTAATCACTGACAATACATATTTTGAAGTTTGGGGTGTTGTCTCATCAATAATTAGAAAGTTTTAAATTATGTTATGTCTAATGCCATTGCTCTAATTGATTGTAATAACTTCTACGTTTCTTGTGAGCGAGTATTTAGACCTGATTTGAGGAATAAACCAGTGGTAGTGTTATCAAACAATGATGGTTGTATTGTAGCTAGAAGTAATGAGGTAAAAAACGCTGGTATTCCAATGGGCATTCCTTTGTTTCAAGTAAAAGATCAACTTAAAGAAATGGGTTGTGAGGTGTTATCCAGTAATTATGCCCTCTACGGTGACATGAGCGACCGTGTAATGAAAACTCTTATTGAATTTGGTTCTAATCTTGAAGTTTATTCAATAGATGAAGCTTTTCTGGATCTAAGTCATGTTCACCCTAGCCAATTATTAGATTTTGGGAAGGAGATCAAAGAGCGGATATGCAAAGACACTGGTATTCCTGTATCGATTGGAATAGCTGAAACAAAGACCTTAGCCAAAGTTGCCAATGAAATAGCCAAAAAAGAGGTTAGAAAATCTGATGATGGAGTTGGTAAGTACAAGGGTGTGTTAAATCTTTACCAAAACCCCTATAGAGATGAATTTCTTAAACAATTTGAGGTAAGAGACATTTGGGGAATAGGAAGGCAATACGCTAAAAAACTTAAATCTTACTACATAGAAAATGCATATAAGCTTACTCAGTGCAATAACGATTGGGTCAAGAAACACCTAACAATTCAAGGGCTTAAAATGGTACAGGAATTGAGGGGAATTAAGTGTATAGATATTGAACAAGTAGCTGATCCAAAGAAGGGTATTGTTTCATCACGTAGTTTTGGTACTAAAGTTTCAGATTTCAATGAGTTAAGTGAAGCTGTAGCTACCTACACCACCCGCATTGGAGAAAAACTTCGTAAACAAAATTCAGCAGCAGGAATTATCTACGTTTTCCTGATGGCTAACAGATTTAAAGACAACATGTATTACAATTCAGCAAGCCTGGCTTTGCCTATACAAACTGCTTACACCCCTACCCTAATAAATCATGCTATAAAGCTTTTAAAAAGTATTTACAAAGAGGGCTACGAATACCAGAAAGCCGGGGTTATGGTTCAAAATATTACTTCTGATTCCTCTATACAATTAAGTTTGTTTGACGAGCCAAGCCCTGAGTTTCAAAGACAGGATAGAATAATGCAAACAGTAGATAAATTAAACAACAAGTACGGTAAAAATAGTGTTAAATTAGCTGTTCTTGGAAACAATCAAAAGTGGCAGATTAAAGCGGAGATGAGGAGTCCTAGATACACAACTGTATGGAGTGAGTTGTTGAAGGTTTAAATGTGTTAAAAAATAAAGACTCTCAGTTAGGCCAATAAATATTTATAGCAAACCCATTATTACTAAACACAGAATTTTCTTCTAGTTCTAATCAAAATTGTACATCTTACGAGCTAAGTAAATAATTAAGGTACCCACAAGTAAAATAATAACAGTAGCAATAACAATAGCAACCTTGAATTTTTGATAATAATAGGAAGTTTTGAACTTATTATGTTTTAAAAGCATATAAATTTTAATTGTTCTAACTAAAATCTGTTTGATTGTCAATTTAGTGTCCTACTTAAATTTGTATTCCCATTGATTTTCTCCTTTTTAACTGTTAAATGGTTAAGAGAGTTTGAAACTCAATCCCAACATATTATCTTATAGCATACTTTTTTAGGCTCTGCAAATAACTTTATAGCTAGGCTACTTGTTTTAAAAGTTCCTCACTATTTTATTTTGAGGACTATTCACAAGCCTACTAATCTCGTAAGTGTCTAGTTTTTCGTCACTTGGCCTAAGTAAGCTGTAAGCTGCATCTACATCAGCTTCTAAGTACTTTTCTTCATCTTTAGGGTTTATAATTACAGGCATTCTATCGTGCAGACTTTGCATTTCTTTGTTAACTTCTGTAGTAATTATACTAAAAGTTGTTAAACTTTGGTTTGTTACTGGCTCAGTCCAGTAGCCATAGATTCCAGCAGGAGATATTATTGGTTGATCTTTATGGAGAGGATAGTGGAGATTTGGGACGGGTTCATGGTAAGATTGTAGGCTGATTTATCTAAACAAACCCTCTTTTTTTGGCTCTAAAAGTCTCAATTGCGTAAGTCAACCAATATCTAAAATCTAAAATATAGTCCTGTGCATGTAATAATACCACATCCTGGCCTCCAAAACCCCTCTTAAAGATACTTATATTGCCCCAAGGATGATTTACTGCATCTACAGGTGAAACACCCCAAAAATCGTAAGTCTCACACCCATAATCTCTTGCAAATTTGATACCGGTCCATTGGCACAGATATGAGGCAGGTACATCTTTGTTTAAAATATTTGCCCCTTGATGGTAAAATGCTCTTTTGCCACAAAATAATACCATACCCCAAGATAAAAGTTCTTTTTTATAGTAAATTCCGTACAGTTTTGTTTTACCGCTGGCATTGAAAGAGTTGAATTCATCCATCAAATACTTTTTTGAAAAAATCACAAAGTTTCCTCTACTACCTGTTTCTTGATATACTCTATACAATTTATCATCTACCTGATCAAAGTTTTTAATTTCAACCTCTCCATCGGCAATCATTTTCAAACCTTTTTTAATCATCTGCCTAGTAGTTTTACGCATCCCTAATAGTATTTCTTCTTCGGTCTTATCAATATTTAGTACCGAACTCAATTCGGTGTGCATGTGAATCGGAGATTTTCGAAAGCCTACATCAGCAAAAACCTTACTATTTTGTTGATTGCTCTCTACAATTGGCTGAATCCTGAAAAAACAACAATTTTCCTCTTTAGCCAAGTTCTTTAAAAATTTAGTCCACTCTGTCAATTCTGCTTTATATTGAGACTCATTATCATTATTCACACTTTGTGGACCATGCGGGCAGAACAAAAAATGTCCTCTCCTAGCTTCAACTTTGATGATTAAGGCTACAGATATAAGCTTATTATCACTATCAAAAAGGCCAAGTTTCCACGTCTTAAAGTTTTGTAAAGTATTAAAGTTTTGCCACTCTAATGAATGCAAAAAAGTATTTAAATTTAGTTTTTCAATAAAACTTTGCCAGATATTGCTATCCTCAATTTTAGATATCTGCATAATCAGTTGCTAATATTATACTTCGGCAATTTATAAAATCCGGATTTTTCAGGTGGAAATATACGATAAAACTCCTTACCTAAAATATCTTGCTTAGTTATTTTTCCAAAAGCTCTTGAATCAGTACTTCCAGTTCTATTATCACCCATTACAAAATATTCATTTGGACCTAATTTCTCTTCTTCATATTTTTCACTACCAGAAATTATTTTTTTATAAGTATATACCGTAGGACCTAAATAGCTTTTTTCATCTATTTCAACAGGCTCAGGAAATTCATCACTTTGAATGGATACTTTACCATTCTGTATAATTATTTTCTCACCGGGTTTTCCAATTATTCTTTTTATAAACAATTCCCTTTTCCCATCAAACTGCTTAGGAGATAAAAATACAACCACATCTCCACGTTGATAATCACCAAACTTTGGGGTAAGTTGATCAATATAGATTTGATCTTTATTGTGATAAGTCGGAAACATGGACTCTCCACTCACACCAATAGCATCAAAAACACTCGTTCTCAAAAAAAGGTAAATTATTGCTACAGATGCAAAAACTTTGAAAAAATAAATTACATATTCTCGCAACTCTTGCCACAGGCTAGGATGTATATGCCGTTTGATCTCATAGTCATTAGGTAGTGATTGAAAATTGACGCCTGAAGACATTATGTATTCCAACTTGTCTAAAAAAAAATTAAGTGTCAAGATTATGTAGAGATTATAAAATGTTTAGGTATTGACAATATAAATCAATATGTTATTCTATAAAGGTTCCATACCAATAATACTTGTATGTTTAAGTTAAGATTTAAGCCAGGGTTAAATTTCATTAATCGTAATTTACACCCTCAAATTGAAGATATCAGAAAAAATCAGTGGAAAATATACAAGGATTACTATAAAAAATTGATCAACGATTTAGATAATTTTAGTTACCAAAAGGTTAAAGTAAATACTGAATATGACCTGGAAGTAAAATTGGTTAGCCTAGACGAATTGGGAAGAAAACTAAAAGTCTCTGAAATAAAAAAGGAGATTCTAGTACCAGAAGATACGTTTATTGCCGAAATGTGTTGTATAGATGAGGGGGCACAAACTGGTGAATTTATTGATGAAGAGACTATTGGTGGTATTAAACTTGGTACAATATGCAATCCTAAAATACCAAGATATATAATTGATTTGCCTGGATCAGGCGCACTTGCTTTAGACTACAACAAAGAAGAATGTAATTGTGAAACAGAAAAAGTAGAACTCCAAAAGATTGCCGGTTATATTGCAGATTGGTGTAAAAACAATAAAATTATAAAATTTACAGTAACCTATCATCAAGGTTGTGGAGCTATACAAAAAAGGATCAATGATCATCCTGAGCTTTGTAGTGGAGATGAGTTAGAAGTTGCAAAAAGTTGTGCAAAGCAAATGGCAGCAACTATAGAGAGTAAGGCTCTTGAAATTAAATATCCACTTGAAGTTACCGTTGCTTACATAAGTAGCAAACAAATGAACGCAATTAGACCAATAGAAATGCACAATGCAATTGGTACAGCTGTATGTTTGGATCCAAGTGTAAAAATATATAATTTTGACCAAATTAGTCATGCCAATTTCTTTGATATATTTGGATTTTGTAATGAAGATGAAACTGTTCAAGAAAAATTAAATGAGGCAACTGTAAAAAATGTTGAGCTCTCTATTGCCATTGCTTCAGGAAAACACGGTTGGGGTACAACCCACTTTGAAAAAAATTCATATCCGATTATTATTTTTGCTGCAAATACAAATCACCAACAAAATGCAATTGAAATATTTAAAAAATTAACGGATAGAGATTTACCAATCAACCCAGAAAGTTTAGAACTTTACGTCATTCGCACGGATTTATAGAAGTCCGAAACAGTAAATCAAGTAGGTTTTAGTAGGTTAAATGATTCAGCCACAAAGCTGTTTTTGATAAATTTAATTGCTTCAGATTCGGATAGTCCTCTTGATTTGAGATATAAAAGTAGGTCTTCATTAGGTCCGGATATTGTATTGCCATGTACCGACTTAATATTTTTGCTAGCAATTTTCAGCCCAGGTTTAGAAATTACTTGGGCATTTGGAGATAAAAGTAGTGTATTACTTTGCATATCTGAATCAGCATACTGCACCGCTTCAGCAATATTTAAAATACCCTCAAATTCCAGATGTGAGTAGTTTGTCAGTATATGCTTAGATAGTACTTTGCTACTTGTATAGTCAGCACTATGATTGACCAACAGATTGTACTTTATCGAACAAGCAGATCCTAGTATAAATATATTTATTAACTCACACGAACTATCACTACCTATCAAATTTATATTCACTTTAAAATCAGTAGTTGATTCATGATAAGTAAAAATCTTCAAATTACAATTTTTTTCTACATTAATAGTTATATTCAATACGCTGTAATCTGTTTTGAGCAATATAAATTTGTTTAAATTATGTTTAAAATCCCAAGATAAGTTGCTTTCATCATATTTCAAATTATCTGCCTCAACTTCCGATTTAATAAAATTGCTTTCAACCCGGCCTGCACTGAATAGGTCTAATTTTAAAAAATTATTTTCATCAAAATCCTCAAACATACTGATTAAAGCCTGATTGTATTATATTTTCCAAGACCTCCAACTGACCGGATCTTACAATTTTACCATTTTGCATAATATGCACTTGAGTGGGATTTAGTTTTTTAATAAACTCAGGATTGTGGCTGATAATGATCCAGCTTTTATCTTTTCGATTAGATGATTCAAATATTTTATAAAATCTATTTAAAGCGTCTAAATCTAGCCCTGAATCAATTTCATCAAGTATAATAAGCTTGGGATCGAGCAAAAGCATTTGCATAAGTTCAAACATCTTTTTTTCTCCACCGGAAATCCCCTCTATAAAGCTTCTCTGAATAATCTTTTTACTAAATTTATATTTTGAAACCAGCCCGTCTATTAAATCCAGAAAGTCTTTGCTTAAGTATTCTACCTCACCTCTATATTTTTTGTGTTCATTTGCTATCGTTTTTAAATAACTAATTGGCGCTATTCCCGGCAAATCAATAGGATTTTGATAAGCTAAAAAGAGTCCTATTTTAGAGCGTAGTTCTATTGGTAAACTATCTATATTTATTGGGTTATTATCTTTTGAGTAAAAATTTCCTAAGTTTACTAGAATTTCGCCCGAATATGCCTGATAACTTGGATTTCCAACTAGGATTTGAGCCAAACTAGTTTTTCCTGATCCGTTAGAACCGATAATTATATGTACTTCCCCTACCCCAATATTTAAATTTAAGCCATCTATAATTTTTGTATCTCCTGCGGTAAATTTTAAATCTTTAATTTCAATCATATACACAAAAAACCTTAAAAACTGCGCAATGTCAATTTACCTAAACAAAATTTAACACGTTATAGGTAAATCATTTTCTGGTTACAAAAGCTTATCTGGACCGTTTAATTAATTAGAAATTTGCATAAACAAAAAATGTGTTATATAATTAGATTGAAGTTAAACAAAAAATAAAAATAAATATGCAAAAAAAGCTGAAAATATCAACTCTTGCTGCTTTAATCTTTGCTTTTATCCTACTAGTTAGTAATACTCTTGTACTAGCTAATAATACCGACTCAGCAGATTTGAATCTGGTTGTGCAAGATAATATTTGCATATTTAATATTTTGGTAAAGCCGGAAAAAAGAATTCCCTCAGAAGATAATTGGAGCACTTTACTTTCAATAGAAGTTTCCGAACCAAACGGTCCTAAGATAGCAACCATTAATGATGTACGTACAGATAATACCGGTGCTGCAGAGATTGATATTTGTGAAAGAGAGATAGCTCTTGAAAACAATACAACTTATAATTTCTATATTAAAGGTCTTTCGCACCTACGTAAATACTTTTCAAACTTTTCAATCAAACTGGGAGTAAGTTATATAAATGATTTTACAGGAGAAAATAAAGAGCTCTTAGCTGGTGAAACAAGCGGTTACTTTGATAATTATATTAACTCTTTAGATTTATCGACTCAAGCTTTAAATTTTAGAAAAACCAACGGTGCTATTAATGAATTTGAAAAAAATGATTTAAACAGGGATGGGATTGTAAATGGTTTAGATATATCAAATACTGCATTTAATTTTAGAAAATCAGGTGACTAAAAAAACAAAAATAAACATTATGTTTCCAACAAAACACTTAATCAAAAACCTATTTACTGCTATTTTTATAGTTATACTTAGTTTCGGATACAACATTCCGGCTTATCCCGCCACTATAGATTTTAGCCCACCATCTAAAGAGTATGTCCGAGGCTTAGGGTGTAAATATGAAATAGATATTGAAGTTAACGCTACAAATGAAAGTTCAAATGCAGCTGACATGGAGATTATTTATAATCCGAATGAAATCAATATACTAGATGCAAATTCAGGCCTTAGTGGAATTCAAGTTAGACCGGGTAGCGCTTACGAAAGTTTCGTTGAAAACCGTACTGAACCAAGTCAGAGTAAAATATTTCTTGCAGCAGTCTCAGTAAATAGTACATTAACATCCAAAAAAGTTTTTGCTACTATCCCTTTTGAACCTAAAACAGGAATTAACTCAACAAGTTTTCAGATTAGAATCGACGGAGTTGGACCGGAAGTAACTTTTGATAGTAATGTAGCTGACACAAATACAAGTAAAGACTTGTTAAAATCCGTAACTAATGGAACTTATACTTTTGCTGATGGTTGGTGTGAAAAAGAAGCGCCTAAATTTAATTTTATTAATCCAAAAGACAGAGACAAAAAGGTACCTATCGATTCCCAAGTTGAGATTGAAGTTACTGATAATTTAAGTGGAGTAGATTTAAGTACTGTTGAATTTGATATTAACGGAGACAAATATACACCTAACAGCAGTGAAGTAAGATATGTTAGTAGCAAACCAAACAATTTAGGTTACAAATTTACTATCAAACCTAGAAATAAATTTTTTACTGAAGATAGCTCAACCATTAAAGCTACCGCAAAAGACTTTGCAGGAAACAGAGGTAATGGTCAGATCATGTTTGACCCACCTTTTGTATGTATAAATGACCCTGATACTACAACTACAATTGTTAATCCACCTGATGTTAAAAACACTACAACCACAACTCAAGTAACTGAAGTCACAAATGAGACAACTGAAGTAAATCCGACAACCGAGACAAAAACCGAAAATACAAATAATCAAAATACAACACAAAACAATACTCAAAGCAATACACAAAATTCTACAACTGAAAACTTAACTCCAAATAATTCAAGTGTTCTTACAAATACCAATTTAAAAGGTAGTTTACTTGATCAATTAGCTACAACCCCTACAACAAATAAGTTAATTTCCGTAAATAATATCTTACCTTACATTATTTTAGCCTTTGCTTTGTGGTTATTTATAATTTTAGATTTATTATTAGTAAATAGACATAGATTAGTCACCGGATTTGCAATTGATATTCAGACTGGATTACCATTTGAATTTGTTCCTGTAGATATCTATGACTTAACAACAAAAGAACTTGTAGATAGAAAAGAAACAAAGGAAGGCGGAAAATACATTTTCCATTTATTACCAGGTAATTATGAATTTATAATAGACTATAATGGTTACCGTTGGTCTGAAATGGTTATAGTACCTGAAGTTAAACCAGTTAAAAAGTTAGGACAAGTTACACTAGACGACTACAAGTGGCAGGACAAAGTAGCTTCATTTTATCATAAACTCAGAATTGGTTTAGCTAAGCTAGCACCAGGAATGTTACTCGCAGGATTTATTATTTCATTCTTAAATACATTGATTTTACCTAGTATAATTAATATTGCAATAAATGCTTTATATGTTATCATTTGGATTTTAGTTTATGTAATGCCTGCTATCTACCGCAAAATGGTTAAGCCAAATTTAATCAGGATGAGTAGAGATACAAAAAATAGCTAATTGGTATTGACAAAGCACCTAAACCCATAGTATTCTAAATCATGCATGAATTGCTAATAGTTAGCGCAAAAGAAAATCCTAGTTACTTTCAATTAGGATTAATTTTGTTTTAAAGAGAGTTTTTTATTTTAAAAATTGGCCTTAACAGACATATTAAATGTGTTCTAATTTTCTAGTTTAATTATCTGACTTGTCAAAAACGTGAAATTGTGATGAAGTATTCTATGAAATTTTACATAAAATTCAATCCAACAAAAAAATCTATAGTTTGGAAATCATTGAATCGATAAAATATATTTGATCTTAATTTATAAAACCATGTTAGAAAATATAAAAGCAGTAATCTTTGACCTAGATGGGGTAATCACAGACACCCAAAAAATAAAAACCCAAATAAGTATTGACTTACTGTTTGAGAAGTATGGAGTTGAACTCACACCCGAAGACTATGAAGAAAGATATGCCGGTAGAAAAACTAGGGCCATTTTTAAAGATATATTTACAAGATACAATATTGAAGATGATGTAGACGCTTTTATTGATTTTAGAGTCCAAGAAATTGATGCCGAAGTCGACTTGGGTATACCTTTAATACCCGGATCTTTAGAAATTATTGATTTTTTAAAAGGCCAAAATATTAAAGTCGGT
Source organism: uncultured bacterium (assembly GCA_963784355.1). Taxonomy (GTDB): domain Bacteria; phylum Patescibacteriota; class JACMRA01; order JACMRA01; family JACMRA01; genus JBCDGH01. Next base: position 148,213 of record CAWAQU010000007.1, on the reverse strand, counting down.
TTAGCCTCAGGAGGCTCTAGAGAATGGGTAGATAAAATAACAAAAAAGACTGATATTCGTAAAAAGCTTGATACTATCGCTTATTCTGATGAAGTTGAAGAGGCAAAGCCAAATCCCGAGATTTATTTACTGGCTGCGCACAGATTAAGAATAAGCCCCGAAAATTGTCTAGTTATTGAAGATGCCAAGAATGGTATGAAAGCTGCTAAGAATGCTCATATGCAATGCATAGGGCTAGTTGAAAACATAAATGATACAGGTTACTTAGCAGATTTACTTGTCCATGATTTAAAGGATATTGATTTTACTAAAATAAAACAGGGTAAAGTAAGCATTCATACCAATTCCGGTCCATCTTCTAAAAGCTTAGTAGATTAATTAGCTTCCAAAAGTTAAAGCATTTAAGCTTACTCCTTTTGGTACAACTAATTCAAATTCACCATCTTTAACAAGTTCACTGGCTTTTACTATTCGGTAAAGTTTAGATTCAGAGACTTTAATAACTCCCTGTTCATTAACATCTTCTCCTTTATTATTGCCCACAAACTTAATCTCAGAAGGATTATCTGTACTCATAACAATATAGACTTCCTTTGCATTGTATTTCATCTTGAATTTGGCATTATTATCAGCTGAAGTTATATTTTCATTAGATATAGTCCAATTACCTTCTAGAGTCCAAAAATCACTTTCCAAAGCTTTTCCAGCTGAACCGGAATAAACAAATGGTTTATTGTAAGCATTATTGTCTAAAAGCTCTGCCCTATTAGTAAATTTTTCACTTCTAGAAAATCCCAAATACGTCTCTGGTGTTTGCATACTCGAAACATTTCCTGTATTGTCTACTTTGTTACTAACAGTTTCAGTATTTAGCTTTGTACCTTTTTCTTCCAGTAATAATCTAATTGCCTGTTCAGTTTCCTCATATTTTCCCTCACCAAAATGAATCATACGTAGATTACCTTCTTTATCAATTAAGTATTTTGCAGGCCAAGATTGGTTTTCATAAGCATTCCATGTAGCAAAGTCATTGTCTAATCCAACAGGATATTTTATTTTACTATCATTTACAGCTTTCTGCACATTTTCTTTTTTCTGTTCAAAACTGAATTCTGGAGCATGCATACCCAATATCACAAATCCGTCGTCCTTATAAGTATCATACCATTTTGTTAGGTACGGTAAAGTCCTTTGACAGTTTATACATGAGTAAGTCCAAAAATCTACTAGCACTACTTTTCCTTTCAATTTCTCTAAACTTTCGCCATCAGAGTTGATCCAAGTTTTTATACCTGTTATTTCTGGAGCTTTTTTGGGTTCTTTAACATTTAAAATCTGAGAACTATCCAAATTTTGTGTAGAATTTTTCTTGAAATTACCTGCTAATTGATTTTCAAGACTGCTACTGCTCAAAAGTGAGTTTTCAGGCAAAGAGGCAATTATTTTTTTATCAAGTCCAAATAAAATTGATAAACCAACAATTATAAAAATTACTCCGATTACTTTTTTGAAGATACCGTTTGGATTGGTAGCCCATCTAAGTTTTTTAGTAAATCTTTGTCCAAGTACTGCTACTAAAAGCAAAATTAATGACAGACCTAAAATATATGCAAAAATATAGACTAGACCTTCTAAAATATTAGCTCTAAGTACTGTTGCTACAATAATAGCATAGGTAGGGCTACAGCTTGAAAATACTGGGCCAAGAGCTGCACCTGTAAGAATTGTGCCAAAAATATCTTGTCTTTTTCTAGATTTTTCAAGTAGTTTGTCTGAGTTTGATGAAAGATTTAATTTTAGAGATAGAGCGTCCCAAACATTAGGGAAAACTGATATTAGACCAAAGAATATAATAATAGCTCCTGAAAAGTAGTTGAGAAAGCGAGGATCAATATCAATAAATAGTGTAGTAGCTTTCAAAAGTAACGTGAAAATAAATAGTGAAATAGCTAGTGATACAATAATTATTGCAGGTTTGTATTTGTCTTTGGATCCCACTGAGCTACCTATAATTACAGGAAGTAGTGAGAAAACACACGGGGCCAGCACGGTTAAAACTCCGGCTAGAAATGAGATTAAAAAATAGGTCATAAAATTTGGGTATAGTTTAAGCCCCAAACTACCTAAAAAGTAGAAAGGGGCTTGTTATTATTTAGGTTTATGTTATAAAATGTGAATTTATAAAATTGGGTATTTATATTATTTTGCGATTGGCATTAAAACAGTGTCTACAACGTGAGCTATACCATTGCTTTGCATAACATCAGGAGTAGTAATAGTTGCATCGTTAATCATTGTTTTACCATCTTTTTTAGTGATCTTAAGTTTTTGTCCTTGAACTGTTGTAAGTTCTTGGCCATCTTTTAAGTCAGCAACTTTGTATGTTCCAGGAACTACATGGTAAGTTAAGATTGCAACTAATTTAGCTTTATTTTCAGGCTTAAGTATATCTTCTATTGTTGTAGAAGGTAATTTAGCAAAAGCATCATTGTCAGGACCAAATACTGTGAAAGGACCAGGTGCGTTTAATGTGTCTACTAAACCAGCAGCTTTAACTGCAGTAACTAAAGTAGTTAAGTTAGGAGCGTTTACAACATTTTGAGCTAAAGTTTTAGATTTATACATTGCTGCACCACCTACCATACTTATCTCATCAGGAATCATAACGCTGTCTATAACGTGAGCTACACCATTGCTTTGTAATACATCAGGAGTTTTGATCATTGCTCCATTAATCATTACATTGTTTCCACTTTTTTTAACAGTTAGTGATTGACCATTTACTGTTTTCAATACTTGTCCTTCCTTTAAATCAGAAGTTTTGTAAGTACCTTGAACTACATGGTAAGTTAAGATATTTTTTAATTTTTCTTTGTTTTCAGGTTTTAAAAGCGTGTCTACTGTTCCAGCTGGCAATTTAGCAAAAGCATCATTGTCAGGACCAAATACTGTGAAAGGACCATCTCCCTTTAAAGTCTCAACTAAGTCTGCAGCTTTAACTGCAGTAACTAAAGTACTTAAGTTAGGAGCGTTTACAACGTTATCAATTATATTTTTGTTTTTATACATTGCTGCACCTCCTACACTTACAGTTTCTTGACCCTTATTAGAATCGCTGCTCATCATGCTGGAGTTAGAATTGTTGTTATTGTTATCATCTTTTCTATTTAGAAGATAGCTGCCTACACCTACAAGTGCTAGGATAGCGAGAATAGCTAAAACTATACTCATTGTTTTATTACCATTGTTTGTTGAATTTGTTTCGGGCATATAGATATATAAACTTTTTTATATTCAAAAAGTAATCTAATTTGTAAATAAAATTTTTATTTTTGTCAACCCCCTGGGGGTATGGGTATCACTAGAGTACCATATACTATATGGTTTTCACGTATTGACAATTAAGTATTAATAGGTTACTCTAGAGCTTAAACAAATACTAAACAACAATTTAAATTATGAAAAAAATATATTTAGATCAAAAAGATAGACATGCTTTAGTGGTTTCTATTAGAAGAATAGTTGGCCAATTACATGCGATTTCGACTGAGATAGAGAATGATAAAATTTCAGAACAAACTTTTACCCAATTATTGGCAGTTAAGGGAGGCGCAAGTAAAATCTGTAAAGAAATAATTTCAAAAGGAGTGTTAAATTCCATTGGTAATTATAGTAAAGACGAGCTTGATCAGGCTCTGAATATTATATTTAAGTTGGATAACTAGCTTAGCATTACAAAAGAATCTGACTTAAAAGCTATTCTAATCAGTGATTCTTTGTTTTAATTTGAAAAATATGAATCTACACCTATTTAAATATGCGCAAATTATTTGGGATTACATGAAAGTACAAAATCAATTAGTATTTGATTAAGGCTGGGTTTAATAAGTTGTTGTTAAAAAACTATTCGTATCTTACTCATTAAAGATTAACTCGAAATAGACTAAATTTAATAATCAAGAATAAACATGAGCTTGACCAAGCTTTTAATATTGTAATGGATTAGCTAAGTAATAAAAAAGTTATGACTAAAAATAAAAAAAGTAAATTCAATTTTTTCAAAAATATATTTAAATATTCTATAAGGTTGTTTGTTATTTCTAAGATGTTAGGAATCGCTTTACCAATTGGCTTGGGTATGGGTAAAACTCAACGAAGAAGAGGGTTTGGATTTTTGCCACGAAGAAATCGAATGGAAAACAGTTTATTTAGAGTAGATATGAGGAAATCACTGTTTTAAAAGCTTGAGACCTGTAGTCAAGTATACATTTATCTTTTACGGAGGTTATACTCTGCTGTCCATAATGCCCTGTACCACACATGTAGCTATTTGGTAGTTTTAATTTATGCACCTATCATCTCTCCCTAATGCGCTAGCTTCCCCCATACATTTGCATAAAATAAAAAAGTAGAATATAATCATGGAAAATCAGTAGAAACTAGTAACTGAATAACAATAAATAATAACTAAACAAAGCAAACAACTAGCTCATCAACTCAAAGCTAAACAGCACACTACAATTACAAACAAAAACAACTAAACACAACTACACAACAAAAAACATCTATCTTCAAAAGCTTAACTAGGTAGTAGGTAAAAGATAAAAACCTAAACTAGGTAAATAAAAAAGAAACAAAAACAGAAATAAAAACAAAGTATGAACTTTCTAAGTAAAGTATTAAAGAGTGCTAAGGTAAATCTAAATAAAAGACTTAAGTTTAATAGACTGGTAATAGCCAGTAGGCTTTCCTTTTTCTCTTTCCCAGCTCTAAAGAATTTTAAGCTATCAAAAAAACAGAAAGTAATAGTCCTTGGTAGTTTAATTGGTCTAGGTACAATAGTAATTATCACAGCTATATTACCTAGTCTTTTAAATTTAAATAATGCTAAGGCAAGTAGTAGTACTATACAGTTTCTTACTAGTTCATCAGCAGGTCTTGAAGTTACTAGTAATCCTTCAGTTACTGTTAATTTATCTCAGGCTACTACTAGTAGTACTTCAGTTAATTTTACTGTCACAGGTGGTACGGCTACAGGTAATGGAGCTGACTATAGTTTAGCTAGTGGAAGTTTAGTTATTCCAGCAGGCCAAACAGTTGGTAGTGTTCCTTTAAAGATAGTTAATGATAGTGGGGTTGAAAGTAATGAGACTGTTGTAGTTACGCTGTCTAGTCCTACCGGTGGAGTTGTTTTAGGTAGTACTGCTAGTTTTACCTATACTATACTTGATGATGATGCTGAGAAAGGAAGCGCAGGATTAAACTATAATAATGATCCTGATGATTTAACAGTTACAGATGGATTAAAGTTAAGATTAGATGCTAGTCAAATTGATGCAAGTGATAGTAGTCAGGTTAGAGATAGTGGCGGAACTAAGTATGTGAAGAGTTGGAATGATGTTAGTGGTGGGAATAGTAATAATGCTAGTCAGAGTAGCGAGGGTAGTCAGCCGTTGTTGGTGAGTAGTGGGTTAAATGGGAAGGGAGTGGTTAGGTTTGATGGGAGTAATGATAATCTTTCTACTGCAAATGTAGTAGTTGGTAATGGTTTTTATACTATGATATCTGTTGCTAAGACTAATGATACAGGATCAACTAAAGGTATTGTACAGAATGCAAATGGAGCTGGTTTGTATTTTAATGGAGGGACAAGAAATATTCACCACGCTGGTATAGCCTGGGTGAGTGATGGTGCAGCTACTACTAACTGGGAATTATGGTCAGGTATGAGAGATGGAGCCACAGCGAGTTTATTTGTAAATGGTCAAAATCAATCTATTAGTAATTCTACATCAGGAGTCAATACCACTACGGGAGCTACGACGATTGGCCCTGGTGATTTTAACGGTGATATTTCTGAAGTATTGATCTATGATCGAGCTCTATCAGATTCAGAAAGAAAACAAGCCGAGTGCTACCTATCCAAAAAATATAATTTACCTGTTGCAGGTTGTGATACAGTTAAAACAAGTCTATGGCTTAAAGCTGATAGTGGTATAGTTAAAGACGGATCAGGAAAGATTAGTAACTGGCAAGATCAAAGTGGTATTGGGAATAATGCTACTCAAGCTACAGCTACAAGTCAACCTAGCTTAGTTGATAATACTTTAAATAGTAAGCCGGTTGTTAGGTTTGATGGTACAAAAAACTTTGACCTAAATAATGTTAGCTTTAGTGATAAGGTATCAGCTTTCATTGTTGCCAATAATAATGACTCTGCAACAGGTAGTATTTATTTAGGAACAGGTCCATCAGATAAATATTTTGGAGTTGCGACAGTCGGAACTTACTCAAATATCAAAAGAAATAAGTTTGTAATAGCCCACAATGATGCCGGCAGCGGTGCAGGAGGAGTAGCAGAATCTGGATCCACATTAGATAATAGCTATGCGGTAATGGGCTCAGTTCAAAATGGGACAACTGCAATAAGCTATTTAAATGGCACAGCGGGTCCTACAAACTCAGGCATGGCTACCGATGCATTCAATATTACTAAGATAGGAAATTACCCTGCTAACTCAGCTTACAATTTAAAAGGCGACATCTCCGAAATAATAATCCTACCAAAAGCTTTGTCTACCACAGAACGCACAATCATAGAAAACTACTTAGCTTCTAAGTATGGTCTAACTCTTTCCAGCAGTAAATACAACTTAACCTCTGCTACAAATAACCTTGCCGGTATTGGTAAAGAGTCTGATGGAGGAGTAAATAACAATCTTAGTGATGAATTAGAGCTAGCTCAATCCAACAACAGCTTAGCTGATGGAGAGTATGTTTTTGCAGGTAATGATGGAGCTGGTAAAACAGTAGTAACTTCTGACCTACCTTCAGGAACAACTAAAAGATGGAATAAAGTCTGGGGTATTAAAAAGACTGTTACTGATGGAGTAGATGCTAAAGTTAGTTTTGATTTAAGTAAATATACAGGTGGATTACCCGGAAACATTAGTAACTATAGATTGCTTTATAGATCTAGTAACACAGGTAGTTTTTCTACTGTAGCAAATACTACCCCTACCCTAGCTAATGGTGATCAAATTAGCTTTTCTGTAGCAAATGCTGATTTACAAGATGGTTACTATACTTTAGCTACCTCTAATGAATCTAGTTCTCCCTTAGGAGTACCTGATAAAGTTACAGGACTTAGTGCAGTTAAAAATGCTGATGAGATTAGTGCTAATTTAAGCTGGAATAGTACAAGTGGAGCAAGTAGTTATAGTGTTCAGTATAGTAATGATGGATTTAACAATAATATTTTTACTCACTCAAATTCAATTACAGGAACAAGTACTACAATAAATAATTTAAAGTTTGGGCCTAACTATAGTTTTAGAGTAGTTGCAACAAATTCAAGTGGTAGTGGAGTAGCTAGTGATACAAGTAGTGTTACTTTTGTTACTAAGATAACTAGTCTTAGTCCTAGTAGTGGAGCTACAAGTGGAGGGACTGAAGTAGTTATTGATGGTAGTAATTTTGGGAATGGTTATGAGAGAGAAGTAGTGATTAATAATAGTGGAGCTGGAGCAACTAATTTAACTGATTACGAAGTTAGTTTTACTTTAGATACAGCTAGCTTGATAAGCACAGGTAAGATGAAAAGTGATTGTGGGGATTTAAGAATAAAGGATAGTGATAAAACTACTAGTTTGAATTATTGGATAGATGGAGGTTGTGGTAGTGGTAGTACTGTAATTTGGGCAAAAGTACCTAGTATTTCAGCCGGAGCAAGTAAGAGTATTTATTTGAATTATGGTAATAGTAGTTTGGTTAGTGAGAGTAATATATCAAATTTTAGCTTTGGCAGTATATTAGGGGGTGCTAATTTAAAATCATGGATTAAAGCCAATGACGGAGTGGGAGCCACTGCAGATGGACAGTCAATCAGTCAATGGAGTGATAAGAGTGGAAATAATAATAATTTTACACAAGCCACAGCCACTAGACAACCTAAATTTAAATCTAATATTTTAAATGGTTTGCCGGTAGTCGAGTTTTCAGCAGCAGCTTCACAAACTCTTACAAATAATACAAATTTCCAACCGCCATATAGCGTACTTTATGTCTCTAGGCAGACTGGAGGGGCTAATAGTCGAGTAATGGCAGGTGTGAATAATAACTGGTTGTTTGGGTACTGGGGAGGTGGTAAAGATAAATTTCATCCTGACGGCTGGGTAGCTAACGGTAGTACACCTTCAGATACATCCTGGAATTTATACTCCGGCGGGGGAACAGGTTCGATTTCAAGTATTTATGGAAACGGTACTTTGATAGCAAGTAATGCGGGAGGACTATCAGGCCCAAATGGTATTTCTTTGAATGGTACCCCTTCTTTTGGAGAATACTCAAATGCACAAATTGCCGAGGTATTGGTGTTTAACTCATCTTTATCCAATACAGATCGTCAGAATGTAGAAAAGTTTTTAAACGTTAAATACAGGCTATACAACACCTCTAGTATAGCTACCACTACAATAGGCAGTGAATTATCCCTAAATAAAGTAAAGCTAGATGGAACTATAGTTAGTGGCGCTCAGTTACTTTCCCAATCTCAATTCAAGTTTACAACTCCTCAACATGCTCCCGGTACAGTTACAGTAAAAATAGTTAATGCTGATGGAACTGAAACTAGTAGTCTTAACTTTACTTATGCTGCACCTAGTATTAGTTCATTAAGTTCTAGTGAGAGTCCTACAACAGGAGGTAAAGAGATTATTGTTAATGGAAGTAACTTTGGTATTATAGGAATAAGAAAAACAATCACAATAACCAACCCATCAACTACTCCCCTAACTAACTATGAAGGAAGTGTGGTGGTTGATACAGCTAGTTTGATTAGTAGTGGAAAGATGAGAAGTGATTGTGGAGACTTAAGAATAAAAGATGCTGATGGAACTACTGATCTTAGTTATTGGATAGAAAGTGGTTGTAATACTGGTAGTACTTTAGTATGGTTTAAAGTTCCAAGTATAGGAGCAAGTAGTAGTAAGACTGTTTATCTTACTTATGGAGATTCAAGTTTAACTTCCCAAAGTAATCTTAATAATTTTTCATTCGGTTCAGTACTAAGTGGTACTAATAATAAGTTATGGTTAAAAGCCAATGATGGAGTTGGTACTAGTACTGATGGACAAGCTGTCAGTCAATGGAGTGATAGAAGTGGAAGTAACAATAATGCTGTTCAAGCTACTGCAGCTAATCAGCCTGTGTATAAGAGTGGGGTGATTAATGGATTACCTGTGATTAGGTTTGATGGTAGTAATGATACACTTAACATACAAAATCCAGCAGCAATTTCTCAATATCTTACAGTTTTTAAATCAAACACTCCTAACTTTACTAGTTATGGAGGTATACTTGGAAACTCAGGCGGGAATAGGATGGGTTTATTTGAATCAGGGAATACTATACTTCATTTCAACCCATACCCAAGAGCAGTTAGGAAAAATAGTACAGATTTAGTGAATCCGTTTAATCTTACCCCTATTGATAGCCCAATGTTGATGAATTTAAAAACAGCTAGCCCTACTGATATTAGATCAATGCAATTAGCTGCTACTGAGAATACATACTATCTAAATGTTGATATAGCAGAAATAATAGGCTTGGGTAGTGATTTGAGTCCGGAAAATAGTTCAGTGGTAGAATCCTACCTAAACACAAAATACAAACTCTACAATACCAGCTCCATGCCAACTGTATCAATATCAAATACAGAAGGTTCTTTTGGGGGTGGCGTCAACATAGATGGTAATCTCATATCTCAAACCCAATACATCTCCCCTACCCAACTTAAAGTAATTACACCAGCTCATGCTTTGGGTACAGTACAGCTTAAAGTAGTAAATCCAGATGGAACTGGTAGTAATAGTTTTAGCTTTAGTTATGTAGCTCCAAGTATTACATCTATCTCTCCAAATACAGGTCCTAATAGTGGAGGTACTTTTCTAACTATTACTGGTAACAATTTTGGGTCTAATCTTTACCAAAGAACACTAACTCTCACCAACCCAGGCTCAGCTCTTAGTAACTATGAAACTAGTTTTGTATTAGATACTCAATCTTTAATATCAGCAGGTAAAATGAGAAGTGATTGTGGAGATTTAAGAATAAAGGATGCTGATGGAACTACTGATTTAAACTATTGGATAGATGGAGGTTGTGGTAGTGGTAGTACTGTGGTATGGGTGAAGGTACCTAGTATAGGAGCAAATAGCAGCAAAAAGGTTTTTGTTAGATATAATGAACCTAGCTTAACTTCACAAAGCAATCTTAATAATTTTTCATTTGGTTCAGTACTAAGTGGTACTAATAATAAGTTATGGCTTAAAGCTAATGATGGAGCTGGTACTAGTACTGATGGACAAGCTGTCAGTCAATGGAGTGATAGAAGTGGAAGTAACAATAATGCTGTTCAAGCTACTGCAGCTAATCAACCTGTGTATAAGAGTGGGGTGATTAATGGGTTGCCTGTGGTTAGGTTTGATGGTAGTAATGATTTTATTGCAAGTGCTAATCATCCGGCAACCAATGATTTTACTGTTTTTTCCGTAGCAAAAACTGATGTCACTCATGAGATTGATGCAGAAAGCAATGGTACAGCCACTGGTACAGGTGGGCAAAGATACTTACTATGGCCTTCAAATATGGATGCGGGGGCTGGTATTTCTCTTGGTACAAACGGTATTTCTATATATGAGCATGGGGCCAGCTATATGCCGCCTTTGGCAGTATATAATGGAAATGTAGGAACAGTAAACAATTTAATAGGATTACAGTACACTGCAAAACAGCCAACCATATACCTTAACGGTTCAAGTGTAAGAACTGGACTAACTTCACCTAAAACTACAGTGTACGCTCCAAAACAGTTGGGTAGTGATACATATGGTAATCATAGTGGAGATATAGCTGAAACTTTAATTTTTAATTCTTCTCTCTCAAACCCCGACCGCCAAACAATCGAATCCTACCTAAACACCAAGTATAGATTATACAATACCAGCTCCATGCCAACTACAAGCTTATCTTCTGAAAATAGAGGTATCATAGTTAAAATAGGAGCTAATGAGGTATATGCTGACCTTGTCAACTCTACTACAGCTACAATTTACACTCCAAGTGGTACAGGTACTCAAACTGTAAAGATTACCAACTCTGATGGGACTAGTTCAGTTGTATTTAATAGTTTTACTTATGGAGGTATTAGTAAAGCTAACCCTATTACTGATTTAGTTGTAGATAAAACAGAAGGAGATAAAGTATTTTTAAAATGGACAACTCCTTTTGATAATGGAAGTGGTATTACTGATTATATAATTAAATATAGTCAAAATAATTTTACTACTGAAACAATATATAATGATGGAGTTAATACAAATCCAAATAGTACAGTAACAGGTCTTACTCCAGGTCAAGATTATCAATTTAAAATAATAGCTGCAAATGGAGCAGGTAATAGTGTAGACTCAAATACAGTAAGTATAAATAAACTAGACTGTGATAATGATCTTCAAGGAGCAAATCTTACTCCAGCTAATGGAGATACTCTAACAGGAAGATATTGTAACGTAGGAGTGTTTACTGTAGCAGCAGGAACTACTGTAAATGTAGCTCAGGGAGTTGGACTTAAAGTGTATGCAAGTAGTGTGAATATAGGTGTGGGTAGTACGCTTAATGGGGTTGGGAGAGGTTATACTGGTGGAGGTGCCAACGCAGGTCAACCTGGTAACGGTACTGGTGGTGGAGCGGCTACCGCTAATTGTTCTGGTCAAAGAGGAGCAGGTGGAGGTTATGGAGGAAAAGGAGGAGATTCTGATACAGGTAATATCGGGGGGAACAGTTATGGATCACTTACAGAACCACTTGATCTTGGTTCAGGAGGTAGTGGAAGTGGAGGATATTGTTCAGGTGCGGCAGATGGAGGAAACGGAGGAGGAGCTATTAAATTACAAGTGACAGGTACTATTACAGTAAATGGAAGTATTAGTGCTGATGGAAATGATGGTGGAAGTAGCAGCTATGGAGGAGCAGGTGGAAGTGGAGGTAGCATTTGGCTTACAGCTAATACTCTAGCAGGTAGTGGTAGTATTACTGCTAATGGTGGTAACGCTGGTACTGGTGGTACTCCAGGCGCCGGAGCAGGTGGCCGTATTGCTCTTTACTACCCAACAGCAGCAAGTAAAACTTTCTCAGGAGCTGTTACAGCTTCAGGAGGAACTGGATTTCAAACTGGAGGAGCAGGTACAATATATGATAAGCCTGCTGATAAAACTAATGGTGATTTGATTATTAGAAATACTACTGCTTCAAGTAATATTGCTACTACACCTATTAGTTCAGCTTTTACAGTAATTAATTTAACTATTGAAAACGCTAATTTAGACTTAACTACAACTAATACTCCTACTGTAACAGATACTTTCTTAGTCAAATCAGGTAGTTTAGTTACTCTAGGTACTAAAAACACATATAACTTTAATACTTTAACTGTTAATAGTGGTAGTACTATTACTCATAGAGCTAATGTAGCTACTCATGATAATAGTGTCATAATTAACTCAAATAATATTACGTTAGATACAGGTGCTAAGATTGATGTGAATGGAAGGGGTTATACGGGTGGAGGTGCCAACGCAGGTCAACCTGGTAACGGTACTGGTGGTGGAGCGGCTACCGCTAATTGTTCTGGTCAAAGAGGAGCAGGTGGAGGTTATGGAGGAAAAGGAGGAGATTCTGATACAGGTAATATCGGGGGGAACAGTTATGGATCACTTACAGAACCACTTGATCTTGGTTCAGGAGGTAGTGGAAGTGGAGGATATTGTTCAGGTGCGGCAGATGGAGGAAACGGAGGAGGAGCTATTAAACTTGTAGCAACTGGTACTATTACAGTTAATGGTAGTATTAGTGCTAATGGAAATGTAAGCGGTGGTGCTTATGGTAGTGGAGGAGGCTCAGGAGGTAGCATTTGGCTCACAGCTAATACTCTAGCAGGTGGTGGTAGTATTAGTGCTAGTGGAGGAGGAAACTCTACTGGAAATGGTGGCGCCGGAGCAGGAGGCCGTATTGCTCTTTACTACCCAACAGCAGCAAGTAAAACTTTCTCAGGAGCTGTTACAGCTTCAGGAGGAACTGGATTTCAAACTGGAGGAGCAGGTACAATATATGATAAGCCTGCTGATAAAACTAATGGTGATTTGATTATTAGAAATACTACTGCTTCAAGTAATATTGCTACTACACCTATTAGTTCAGCTTTTACAGTAATTAATTTAACTATTGAAAACGCTAATTTAGACTTAACTACAACTAATACTCCTACTGTAACAGATACTTTCTTAGTCAAATCAGGTAGTTTAGTTACTCTAGGTACTAAAAACACATATAACTTTAATACTTTAACTGTTAATAGTGGTAGTACTATTACTCATAGAGCTAATGTAGCTACTCATGATAATAGTGTCATAATTAACTCAAATAATATTACGTTAGATACAGGTGCTAAGATTGATGTGAATGGAAGGGGTTATACGGGTGGAGGTGCCAACGCAGGTCAACCTGGTAACGGTACTGGTGGTGGAGCGGCTACCGCTAATTGTTCTGGTCAAAGAGGAGCAGGTGGAGGTTATGGAGGAAAAGGAGGAGATTCTGATACAGGTAATATCGGGGGGAACAGTTATGGATCACTTACAGAACCACTTGATCTTGGTTCAGGAGGTAGTGGAAGTGGAGGATATTGTTCAGGTGCGGCAGATGGAGGAAACGGAGGAGGAGCTATTAAACTTGTAGCAACTGGTACTATTACAGTTAATGGTAGTATTAGTGCTAATGGAAATGTAAGCGGTGGTGCTTATGGTAGTGGAGGAGGCTCAGGAGGTAGCATTTGGCTCACAGCTAATACTCTAGCAGGTGGTGGTAGTATTAGTGCTAGTGGAGGAGGAAACTCTACTGGAAATGGTGGCGCCGGAGCAGGAGGCCGTATTGCTCTTTACTACATCAACCGTACAGGCACTATGTCACAAGGCACATCCACGGCTTCAATTACAGTAAATGGTGGAGCTGGTAACGGTGACTGCGCTGAGGCAGCTACTGCTGCTTACCCGGCTACTACTTCAGGTTGTACTGGTACTATCTATGATCCTAATACACCTGAAACTAATTTAACTTCAGCTCTATTTAGTCCAAACCCTAACCCAGTATCAACCGGAGCTACTTTCCTAGGTGGTATAAGTAATATTAAAAATAAATATGGAGGAGATGTATATTCAGGTACTTGCACAATTACAATTAATGGCCCCGGAAACTATTCTACCCCAGTAGCCAAAACTGGTACTGTAAGCCAGGGTACATGCGTAACTACAGCTTCATTCCCTGCGCCCGATACAGTTGATACTCAAGCTACTAGCTTTACAGCTAATTTAAGCGTAACTAGTGGAGGTAGTACGGAAGGAAAAGTAGTTGGTTTTCCAGTTTACCCTTCTGCTTCCAATAAAGCAAAAGCTCAGTCTTCACCAAATCAAACTAAACCAATTTACAACTCTTTAACTTCCAATCCTAATCCTGGTTTTATCGGTAGTAATATAGTCCTAACTTTTGATGGATTAAAAGACTCCGGTAACGACCAAGCTTTAAATGGTATACCTTGTACTTTTAATATAACGGGGCCAAATAGCTATAGCCAAACCTTTGCTTCTGATAGTAACATTGTTGGTGGTGTGTGTAAAAAAACTTTTACCCCTTCTGATTTACCATATGTAGCAGGTACATACTCAGCTAGTATTTCGGTAGCGGGGCCAAGTAGTAGCTTGACTACGGATACATCTAATTTCAACAGATACTTTGACATTTACCTAACAAATGGAACTAGTTTTGATGTAAATGGTAAGATACCGGGAAGTATTACATCTAGCAGTAGCCCGATTGTTTCAGGCGGAGCTAACCCTACTCTAACTTCTCCAACTATCAAAAAATATGATAACTCGACTAACTTAGCTCAAGGCCTAGTTTGTAAAAACCTAGTACAAATTGATAGCCAGACTCCAATAGAATACGCTTCAACTCTTGATGCAAGCTCAAAATGTGTGACTACAATTGCAAATAATGTAATTACTGCAGGTGTCTTGAAAGTCAAAACAATAGTTCTTTTAAACTATAGCAGTACAAACTATCCTTTTGAAACTAACCAAACTACTATACCAACTACAGGCTTTCCTTCAAACAAAGCAAAGGTAGCTACCGGTACTACTCCGGTCTCCAATTCCCCTACAGTAAACGGATCTACTACTGTTACTACAACTTTTGTTGGTACAAGTGTTAATTTAACTGTTTCAGGCCTTACAGATTCTGCAAATAATCAACCTTTAAACGGGCCTACTTGTGAGTTCAAAATCACTAAACCTGACAGTAGTCAATTTAGCTTAACTTCAGCTGCAGCAAGTAATGGTACTTGCACTTCTAGCCCAACAGGAAGTGAGTTAGGTTACTTAAAAGGAAGCTATAGCTTTACTGTCTCTGTTGCCGGTAAAAATTCAAATGGTGATGACACGACCCTAACTACAAACACAACAAACTTTAGTAGACGCTTTGATTTGTACCTAACAGGTAATAATGGTCTTACAGGGACTATTCCAGGTACTCTTACCTTCTCCCCTAACCCACTTGTTGCCGGTCAATCTGCCATAATTTACTCTCCAAATATTAGAAATTTTGCTAATAACGGTAATTTAACCGGGCAAACTTGTAAAAATATTCTAAAAATCGGAGCAAATCCTGAAGTTGCAGTTACTTCAACACTAGATAGCCAAGGACAATGTGCAACAAACTTCACCGCAGCTCAAGTAGGCTCTACGGGAAGTGCTACTTTAAAAACAGTAGTAAGTGTGTTTAATACTGATTTCAACGCGAGCTATACCTATGAAACAGCTACTACTCCTACTGAAGTAAGGTACTCACCAACTTCTAAGATTTGTGTAAATAATACCTTTAGAGATGATAATAGTAACGGTACTAAAGAAAGTACTGAGCCTTTACTGGCAGGTGTAGCTACCAGATTACTGGATGCTAATCAAAATCCGATTTCCGGAAAAACATTGACTACAGTAGATGGTACTAACGGAACTAATACAAGTATAGATAATTGTTTTAATAGTCTCTTTGATGATACATATTTTGTAGAGCAGAGTTATCCGGTAGGAGGCACCCTTACTTTCCCGCTGGCAACTAATAACGGGGTAATTGTAGATAATCTAAATAGAAAAGTAAAATACCAGATAGTTTTAGGAGTAAATACAACTGAAACAAAAAACTTCGCTTACAACGGAAACGCTCAAATCTGTATCAACAGAACTTATCTGGAAAAAGATAAAGCCGGTCAACCAGGATATGGTAGCTTTGGTGGAAGTGATTTACCAATAAACAGCAAAATAACAAGACTGTATCTAAGTAGCGATTTAAATACTTTGAAACAACAAGTATCTACAGATCAAAGTGGACAGATTTGTTTCAGCCCTATTGCTCCAGGAAACTATACCGTAGAGCAAGACTTAGTCACCAACTCACAATCTTCAACCGGTGGAACTGTAGCTGGCAATAAAGTCAGACAATCTATTACATTAGCTTTCGGAGTCAATCAAGACACAGCTTTTGGCTATAGACTGCTTGCTAGCGGTAAAGCTAAACTGGCAACTAACAGTACTGCAGTATTAAAAAATACAGGCACAGTCTTAAGTACCACATATGGAGCAAACAATACCATAATTAATAAGGTATACGCCGGATACAAATTTACAGCTAGAACTAGCGGATTGGAAGATACAGGTAACGACGAGCCTCTGGAAGGTACGGATGGGGCTACTTGTAGTATGACATTTTCAGGGCCCAGCTTTAACTCTCCAATTACTGAAACTGGAGTTGTAGCAAACGGTGTATGTACAGTTGACCCAATTCCAAATCAAGCCGGTACAGGAAATACAGCAGTTACTCAAACTGCCGGAGACACCAACCCTAATTTACAAGCCTCTTCTACTTTTGAAGTATTTACAGGAAATGCAAAAGTCTGTCCCCTACCATTTAGAGACTACATTAATAATAGTAGCGTTTTTGGTACTTTTGAAAACGAACCATTAATGATTGGAGTAGTAAGTACTCTTAAAGATAACGGATCAGTAATTGAAACTATTACTTCTGATGGTTCTTCTACCAAGTGTTTTGCAGCCGTTAGTCCAAACAAAACTTACACTATTGAGCAGATTATTCCAACTGGTGGAGTTTCAACTACAGGTACAACAACCGGAAATATCCAAACTCAGACTGTAAGTTTAGATCCTGAAACTGATAAATCTGTCTACTTCGGATACAAAGGTACCGGGCAAATTTGTCCAAATCCTACCTTTAGAGATGATAATAAAAACAAGATTCAAGACGTGGGTGAGCCTTTAATAGCTGGCTATACAACAACTCTAATTGACAGTGCTAAAGTAGTCAGGCAGTTCAACACCAATAACACTAACTGTTTTGCAGATTTGATGCCGGGGAATTATACGGTTAAACAGTCTCCTGATGGTAATACCACTAACACAAAAAGCTTAACTCAAGGTGAGCAAACCAGAAATATAAGTTTAGCTAATGGGGAAACTAAAAACTTCGTAAATAATGATGGAACTAATGCTGAATTTGGTTATTACAGTAACAGTAAAGTCTGCCCTGTTGCCATAAATGATTACAATAAAAATGGTACTAACAATGCCGGTGAGCCTGAAATTGATGGTGTAATTAGCAAATTAATCAAGGTTTCTAACAACCAACAAGTTGGAGCTGATTTACCAAGTGGAAGTGGTAATTGTTTTACTGATGTAATTCCGGGTAATTATAGGATAGAGCAAACTGTACCTACCGGAGCTACCATTACAAATGCTACAGGAGGCTTTACTCAAACTACCAACATTGCCAAAGTAAATGTGACTGTAAACTTTGCTCAAGATCAAAATGTTATCTTTAATTACAAAGGAAATAGTCAGATTTGTCCTAATCAGATTTTTGAAGACTATGACAGCGACGGAAATTACGACTTGGGGGAAAATCTCATAAACGACGGGCGTGTTACAGTTAGCTTAAAAGATAAGTATGGTAATCAAGTAAATTCTTTCCAAGCAAATGGCACTCTCTGTTTTACTGACATAATTGCTTTCAATAATTACTACAAAGTAACCGCTTCGCTACTGGAAAATACTATTTCAACTACAGGCCTGGAGCAATCCATTGGTACTTTTACTTCAGGAGAAACTAAAACAGTTAAATTCGGTTACAACGGAAACCCGAAGATTTGTCCTTTAGTATTTAGAGATGATAATAGTAATGGTAATTTTGATAGTGGTGAAGTAAGGCTTGGTGGAGTAAAAATAACTCTGAAAAATAGTAATGAAACTATTACAATCGGTGAGCTAACTACCAGCAGTACTAAACAATGTTTCAATCCGCAAGTAATAGGTGAATATAAGCTGAGTGCAAGTAATATTCCAACCGGTTACAGCAATACCACACCTTTAAACCTAACAATCACCACAAGCTTTGGAGTAGAAGCTGGGCCTAAATTCGGTTTCAATGGTAATGGTAATATCTGCGCCGCTAAAACCTTTGAAGATGTTGTGACCCCAGGTCAATTTAATAGTGGCCAGGATATACTACTGGATAACATCACAACCTACAGAAAATCAACCGACGGAACAATATTAGAAACTAAAGTGACTGATGTTGTATCAAACTCAAATAGCACTTGTTTCAATGGAGTAGCTCCAGGGCAATATTTGATTACCCAAGATGCTCCTAATGGCAGCAGCAGCACAACAGGTGGAGACCAACTGGTCGTATTGCAGCCAAATGAAACTAAAAATATTGAATTTGGTTACAACGGTAATTCTAGTATCTGTTTAGTAAATACTTACAACGATTTAAACTTTAACGAGAGTAAAGATGAAAATGAGGCTCAAATACCAGGTGTTTTGACTAAACTTTACAGAACCAGTGATCCTAATACTGTAATTAAAAGCTTTAGTACTTCCAGTGGTGGAAATGATTGTTTCAATAATTTATTCCCAAATAATTACAAAGTTGTGCAGACTATTCCAAATGGATATTCATCAACTACAGGAGGAAACAATGTTGCAGTGACAATAGCTTCATCTAGCTACACTACCTTGAACTTTGGTTATACAAATAACTCTAGCTTCAATAAAGGTGCTATTCGAGGTAATGTATATATTGATAGAAACGGAAATGGAGTTTTTGATAAGTACGGTCAAGATACTTTGGAAATCACTGTGTTTGATAACGATGTAGTTTTAACTGAAAAAGAAGTCAGGTTATACAAGAAAAATACTACCACAAATGCCTTTAGTGATGCTCCTATCTATACTATCACTGATGTTAATGGTAATTATGAATTTATCAATCTTGAACCGGGTGACTACGAGACAAGAGTCCCTACCCCACTTGGTACTGAGGCAGTGCTTCCGACTAATTCAATTTTAGCTAGTACTGTAACAACCAATGAAAAAATAAGAAATAAGAACTTCGGATTTGAATACACCGCCAAGATTTGTCCTTTAGTCTATGTTGATAAAAATAACGATGGTGATTTGGACTCAACAGATACCAATTTACTGGATTATGGGGTCAAAGTACAGCTAAGATACAATAGCTATTTATCTACTCAAACTACGGAAATCTATACTCTAAACACAGCAAATCCTTGTATTAGAGAAATACCACCTAGAGACTATACTGTTATTCTAATTCCCGACTCTCAAAGTCCGTTTGATCAGCAGCTCTACTCAGAACTATCAGCTACAGAACAAAATACTACAGTATACCTAGGAAGTACTTCTGAGGTTAGCTTTAGATATTATCCTGGTGCTGCTTACGTTCCAAATATGTCATCTTCTTCAATCACAAGTTACATCTGGAATGATAGGGATGGAGACGGTAGCTATGAGCCACTAGGTAACAACGGGCAAACTGGTATTTCAGACGGACATGACTATGGTTTTGATGATGACTTTAGATATTCAGGCGTTCAGTTTAAATTGATAAAATGTGAGGGAGGATATGGAGAAACTCAAGCCGACGTCAATCAGTGGAATCTAAACCCACCAACTACTACAACAGATAGTGATGGTAAATACAGCTTTACAGGTATAGTACCCGGAGCATATCAGGTAGTTAAAATCACAACTTTACCTGAAGAAGGAAGTTTAACGGGCTTACCTAGTACTGTGTGTAATAGTTACCTTGGAGACAAAGGTTGGTATTTCTTTAATAACTTACGCAATAGAGGAGATTATGGTTCTATCACTCCTGGAACTAATGTAGATAGTAGAAATAGAGACTTTGCTGTTGGATACACCGGTAATGTAGGCAATCAGTTGTATATCGACCAAAATCATAACAATCAACAAGACGGAGATGAAAGCAATGGTAGAAGAGATCAAACTATAATCACTACAGGAGTCTATGTCTTTAAAGATGCAGTTACTGGGAATATTCTGGGTAATGTAAGCTCACAAACAGATTATACAGACCCAGCTACACTCATATTCAAAAGACTTCCTAATAAAGATTACAAAGTTGAATTTACCCAAGTGCAGTCTCCTTATCCACCACTATCCGGTAGCGAGCTTACTAAACAATTCACAGTTGATAACATCACTAAAAACTTTAGTCTTACTTACGGCTTTATCCCAACAAACAATAGTAGCATAAGTGGAAAAGTATATTTAAACAGAGGCAGCACTGATTATGAAGCAAATGGTTTAGATAATAATCCGGCAACTGTTTTTGATAATGAACAGCTATATAGTGGAAAAATTATTCAGCTGTATATGCATAATATACTTATTGCTACCCAAAATACTAATCAAAACGGTGAGTACAACTTCCCAGGCCTTGCTGAAGGATATTACAGAGTACAAGTTGCTGACGTGGCGCCAAGTGGCACAACTTGTTTAATGTGCATTGCTGAAGGGACATATGTATACCAAGACACCAACACTACTCAAGACTTTACTTATGACTACAATGCAGTCTTTACTATAGGAGCCTTTCATGACACAATTGCCAATGGTATCTGGGATGAGTCTGAATTAGCAACTGAAAAAGGTGGCCCAATAAGATTTACCCTGACTTATACAGGTGATCCTTTAACTACAGCTGATAACTCTGTAGTAGCTACAAACGTTGGCCCAAATCCATGTTGCGGTCAAACCGGAATTGGAAATTTGATGCCGGGAAATTACTCAGTTAGTATTAACAATATTCCATCCGGAATTACCTTAGGCGGCGGTTTATCTAACCCTGATCCTATAGGTATTTTGGCTAGTGAAAATTTAGCAAAGAACTATCCATTTAGTCCTTTCACTAACAATATTATTAAGGGTAAAGTATTTATCAACCAACGCGACGAGCAAGGTGAGAATGAATATAATACTGGGGAAACGGTACTTGCAGGTACGGTAGTTTCTGTGGTAGGGCCTCTTGGTACCTACACAGCTACAGCAAACTCAAGCGGAGACTACGAAATTACAGGACTGCCAACTGGTAATTACAAATTGCATAAGTTTAGTGATGGCGAGGGGGAGAGTAATCCTATTCCTAACGCTATTATACCAATTCAGTACGCTTCCGGTGTAGTTGATCAGTGTTTAACTACAATTAAATGTAAGAAAATACTTAGTGAAAAGTGGGTATGGGGTACAACTATGATTGGAGGTGTAGACTACAGCGATGCTGATATAGTTAAAGCTGGTGTCAATATAGATAATAGTACAGTTATCACAAATAATCTGATTTATGTGTATACTAATAAATTAAAGGGGCAGTGTATTGATGATAAAAATGGTGACGGACAGCTTAGTACTTATCCCAACAACCCAGCTGATGGGCCGGTAGCTGGTTGTAACTTTGAAGTTAAGAAACAAAATGGTGAAGTAGTTTACAGTACTATTGGTAACTTTGATACAGGCCCATATTTAGAACCTGGTACTTACATAATTAAAAAGCTCAACAACTTAACCGGCAAACTAAACACAAATACAACTAAAAGTAGGTCTGGAGAAAGAGAAGATCCAACCACTGTCAACTTAGGTTCAGTTAGTGAGGTAACTCTAACTATCACAAATACAAGTATATATCAAAAATCAACAATCAACTTCTTCCAGTTTACTCCGGTACTCACTTCCAACTCTTCCATAACAGGAAAAGTATTTAGGGATAAGGAAAATAATGGTAGTTTTGATATTTCAGGACTTGATGAGGATATATATACTTTAGAAGATAACGATGAGCCAATAGGTGGTGTACAAGTTAATCTATCCGGTACAGGGCCTAATGGTATTACAATAAATAGACAAGCAAGTACAGCAGTTGATGGTAAGTTCCAGTTTACTGATTTACCTCAAGGCACCTATACTGTTACTGCTACTGGGTTGCAGGTGGAGATTGGGTAAAAGGATATGGGATTGGAGTAAGTTAAGAAGGAGGTAATAGTATAATATTTACAGTATATTTACAGGTGGGGGGTGGAGTAGGACATATCTGGCACAACATTTAACGATGCAAAAATTTGCAAGTAGTTGTTAACAAGGTAGAGAGAGTTGTGGATAAGGTAATGTACAGAATATACGGAACATTACAGGAATACAGAGTACAGAAACAAGAAAATAGCCCCCTGGTTGGGGGTTGATTTTGATTTGTATAGTTTAAATTACATCCATCCCAAATCTAATTTAGCTTCCTCAGACATCATACTTTTATCCCAAGGTGGATCCCAAATTAATTGCACACTAGCTTCAGCAACTTCTTCTAAAGCCCCTACAGTTTCTTCAATTTGATTAGGCAGAATATCTATAACCGGACAGTTTGGCGAAGTAAGGGTCATAATTACTACAACGTTGCCTTGGTCATCCACATCCACTGCATATACCAAACCCAAATCCCAAATATTCACAAAAATTTCCGGATCGTAAATAGTCTTCAAAAGCTCAATAATTTTTTTTCTAGTGGAGGAAATATCAGTCATTTAAGAAAAAATCTATTACCACAAGCTTGTATTCTTATAAACTAAAAGTTTTTTACCGGAGATACAGTATTGTATACGATCCACCACTTTTGGCAAACATCTTTGATCATCAACCCAAGTGTTCCTAGAGTATTTAACTATATTTCTATTTAAATTATCTTTATCAAACCAAACAGAAACTACATCATTTGTATCTGAATATATAAAAATTCTTCTCCAGGGATAAAAATAGTAGATTTTTGCTTTCTCCAGATCTCCATCTACACCATCAAGAATCCCAAAATTTTCCTGCTCTTTCAAAAAGAAATTGTAGCTAAAGAGTGTTTTGTTATGATCAAACCAAAAAACTGTATTACTATTGACTCCAATCGAAATTGCATCATTTGCAACTGAATACCATACATTTTTATTAAAATCAGGTACATAATATAAAAAGCTGCCAACTTTAAATAGCAAACCTTGAAAAACATTACTGACTGAAAAGGTGTAGTAATTTGGATCATTTATTTCTAGCCCCTTGACCTCAAGCTGAGTATTTTGGGAAAATAATTCATTTTCGAATGAAAAACTTTCAGGTTCCACATAGTCCTTTGAAAAACGGTAAATTTTGTCCTGCCTCCATAGCCATGTATTATCCGGATCTTGAGCCTTGTAGAGACCATTAAAGCCACTATCTAAGAAATCGAGTTGGTTAGTACGCAAATTAAGGGACCACAACTCACCATTGGTTGTTAAAATGAAAATTTGATAATCCACTGTTGGAGCTAGCGATTTAATATTGAAAGTATAATTTTTTAAATCAACCATTGCCCATTCATTTTCTATCTTATAAACAAGTAAATTTTCTTGAATATTCCAATATAGTGAATCGTTTAATTGCTCCCACTTTAAATTTTCAAAATTCAGTTCTGCCTGTATATTTGTTTTAATTTCATCTCTTTTACCTTGCAAACCACCCAAATTGTAATGCTGTATGTAAAATTTTTGATCTTTTGCTTTAAACAATAGCAAATTAGGAGAAATTATATTATAAGTTTCGATTTCATCTGTCGGTTCAAAAATGGTATCTGATTTAATAGGCAACATGCCCAAGTTAGTTATTTTAGCAGCTGTGTTTGTGTTTGCCTCACTCCACAAAGTAAAATTTTCATCTAAATAATCTTTTTTCTCCAGTTTTAAAGAAACTGCTTCTCCATCTGAGGCTTTTAACTCAAGGGGTGACGCTCCAATATTAAATTTGTTGTTCACAATCTGGACCCCTCTAGGATAAGTTTCAATATTTATGCTCAAAGTGTTTTGTAAACCATTATCTTCAAAATCCAAATTATAACCTAATGAGTAAATAATCAGAAAAGGTGTTGTAATTACAAAAAACAGTGCAAAAATGCTAAAAAGGTATTTCCGGTATACAGAAAGCATACTAGTATCCGTAATTAGTATTGAATAAATCCAGTTATGTCAATTCTTGCCAAACAACAATTTCTATGCTATACTTTATAGTATAAATAAGAAAAATTTCCCAGATACATTATGGCCGAAACTATGCATGAGATACTACAATCAGCTGCCAAGACTGAAAACACACCTGAATTACAATTATATTGGGAAAAGCGCTTTAGAGATTTAGTCGAAAAAGGTTTTTTTAAAATTAGCGAAAAAACAATTAGCCTTTTAAATAATCAGGCTGCTGTCGGCAAACCTGCAACCCCTTTTGGAGACATTGTACTCTCAAAACACTTAGATCAAAATAATTCTCTTGATGAGTTAAGCCTGCAAGCTACTGTGGAAACTTCTGTAAGATTATTAGATAGCTTACTTGAAATAATCAACTTTACTGAAGAAGCTAAAAATATAGTAACTCAATATCGCAAAATTGGTCTCGGTCTAGCTGATTTTAAAGAATATATTGATCTTAGAAACACTACATCCGAACTCGATGAAATTGATTATATAGGTAGTTTAATTAGCAGTAGTAGCTACAGAGCCAGTGAAACTTTAGCTGAAGAAAAAGGCGTCTGCATGAACTGGAATAAAATCGAGCATCACTTAAGACCAAAATCTTTTGAGTACTGGTATGATGTAGAAACTGGTGAGGTTAGAAGTGGTTTAGAGATGAGCGAAGATTATGATTTGGAAACAGTTGTAAATTCTAGATTTGTCATTGTACCTAGAAGAAATAGTAATATTTTATTATTCCCAACTGATTTGGAATGGCAAATATGGAGCGACAGAGATGAGTCAGCCCCTAAAACAGAAATAAGTAAACAGGGATCTGAAATACAATCAATATTTAATGGGGTTTTGGATGAAAAATTAATGGAATCTAAGCCTACTGATTCTGTAAACTTTGCTGGAAGTGAATCAAAAATTGAGCAAATAAAGGAAGAAAAAGATGACGAAAATCCTTTTGCTACACTATCTACAAATAACTCCGAAGAAGCAGAAAATATTTACGGGGATGCAGACGACCAATTAGATTCTCAAGTCGATTTAGATGAATTGGAGGATGAGCTGGAAGATGAACCTGAAACCGAAGCAAGCAACGATGAATTTGAAAACTTACAAAATAGTGTTTTTGAGACAGAGGAAGTTGAAGAAACTGAGGGAGATGATACAGAAATGGATTTAGCTGATACTGATGCAAATCTAGCTACAGACCAGAAAGAAAATGCAACAAATAATTTTATACCAAACCAAACAGAAATAAAAAATATGACAGAATCACAAAATACCGAACCACTATTCCAAATTGGCGAATTAGTACAAGTCAAAAATCCAGACAAAGCAGAATTTAGTAAAGTTTATCAGGTTATAGATATTATTTTTAATGACCAGGATAAAACAACTCATTACAAATTAACAGGCAGTGCTTACGAAGTAGATGAAAATGTATGGCAAGAAGAGGATTTATCTCCTGTGGAATTAACGGATATTTTAGACAAAATTAATACTCCTCAAACTCAAGAACCTATTATTGAAATTAAGGAAACAGTTGTACAACACGTTCACTCTGTAATTTTTAACCAAAATAATGAAATATTAGTTGAGCAAACAGAGCAAGGCTACACCCTACCTGGTGGTTTACTTCCAAAAAATACTAGACCCGAAGATGCAATTGAAGAATTACTTTTCGAGAAATATGGTGTCTCAGGTAAAACTACCTATGAAATTGGAACTGCAATAACTAACAGTTTTGACGAAGACCCTAGTTTATTACATTTAGGTTATGTTGTTGAAGCAAAAGTAGAAGAAATGAGTGAACTTTCTTGGGTAAAAGAAGATGACTTGATAAAATCCGGCAATTATTCCAGCGTGCTATTATCAAAATTACACTCTCAAAAACTATACTTTAATTCAACATCTGATAATATTGAAAAAGATCAAGCAGAACCAATAATAGCTATAAACAATCAAATAAACTATAATTTAAAAAATAATATGTCGAAATATCTACTCAAACTAGAACAAGTTGTGAAAACATCCGGCTTCGGAAAAATTAGAGCATCATTACAATACAACAGCAAAGGTATTAAATTAATGGTTGTGGATACTGAAACTATCACTCCAGAACTTTCTTCTGTATTAAACACAATGCTTAATCTGATTAACTTTACATTAGAAAAGCAAATGAGACCAGAAGATGTAGCTAAACAGATTGAAACTCAAGCTAAGAGTGGAGAAAGCATGCCAATTAATGAATTAATGGAGGTATTATCGGAAGTATTGAAAGATGCACCGGCTACAATAGAAGAAATTAATAGCTCAATCATTATAGACAACTTTTCTGAAGAAATGAGTAAAGCTATTGAGTCTGTAAGCAAAGCCAAAACTACAGGTAACAGTAGCTCAAACAACTCAAAAGGTTTTTTCGGTCAATTCGGAAGTTAGTTGGTAGATAAAAGTTCAATTTCCGAACAACAAAATTTAGTGTTAAATTTAATGCGCATTAGTAAGCTACGGCAGACCTATTGCGCTATTTTGTCGCCCTAATAATTGCAAATCAGTGAGTAGCTTATATTGTGGAATCTTTATAGCTAAGTGCTAGAGCGTAAGATTTAATTTTTTTATAGACAGCAAAAAGGCCGTTGGATCTGGTCGGAGATAAATGTTGTTTAAAACCTAATTTTTCGATAAAATAAGGCTCAATAGTCAAGATCTCTTCCGGTGTATGATCATTATAGATTTGTATCATCAGCCCTACTAAGCCCCGAACTAAAAGTGAATCGCTGTCTGCTTCAAAATGCAATAAGCCTGAATCAAGCTTTTCTACATGTAGCCAGACTCTAGATTGACATCCATTTACCTTATTAGCCTCAATTCTATATTTCTCACCTAGTCTTTCCAGAGATTTTCCGATATCAATAATTTTTTCATACTTTTCATCCCAATTCATTAAAGCCTCAAATTCAGCTATAATTTTTACTTGGATATCGTTTTCCATGACTTTATAAAAAAATACTATGCGATTTTAGTCAAAAATAACGCTCTCAAGTTCTTGATAAATCTGCGTCTCTTTTGTAATTAGCTTAGCAAGATTTATATTTAAGTCCAGATAAAAATCACTACTCAATTTTAATGGTGAGATTAAATGTAAAAATGTATCCCTAAGCCTTTGCTTGTAATCATCTCCTTTTATCCCATTTTCTGCCTCTAGCTGGATATTTTGACTAAGATCATCCATTTCTTGAATAAAAGATTGATTTAATGTTTGCTTTTGTAGCTTATAGATTAATTTTAAAATTTCAGAATTATAAAGATAACATTCTATAGCTCGTCTTCGTAGTACCTTAACTCCCGGCCTACTATGTTGGTATTTTACAATATCCTCTTGTGTAGCAAATTCATGATCCCTATCTCTAAGCATAAGCATTTTAAAATTTGCGGATAAACCTTTTTTAACTTCTCGTAATAATTGAAAACTAGCATCAAGCTGCCCTGTACCCCTACTAGAAACAAAAAGGGCCTTGGGAAAATAATTATCAAATACCGTATTGTAAATTCTCTCATCCTCATCACTCCCCTGCCCTTCACAAAGTACTAAAACAGGACAATCTGGAGTATACTGAGGTTGTAAGGAGTTTATAAAATCAGGAAGCCCAGTGCCAAGCATTTTGGCTGCAAGTGAGCTGACTTTACTACCCCAATAGCCATATTTTGCTTTTTCAGAATAATCACCGTTTTTATCTGCAATTCTACCATTTTTGATAAAATAGACTTTTTGAATTGGTGATAATTTCACTGTCTCAATCGCTTCTGGGTTAGCATTAATTTGAGTACCGCCTACAATTACAAAAGGACTATGAGTCTCTACAAAAAACTGTATTTTTAAGCCGTTTGATAATTTATACAAAAGAGTCGGGATAATTTTTTGCAATTTAGGATGTAAATGTGTCTCGGGTTCTTCAATTAAGAATATACTTATGTTTTGCTCGGTTTTTAACTGATATATAAGCTTACACAGTTTAATTAATTTATCCAAGCCACCTCTTTCTGGACCGGCATGATCATAAAAATTGGCAATTTCGGGTAAAATTCGAATTAACTTCGTATAATCATTATTTTCTAATTGGATTTTTTCTAGAGTTTCTAGAGATAAAGTTTTACTGTTTTGATTGTTGCTAAAATCTTTAATTAGTATTGAATTTCTATTATTCTCTAAGATATATTTCAAAATCAGGGATTTACCACTACCGTTTTCACCCACCAAATAGTTTATCATGGTAAGCTGCTGCAATTTTAGGTTGGTTAAAAAACCCGTATTGGCAATATGTAAATTCAAAATTGATTGCATCACTTTAAGAATACTCCAGTTTTTAGATCTGGTCTAGTTTTGCCATAGAGTCAAAATTGTCTGCTTGACAAGCTCCCAATACTTTTTCAGGTTAGATTAATTTTAAATATTAAAATACAATTTTATGTCATTTGAAAGCAATTTTAACAAACCCAAAGTACCAAACAAAGAATCAAAGGTTATACTATCAGTATCAAAAAATGAACAAGTAAAATTTCCATTTGATGGGAATCCAGGTAGTGAAGAAGTAGGCACCAAAATACAGAGGTCTGTAATTGAGAGAGAAAAAAAATTATCTGAGGTGGATTTACTTAAGGAATTACGTGACAAATCTAAAAAAGTGGAAACTAACCCTGCAGAAGCTCAAAAATAATTTGTAAATCTTCAACTAGCTAATAGCTATAACCTTAATTCTCCCTATACAATGGGGAGTTTTTTGTTATTATTTGAAAAGTCCGTGGACGAAATTTTAATATTTTATACTAATTAAAATATATGACAAATGAATTTAATAGTGGTTACGGTTCAAAAGTAGAGCTAAACACAAATGAACTAGAGGTAATTACGAGCAAATTAATCACAGAATGTGAGAAATACAAAAAATTGATCAATCTTCATAGCAGTTCTAAGTTTATCAAACCGAATGAAGAAGACAAAGCAAAATATGCTGACTTAGTGAGAGAGAAATACTGCGAAATTATAGCAAGTACAATAATTGAATATCATATTAGTAAGAAAAATTCAGCAACAATTATTAATAATTTGAAAAAAGAAGGATATATCACTGCAGATCATGAGGAATCAGTAGATAATTACCTCAAGGCAAAGCAAAATATTGAAACTTAGATCTCGAAAGAAATAGTTTGACATAAAGCAACAATTGTGGTATATATTTATCATTTAGGATATTTTACTACAAATTTATGCATGAGGGATTAGAAAAAAGAATTGAAGCAGGAAAAAAAGAAAAAGGCCAACAGAAAATTTTAAAGCGTGGATCCCATTATTGGCGGGTGTTACTATTCCTGCTATTATCTGTTATTCATATATACATAATTCTACTCCACAACGATATACCACAAATAAAGATTCAGCTCTGGCAGAATTACCGCCATCTTCAGAAAAGCCAAAAGTCATCAAGCAAAGCTCAATAATTAAGCAAAAAAAACAATTGCAGAAAATTGAAGTATCAAGTTTAAACATGGTTGAAGAAAGCTACAATACAAATAGCAATGAAGGAAATGAAGATTGGAGTCCTTTATTGTTTACTGCTGCTGGATTATTGATAGCAACTATTGTTCATCAATTTCATAAAAATAATTACAATCAGCCAGTTGGTCCAAATCAATCCCATACTCATTCAAATGATCAAAAAAGTTTCATGAAGGAAATTGCAAATGCACCTTTAAATCCTGAAATAGTGAGAAACTTAATACAAAAATATGAGTCTGGAGAGAGGGATGAAGCAAAAAAAATGTTTGAAATTTATACAAAATAAAACTTCCTCCTAACACTCAGCCCAGTTTTTGCCAATTCCCGACTCTACCAAAATAGGTACTTTTAATGGTTGACCTAGCTCCATTTCAGTAATCAAGATTTTTCTAGCCTCCTCAGCTTGATTTTCCGCTACCTCTAGTACTAACTCATCATGCACCTGCAAAATTATAAAAGCATCAACGTTTTGCTCTTTAAATTTTTGTGTGATACTCAGCATGGCAATTTTTATAATATCTGCGTTTGAACCTTGAAGTATCGCGTTAAAAGAAGCCCTTTCATCAATCTTTCTCACAAACCCGTTAGTTGAGTTTAGGTTTGCAAAATATCTTCTACGGCCATATAATGTCTCGGCATATCCGACTTCTTTGGCTTTTCCCAAACTTTCTTCAATAAACGGTTTTACCCTTGGAAATCTGGCAAAATACTTATTTATAAACTCTGTAGCCTGTTTTTGATTAATACCCAATTGGCGAGCTGTAGCAAAAGCACCTTGCTGATAAACTAGTGCAAAGTTCAAAGTTTTACCTAAACTACGCTGGGCTTTAGTTACTTGATCTAGCGGCAACTCAAAAATTTCTGAAGCTGTACGGGTATGAATATCCTGATTTGCCTTAAAAGCATCAATCAAAGTCTCATCACCGCTAAAATGAGCTAGGAGTCTAAGTTCTATTTGTGAATAATCTGCTTTAATAAGTAATCTACCGCTAGGTGCTGCAAAACTACTTCTAAATAGCGGGCCATACTTTGGATTTCGTATAGGAATATTTTGTAGGTTTGGGCTATTTGAAGATAGTCTGCCAGTTGCAGCTTGAACTTGATTATATACCCCATGTAACCGATCATTTTCGTCCAAAGCGTCCAATATTGTTTGTGTATAGGTGGACTGCAGTTTACTTACTGTTCTGTACTCCAGAATCATGCTGATTAGCCCTGTTTCATCAGTTTTTTCAAGTTCTTCAAGTACATTTCTATCTGTTGATACGTTGCCCTTAGATCCGGGTTTACCCAATTGAAATCCTTTTTTTATTAGAGCTTCGGATAATTGCTTTGTAGAGCCAATATTTAACCCCGGTTCGGCAAATTCTGCCAAAATTTTTGATTCCAAATTACTACATTCCCTGCGCAGCTCTTTAGCTATTTCTACAAGCTTTTCTCTATCTATGTAAACACCTCTCAGCTCCATTTCAGCTAAAATAATTGCTAACGGCGACTCGATATTTTGCCACAAATACAATCTTTTTCCATCTAGCTCTTCCAAAAATTTACTGCCTAAAGTATAAATTAGCTCTACTTCACTTATTTCATTTTCACTTGAATCACTAATCAATGCCTGTGTATCTTCTATTGCTACTTGGCCTAATTTTCTTTCAATCAACTTATTAAGATCTATTGGAAATGAAGAATTTTCTACAAAACTCCCCAACATTACATCTAAAGTAGTTTTAGGTAGATATATATTTAATGGTTTAAGCTTTTTGTAAACACCCTTCAAATCATATACAAATATATGACCGGAATAGGTATCCAAAAAATGATTTATTTCTTGTATTTCTACTGCATTTATATCAAAAATATATTTTTCGCTGGAAGAAAATATTTCCAAAATTTCTGCAGATTCATTAAAAATTAGACTTAGTTGTTTGGATCGCTTTAATTTTTCAGTAATCATATTAAAGTCACAAAGTTTAGATATACCACCAATTCAAGCAAGCTGCTAATTCATCTACTCTGGTCTTAAGTGCAACTTCACCTACCCTGTCAAACACAGAATCCGAAATAATTTTGCCTAATTCGAATGCCCCGTTTTCAGTCAAACCTCTACTTGTAAGTGCCGGACTACCAAGACGCAGACCACCAGGTTTCCAAGCTGTTTTATCATCAAAAGGTAATGTGTTTCGGTTGGTAATGACTCCTATATTTTCAAGTTTTTGTTGTACACTTAGGCTATCCATTTCCAGAGGTAATTTGACCATACATAGGTGATTCTGTGTCGGACTTATGATTTGTAGACCTTGATCAGCTAAAGTATTTTCCAGAATTTTACAATTTTTAATTACATTTTCAGAATATGTTTTAAAATCTTGATTGTCAGGATAATTATCTTCACCCAAAATTTCCATCAAACACTGACCTGTTGCAGCAATCTGATGAAAATGAGGACCGCCTGAACTTCCTGGAAAAATAGTTCTATCAATCACCTCAATCAAACTACTTGCTTGTCTAGTTTTTGACGACGTTTGTAGCTCTAATTCTGTTAAATTAGCATATTCTGGCATATAATTTTTAGCAAAAATAATTGCTCCTCTAGGTCCTCTTAAAGTCTTGTGAGTTGTCATGCTAACAAAATCTGCTCCTTCAATACCTTTCTTAAATGGAGTATCGTGCAATCCAGTAGCCACTAGCCCATTAATATGAGCAATATCCGCAAGAACCAAACAACCATTTTCATGGGCAAACTTAGTCATCTCAGCAAATTCATATTTTCTTGGATATCCAGAACAGCCAATTATAACTAGTCTTGGTTTGTGCTCAAGCACTTTTTTCTTAAAATCTTCAACATCAATCTCAAAAGTATTTGCAACAATTTTCTTTAAATCATAATTTACAAGTTTAAAAAATTTTAGCCAGCGACTAGTTTTGTGCATATGTGAAATATGTCCACCATTATCAGTACTTAGGGAAAGTACCGTATCTCCATAATTAAGCACGGATAGAAAAACCATGATGTTTGCAGGAGTACCTGACAACACTTGTACATTTACTCCATACTCACCCGTTGTATCAAATACTTCCAATGCTTTGTTTTGTACAAAAGTCTCTAGCTCATCAGTGAATTGATTTCCAGCATAATAACGCTTACCGGGATAGCCTTCTCCATATTTATTGCTCCATACAGATCCTAATAACTTTAAAACTTTAGGTGAAGGGTAATTTTCAGAGGCAATTAAGTTTAGGGTATTTTTTTGCTTATTATATTCTTGTTTAGTAAGATCAGAAATTAAGTTCATATGTTTGATTTTGCTTAAAGTTAGTAAATATGTTATAATTAGTCAAAGACTATGCGAACAAATGAAATAAAAAGACAATTGAAATACATCTATAACCACTTCAAATGATACTAGTCTAGCAATTTTAAATACTTAATAATTAACAAATCCTTTGACATATTCCGGTAAATTAATCTAACTTCTGTACTAACAGAAAACTAAACAAAAATATCTAAAACAAATAGTCAGTTGACATTTAGAATTTGTCAAATTTAACTACCATTTTATAGCCTGTTTTCATTGCAAACGGTATACTCAGCTAAAATTGTGTATATATAGTATCTTAGGTAATTTAAGGGGCTGCAGGCTACTAACAAATTTATTAATAAAAATCAATATATGAGTTTAAATGAAATAGAATCCAATAGAAAAATATTCCAAAGGGCAGTTTTTGAAGCGCCTTCCGCCATCATTATATATAACAAAGAAGGGAAAGTAGTTTTTGTAAATAAGGCTGCTTCTGAAGCAATTAAATTTGAGGTGAATGATTTCCCCAACTTAACTAGCTGGATCAAGGAAACTAATCCTGAAGCTAAATCAGGGGAAAAATTTAAAAATGGTGTATACACTTTAAAATCAAAAAATGGTGACTTGGTAAATTGGAACTGTCATTTTGATAATTTAGATGATGAGAGTGAAAGTTTTTATATACTTAGAGCACAGGACGTTACCCAACTTATTAAGTCTCTGACTAGTCATACAGATTCTTTAGAACAACTTAGGCTCAGTGAGTTAAGTTTTAAAAGATTGGTTGAATCCAATATTATTGGTATAACTATAGGTGATTTTGACGGTAATTACATTGAAGCCAATGACGCGTTTTTGAAAATAGTGGGTTACACAAGAGAGGATTTTGATGCCGGGATTGTACAATGGGATAAAATGACACCTGAAGACCAGATCCAACAGGATTACATTAAAATAGAAGAAGCCAAGAAAAAAGGAGCTTGCCCACCATTTGAGAAGCACTTTATCAAAAAGAATGGTAAATTAGTTCCTGTGTTATTAGGGTTTGCCTTAATGCCAGGCACACAAAACAACTGTGTGGCATTTGCTTTGGATTTAAGTACACAGAAAGAAACCGAAACTGCTCTAAAAAAATCAGAGGCTAATCTTAAAGCAATTTTTAACAGTAGCCACCAGGCATTTGTTCTTTTAGATGACAATTACAGACTTTTAGCTTTTAACAAATTAGCTGAAGAAATAGATATCAAGATACTTGGCAAAAAACTAGTTGAAGGTAAAGATTATCGGGAATATATCTCAACTGAAAATACAAATAGCTTTATTCAAAACTATACTTCCGCTCTAAATGGTAAGAATGTAAAAATTGAAAGAAAAGTTAAAAGTCAAGATGAGCAAGAATTATGGTTTGAATTTAACTACGCTCCCGTTTACGCTGAGGAAAACAGAGTAATTGGTGTAAGCTTAAGTATTTTAAATATTAATGATAGAAAAAAAGCTACTATTGCTCTTCTGGAAAGTGAAAAAAGGTTTAAATCTTTAGTGCAAAATTCATCTGATATCATAACTGTTGTTGAACAAAATGGTAAAATTATATATGAAAGCCCCTCAATAAAAGGAATATTGGGCTATGAACCCGAAGTATTTATTGGAAAAGATGCAAATGCTTATATTCACCCTGAAGATTTGAAGAGCTTGGAAAAAGCATTTATTGAAGCTTATAGGGAAGATGAAAATTTATCAGTAGAATACAGAGTGAAGCACGCAAACGGCGAATGGATTTATATAGAATCCGTAGTGTCCAATTTGCTAAATGATCCTATTATCAAAGGTATAGTTATTAACTCTAGAGATGTAAGCGCAAGAAAAAAAGCAGAGGCTGATTTATATGAAACCCAGAGACTGATTCAAGGGGTTGTTGATGCTACACCGAATATAGTTTATTTGCATGATAGCAATGAAAACAAAGTCCTTTATGTCAATCAGGCAATAAAAAATATTGTCGAGTATAGTGCAGATTATATCATAGATAACAATATTACCTTTTATAACAATTTTGTACATCCTGAGGATATTTCAAAACGAGAAAATAGCAAGAAACTGCTAGCTACGGCAAAACAAAACGAAGTAGTTGAGACTGAGTACCGTATTAAAGATGCAAATGGACTCTGGAAATGGATATACAATCGCGAAATTGTTTTTAGTAGAAACGAAGATGGTAGTCCAAATCAAATTTTAGGAACTATTGAGGATATAAGTAAAAGAAAATTAATGGAAGAGCAACTTCGAAAGGAAGCATATTATGATTCACTGACAGGGCTTGCAAAAGGAAAGTTGTTTATTGATAAGCTAAAAACTGCGATGGATAGAAAAAAACGGGATCCTAGTTATTATTTTATAGTTGCTTTTTTAGATATAGATAGATTCAAGATCATCAATGATAGTTTGGGCCATACCTCCGGAGACAAGTTACTTGTAGATATAGCAAATCGCCTACAAAAATGCTTAGGAGAGCATGATACTATCGCAAGATTGGGTGGAGATGAATTTACCATTTTATTTGAAGGTGTCAAAGATTTAGAGGAAGTAATTATAGCAATCAATAAAATCCAGAAAAAATTAAATCAGCCTTTTAAAATTAAGAAGTATTCTGTATCTGTAACCTCGAGCATTGGTATAACTCCGGCAAATATAAGCTATACAAACCCTGAAGATATGTTGAGAGATGCAGATACAGCGATGTACAGGGCAAAAAACAAAGGCAAAAATTGCTATGAAGTATTTAGCAGTTCTATGCACACCCAAATGGTTAAGCTTTTAGAAATTGAGGCTGATATTAGACGTGCACTAAGAAATGACGAGTTTGAATTGTATTATCAACCAGTGGTCAATATAAAAACCGGCAAGGTGGTAGGCTGTGAAGCACTCACAAGGTGGAACGATCCAAAGAAAGGCATAATACTCTCTCCCGGCGAATTTTTACCTATTGCCGAAGAAACAGGACTAATTACTGAAATTGATAAATGGGCATTATATACTGCATGTAAACAAAATATAGAGTGGCAAAAAATGGGTATCAGCCCAATACAGGTTGCCGTAAACCTATCTTTTAAGCAATTAACTGAAAAGCAGGTCCTTAAAAATGTTATTCAGGTTATTGAGAGCACATCTTTGGACCCAAAATACCTTGAGCTTGAATTAACTGAGAATGTATTTATTGAAAATACTGAAAGTACTATTGATATTTTTTATAAATTAAAAGAGATGGGCATAAAATTACTGATTGATGATTTTGGTACAGGGTATTCCTCCCTAACCTATTTACAAAGATTGCCCATTAACGGATTAAAAATAGATCAGCTATTTATTCGCAACATGACCAAACATAGCCAAAATATGGCAGTCACAAAAGCGATTATTTCTCTGGCTCACAATTTTAATTTAAAAGTTATAGCTGAAGGAGTTGAAACTAAAAACCAATTTGATATTTTATCAGCGCAATCATGCGACGAAGTACAAGGTTTTCTCTTCAGTAAGCCTATTCCTGCAAAAGACTTTAAAGAATATTTAATTAAGTCCTCAAAACCCAATTAAAGACTGAATCGTAATTTCTTGCATAAACAAAAAAAGTAAGATATACTTTTAATTGTAAAAACAAAAATATGAACAAAAAACTTGTTAACACGGATAAACGTGCTGAAAAAAAACGCACTAGAAATAGGTTGACCTACATTTTCTTAGGATTTTTTGTCTTGACCGTATGTACAACAATAATAACAAATATTGTTTTATTTAATACAGTTACGAAAAAAGCCTTAGCGGCAAATAGTACAATAAATGTAACTACAAATGTAATTGAAGAACCTGTAGCAAATAATGGAAATTGCTCTCTAGCAGAAGCAATCATCTCAGCAAACACAGACACAGCAAAGGATTCCTGCACAGCAGGAAGTGGTAGTGACACTATTGTTTTACCATCTTTCGCTAATTTTAATTTCACCAAAAAAACAGTATTTATTAGTCCAACAAGTGAATTTGCATATCATAGAAATGATGCTTTACCTGTTATCTATACTGATGTTACTATTGAAGGTAATAACTCAACTTTAAAAAGAACCGGTTCAAACTATTTTAGATTATTAAGTGTTGATAATGGGGGTGTTTTAAGTCTAAAAAATTTAACTATTGATGGATTTAATCCAGGTAATGAAACCGGAGGAGCAATCGCAACATGGGTATCCACTATCTTAAATACTGATAATGTTATTTTTACAAACAACGGATTACAAGGTAACTACAATTGGGGTTATGGTGGTGGTGCCATTTCATGCTATCAAAATAATGTACCTCAACAGATTACTGCAAATTTGAACATAAACAATACTAGTTTTACCAATAATGATAAACAATATGGCGGTGCGATTGTAACTGAAACCGGATGTAAAGGTGTTATTAATAATAGTATTTTTGCAAACAATTCTACACTTACATATTTCGGTGGTGGTGCTATAGCTGCTGCATCAAACATGATCATATCCAACAGTACATTTATAAATAACAAAACTACAACATTTGATACTAACTCCACTTACGCTTATGGTGGTGCGATAAGTAGTAGTAAATTACAATCTACCTCAACCAATCAAGGTCAAGCTCCAACTAGAGTAATTAATAGTACTTTTATAGGAAACATAGCAAATTATGGTGGTGCTGTTGGTGGTGACAACGTAGTAATTGTAAATTCCACATTTAAAGACAATATTGCAAGAGCTCAGGGAAACACTTTTAACGGGTATAATGATGGAGTTGGTATTGAAATTAAGAATAGTATTATCCAATCTACCGGCAATGCTTGTGCAAATAAAATTAAGGGTTCAGGTAAAAATTTTGTAACTGATGCTTCATGTGCAAACGCTAATGCAGATACTGCTACCAACTTTACTAATGCTACAGTTGATCAGTTAAAACTGGGTGGTGTAGTTACTGATGGAAGATTGCAAGTTTTACCACTACAAACAGGTAGCGTAGCAATTGATAGTGTAGTAACAGCTGATTGTACAGACTATAACGGTAATAATTTAACTACTGATCAATTGGGAAATAGTAGACCAAATGGAGCTAAATGTGACGCAGGTGCATTTGAAACTAATCAAACATCCAATTTAGGTAACCCTACTACAGTAGTAACTGGAAACATTGGTGATGCTTTTCCTACAATCAATCTAAGCGGTAATACTCTAGCCAACGACACAGCTGCTACTTTTACACCAGCAGGATCAACTACTCAAGTTACAGGAACAATACAAGGAGGTAATTTTGTCCCTAATAGTGGTCAGAATATTCCAGACAATGCTAGCACGGGTACAGCCAACGGTGTATTAAGCTCCCAAGGCGTACCAAATTTAAACATTCCTACAAAATTTACCACTAAAGCTACTGCAGCTCAGCTCAATACTGCAATTGATTGTGCTCCAGATTCAGTTGCCCCTAATGCAAACGTGATTTGCGCAGGTCAATTACCAGCTAACGTTACAGCTCCTAGCCTTACTATCAAAGTAGGACCAAACGGCACTGCAGCAACATGTAATACACTTTCAGACGGAACTATTTCAGGTTGTACTGCTAGTGTAGGAAATTCTAATGGTACATTTGATATCCTAGCTTCAACCAGTAATGTAATTAATGCAGTTATTGATTCAGTTGTAGTTGCAAATGGTGATACAAGCGGTGGAGGAAATAACGGAGGTGGAAACACTAATGGTGGAGGTGGAAACACAACTACTACTCCAACTACACTTACTGAAAATGACCTCAACACTCTAACATTTACTTGTTCTCAATTTGTGTACGCAAATTCCATGACCACATGTAATGGTAATTTACCAGCTAATAAACAATTAGGAGGTAATACTTTAAAAATTAGTATTGGAAATACTAACAGATTAAGTGACAGTTGTATAGTAAATGGAGTTAACTTTACTTGTACCAATGTACCAGTAGGTAGTATTAGTGGATCTCAACCTATTTTTGCCAAGATAAATGCAGGTGGTCTTATAGATACAGGTAAGAAAGTAACTGTAAGTAATTTAGTTACATCTTCAGGGAATGATACTTTAATTAGAACTGGAGGAATGAGCTTTATTTTGAGCATGTTATCAATTGGAGGAGGTTATTTAATCTACAGATTTTATACCAAATCAACTAATAAATTTAGTGAAAAACAAGTTAAATTAAAATAACTTAGTTAAAAAAATAATGATTTGAATAATAGTTTATTTTCCGGCCTAAAAAGCCGGTTTTTTTATTCCTCAATGACAATATAAAGCATCTAAAAATCTCTTGACAAGTCACAGCTATTAACTGAGGAGATTAGTATTGTGCTATTCTAAAGCAAAAAATTCAAAAATTACTAGTATGAATGAAAAATTAAATTTAAGTTCAAATAAAATCACCAAAGAACAGCAAATTACAAATGACAATTCTTTAGAAAAAGAGTTTCGTAATAGACCTGAATCGCGAAGAGAAGAAATTTTAGAAACGCTTTGGGCTGAATATCTTTCTGAAAATCGAAGTAGACTAAATTTATTCAGAAATCTGCGAAATATTCCAAAAAATTTTAAATGGGATAATGCGAAAAGCAATATACAAAGTAGAATATTAGATATCCTTGAATCAAATTCTACCTATGATCAGGCGCTTAAACAATATTCGGATTTAACTAACCGTAATAATCCAAATAAAAAAATTTCATCAAGGAATGAATTAGAATTTAGAAAAGCTTTTCAAATATTTAAAAGCCTGAATACAAAAATTGATAAGCAAGAAAGGCTTGGGGCTTCAGAAAATCAAAATGAAGATGATGGTCTACAACAACCAGTAAATCCGCCTGAGCAAAACTCGCAACTATTCAATATAGCAAAGAAAAAGATGGAGAATTTAATGGCTTTAAATGCATCAAATGTGAATATAGATGAAGTGAATTTAGAAAGGTTAGGTATAAATATTAAAATGATCAAGAGAATTATAGAAAGATCAGAGTTGGGGAAAAATAAGCCAGAGTTGGGGAAAATAATACTCACTAATTTTACTATATTTGAAAAGAATGTTAATGAATTCAAATCAGGTAATACAGATGAGTTGCTAAAATTGAATACAATTAAGCAGGCTGATTCTTTTATCAAGCTATTAAGTAGAAAAGAGATTATAGAATTATCTCCTCATACAGCTGTAGTGTTAAATTTAGACATTACCAAAATTAGAAATAGTGTCTCAAGTCAAGTAAAAGAAAAAGTAATTGATAGAGAAAATATACACTTATCTGAAGCAGAAAATAAGATTAGTGAAAACAAAGAGTCGATAGCTAGTAATTCAGTCAAAAGCAGCAATGTTTCAAAAATCATGGATTTATTAGAGTTACAAAAGGGTAAAAGTGACAATAAATCAAATGAGAAACCAGTATTAAATGCAATTATGGCTAGTAAGTCGGTTACAGAAGAGAAGGCCTCACCTAAAGTAGAAGAAAAGCCGAAAGCCGAAAGGAGAACAATCGAAAATTTTGTACGCCCCGAAATTAAAAGTTTTGCTAAAGAGAGTCAAATATTTAATCTGAATTTTATAAAAGGACTAAGAAAAGATATAAACGATTTCAAGCTTTCTATTCAAAATAATCCAAAAATAAATACTGATTCAATTGGCGAAACTTTAGATGAGTTTCTAAATTCATTTGAACAATTTATCAATAATCCAAATAATACTGCAAACGCAATTATTAACAAAACTGATACTATAAATCAAGGTAATTCACTTCTTGAAAAGATTCACGAAATAACAAAACAGATTGGAGAATCAGCAGAAATGAATAATGCTCTAGCTAGTAAAATAAAAACGATACTTTCACTGGTAAGCAACTTTTCTGCAAACATTAGTGGTCAAAAATCTAATAACGATTTAAACGAAATTTTTGGTCACATTTTAAGCTTTGACAAATCAAAATTTAATAAAAATCAGGCAGATGATATAAAAGGCTATATTGATGCAATTGTCCAAACTATAGATAATGGAGATAAAAGTGAAGTGGAACTAACAATTCATTTAAATGGACTGCATGAGTATTTTACAATGACATTTGAAAAACATAAAGTTCCAAAAGATAAAATCGAAATTTTATGGAAGGCTATTATTGATCAGGCAAGAACAATACTGATAAATAAACATAAAGCTAAAATTGAGAAAAATAAAAAATCTGGTGAGAAAATGGATGATATGAGTATGGAATCAGTCATGGCTATTTTTACCAAACTTGATAAGGAGTTCAAAGACTTAAAATCTAAGGAAAAGTCAGACGGTAACGAATATATTGATCCAAAAAAAACACTTGAAACTTTAGTATTGAATTTTATTAATAATAATGAAGAGCTCATTAAAAAGAACCAAGGAGATATTAAAAAGAGAATTGAGGCAATATATTCTGAGTGTATAAAAAACCATGGTATTGGAAAAACTAAATTAGGTTTTGAAACTATGGTCAATTCATTTGCAGATTTAATATTCGGTGATAAAGAAGTAGGAAATTACTATCTCCCTGTACGTGAATCAGGTGAAATTGTACAGAAGCGTATTGATCGCGACAAACAAATCACAGCCCAACTTTATTTCGATGAATCAATCAACAATTATATTGTTAAATCTATAAAGAAAATTTTAAATAGTTGGAAAGACACGTTGCATATTAAAATGGATGAGAAAGCAAGTAATTTAGTAGATGAATTAATGGATGGTTTGCGTGCTGATAAAAATGGAAAAGTCATCCTTAAGAAAATAGGTATGGGATTTGAGCAAAAATTAAAAGAAGAGATTACTATACTTATAAATGCAAAAAAGATTGAAGGTGCGACAAGTTGGAGAGACACAGAGACAAATAAAATTACCCCTGAATATTTCAATAAAATTATGGAAGGTATGGCAAAAAGATATTTACCTGAGACTACTGAAGATGATCAGCTAATTTCACATATGGTA
This sequence comes from uncultured bacterium, assembly GCA_963784355.1. Taxonomy (GTDB): domain Bacteria; phylum Patescibacteriota; class JACMRA01; order JACMRA01; family JACMRA01; genus JBCDGH01. Next base: position 105,825 of record CAWAQU010000007.1, on the reverse strand, counting down.
AATTTAAACAAATTAAAAACTCAAAAAGTTATGAGAGAAGAATTATTAAGTACATTAAACAATTTGTTTGATGAAGTAAATAAACTTAGAACAACTGTAAAATAATCCTACATCTCTACAGTAAAGGTCTTATCAATTTCGATTTGTTCAGCTAGAGTTTGGTCGTGAGTTACTAAAATTAGGCTACCTTTGTACTTTTTCAATAAATTGACCAGGGCTTTTTGAGTGAATATATCCAAAAAATTGCCGGGCTCATCTAATATTAAAAGTTTGATTCTACCGAGATTTCTAGTAATAATTCCCAGTTGGAGTCTAATAAATTCACCCATAGATAGGTAATTTATAGGTGTGTTTAATGGAAATTTATCAAGTTCCAGATTTTTCAAAAACGAATTCATTTCATAGCCCATCAAAGTGGTATAACGTGTAATGAACATCTCCAAGTTAAAATCATGAGGATAGTTAGCTACCTGCTCCAAAATGGCCACTTGAGGCGACTCCAGGTCCTTGTACTCTATTTCTCCACTAATGTATTGATCAAGTTCAGCTAGGGGTACATGCTCTGTAATATATTTTTCTAAAATTCTGAGCAAGCTACTTTTACCGCCACCATTTGGTCCTGTTATTCTGAGCCTTTCGCCATGATACAATTTAAACTCTCGGATTTTTTGTACTTTATTTACACCAATTTTGAATTCCAGTAAGTCAATATTTATCAACAAGTTTGGCTTTATTTTACTTTTATTTTCTTCAGCCTTAAAAGTCACTTTTTTCTTAATATCTTGTTCAAATCTGATTTCATTATTCAAAACTTCTCTCTCAATTCTTTTTTCAGTTGCCTTGACTCGTTTTCCGGCTGCCGTGCTATTGAAAACTGTGGCCTGTCTTTGTGCTTCTTTTTTTACCGCTTCAAGCTGTCTATGCTTTTTTTCTACTTCCTCCAAATCATCTTTCTGCCTCTCTTCTAAATTAGCTAGATATTCCATAGCTTCCTGGAAATTCAAATTCGGTAAATGTATTGGTTTCCGAGTTTTGTTATTAGGTAAAAAAATGAAGTAGTTGCCAATTGCTTGTAAAAATTCTTGATTGTGGTCAACCAGTAAAATACTTGCACGACTATTTTTTAGCCAATCCAAAACAACTTTAATTGAATCTGTATCCAAATGATTTGTCAGCTCATCCGCCAAAATTACTTTTGGATCCGTAGCAAACAAAATAGATAATAACAATCTTTTCTTGGTTCCCGGTGACAGCTCTTGGTAATTGGTAGATAAAAATCCCGGTGCTAAGCGCATTTCAAATAAGTTTTGCTCCAATCTAGCTTCAAAGTTTTTCGGTATTTCATTTACCACAACGCTAAGCCAGTCCATCAATTTTTCACTATCTAATCTTCCATTCCAGACTTCGTATAATATTTCATAAAAGCTAGAATTTACCTTTTGAGGGTTTAAATCTAAATCTGCAGGAATATCCTGAGTAAAGTAGACCTTGTCAATTGGTAACTGTACTTTTTGGGTTTTCTCGAAACTTTCTTCCCAGACAGCATTTAGCACTGATGATTTCCCTACCCCATTTGAACCCAACAACACAGCAATTTGTGAGGGCTTTAAATCTAAATAAAATCCATTTATCAAGTTTTCAGACCCGGAATGGGCGAAACTAAAATCATTCAATTTTAACATATAGTTATGTATATTATATTTAGCAGGTTTTTAATCGTTATTGCGATTATTTTGAGTAAAAGAGCAATTTTTGCCCAATATTTATATTTTTATAACTTTGATTACTCAGTTGGCAGCCGGGTGTGAAAGTATATGTTTCTAACTAAAACTAAATCCAGGTAAATTAAGCGAAACTAATCGAAATTTAAAACACTATTTCAACTGATGTTTTTTCAATGTTTCAAACAAAACTGATACTTTTTCTCTTAGTTTATCAACCTCTGTATGGTATAAGTATTTATCAATCCTCAGATGATCACAAACATGTTCTACTATAACTGTTACTTCAATTGCAGACAAATTTGTTTTTTCAGCTAAAATTCTAATGTCTAAAGGGTCAATATTGTTTTCTTGATTTGATAAAATAGCATCAAGTACCAACTTTACTTTAGATTGGTTTTGTGCTAAATATTCTGAAGACATGTGTAGGAGTGAATTAAAACTACTTAAGAGTTAGGCTAATTTGCCCTTTATCATTAATTTCCACAACTTTGGCTTGCAATTCCTGCCCCATTGTTATGACTTCATTGATATTGTTTACTCTTTTTTCAGAAATTTGAGAGATATGTATCATTCCTTCTTTATCTGTATCATCAATTTTTACAAAAGCTCCGTAACTCTCGATTCTAAATACCTTTCCACCAACGCTGTCGCCCACTTTATATTCTTTGATCAGCTTTTTAATTGTATCGGCAGCTTTTGCAACATTGTCTCTATCTTTACCATAAATAAATGTTTTTCCTGTGTTATCCTCAATATCTACATCAACCTGATATCTAGCAATAATAGATTTGATTATTTTACCGCTTGGTCCAATCACTTCACCAATTTTATCTACAGGGACTTGCAACGTGATGACACCTGGAGCGTATTTTGATACTTCAGGTCTAGCCTGATTAATCGCTTGATTCATTATACCCAAAATGTGCATTCTAGCAGCTTTTGATTGAACTAGGGCTTGTTTTAAGATCTCAGTTGTAAGCCCTGCAACTTTATTGTCCAATTGAATCGCAGTAATACCATTTTTAGTACCTGTTACTTTAAAGTCCATGTCTCCGTAATGATCTTCGCTACCTTGAATATCTGTCAAAACTTTAAATTTACCGCTTTGGCTATCTAAAATCAAGCCCATAGCTACTCCCGCAACTAAATCTTTGATTGGTACTCCTCCTTCTAAAAGGCTAAGACATGATCCACATGTAGACGCCATTGAAGTAGAGCCGTTTGATCCTAGACATTCACTAACTAGTCTAAGAGTGTATGGAAACTCTTCTTCAGTTGGAAGTACAGGCAAAAGTGCTTTTTCAGCCAAAGCTCCATGACCAATCTCACGCCTTCCCGGACCGAAATATCGACCTGTCTCGCCAACGGAATATGCAGGAAAATTGTAATGATGGATATATCTTTTAGTCTGTTCCTCAAAATCCTCCATATCATCAAGTAATTGTGCATCCCTAGAAGTGCCTAAAGTCAATACATTAAGTACTTGCGTCTCTCCTCTTTGGAATAAGCTTGAGCCATGTACCATTGGTAAGACTCCAATTTGGCAAATTATTTTTCTGGTTTCATCAAGCCTGCGCCCATCTAAACGTCTGTCTTTCTCTAAAACATTTGTATGAACTAGTTTCTGTATGACTTTATCTAGAGCTATTTGAAGGTTTGATTTTAAAGTAGTTAGCTCAGATTTTTCAGTAACAATATTGGCCTGGCTGTTTAAAATACTTTTTAGATCTGCGTCTTGTTTTTCAATAATTTGAGAAATGTTTTCTTTTAAATCAGAATCTGCCGTAATTAAAGTAGTCATTTCTGCAAACTTTTCAGCTGCGTTAAGATGTTTTTGCTTGAGATCATTCAGTGCATCTGCTTTTTCCTCTTTACTGCCGCTCATGTAAAGTACATTTTCCAAGTCTTCCCCATAGCTCAACCAGTAGTCTACATACTTCGGATCAGCCTCTTTTTTCACTAGTTCTTTAGGTTGAATATTCATTTCTGCTCCTACTTTTTCTATAAACTCAGTTTGAAATTTAGTTAATTTCTTCAAGTTTACAGCTGCCACATCTAAACTACTGCCGATTATATCTTCATTAATAATATTTGCCCCTGCCTCTACCATCATAATATTATCTCCATCACCGGAAACAACTAAATCAAGCTCTGAACTAGCCATTTGCTCATAGGTCGGAAGAGCAACAGATGTATAACTAGAAGAATATTTTGATAAGGTTTCCTGTTTTAGACCTCTGGATTCTTGCTGGTAAATTTCCTTTAATTTGTTGGCCCAATCAGGATTTTTAGCACCAAGCAAGTCAAAAATTTCTCTAAATTGTTTTCTTTGATCTTCATCGTGAATTTCTAGAACTCTACAAGCATCAATCAAAATTTCTCTCATCTGATCAAAATCCAAACCTGAATTTACTTTTTCTTTTATTGAATTAACTATTGATGTTGCTCCATTTATAGCCAATTGACCGATACGTACACTACTTACATGACCTTGAAAATCTTTAATAGCAATTTTTAAAGCTGCAGATGCTGCAAGCACACACAAGATATCCGGCGGATTTACTTCATCTATACTCAAAACGGTAATTACAACTTGCACTTCACTACGAATATTTTTATCAAATAATGATCTTAATGACCTATCAATCATGCGTCCGGTCAGTATAGCACTTTCAGATGGTCTTCCCTCCCTTTTAATAAATCTTGATCCTTTGATTTTACCACTGGCGTACATTCTCTCTTCGTAAATTACTTGGAGGGGGAAATAGTCAACACTAGTTTCTTTACCGACAACTACGGCTGCAAGTACAGTTGTTTCACCCAACGTAGCTAAAACTGAACTATTTGCTTGATTAGCAAGTAAACCAGTTTCTAAACTTAAATTAACTCCACTAAAATCGACACTATGTCTAACCGGAACATCTTGGAACATATATTGCTTATAGGCTTCCGTTTTAAATATATTTTGTCAAACATCAGCTCCATAGTAATTTTGATTATAAACCGAAATATACAAATAAACAGTAATAAAAACTAAAGTTACAATAAACAACTTCCTTGACAAATAGACCACAAAACACTTTGGTTAACTTTAAAACCATGAATAATAATTCAGTCACTAAATTCAACTTTGATATTGTGTGGCGTGCAATAGCCATATCATTAGCAATCGGTGTAGTTGTTTTCTACTTTATTGGCCTGCAACCTATAATATTGAAAAGTTATGTCAATTTTGCAACCCAGAAAACAAGCAAACTCCAAAAAAAGTTTGATGAACAATCACAAAAATTAAATGACGTTGCATATGCAATCTTTGAGACGGACACGGATTTTGATCCATTAGAACCTTGTAGTGAATCACAAAAAGTTGATCTTGAAACAGACGAATTTAAAACATTCAATTCTTTTGCCACAAGTTTATTGCCTGACCAAAATCTTAAAGATTTAGGGAATTATAGCGTTTTTGCAGATGGTAAAATTAAAGAAATATATAAAGATTTGTATCAAAATTACGAAAATAGCCTTGCAAATCAACATGAATCCTATGAAAAAAGCTCTGAATTTGTAAAATTTTTGGATTATAGAAATGTTTGGATAGATAGTTGTGAAAGTTTTCAACAAACAAAAGGAAGTTTACAGGAGTCAGTTAAAATATGCCAAAGTTTAACTGCAAATGAAACAAAGTTATCAAATTTTGATTTCTACAATAACTCAATAAAAGAAACAGTTAAAAAAAGTAACGATAAGTGTGCAGAGCTAACAAATTATGCTATACCAAGTGTTACTACAAGCACAACTAAAAACTCAGCATCCACAGCTACTACAAAAATTGCTGCTCCAATAAAAAATACCCAACCTTTAATTTATCCTAATTATAATAAATGGCTTGCAGACTGGTTTACCGGATTTCAGAATTTGATGAATTATAAATTTGATTTTAGTTCGATTCTTGATTCCGCTAGTAAAGTCAAACTGGATTTTGATAAAACAACATCTGATACAAAAGCTAAGCTAATTGAGTATGAGGAATCTAAGGATAGTTTACTGAATAAATGGTATTTTTTGGAAATAAAACTTTGACAAAAACGTACAATTATCTTGTCGTTTATACATGTCACAAAAAACCAAAGACCAACCTATTAAAGCCCTGAGCCCAGAAGATCAAGAAATATTCGATTCTTTAGTAGAATACAACAAACAAGCCTATTTAGAAGATACTAATCAATTGCCCAACCCACATAGTTATATTACTGTACGTGGTGCCAGGGAACATAATTTAAAAGATGTTTCTTTAGTAATTCCGAAAAATAAAATTGTTGTATTTTCAGGTCTATCAGGATCAGGTAAATCCAGTTTGGTTTTTGATACTATTTATGCAGAAGGCCAAAGAAGGTATGTAGAAAGTCTTAGTAGTTACGCCAGACAGTTTTTAGGTTTGAAGGAAAAGCCGGATTTAGACTCAATTGACGGGCTTTCACCTGCCATATCCATTGACCAAAAATCAACTTCTCAAAATCCCAGATCCACAGTTGGTACAACTACCGAAATTTATGATTATCTGAGGCTTTTATACTCTAAAATTGGTATTCAGCACTGTCCTGTTTGTAATGCTGAGATTACAGGTGAATCTGTAGCTAGAATGGTAGATAGAATTATGAATCTAAAACATGGTTCACAAATTATTTTATTGGCGCCTGTTGTAGAAGATCAAAAAGGGTGGCATAGACAACATGTAGTAGAGGCAAAGAAAAATGGCTTTAGAAGAATGAGAGTAGATGGTCAAATCATGCTTATTGAAGAGGTAGATAAATTGGAATTGAACAAACAGCAGAAACACAGTTTGGAAATTGTAGTAGACAGAATTATCATGGAGGACGACAACAGAATCAGACTAGTTGACTCACTTGAGACTACCCTTAAATTTGGAAAGGAAAAAGCCATAATTCTACATATTGAAGATGATGGCAACGAAAACAAATTGTTTTTCAACAAAAATAGAGCTTGTCCAAACGGTCATGGCAGCCCAGGAGAACTTGAGCCAAGACAATTTAGTTTCAACTCCCCTCATGGTGCATGTCTTAGTTGTACAGGTCTTGGAGTAATTACAGAAATCGATCCAAATTTAGTAGTGCCAAACCCTAATTTATCCCTTATGGAAGGGTGTATTAGGCCACTTAGCAGACTAAGTTTGAGTGGAGGCTGGCTAACCCAAATGTTTGAAAACTTAGCTAAAAAACACAAATTCAAACTAACTATAGCTTGGAAAGATCTAAGCGAAAAGCAAAAAAATGCAATTCTTTATGGAGAAGCAGGTTTTGAGGGTGTAATTACCAACTTGCAACGAAGATATAAAGAGACTACAAGTGAGGCAAGTCGCAGAGATATCGAAAACTATATGACAAAGCAAGTTTGTAGTACTTGTAAAGGTGCTAGATTAAAACCTGATAGTCTAGCAGTTACAGTAGCAGACTCCAACATTAGCACAGTCTCCCAAATGCCTATAAACAATGCTCTATCGCATTTTGAATGGTTGCAGGGCAAATCTACCAAAGACGGTAAAACAGGCTCTCCCTTGAGAGAAAAGGAGCTTGAAATATCCAAGTTAATTTTAAAAGAAGTTATCTCCCGCTTAAGATTTTTAGTAAATGTAGGTTTAGAATATCTAACTTTAGCTAGAAGTAGTGACACTTTATCTGGTGGAGAAGCTCAGCGTATTCGACTAGCTACCCAAATCGGATCAGGTCTGACAGGTGTACTCTACATTTTGGATGAACCTTCCATAGGATTACACCAAAGAGATAATACTAGGTTACTTGAGACTCTTAAGCATCTTAGAAATCTTGGAAACACGGTACTTGTTGTAGAACATGACGAGGAGACCATGCGCACTGCCGATTACTTGGTTGATATTGGTCCAAAAGCAGGTAAACATGGTGGTAAAGTAGTTGCTATCGGTACTCCCGACGAGGTTTCAGCAAATCCTGAGTCCCCAACAGGTAGATTCTTGGCCGGGAAAGAAATAATACCTGTACCTACAAGTCGCAGAGAAACCCAAGTCTCAACCGCCAGAAATGCTACAAAAACTGAAAATAAAAACAACACAAGTATAGAGATACTTGGAGCAAAAGAAAATAACCTAAAAGATGTTGATATTTCAATACCTTTAAAAAAGTTTGTGTGTATTACCGGAGTTTCCGGAAGTGGTAAATCAACACTAATAAACGATATTTTTGCTAACTATCTGATGAATTATTTCTACGACAGCCATTTACCTGTAGGAAAGTTTGATAGTATTGAAGGAATGAATAATATCGATAAACCAATCATAATTGACCAAAGTCCAATAGGTAGAACGCCTAGAAGTAACCCCGCAACCTATACAGGCTTATTCACCCCTATTAGAGAGCTGTTTGCTAACCTTCCCGAATCAAAAGCCCGAGGCTACGAACAAGGTAGATTTAGTTTCAATGTACCCGGAGGAAGATGTGAAACATGTCAGGGTGACGGTATTATCAAAGTGGAAATGAATTTTTTACCTGATGTATATGTCGTATGTGAGGATTGTCAGGGACGTAGATACAATCGTGAAACTTTGGAAATCACCTACCGTGAAAAAACAATTGCCGATATTTTAGCAATGCCTGTAGAAGAAGCTCTTGAATTCTTCACTAATCATCCAAATATCAAGCGAAAGCTCCAAACTCTGTCTGATGTAGGTCTAGGATATATTCACTTAGGTCAGTCAGCAACAACTCTGTCCGGTGGAGAAGCTCAAAGAATAAAATTGGCTACTGAATTAAGTAAAATTGGTACAGGAAACACACTATATATCTTAGATGAGCCTACAACAGGTTTGCACCCGCTAGACGTGAAATTACTACTTGATGTACTCCACAAGCTTGTAGATAAAGGAAATACTATTTTAGTAATTGAACACAATTTGGATGTAATCAAAACTGCTGACTGGATTATTGACTTAGGACCAGAAGGTGGAAATAGAGGTGGCGAGATAATCGCACTTGGTACTCCTGAAGAAGTGGCTTTAAATGAAAAATCCTATACAGGCCAATATTTAAAGAAAATGCTGTAAATTGCTTTAAGCAGAAGTTTTTTTGCTAGTCTCTAATTATTTTGAGTGCTTCATTGAATTTGATCATAAAATAGTCAATTTCTTCAATGGTGTTATAAAAACTAAACGAAACTCTTAATACGCCAAAATGTAGATCATATTTTTTGGTTAGAGGCTCGCTGCAATGAGAACCTGTGCGCAAACAAATATTTTTGTAGCCTAAAAGCATGGCTAAATCATTGGGATGGACATCAAGTACATTAAAGCACACAAGTGGAATATCTTGATTAGTATTTAATATTTGAATGCCCTGAACTTTTTCCATACACCCTAAAAAATACTTAAGTAGATCATGCTCGTGTTTTTTTACATCAAAGTTTTTTCTAAGCTCAGTCAGATAGTCAATTGCTGCTGCTAGTCCATAAGCTCCGGCAATATTTAAAGTTCCGGCTTCGAATTTATCCGGTTGTGAAGAAAATCTGGAAACATTTTTGGATGTATAAAACACCATTCCACCGCCAAATTGATATGGCGCAATTTTTTCCAATAATTCATTTTTACCATACAATACTCCAATACCGAGCGGACCGTACATTTTGTGTGCAGAAAAGCAGTAAAAATCTACATCCAAATCTTGCACATCAACTTCAACATGAGCTACAGCTTGAGCTCCATCTACTATTACTAAAGTTCCATTTTCATGTGCCAGTTTAGCCATCTCTTTAATGGGATTTAAGATACCGAGTACATTAGATATGTGAGTAATTGCAACTAGTTTTACTTTTGGGTTTAGTAATTTTTTGTATTCTTCAAGGTTCAAAGTGCCATCAAGATTAATGGAGATAAAGCTAAGTTTGAGTTTTTTTTCTTCTGCTAGAACTTGCCAAGGTACAAAATTACTATGATGCTCAGATTCCGAGATAATTATTTCATCACCCTGCTCCAAGCACAAATTTTCATCCCCACCATAATCTTTGCCTACACCTTCATTTGAGATAGTTCTACCAAACACGGTAGCCAAAAAATTAATTCCTTCAGTGGTACCCTTAGTAAAAATTATTTCTTTTTGATCTTTAGCATTAATGAATTTCCTCACTTTTTCCTTGGCACTTAGGAATTTTTCCTCTGCCTCCCAAGCCAATAAGTTTTTACCTCGGCCTATATTTGAATTGTATTTTGTATAAAACTCCACTTGTGAATCAATTACAGATTGTGGTTTTTGAGTTGTGGCTGCATTATCAAAATAAACTAATGGATAATCTTGGGTTTTTTCTTTTAAAATAGGAAAATCTTGTCTAATTTTTTGAACATCCAGCATATTACAGAAATCAACTTAGCTTTACTAAAATAATTTTTGGAAATTACAAAGTTAATATCTTAAAACTACATTTAATTTAAATATCAGTCAAAGCGATTTGATTTTCCTCTAGAATTTCTAACACTTCTATATTAATTGCTTGTTGTGTCTGTATTGAAAATTCGTAATTATTGGACAATGAGTAATAAACGATTTCATAGACGATTTTTGCATCAGTTATTTCCATAATCCCTGCCCTTTCAAATTTGGTTTTTTGGTGCTTTTCAATAACGTTTTTTACCAAATCAGGTATAGATTTAAGTTTCTCTGATTTTGTTTTTAAAGGGAAAAATAGTTTAAAACTTATTCGACGATTCTTCAAAAGCTTAAAATTGTGAATTCTAGCCAGTAAAAGTTCTTTGTTTGAAATTACTATCTCTTCCCCACTCAGGCTTCTCATTCTAGTCGAGCGAATTCCAATTCTTTCAATTCTACCTTTATCTGTACCCACTTCTATAAAATCACCGACCTGAAATGGTTTGTCTAAAAATATTGAAAAAGAAGCAAAAACCTCACTTAAAATATTCTGAAGGGCAAATGCAATTGCGATACCGCTAATTCCCAGACTCGCTACAAGTGTATCCACACGAATTCCAAGGTTGGGTAAAATAAATACTAGAGCCAAAGCCCAGACCACAATTTTCAGCAAGGTAGTAATCAAACTAAGCCCATCTGGATTGATAGGCTCACCCTCTTTATGGCTTTTTTGGATAGACAGCCGAAATAAATATATCAGCCATTGCTGACAAAGAAGTACTGTAAAATAAGCAATAATTGTGAAACTTAATGTATTTAACCAGCTAAATTCAAAATTGATGCTTTTTATAAAAATTATTTCCAGACTAAGCTTAATTCCAAGAGCTAAACAAAATAACCAATTTACTGTGTCTAAATTTTCTTGGACTGTTCGTTTTATTTCTTGATTTCGTATAATCTCTATTTTACTTCTAGCAAATCTTAATAATAACAGAAATACAGTAAAACTCAACATTGCAACCAGCAAAAATCCGACTGTTTGGTTATTAATTCTTTGAGTTAAAAAATCGTGTAATGACTGTTTAAAATTTGATATAAATCCGAGCATTATTGAGATAATAAAAGTAAGACATTTAAATTGTCAATATAAGTGTAGCAATTAAAACAGAAATAAGCAACACTCTTGTCAAAAAATTATAAATGGTGAATTATTGAAGTATATTGACCCAACTACAATAAATTTATGCCAAGAACATCCTTTACCCTTGTAAACAAAACCAAACTAATTGAAAAAGTATACTTACTCACTTTTAAAACCGAAGACGAGCTAGAATTCATTCCGGGCCATTTTTTTAGTATGCAGGTAGCTCCACAGGTTAATCGGTCCTACTCCACTTGTTATTTTAGCAAAAAAGCCCCTAATTTTACACCCGAATTAGAATCTTTTCCTACATTGGGAAATGGGTTTTATGTTTCGTTTATGATCAGCACAAAGCCCGGAGGTGAGGCTTCTCGTTTTTTTGATAATATCAGTGAAGGACAGGTTATAAGTGCAATCGGACCATCAGGAAGGTTTCATTTGGAGGAAAGTAGCAATCCCAAAGTGTTTATCGCTACGGGAACTGGTTTAGCTCCGTTTGTGCCAATGATAAAGCAAGCTTTTGAGCAAAACCCGGATACCAAAATCAAGCTATTTTTCGGATGTTACGTTTTAGAAGACAACTTTGTAAATAAATTCTTTGAGGAATACAGCAAAAATGACAATTTAGAAGTATATTCAGTTGTTGAGAATTTGGATTCAGTTAGTACAAGTGAAAATATTTTAAGCGGGCGAGTAACTACGGCTATTCCTGAAATTGTAACTGATTATCAAAATACGGATTTTTATCTATGTGGTCATCCAATGATGGTTTCAGCTATGGAAGAAGTTTTAAAAGAAAAGGGGGCTAGTGAAAATATTTACATGGAAAAATTTGGAGTGGTAGTAAAAAAGTAAATACTATTTTATTGTTTTACGAGCCAGTCATGTCTACACCCAACAAAACCCTCCCAACTAACCAAAGCGTTACTGAGTTTATTAATACTATTTCAGATGAGAAAAAACGCCAAGATTGTCACACACTCCTTAAACTTATAAGTGACGTTACCCAAATGCCACCTAAAATGTGGGGACCGTCTATAATCGGGTTTGGTTCATATCATTATAAATATGAAAGTGGGCGAGAAGGAGATGCAGGGTTAACCGGTTTTTCTCCAAGAGCTCAGAATCTCACGGTCTACATTGTGCCGGGATTTGAACCATACGGCGACTTAATGAATAAACTTGGTAAATACAAAACTGGAGTTTGTTGTCTTTATATCAAGAAACTAGAAGACATTGATATGGAGGTCTTAACTGAGTTAATCAAACAATCAGTAGAAGATATGAAGAAAAAATATTTGGTTTAAATTAGCTGCAGTAATTATTCATTTTATACAGGGATTTATAAGAGATTTAATAAATTAACTATGATTAGGCTCACGGTTAAAAAGTTGATTTACGAAGTCCTAGCGAGCTCGAAATAATATATTGCACATATGCAAATTTTGTGCTATAATAAACATTGGAGTTAAAATGAGGTAATTACATGCTAGTTATTCTTCTTTGGTTTATGCTGGGAATCTTTTTATTTAAAATTCCTGTGTTAATCTACGAATACGAAGAGGTAATAATCGGCTATTGTGTGGTTTCATACATCACTGTAAGCCTGATCTTTTTATATTATAGTCTCCTTAATATATTAAGTTGAGACCATAATTGCTCCTCCCATTGATTTGTTTCAGTGGGATTTTTTTTATTTGATTTTTAATAAATACTCAAACAAAAAATTTATAAATCAGTACCCTCCTCAACAAAAACTCCGTAGGCAATAAAGCTTAGATTTCTTTCACCTACTATTCTGGAGTCAAGCTGGCGAATTGTACCACTAGACATGTTTCTTGGATTTGCAAACAACCCCTCTTCACCTTTTTTTCCCATTTTACCGACTTTTTTACTTGCAAGTATATCTTTGTTTAATTCTTCAAAATCTTTTTTCGTCATAAATATTTCACCACGTACCTCGATTTTTCTTTTATCAGGTATCATTTTAGGTATATTTCTTACCTGGCGTATATTTTCAGTCACAAGCTCCCCTACCCAACCGTCGCCCCTAGTCACCGCTGCTTTCAATTGACCATTTTCGTAGTGCAAGCTGATAGCTAAACCGTCGATTTTGGGCTCACAGATGTATTTTACTGCATTTTTAATGGGTGGTATTGCCTCATCACTCTTTAGACCGGTAATTTTAAACTCTGTTTTTGCATTTTCAACAGTACTGGCCACGATTTTAACTTGGCTATTATCATCTTTATTAAACAAATCCTCTTGAAGTTTAGGTAAAGTGACTCCTTGATTCAAATCTTGTGGTTTTCCGGTCAACTTTTCCCATCTGTTTTCCCAATCTTGCAGCTCTCCAAAGTCAAAAATGTCATTTAAAGACAACATTCTGCGTTTGTGTTCAAATTTTGTAAACCCCTTAGCCACGCCTCCGCTAATTGTATAATTTGGACTATTCGGGCTTATTTTATCAGGATTTTCCTCCTCAAACACGGTAATTTTGTGTTTCAAATCATCCAAAGCAGCTTCAGAAATTTCTTCCACATTAAATAAATGAACCTCGTTTCTGAGTCTATTTACTTCATTTACCAAATTCAAATACTCTTCGTAAGTTACATTTACCATAATTGTAGACAACAAATTTTACAGCATTTGGTCAAATTGACATAAGTTTTGATTAGTTTTATTGATTTCTCATAGTATGCAAGAAATTTTAGATGAATTAAGGATTTACTTAAAAGAAAGAAATTGGGACAATTTGCCACCTGAAAGTCTGGCCAAATCAATATCAATTGAAGCTGCTGAGTTACTTGAGGTATTTCAGTGGAAAAGCTACACCAGGCAGGATTTAGAAAATAATCAAGAAAAGTTTACCGACCTAAAATCCGAATTAGCTGATGTATTAATATATTGTTTTGAAATGTGTATCATGCTGGATTTAGATCCTAAGTCCATAGTTTTGGAAAAGTTGAACAAAGTAAAAGAAAAATATCCCGCCAACAAGGTAAAAAATAATTCTAAAAATTATTATCAAATTAAGCAGGATTTTAGGGAAAATAAAAAATAAAACATTATTTCATCTGTTTAAAAAGTGCTTAATTAGGGTTCAAAAGTTTGTCAAAAGTGCATTTATATGGTATAATATGTTTATGAAGAACATCAATACTTATAATCCTACACCAGAAAAATTTTTCGGTGAATCTAAACTTGCTGAACAATTAAATAATACGCAGTTAAAACAAGCTAGAAAAGTTATTGATTTTGTTCACCTTTCTGCAAAAAACATACATTCTAAATTTAACTCTAAGGAAGAATTAGATGAATATAAAGTCAATTTAATTAAAAATTATCCTAGCACAGTGTCTATTCAAGGATATCAGGAAATAGTAAAAAAAGATGGTAAAGTTCATGCAGAGCATTTAAAAGAATTAAAACAAAAGGAGTACCGTAAAGTCTGTAATGCTATTATTGAGATACTATATTCAAATTCTGATGAGTCTAACAGAAGTTCGAGCAAATTATCTGAAATTAGAACTGAAATACCACAAATTAAAGCAGAGCCAATCACGACTATACCATTTGGAGCGATAAGTTACTACACAAGTGATATGTTAAAAAAAGATCCTGATTTACACACTTCAATAATAATTGCAATGGAAAAAGAACTCTGCAAACGTGTAAAACATTTTAGTGATACATTAAAGTTACATGTCGTCACCGAGCCCGAATTACATATTGGTTACAATCATTTAACTGGCAAACTTTCTGGTTGGGATATTACTACTAAACTGCCAGATTTACAAAATAGTACTAATACAAATTATAATGACGAAAAGATTATTGAATTTATGTTTAGCACAAACAAGTTTTATGAGGATATAATTTCGGAATGCAAACACTTATTTAGTAATATCAATTAACTTTTATTTATAATCAAAAATAGATAATCTAATAGAAAAGTTAAAATTTAAAGTTGAATTCATTCCTATCATGTTAAGAAAGTAAATTTAGTAGTATAGCTAGTTTAAGTTCAAAAAAGTTGACCAAAAATAAAGAATACTTCAATACTTAAGCAATGTATGGCTTGGTATAATAAATATAGACCTCAAGAATTTTCAGAAGTAATAGGACAGGAATTGGTAAAATCAGTACTTCAAAATGCCCTCAAGAAGAATAGAATTAAACAAGCTTATTTATTTTATGGTTCAAAAGGCGTGGGTAAAACTACCTTAGCTAGAATTTTTGCTAACAATTTAAATGATATATCTACTAATCCTGAGGCCAAAATTGATCTTATCGAAATGGATGCAGCTTCCAACACAGGTATTGATGATGTGAGACAACTGATTGAATCAGCCAAAACTCCGCCAATTTCAGGAAAATACAAAATTTATATAATTGACGAGGTGCACATGCTGTCCAAGCCTGCCATGAATGCTCTTCTTAAAATTTTGGAAGAACCGCCTGAATACTTGGTATTTTTACTTGCCACTACCAACCCTGAAAAGCTTATCCCTACTGTACTTTCCAGGCTTACCAAGTTAAATTTGAGCAGCCACACTATAGAAGACGTAGTAAAAAAACTAAAAAATATCTCTGAAAAAGAAAATGTAAATATTGATGATGGTTCATTAAAATTAATTGCCAAAAGAAGCAGCGGTAGTTTAAGAGATGCTACAAATCTACTAGAAACTGTTGCCAGCTATGAACTGGATAGTTATACAATTCAAGAAACCACACAATTACTTGGTCTTTTACCTGACGAATTACTTCAAAATTTAGCAAATCAACTCCTAGAGCAAAATATTACTTCAGACTTAGTTCAAAAACTAAATGCAGTAGGCATTGACGGAGAAACATTTTTAGGACAATTTTTGGAATATCTTTTAGATGAAAGTTTTGCAGGTAGAACTGTATTTGATTCATTAATCTTACCCACCGCAGAGGTTCTTGATTTAAAATTACCAATCTCAAGCATCATTTCTTCGGTTGCTTTATTACAAGTTAAATTCAGAAATTTTGAAGCTCAGCCTTATTCGAACAATCAAATCAAACAATTACCCAAAACTAGTAATAGTGAGCAAGTCCTTGAACTCAAAAAGTCTGATAGCCTAAGTACTTATGAAAAAAAGTCCGAAGTAGGATCAACTGTTGTAACACAAAATTCTTCATTGGGAGAAACAAAAAACGTCTATAGTAACCCGCCTACACAGAGTTCTTTAATTGCTGAAGAGGTAGAAAATAATACACCGCAAAAAGCTACTCAAGATGAAACAGAAATTGGAAAAGTAGCGTCAAGCAAGGCAATAGATGAGACATCCAATAATACAACTGGCTCAGCAGGGATTGAAGAAGTAATCCAAAAACTGACTCAATTTCAAGATGCACCCCCTATTTTAAAAATGATAGTAAACGATATTAGCGTAGAAAAAAACGAAGGAGACAATATTGAGCTAAGTGTTTCAAATTCTATATTTTTAGCACAGCTTAACTCACCTAAATTAAATAATTGGGTAAAAAACAAACTTGCAATTGGGCTCAGAAGCCCTGATTTGGAATTAAAAATAAGCTTAAGAGCTACAAACAACAAACCAAAGGTTACTCTACCGGAAAAAAAGCCAATATTTACACCCCAGCAGAAACCTGTTGAACAAGAACCCTTAGAAGAAAAAAAAGAATCAAAGAAAGCAGGAATTTTCTACGAGGTATATAATGAATTACCGGAAAATATGGATAGTTCCAAAGTCAATGTGTTTAAAGGACCTATCCCCATGCCTAAATCCGATAAAAATTGGGATGATCACACAAGTGAGTTATTTGATTTTGAGTAAGTATTCTTAAACTAGCAAATATAGGATTTGTCCTATTAAGGCTACAAAAATCGTGATGACTGTAAACAACAAACTGCTAAATCAGCATTGAATTAAAATTTATTTAACCTCACTACAAGCCGTATAGTTTTCCAATTCAGTATTTGATTTGTGAACATTCACCACTAATGGTTTTTGCTCATTTAGCTTATCTAAAGAAACATTGAGTACCGTTGTAGATTTACCATTTATGACTTCATTTAATGGATAAACAATTTCACCTGGATTTTTACAATCGCCTTTGTGGATATGGGCAGGCTGAGGTAAGTTTGCTTGTTTCTCAGTTATATTTATTTCCACTAAAGTTTGATTTTGTTGAGAAGTAATTTGTATCGTTCCTTTTTGTCCGGAATCGTTAAGTGCAGCGAGATCAATCTGCCCTTGTTTAGCTTTTTGTTCGGATTGAGAAGCTTGGTTAGTACTTCCCTGTCTATTTTTGAAATAGTTAAAAAGAAATATCCCTCCTACAATTAAAGCAAATAATATAATGAGAGAAATAATTAAAAGTAAAATTCTTTTTAAACCAGATCTTTTACTACTTTTTTGTGGTCTATTATTTTCCATAAATTTTGTTTAATATCAATATTAAAGCCTTTTAAATTACAAATTGTCAACAAAAAAACGGCCTAGGCCGCCTGTTAAATCAAAATTAACAATTAATTGAATAAATATTAAAGTGATTTTAGATTGTTTACAACCAAAGTCTTTTTGTACCTTGCTTGACTTACAGTTGATAAATATCTAAGTAACGATCTTCTTCTACCAACTTTTTTTAACAAACCTCTTCGAGAAGAAAAATCCTTAGGATTAATTTTTAAATGGTCGGTCAAATTATAAATCTCCTCAGTCAAAATAGCAATCTGGACTTCAGGGGATCCTGTGTCTTCGTTGTGTATTTGGTGTTTTTGAACCACTGTTGGCTTCTTTGCATTTGTGTGTTTAGACATAATTAAAACTGTATTTTAACATTTTTTCTTTCTTCAGTTGGATTTTCAAGCTCAAAAAAGGCTTCAGGTTTAGCACCTGCCATACCTTTAAATAAAACTGTAGGAAATTGATCTTGAGCTGTATTATAATCACTTACTACTTGATTATAAAACCTTCTACTTGCTAGTATTCTATCTTCTGTGTTGGTCAACTCTTCTTGCAATTGTAAAAAGTTTTGATTGCTCTTCAAATCAGGGTAGCTCTCAGCAACTGCAAAAAGTTGTCTTAAAGCCCCGGAAAGAGCAGTTTCAGCAGCAGCTTTAGCATCACCAAGTCCTGTTAAATTGACTGCTTGCTGCCTAGCTTGGATTACTTTTTCAAGAGTTTCTTGTTCGAAAGCTTTAGCACCTTTTACAGTTTCTACCAAATTAGGTATTAAATCATACCTTCTCTTGAGTTGGACATCAATATCACTAGCAGCTTCCCTTACTTTATTTTTTAGATCAATAAGCTTATTGTAAGCAGAAATGCCTACAAATACAATAACTGCTATTAATACTAATATTATTATTCCCGTGAATTCCATAAATGAAACTAATCCTATATATAATCAAATTAAATAGAAAAATTGTCAAGTTTAACCCAAGTCTTTATTGATTTTGCCTACTTCTTGGATTGTTTTACTATGTTCAGCTCCGGTTTTACTAAAATAGTTTTTTCCTGTTGTATCGCTTACAAAATACAAATAGTTATTAACATCAGGATTTATAACTGCATAGATATTATCAAACTGAGGACTAGAGATGGGGCCAATCGGGTACCCGGTAATTAGATAAGTGTTGTACTTGGTATTAACCAGGGGGGAGTCTAGTTTCATACAATTTTCTACTGCAAAAGTCTGCTGACATAATTTTCTACCAGTTCCATACTCTGCCGTAACATCAGATCCCCATTTCATCCCTGCTTTCAGCCTATTATAAAAAACTCCTGCCATTATTTTTCTCTCTTGAGATAACTCAGCTTTATTATCATCAGTCACACCTTTTGTTCTACCAGTTTCCTTTTCTAGCACTGAACCCATGATAATTGCTTTATCAAAATCAACTTTGGTAGCATCAATATTTAGCTTTGTCCAAACCTTATTCTTGAAATTGGTCAACATAGTTTCAAAAACTTTTTCAGGTGTCGCAGGCTTTGTAAATTCATATGTATCGGGATATAAATATCCTTCAATATAGTATTTTGCGCAGTTTTTTAAATCACCATAGGTGCAATTCAAGGGTTTTGGTAAAAAAGGATATGTTTGTTTGTTAAATGAATCAGGGTTTCTTGCAAAATCTTGCAATAATTTGGTTTCAGCTACACCGGCATTGTTAATTCTCTCAATCATTTTATCAACAGTTTCACCTTCTTTAAAAGTAATTTGAACCGTTTCCACTTTTTTTAATTGTGAAATTCTAATTGATTCCTGATTTAATTGGCTCAGCACAACCTCAGGTGTTGCAGGTAGATTTAGTTTATACTCACCTGCTTGCAGAGGTGTCAATGTATTTAATTTTGTTTGCAAAACTAAAGCTTCAGTACTTGGAATAACTTTATCTTGCTCAAGCTTTTTCGATACAACTGACAAATTGTCACCAGAATTTACTTTAAAGACATACTGGCCTTTAGGAGAGTCAGTTGGGGCCATAAAGTAGTAACTATAGGTAGTGAATCCTAAAAATCCTATAGCTCCGAGAATTGCTAGTACAATTGTAGTCACAATGGCTTTGCCGAACATAGCATAAATTTTGACTTTAGAATCAGACTTTGTCAAATTTGACATTAACTTAAAATACAGCATAATTAGGTCATATGCATAAATACGAGCTGCTTGATTGTGGCAATCAGAAAAAAGTTGAATTGTTTGGCAAATACAAATTAATTCGTCCATGTCCCCAAGCTTTATGGGAGCCTTTCAACAAAGAATTATGGGAAAACAGTGATGTTGAATTTGTACGCGATAGTAGTGAAAAAGGGGTTTGGAACAGATTATCTTCTGAAAAACTACCTGCCCACTGGGAAATTTATTCAGAGAGTGGTTTAAAATGGAAAGTGGAGCCCAATGAATTTGGTAATGTAGGAGTCTTTACTGAGCATTGGAGCTACGCACCTGAGCTAGTAAATAGTTTTGATAAAAATGGTAAAGTACTGGATTTATTTAGCTATTCAGGATCAAATGCGATGA
The DNA here is from genome assembly GCA_963784355.1 of uncultured bacterium. Lineage (GTDB taxonomy): Bacteria > Patescibacteriota > JACMRA01 > JACMRA01 > JACMRA01 > JBCDGH01. The sequence continues at coordinate 85,537 of CAWAQU010000007.1, read as the reverse complement.
ATTTAATCAAATCCGGCTTTCAAGTCACAGCTGTAGATTCATCTAAAAATGCCATGGACACCTATACCTACAACATGCAACTTAACAATTTACCAAGAGACAATCAGAGGTTAATTTTGGAAGATGCATATAAATTTATTGCAAGAGAAATGAGAAGAGATGCCAAATACTCAGCAATCATTATGGACGCACCTAGTTATGGGCGTGGTACTAAAGGTGAAATTTTTAAAATTGAAGATGATTTGGTTAAATTATTACATTCATGTAAAGAATTGCTTGAAGATAACGGTAAAATGGTAGTAACTCTCCACTCACCAAGATTCACTCCGGCAATTTTAGATATTTTAGTAAAACAAATTTTTTCAAATAGAACTGTAACTGTAGGCGAAATTATTCAAAAGGCTGAATCAGGAGTAGGTTTGCCTAGCGGCTTTTTAGTTAAAGTTAGTTAGATCACATAATTCCTAATTTATTATATAATGAAGTATATTTTAGGAATAGATGAGGTAGGTAGAGGTGCTTTAGCCGGACCTGTACATCTTGGCGGGGTTCTTTTACCTGGAAATTACCCATTACTTACCAAACATTTCAATATAGAAACTTACACAGATTTTTCAGACTTTACTTTTGTTCGAGATAGCAAAAAATTGAAGTCAAAGGATCGCGAAAAAGCTGCTGCGTTGATAAAAAATTATAACATCCAATCGCTAGTTGTTTCGGCTTCTAATGATTTAATTGATACCTACGGCATTGGAGTGTGTTTGAGTCATTTGGTTGTAATTTTGATAAATGTTTTAGCTAGCATCCGAAATTGTGAATACCAGGTCATTATAGACGGAAAAATTAAATTACTCGATCATCTCAACTCTGGGTTGGTAAATAAATTAGCTTTTGAGAACAGTTTACCGGATAATTACCTACCCGATACAAGTATGTTTTTAGATGATGTTTTTAAAGACAATAAAAGTAAGATTAATGTAATTAGAGAAAATAAAGCTGATGATAAGTACCTTTCAATTGCATTAGCTAGTAATCTGGCCAAAGTACAAAGAGATGATTTTATGACTTTAATCGGCAAAACTTATCCGGAATTTAAATGGGAAGTAAATAAGGGTTACGGAACTATGCTTCATAGGCAAGCAATACTAAGGGATCTAAATAATCAGTACTTAAGAAAATCTTTTTTATCTAATATCTTATCTGGTATTTAACGGTATCTAGAGATTGATAATTCCACCTCCTAACATCACGTCACCATCATAAAACACAATACTTTGCCCTTGAGCCACTGCCCTTACATCCTCACTAAATGTTACCAAATTACTATCTTGTTTTAGCTGAAACGTGCAATCTACAGGCTGCTGTCTATATCTGACTTGGGACTGAAAAGCGTAATTTAACTTATACAAAACCTGCTCATCAACTTGCCAATTTAAATTTATCACCTCGCAGCTTTTTTTATACATTTCTGTTTGATTGCTAGAATGTGCCACAATTACCTGATTTTGCTCCACATCAATTTTTATAACAAACCAAGGCCCACCGGATAAACCCAATTTTTCTCTCTGACCTATTGTATATAAGTAAGCGCCTTCGTGCACACCAAGTTTTTTTCCACTTACATCCATTATTTGACCTTCTTTTTTACCCAAAGTCTGCATCAATAGCTCTCTTAGAGGTGTTTTACCTACGAAGCATAAGCCCTGAGAATCGGGTTTTTTGGCTGTAATTAAATCTAGTTCTTCAGCTTTTTTTCTGACTTCTTGCTTGGTTTCAAATTCACCAATGGGAAACAGAATATGGGCTAGCTGTTCTTTTTTAATACCCCATAAAAAATAGCTCTGGTCTTTGTTTTCATCTTTACCTCTAGCAATTACAGGTCCATAATTTTCGTATTTTTCTGCAATTCTGGCATAATGTCCCGTAGCGACAAAATCAGCCCCTCTAGCCATAGCTTTTTCATAAAAGATGCCGAATTTAATCATAGAGTTGCACATCACATCAGGATTAGGAGTGCGGCCTATTTTATACTCATGGAGCATATATTCTACAACTTTTTGTCTATATTCACCTTCAAAATTCCAAACTTCAAAAGGAATACCCAGTTTTTTAGTTACAAGCTCAGCATCCATCACATCATCTTCCCAAAAACAGCCATACAGATCTTTAGATACGCCCAAAGACTCTAATTGCTCAAGTGACCAGCATTTCATAAATACGCCCACTAGATTATACCCCTGTTCTTTTAAGCAAGCTGACGCAACCGATGAATCCACCCCTCCCGACATCATTACATATACTGTTTTATTGTTCATAAATTCCTATTATGCCAACCTAATAAATATTTTTCTGACTAGCTATTTTTAGCCTATTACTAATTTTTGCATCTGTAAACTGACTTTGCTTTTTAAAGTTGAGAGCAGCATTTTTTACACTTTGGCTAGAGATATTTAATAGTATTCCTACACTGATGAAGTTCATAATTATTGATGAACCTCCCGCTGAAACAAACGGTAAAGGTAGTCCTTTTAAAGGAATCATACCTGTAATCCCGCCTATATTTAAAAATGCTTGGGTAGTGATCCACACTGCAATTCCGGCTGCTAAAGCTCTACCCCCGACATCGGGAGCATCCTTACTTATTTTTAAGCCCCTAAACAAAAATACTAAATATAAGCTCAGGAAAAACATTACAAACACAAACCCCATTTCCTCACCAATAATAGAAATAATACCATCAGTCGTAGATTCAAATAATAGTTCTTTTTGTTTATACTCACTATTTCCATAACCTTTACCCCATAATCCACCATTTTGTATAGCCAATCTAACATAATAAATCTGAGCTGCTTTCTCACTATCCTGAGATAAAAATGCATTAACTCTTTTGAGCCTATATTCGGCACTAAAAACAGCAGTTACGCCCAAAACTGCCACAACTAACAAAATTGTTGCAATGATTTTCATTGGTACTTTACTAACCCACATTGCCGTTAACAGTATCCCAAAAGCAAGTAAAACACTTCCTAAATCGGGTTGTAGTAAAATTAAAGCAGCAGCAAAACCAAATACGTACAAAGGCTTTTTAATCTTCTGCCAATCAATAGTCTGGTCCTCATATTTTAGAAGTACTGATGACAAATACACAAGCAAAACTAATTTAACAAGTTCGGACGGCTGAAAGTTTAAAACCTTAGGAATTTCAACCCATCTGATAGCTCCTCCACCTTGATACGGTCTAATAGGCAAAAACTTGGCTTTTGCAATGACACTGTCTCTAATTTTACTCGCTTCAGCAGCTGATTTTTTATAGCTCATTACATCCACAACCAAAGCGAAAGTAGCTAAAAAAGCTAATAAAGTAAAGGTAATAATTAAAATCGTTTTAATATATTTAAACCAAATGTGATAGTCCACACGAGCCAAAATAAAGGCTAATACCCCACCAATCCAAACACCTGATAAAAATTGTTTCTGAAAAGCAAATTGAAATACCGCAGGACCTTTAACAGACAACCCACTAGCTAAAAAAGCCAAACCACCTATCGTAAGCACCAAAACTGAGGCTAAAAGTACCCAGTCATAGGTTACTCCTTGTTTTGATAGGTTTTTTAAAAAATCTTGTCTTCTAAATTCCGGCACTAATAAGTATAGTTAGCTTATCGGGGTACCTTTTGTCAAATTTATTACAAACAACCCAGTTAAAAATTTACAAGACTCCCTTTTCTTTTAACCAAACCACAAAATTCTCCGGGCAGGCCATTGTAGATAGTCTACCTTGCCTAACTAAAGCAAAGTCGTTAAATAACCCGGTTAGTTTGATTTCTTGAAGAGTTATTTGGTTCTCTTTTGGCAATTCCTTCAAAAATTTTACTTTAGCATACCAACTAATACCTTTAATATCACTCAAGTCTTTTTCCGGTAGACCGGTAACTTCAGCCACACCAACAATTTTAGTTTCTTTTTGAGAATGGTAGATGACTACTATATCTCCAGGTTTCCAACTTTGTATTACTTGCACAGCTTGATGGCTACGCACTCCATCCCAATTTGTCTCTTTTTCTTTTTTCAAATCTTTAATAGAATACGTTTCAGGATCAGTTTTGGCTAAAAAATAGCTTATCATAACACCCATATTTTAGCTGTTTCATATCTTTATGTCAAGAAAATTGTTGACATTTTGCAATTTTTATTTAATCTCTAAGGAGCACGTCCCCATTTTAAACACAGATTGAAATTTAAAATATAAAAATAACTTAATTTAATAAAAATATGTCAAAAGTAAAAAAGGCAATCTTTGTTGCAGCAGGATTTGGAACTAGATTTTTACCTGTTACTAAAGCTGTACCAAAAGAAATGATGCCAATAATTGATAAACCTATCATTCAATATTTAGTAGAAGAGGCAGTTGAGGCTGGGATTGAAGAAATAATTTTTGTCACAGGAAGAGGAAAAAATGCTATTGAAAACCACTTCGATAAAAGTTACGAGCTCGAAAATACATTGGTTGAAAAGGGTAAGCACAAATTGTTGGAAGATGTCGAAAGAATTTCTAAATTAGCTCACTTTGCTTACGTTAGGCAGCCAATACAGCAGGGAGATGGTCATGCTTTACTCTGCGCCAGGCCTTTTGTAGACACACAAGAACCGGTTTTAGTAGTTTTTCCCGACTACATAATGCCTTCTAGCAATAAAACTTTTGCAAAATTAATCAATTTCTTTGAGGAAAAACAGCAGCCAATTATTGCTACAGATTTTGTTCCGCTCGAGAAAGTTTCCAAGTATGGTATTTTAGCCTATAGTGAAATATCTGAAGGCAGTGATATTGTGCAAGTTACAGGTTTTGTAGAAAAACCAACACAAGAAGAGGCTCCTTCAACTTTGATTAGCAATGGTTACGCAGTGATCAATGAAAGGATTTGGAATTTACTTGAGACTGCAGAATCAACAGTTGGCGACGGTGAAATTAGAGTAGCAGATGCATTTACAAAAATGACAAGAGATAGTGAGCCTTTATATGCGCTCAAGCCTAGTGCACCTGGTCATGATTGTGGCACTCCGGCAGGGTTTTTGAAAGCTACAATCGATTTTGCATTAAATAGAGATGATATCAAAGACGACTTAACCAATTTTTTAAAGGAGCGAGTAAAAGATTTATAGTAATATGTTTTTAAAGAACCAAGTCCAGTTAATTTCATACCCGGACAGCCTTGGCAATGATTTACAAGAACTACATTTTGTACTAAAAAAATATTTTCCTAAAGCGTTTGGCGGAATACACATTTTACCATTCTATCCATCCTCAGCTGATAGGGGTTTCTGTCCCCTAACCTATAACATGGTAGATCCAAACTTCGGTACTTGGGAAGACGTTCAAAAAATCGGTAATGATTTCAATCTAGCTGTAGATTTTATTCCTAACCACATTTCTAGACAGTCAGAATATTTTCAGGATTATTTAAAAAATGGAAGGGACTCTGAATATTATGATTTATTTCTGCAGATAAAAAAACTATACCCAAGCGGTACCATTCCCAAAGAGGAACTAAAAGAGATTTATTTGAGAAAACCTGATGCTCCGGAATTTTTAATCCAATTTCCTGATGGAAAAAAAGAGAAAATTTGGCAGACTTTTGAATCTGATCAACAAATCGACTTAGATATAAATTCACCTGTTTACAAAAAAGTTTATCAAGGATTTTTACTTTATCTATTGAGACGCAATGTAAAATTGATCAGACTTGACGCTATCGGGTATGTTACTAAAAAGGCCGGAACATCTTGTTTTTTTGTAGAGCCCGAGATTTGGGATTTTCTTAACTGGATTAAAAATTTTAGTGACGCTTTCGAAGCAGAATTATTACCTGAACTTCATGGGCACTACAGTTACCAGCTAAAATTTGCTGAGCAAGGCTTTAGAGTTTATGATTTTGTACTTCCATTCATGACTTTACACGCTCTGTATGACGGAAAAAGTAAGAACTTAAAAAACTGGTTGAAGATCTGCCCAAAAAAACAAATTACCACACTAGATACTCACGACGGAATTCCTGTAAAAGATTGTGAAGATTTGATGGAACAAGAAGAAATTGATAGAACTGTAAAAAATGTGCTGGAGCATGGGGCAAGTGTCAATTATAACTATGACGGTGACGGCAATGCCGAGGTTTACCAGCTAGATATAACATATTACTCTGCTCTAGGTCAAAATGACGATGCTTATCTAACCGCAAGAGCTGTACAATTCTATACTCCTGGAATTCCACAGGTATATTATGTAGGTGCGCTAGCAGGTAAAAATGATACTGAAGCCTTAGCTAGATTTGAAGGCGAGAAAGTAGGAGGCTGGGGTAGAGAGATCAATAGACATAATTACAGCTTGGAGGAGCTATCTATTGAAACCAAGAGGCCTATTGTACAAAGATTGATCAAGCTAATGGAATTTAGAAATAATTACAAAGCTTTTGACGGTCGTATGGAAGTTTTGGATTCTGAAGACAATAGATTGATTATCCAGTGGCAAACAGCTGACTTGTGTACTACTTTGAATGCAAATTTAGAGGACCACACCTTTGAAATTACTTATACAGATCAGGATACGCTTCAGGAAAAAACATTGATTTTGTAGTGGAATGATACGGTTATTAGACCTAAAACTGAGTTGGGTGATTTGATACAAGAGTGTCATAAAACTTAAAGTACTTGCATCTGTAAATTAAAATAAATTAGGACTGGTAAATATACATCGCCCAGAAAAAGGTTTTGACGGTAGTTAAAATATATGCTATCAATAAAAAACAATTTCTACTTTTAGGAAGAAATATGTTCGTACTTTCTTTGTTGGTCATAGCGTTTGCTCTAATTGCTGTAACTTGCCTTATAGGCATTTTTAGTTAGGCATTTTCCTAGTCACCCTTTCCGGTCAAATTAATTTTTGATTGATGTGGGTGATTTTTCTTTTATATACTAAATATTATACTCTCGAGGAATCATGTGAATATAGGAAAGTAGTTTATCAGAATTCTCAACAGACCCCCTACTGATTACTTTAGCTTCAAATACTAAAGTCAGCTCCTCTTTATCTATTTTTTTATTTATATTTTCCTGTTTTAGCCCTAAATGGTCAGAATAATAGGTTATTCTAATGCCAAAAGAACGTGTAAAATCAACTTTTGGTTGATCTGAGTTTTCTACAAAATAGTGTTTGTCTTCTGCACACAAAATTATGGATTTCTCAACCTCTAAAGAATTAAATTCTTCTACTACAGTATTTTCAGGCATAAATTCGTATTTGGTTAATACACTAGTTAAATCATTATCTGGATTTTTTTTACTACAGATCTCAATCTTTATCCACTTTGCATTTACTTTGCCCTGATTTTTAATAGCAAGATAGGGATAAACTGTACCATCAACAATACTATGATTGATTCCGGATATGTCCCATACATCAGTCTCCCATTTATCTTTGAGATTTGCCGAATAATTTATTTTATCTAATTTAAAATTATGGACCAAGATATTTTTTTCTTCTGATTTAATATAGTCTTGTATCGAAATAGGAATAATATATGCATCTGTTTCAAGCTTGAATCTTACCTCCTCTTGATTAGATTTTACTTTATTATCTATTAAACTGATTACTAAAGCCACTACTGCCACTATTGTACCAAGCCCTTGTAAAAAAGACCAAATTGAATCATTTTGCACTATAAAATTGTTGATCTTGGGAATGGTAATAAACAAAATCAAGCCTATAATAAAATAGATTATTAAACCATAAGTAACGAAACTGAATTTTTTCTTGGGCATATTCTTTAAATTGTTTTACAAAAAACTACCACATAAAGTGATAGTCTTAAGGCTTAGTACAATTATACAACGGTTTATGATCTACCGCCCGTACCTTCAGATAATACCATAAAAATACAAGTTAAAAATTAGTAATTATTTTACTTCTAATTTTAAGAAATAGAGAAATTACCCTAAAACTAAAAGTGAGTACAGATACAAAGATTTTAAAAAACTTGTCAAGTAAAGATCCTTTTTTATCCAGATAATTAGTCAAAAAATTCAATTTTATTACAGATTGGAAAAGGCTTAAATTAAGCTATTTTTTCTAAAAAGTTCCCAAGTTCTTTAGTATAAGTATCATGTTTTTCAAGTAAAGCCATGTGACTAGCATTTTGTATAATGGTTAGTGTAGTGTTTGGCATTTTCTCAGACATAAATTCTCCAGCTTCTATTTTAGTCATTTTATCTTTTGTGGCGACAATGATTTGTGTTGGGATACTAACTTCACTCAACAAATCTGTAACTTCGTATTTAAGCATAGAAAGTGTATTTTGAGCCACTGTTTTTATAGGAGTCTTAAGTCCATATTTTGTTGCAAAATCAAGTTCTTGCCTAGTTTGAGTGCCTGCAAAACCTGTAAAAGCTACTGATAGATGCAAGCTCCCGTTTAGATAGCTAAGAATGTTCATTATTTTAAAAACTCCCGGTATCAAGCTTTGTATATACAGTGATGGTACCAAAAGTGGCTTTTCAAGGAATTTTAAAAGAGGTGCAAAGATTGCAGTTTTAAGGGGATTAGTGTATGTAGGATTTGATAAAACTATGGCTTTAACCTTGGTTTTGTTGTCGCGCAAGAAAAATCTGTAGTACTCCATAATTATCATAGTCCCCATGCTATGACCTATCAAAATTGGAGGTTTTTTGCAGGTATTTACAACCATATCAAGATCTTTTGCATATCTTTCCAAGCTATAGTCACTATTTTTAGGTTCTTCGGATAATCCGCAACCTGGTATATCCAACATCAAAAGGCGATACTTATCCTGGAGTGCTTTTTTTACATAATACCATTGAGTACTGTCAGCACTACAACCTGGTATAAATATCAAAGTCTTTTCAGCATTTTCAGGACCAAAATAGTCTATTCTCATTTTAGTACCATCACTAGTTTCCAAATCTGTAAATTCAGTACTACGAAATTCATTTGGTTCATCAGTATCAGACTTTCTGAGAAAAGCTAAAACAATATTTCTGCCAAACAGTGTGACTAAAGTGGAAAAAATACCTGAAAGTAAATATAAATTGGCGTATTCCGCACCTTCATACCATTTTCTAAATAAGTAAACTTGTAGGACAATAAGCCCAACTGAAAAAATTGTGTTGAATAAATTTAAAAATATATTAAGAGGAAATCCGAGCATATGTATGTTTTTTGTTTATAAAATTTGTTAGTTTTTTGTGAAAATTTAAGCTAGAATTAAGCTTTTTTAAGCGTCTTAAGTCTACATGGTAACAAATATTACTGTCAACGAATTTTGGGTTATCAAATTTTAAATTTAAAACAAAAATTCCACTTTTAGGGTGGAAAGTTATGGAAAAGGAGTAAGAATGGAATGTTAATGTATAGGTATGCTATATCTCTAAAAACACTCAACATTACTTACTCAGATTTGGGAGGTTAGCCAATAACGCCTGGAACGAGGACATAGCCATCCCGTTCATTTAGTGAGCTTAAATATTTATTTAAGTCGTCCTCACATAACTTTTTGGAGCTAATTTTAAGTACTACCCGCTGGCCTTTGTACAAGCCATCGTAATTGTTAATACCTACAATTTCATCAACTTCAACAAGCATATTGTTAAAATTTACTTTGGGACCTTTTTCGTTAAAGGTAACAGTAACAGGCTCAAATGTAGACATTATAACCTCCATTTAGAATCAGTTCGGGCTGAATTGCACTCCCTGAAATCTAAACCCAATATTGCATACTTTTTTCATTTGATCAATATCCAAATCTTTTGATCTATCTTTGCTAAATTAGATAGAAAATATAAAAATTTTAAGACACATAGTATAGATGAACTTTTGAGCGCCTCGACTTGAAATAAATCAAAAGAATCTAGTATACATAAATGTCCGAGGAGATGGGTATTTTTTTAAAAACTTATCTTTTTCTATATACAAAAGGATTGTTTACTTCTTGACATGAGCATAAAAAAATAAAATAAGATTAAGTTATTATTTCAAAAACGCTCAAATTTCTATTCTAAGTTTGAATAATTATGTCCGAATTTAAAATATCTACAGCTGAACTACAAAAACTGTATGACCAAAAAATATCTGAGAGAGAAGTTAAAGAAAAGCTTGAAGCTAATGAAGAAAAACAATTTGAAGTTGAGACTCTAACTAATTACATTTTAGATTGCGTACAAAATCTAGAAGATATGAGTTTACTTGATGAAAACGAAAAGTCAATAGTTGATTATGCGCTAAGAAGATTTGCTCAGTTAATTAATACAAACGTATCGATGATATTTAATGCTGATGATGAAGCTGAAATAGCAGAGCAAAATAGAGTTTATCTACTCAACAAGTATAACAATGTAGTACATAACCTTGATTTAGCCCAAAGAAAAGATTACAATAATTCGATAATTAAACTTTGTATTTTGATCCGAGTATTTAAAATCGTAGGTGAATATTTAAAAAGAGGAATATAGAAAATTTTATTTGTATTTTTGCTTTAAATAAAACACTTGTGGCACGGATACAAGGAATCGAACCTTGGACCGAGGTTTTGGAGACCTCTATTATACCATTTAACTACATCCGTATATATGCTTTAACCCAAAGATTAATACTACAAATCTTTGCCAGAAGCTAGTTTTTGTCAAGAAGAGATTGCAACTGTCCATAATATTCTTTCAGCTCATTTCCAACCTTAATCTTATCCAGATATTTCACTGTGCTAAAAAATTTGGGATAGTTTTCAAAAATAGTGTCCGCCCATTCAGGTCTATCTTTTTGATCCAGAATATAAAAATAGTCTTTCACCATTTCAGCATTTTTTTCCTGATGTGTATGTGGTAAAGGCACTAAAAAAGCTGGTTTTTGGAGGTATAAGAGCTCTGTAATTGAGGCCATCCCTGCCCTACAAAGTACCAAATCGACTTTTTTCATTACATAAGGCATTTCCTCGAAAATCGCCTCGAGCCTCAAATAATCCTCTGACTGTACTTCCTCTAGGACCAGTTTTTGTAGAAGTCCAGTTAAGTGTATAATCCTAAATTTTGTAAGCAGCCTGTCTAAATTTTTAATTGTCCAAACATTGATGTCCTCAGATCCACTCCCTCCTCCAAATATTAAAAGTAGAGGTTTATCACTTGGTTTATTTAAAAAACTTTTTAGAGTTGAATTTTGCACAGTTAAGCTTTTCTCAATTTCATCGTATAATTCTGTATCAATCGGGTTTGGTACCAGCTTCGCATTTGAAAATTGAGGGTACTTTGACTTCGTATAATCAAACACACAGCTCACTAAATCTGCATATTTTACAGTCAATCTGTTACTTAAACCAGGTAAAGGATCTTGTTGATGAACTACAATTTTAGTATTTGTTAGTCTCAAAAAATTTGTAAACTTGGCAGCGAAAGTCATTGGGACAGCCAAAAAACTACCTGTAGAATATATCATTTTCGGACTAAATCGCAGCAAGAAATACAGAGATTTTAAAATTGACCATCCAAACAAACAAATATTAATAGCTAACTCAAAATAATTTTTTATTGTTTCCCTTAGTTTTTCCTTTTTAAAAGTTAGTATTGTGAGCCTAGTATCGGGTAAAAACAATATTTTCCAACCTTTTTGCAGTGAAGCACGTTCTTCAAACCCGCCTTTTATACCAATTATAACCGGCTTGATATTGTCCAAATTTTTAATTACCGAGGGCAAAGGAAAAAACGGACCTCCTGTCCTGCCTGCTATAAAGAATATTGTATGCATAGTATCTATTAAAATAAACGTAAATACTATTTCTGTAATTTGTAAATATGTTAACTAACCAAACAAATTTCCTGGTAAATTAAGTATTCTTCCATCTTCAATTTTAAACCCTTCTTTTTTTAAAAGCTCTACTTGTAGGAGTCCCCTAGCACCTAGTTTCAAGCTGGAAATCAAGCCACCTTTAGCTACAACCCTTTGCCAGGGGTAAGTTTGCTGCTCTTCTTCCGTGAGTCCGGACAAAATCCAGCCTACAAGCCTAGGATTTATACCTGTCATATTACCAACATCACCGTAAGTCATGACTTGGCCTTCTTCAATATCTTTAACGATATTTAATACCTTAGCTTTATATATAGGATTATCCATTTAACAAAAATATTAAATTATGCTATAATTAAGAGTTAGTTTGATTTTAGTGCAAAACTTAGACCAAATACTTCCTGATAAGTTTATCTACCAATCTAGTTTCTTTAGCGGTACCAAGAGTAGTAATTGTCATCCGCTCAGCAGTAAATAAATCGCTCGCAAGTGATCTGATTGCTGGTGCCTCAACTCTATCAATTTTTTCCAATAAATCGTCAAGCTCAAAAGTCAACTCAGAGCCAATTAAATTTTCCACTTGCCAGCTCGTAGCACCTAATAAATCCTCATGAGAAAGAATTAGTTTACCTTTTAGATATTCTTTGGCTTTTGATAACTCGTTGATTGATACGGTGGTTTTTTTCAAAGCTTCAAGTACAGACAAAATGCTTTCAAGTCCAAACGAAAATTGGCTATTATCAATACTGCCCGCAATTTGTAACAATCCTGTTGCCCTAAATCTAACAACTTCACTATAAATTTTATTAAACAACAGCTCTTCTTCCACACCTTTAGCCCACAATCTGGAAGACAGACCTTGCCCTAATATGGTATTTAGGATAAGTAAATCGGCCCATTTAATTAACATTTTATCAAGGATGGCTTTTGTATCGACGTTCAAAGGATTTTCTTCTTGCTTAGCCAAAGCAGGCGATTGCATGCCCTCGTCTAGTAAAAATCCGAAGACCAACTGAGTTTGAGCAAAACCTCTCTGGCGGTACACTACTCTGGGTAATTCACCAATATCCTCTTTATGAAATTCAAATGGCTCAATATGTTTTTTTAGCCTTGGATTCCAATAGTTCCATTCTTGCTCAATTAATTCCATGATTGACTTATTATCAAAATTTCCAGCAATTACCAAAAAGCTTTTATCCGGTCTATACTGGTGAGCAATGTATTCCTGAACATCCTCATGACTAATTGACATCACACTATCAATTGTACCTTCAATAGGAAAGCCTAAATTGTATTTCGCATACAAGTTTGATAATGCAAGACGGGTATGATCGCTTTCTAAAGTCTCCTCAAAATCTTTCAATTCTTCTACAATATTCCGTTTCTCCCTATCCAAATCACGAGCATCAAAATATGATCTTTGAATCAACTCCGCCAACATTGAAGCTGCTTTAAACTGGTGATAACTGGGAACAGTTAAATAGAATTGGGTGAGTTCTTGATTGACTTGGCTGGTAAAATTTCCTCCCATCCCTTCCAAAGTCAAGTTTAAGCTTCTTGTGGAAGTATGCTTATCAGTGCCGCACCAAAACATTCTTTCTACTAAATGACTAATACCTTGAGGGAAATAGCCTTCTTCCATTGCCGATCCGGTGGAAGCAATAAATCCGGTTAAAAATATATTACTACCGGGCTTTGGGAACTTTAGAACAGTTAGACCATTTTTCAAAACTACAGGTTTAAGCATATTAATCTACAATTATTTTTACAAGATCTTTTACTTCAAATGTTTTATTTAGTTCAATGTTCAAATCTTCAACCCACTTTATTTCTACACAAAGTTTACTCCAGTCAATTTGTTTAAGTACTTTTTGCAAGATTTCATCATCCTCAACTTCAATTGTTTGCCATTTCATAGGTACAATTTGGCCCGGTTTAAAACCTTGTTTTTTCCTAAATTCTTGTACGGACCTTTCAAAATCCCTAATAAACCCTAGGACACTAAGATCCTTATCAACTACCAAATCAATTTTTAATATACCAAATTCACTACTTGCTTCAAATATTTCACCTTCAGTTCGTGATAAATCTTTTTCAAGTAAATTACATTCCATTTTCAGGAGCTCAAGTAGGCCCGGATCTGCATCAAACTGTTTATAGTCTGCATATAAAGGCTGTCTGACTCTAATTTGTTTTTCTTTTCTAATTGAGTGGATTTGGCTAATAAGTTCTCGCAAACTTCCCATTTTTCTAAGTAAAACCTCTTGTTTTTCACTAAGTTTCTCAAATCCTGAAATGTCAGTCAAATGTACTGAAATCGGATCATATTTATCTTTTACAACCGACCAGACTCTTTCTGAATTAAAAGGCTGTAAACTAGCTGTAATAGTTGCAAATAATTTACATGTTTCTTTCAAACAAGCTGCAATTTCAGCACCATGTGTGTTTAATAAATCTTTGGATCTTCTAATATACCAAGTAGAGAAATCATTAACAAATGGAATTATTAATCTGGAAGCTTCAATAATATTATAATTCTCCATGTAATTATCAATTTTCAAGGCGTAGTCCTGAACATAGGCCTGCCACCACCTATTCAAAGGGTGTTTATAGGTTTTAGGTAAATTATTATCTCTTCCATAGACATCCAGTACATATTCTACATATTTTATACTGTTGGATAGTAGTAGCGTGGAATCCCTAAAAACTGTCATTACATCTTTATCTTTCATGCTGATTGTCTCCCCGTTAAAATAAGGACCGGAAGTGAAATATAGTCTTAGAGCATCACTACCCACCTTATCCATCAAAACATCCGGAGTGGAATCAAAGTTCTTCTTGGATTTACTGAGTTTTTTACCGTCATTTCCAAGCAAAGTCCCATGAACATGAACATTTTTAAAGGCAGGCTTATTGAAAATCGCAGTAGATAAAACATGCAATGCATGAAACCACCCTCTAATTTGACCTTCATACTCTACAACATAGTCAGCAGGGGTATTTTTTTCTACAAATTCCTTATTTTCAAAAGGATAATGCCAACTTGCCCAAGGAGCAGAGCCGCTATCAATCCAGCAATCTATAACATCTGAAATACGAGTATAGATATTACCCACTTCATCAGCTAAAAGTATGTGATCAATATGAGGTCTATGCAGATCTAAAAGTTGTATATTTCCGAACGGGGTATATTCTTCCAAGTCTTGCCTCACTTGTTTGTAAAAATAGAAATTTCTCAGATTTTTTTTGCTATTTGGGTTTAAACTTAGTAGCCATGTAGTCCACAATACCTGTTCATCATTATCAAATAATACCTGTACAATCTGGTATTTTTCAAATAAAACAAGCACTTCATCAAGAATCTTTTGTGCGTATTCGGCAAATTTTTTGATCTCCAAAGTTTTTTCTTTTCTTAAATCAGTCAGATTTTTACTACGATACTGAGTAGCAGTAATTCCAAGTGGCAATTTGCTATGAGAATCACTTACAATTACAGTTTTACCTAAATCATAAGAATCAGGCAATAAATCTTTTGTATTGTACAATTTATAAATTGGATTAACTGCAAATTTAGCTAGTTTCTCTATAGAATCAACAAAAATGGTTTTGGATTTATCACTAGTCTGCCAAATCGGTAACGGTGTGCCCCAATATCTTTTTCTGGAAATACACCAGTCAGGTGCACTCTCAAGTCCTATCTTGAATCTTCCTTCTTTTAAATGCTCAGGATACCAATTGATATCTTTATTTACTTCCAAACTTTGCGGCAATAACTTAGTTTCGCCGATATACCAGTTTTCCTGGGCAGCATAGTAGACTTTCTTCTCATCTCGATTATATACAGGATATTTGTGAGTAAATTTAAACTTGGTGAATAGTAATCCTTTATCGTTTAAAATATTGTTAATAATATCATTAGCCACGGCAAAATTTTTACCAAAAGCAGGCTTCAAGTCCGGATTTAGATTATTCATCAGCTCGCCGTACTCATTAAGACAAGTTAAAACCGGTAAATTATATTGCTTTCTAATTTCAAAATCCTCTCCACCATAAGCAGGTGCGATTTGCAAAATACCAGTACCCTCAATATTTGTAACTACTTCAGATGTATAAACCCTATAAATATTTTCTTTTTCTTCATAGGATTCTACTTCCTGAGTTGGTTCAAACAATGGTTTGTATTCAAGTCCGGCAAGATCAGTGCCTGTAAAACTAACAATTTTTATTATATCTACACCTAGCTTTTGAAAATATTCACTACTATCAGTCACATGTTGCAATTCTTTTTCCAACTCGGGAGATTTTGTAATCGCATCGTGTAGTTTTAGGGAAAGTATAGGAATTACTCTATTTTCAGCCAAAATTACTAATTCTGAACTTGCCCCCAAATAATACATGGAGTACTCAATTTCACTCCCTACAGCCAAAGCTACATTTGCCGGAAAAGTCCAAGGTGTTGTAGTCCAAGCAAGCAAGCTAATCTCATAATTTTTGCTCAGGATATCTTTCAATTTCTGCAGCGTATCCAGATTTTCTAAAATTATACTATACTGTTCTTTCAAATGTTTTAATTCTTCCCCAGCTTCCAAATCAGTTTTAAAACTATCCCATTCAATTCCGTTAAATTCAGGTTTACTGCCTCCCTTTAGCAATTCTTTTAGACTGGTCTTTTTACCTTTTGCATCAAGTTTATCTAAGAGAGAAATCCTCTTCTCAATATCCATTCTATATCT
Organism: uncultured bacterium; assembly: GCA_963784355.1. Classification (GTDB taxonomy): domain Bacteria; phylum Patescibacteriota; class JACMRA01; order JACMRA01; family JACMRA01; genus JBCDGH01. The sequence goes on along the minus strand of CAWAQU010000007.1, from coordinate 68,968 downwards.
TTGCTGTTCGGAAAAATTAAACGAAACTTCTTCAATGATTTTATCAATCAACTTATTTTTGGAATTTTCTTTTACCTTAAATCTGGCAACCGGAGTCTCCAAAGTGTCATTTACATATTTAATATCATCAGCAATTTCCATGTGTGAAAGTGTCGCTCCCATAGATGGTGAATATAGGCTCACGCGATAGTCTTTATACAACAAGTTTTTTTCCCAAAGTTGACCAAGTCCCCACCAAACTGACTCCATGTAATCTACATCCATAGTTCTGTACTGCCAGTCCATATCTACCCAACGCCCGGTTCGCTCTACAATACTACGCCACTCCGCATCAAAACTAATAATATTTTGCCTACAAACTTCGTTGAATTTATCTACACCTATTTCGTTATCAATCTGTCTTTTATCTTTGATATTTAGTTGCTTTTGAGCCAGGTTTTCAATAGGTAAGCCATGACAATCCCAGCCCCACCTGCGGGCTACATTTTTGCCTTTTTGAGTCCAATATCTAGGAAATATATCTTTCGGATAACCCGTAGAAATATGTCCGAAAGTCGGCATTCCAGTAATAAAAGGAGGCCCATCAAGAAACACAAAATTATCCGCCCCTTTTCTTTGTTCAAGAGATTTTTCAAAAATATTGTACTCTTTCCAAAATTTCAGTACTTCCAATTCAGAACTTAGCATAAATTAACCTTATTTTCCATATATACATGAAAATTGTCAACTAGAGTCCTCTACTGATTTTACATAACCTTAAAAACTATCTATACTTACTGTGTAACACCTCTGTACTATAATAGTAGCGTATATATGCTCGACTCTGAAATTTCAAAAAAAGATATCAGTGAGGCTTGGGATTATTGGTATCCTTTAGTTTATGGATATTTCTACAGGCGCCTAAACAATCAGCAAGATGTAGAAGACCTTACTTCCAATGTTCTTACCGCTTTTTTCCTAGCCGAAAATGTGGAGAATCCAAAGGGATTTATCTGGCAAACTGCTAAAAATCAACAATACAAATTTATAGATAACAAAAATCGCTCACCTTTTACTGTAATACTTGAAGAAAATACAGATTTTCAGACTCAAGACTACGCACATTTTGAAAGTGTTGAAGAAAATGAAAATAAATATAGCGAGCATTATGAAGCCAAAATTCAACAGCTAATAGAATGTTGTAAAAAACAACTTACAGGTGAAGATTATAATATTGTTGCAGAATCGATTATTGATAATAAAAACAGTACCCAAATCGGTATAAAATACAATTTAAAATCAGCAACAGTGCGCCAAAAACTAAAAAGATCATTTTCTAAGCTAAAGTCAGGCTGTACGGAATTATGGATTAGTTTTAAACAGTCCGAAAACACAACAAATTCAAGCGAAACAGAAGTTTATATTACTGAGCAAAATACAACTTTACCAGCAAAACCATCATTTTTTAATTCTACTGAATCTACAAATATAACCAAAAACCAACAAAAAATTTAATTATCTCTCAAATATGTCGAAATTTTTACCAAATAGAGAAGACTTACAGGAAGAATCCTTGCAACCTGTATTTGAAAAAAATACATCTTATCTAAAATCTAAGAAAAGCAGTCTAAATCAATTTGTAAAAACTAATCTGAAAACCCAAAATATATTTGCAAAAACCCGAGAAAATTTGAAATCCCTCTTCTCAAATAGAATTATTGTGTTAGGTTTAGGATTTGCAAGTAGTCTAGTTGTAGTCGGAATATTAATTGCCTTAGTGCTTAGTCAAGCCGGAGCAGGTAAAAATATTACAAACAACTTAGCTAATATTATTAATCCTTTCTCTCCAATCAACGCCAGCGCTCAAGAGATCGAAATCAAACCAAATACAAAAACAAACTTGGGAGTTGATTCTAACTCTACATATACAATAACTTCAGCAAACAGCATAACTGAAAAACAGATTAAAGATAATTTGAAACTTACTCCTTCCCTACCCTATGAACTGAAAAAAAATAGTGATACTAACTATGAATTAAATCTAACTCAAAAACCAACTGCCAATGAAGTAGTTAAGTTTGAATTAAAGGTAATCCCTGACAAAAACGACGTAACAAGCGCTAAAAATTTGAGTTGGGCCTATCAAGTAAAAGATGAATTTAGAATACTTGGTACTACACCTACAAATAAAGTAAATGGTGTACCGGCAAACACAGGCATTGAAGTGGTATTTAACACAGATAGTTACAATGACATAGATCAGTTTTTTGAGATTACACCAAAAGTTGAAGGCACTTTTAAAAGAAATGGCCGTGTAGCAGTTTTCATTCCAAAAAATCTGGAGAAAAATACAGTATACACTGTAAAAATCAAACAAGGGCTGACTACTAAAGATAATTCAGGAAAATTAGCTCAAGATTATTTATTTCAGTTTCAAACAATTAATGATGATCCGGAGTATAAAGAATTTAGTTTAATTAATACATTTATTGAATACAAACCTGCAGAGCAAATCGTGGTACCGGTTTTTAGTACCTTTGAAGACCTTAAAACCACTGTTAGTATCTACAATTTCAAGTCTGAAGAACAAATAAACACAACCTTAAATAATTACATCAGCAATTTCAATAACTGGCAAAATTTCCAACCTACTACTTTCTATCCAAATACAACAGAACTAAACAAAGTAAGTTCACAAAATTACACTATTACCAAAACAACACCTAGTGAACAATATATTGATACAACAAAAGGATTAGAAAAAGGTATTTATCTACTTGAGGTGGAATCAAACGGCAAAAAAGTACAGTCAATTTTGCAGATTACCAATTTAGTCGGTTTTATACAGGAAACTAAAACTGAAAATCTAATCTGGTTACAAAATCTAACTACCAAATCTCCCGCAGCAAATGCAAAAATCCAAGTGGCAAATTCAGATAAGTTTTTTACATCTAATGATCAGGGTATAGCTATTTTTCCCAAAATTCAAGATAGTATATATTTTTATAATATTACTTCAGAGGATCAAAGACTTATTTTAATTAAAACAAGAACTGAAAACCTCAATATTTACTCAACCGATCAAAGCCAAGATTATTGGAGTCATCTATATTCAGACAGATCAATTTATAGGCCTAGCGACAAAATTCAATTTTGGGGCGTACTTAAAAACCGAGTAAACGCAAAAAATTCAGAGGAAATCAAGGCTGTGATTAGTAAACAAGACTATTCCGTCATGAGTTATAAAAAAGTTGAAATTATCAGCAAAAACTTGAAAACTGAACAGAATATATTTAATTCTGACTTTATAATCGATAATGCAACCACCGGAAATTACATTCTAGACATTTTTGATTCCCAAAATAACCTCATTAAATCCAATTACTTTAGAGTAGAAAACTTTATTGCCCCTTCGTATAAAATAACTGCTGGACCCGAAAAGAAAGCTTATTTTGCCGGTGAATCTGCCACTATTCGAGGACAAGCCAGTTTTTTTGAAGAAACACCAGTAAACAATCTTGATATTAGCTATAGTTATGGGAATAATCAAACTCCCATTATAAAAACAAACCAAGAGGGCAAATTTAATTTTCAAGTACCCTTAGTAAAAAAATCTGATCAGAGTAATGATGGAATAAATCAAGCTTACATAACTATTACCCCCGCACTTTCTGAGGAGTTTGATAGTGCTTTATACCAAAACGTGCTTTACTTTGATAATAAAACTTACGTGGATATAAATTCCGAAATTAAACAAAATAAGGGCACAATAAAAATCGGACTTAATGAAATTGATTTAAGCAAAATAAATAACGGCACAGCGAAAGATGATAAAGATTTCAAAGGAGTGTCAGTTGCTAATAAAAAAGTAAAAATCACACTTTTTGAATATAAATATGAGCGCTATGTTAGCGGCCAATATTATGACTTGATCAGTAAAAAAACCGTAAATAATTATAGTTACAACCGTGTGTATGTAGGCCAAAAAAGTTTCAGCCCAAGTACAAATACAGAGGGACTTATAAATCTTGATTTCCCGGTCGATCCAACACACAATTTTGACATTAATATTGAGACCACAGACAAAGATGGCAGCCCAATTGAATTCAAAAGAGGTTTATACGGCACAGTAAATTCTGGAAGCGGTTATACAGCCAAAGACATGATTTACACACTAAAAATGGAAGAGAAAAAATATAAAATTGGTGAAACTGCAAAATTTAAAATACAACCGATTGAAGGACCTGAGTTAATTGAAACCAAACAAAATCAATTTTTGGTAAGTTATTTACAAAATGGTCAAAAATCCTACAAATTACAAAACAACCCTAATTTTGAACTAAAATTTGAAGAAAACTCTGTACCAAATATGAACCTTCTTGGAGTTTATTTCGATGGTAATACCTTTAACATAACGGGGGTTGGGAACTTAGAATTTGAGAAAGAAAGCCGCAAATTAAAAATCAGCGTAACTCCAGACAAAAAAGAATACAAACCAAAAGATACAGTTAAGCTTGATATTGACGTAAAAAACCAAGAAAATAATCCTATTGAAGCAAATGTCAATATCTCAGTTGTAGACGAAGCTATCATGCAGTATTCTCCAAATGAACCAAATATACTTGAGGATATATATAAGCATTTATATTCCGGACTAGAGTTTGTACACGCTTCCCACAAAGTATTTATGAGCCAAACTGGAGATGGTGGTCAAGGTAACGGTGGCGGAACTAGCCTTAGAGACAAATTTCTGGACACTGCAATCTTTAAACAAGTCAAAGCTGACAATCAAGGAAAAGCTAAGTTGGAATTTCAACTTCCAGATAATCTCACATCTTGGAGAATTACTTATGAGGCAATTACAGAAAAACTAGAAGCAGATTCTGGGAAAATTAATATCAATGTTAAACAGCCATTTTTTGCAACAGCCGTAATCAATGATATTTACTATGAAAATGACAAACCGACTATCAAGCTAAGGGGTTTTGGTACAAATTTACCTGCAGATCAGTCTGTAAATTTCACGATAAATTCCGAGAGTTTAAACATTAAAAACAAGATAGTTGAATCAAAAGGCAGCAACCCGGTAGATTTTGAGCTACCAAACTTACCGATCGGCAAACACAAATTCAATATTGCAGCGAAATCAGGTGATCAAGTAGATAATCTAACCAGAGAAATAAATGTTTTAAGCCCCCAAATTACTAAAACTGAAGTCAAGTACTTTACCCCCGAAGAACTCCAAAAATTCAAAGTTTCTGACAATACAAAACTTGCTCTAACTTTCCAAAACCAAACAAGCAGTGAATATTACCAAAGACTTACCGAGTTGCAAAATCAGTCAGGCGATAGGTTAGATCAAAAACTTGCTAGAGACATTTCTACTGAGTTTTTAAACCGATACTTTACCCAAAGTGCCGCAATTAACTCAAATAATGACTACACACTTTACCAAAATCCTTCAAATGGTTGGGCCATTTATCCTTACAGCTCACCAGACCTGGAAACAAGTGTCTATGCAATTGGAATAGGCAAAAACAAATTTGAAAATGAAACCCTAAAAAGTTATTTAAATAAAGTAATTACTGATCCAAACGAGTCTAGAGAACGTAAAATTATTGCATTGTATGGTTTAAGTAAACTAAAAGACAACGCTTTAAATCAAATCAACGAAGTCGCCGGCATTGTAGACCTTTCACCTAAAGAGCAACTATTTACTGCTCTGGCTTTTATAGAAGCTGAAAACAAAGAAGCCGCAAGAAAAATTTACACTGATTTACTCAACAAATATCAAATCAAGGAAGATAGGTCCATTAGCTTAAAAATAGGAGAAAGTCCTGATGAAATTAGCTATTACACTCTTCTTGAAAGCCTGCTTGGAGCAAAATTAAATGAGGATCAGTCAAAAAACCTATATCGATACTATTTAGCTAACCAACCCAAAACTAATATTTATTACGGACTTGAGCTTGAAACCATTGAATCAATTCTAAATTATCAAAAACCTCAAAAAGTTGAATTTAATTTCAAACAAAACGAACAAAATATCTCCAAAAAATTGGAAAACAACCAGAGTTATAGCATTGAAATAAACTCACAGGACCTAGCTAAATTAGATTTAAAAGTCATTAGCGGACAATTAGGTATTGTTACAAATTATCAAACTCCAATCAAAGACATTACCAACAATAAAGATTTAAATTTGGATCTAAAATTTTATCAAAATGATAAGGAAACAAATTCATTAAATGATGCTGATTTAGTAAAAGTAGAGGCTAACTATGTCGCAGATCAATCTAAAATCGACAATAGTTGTTATGAAGCCTCTATCTATTTACCTGCAGGCTTAAAAACTACCTCAAAAACACCCGGAGATGCATGGGTTTACAGCAAAGAAGTCTGGTACCCATATAGTACCGACAATCAAAAAACAAGCTTTTGTATTGGTAAAGAGAGTAAGGGACCAATCGTATTTTATGCAAGAGTTATAAATAAAGGAGAGTTCAAATCCCCTAAATCCACAATACAATCTCTGAAAACTCTTGATAGTATAAGCTTTTCTCAAGAGAAGACTGTAAAAATACAGTAAACTTGCATAAACAAAAAAACTGAGTTATAATATTACTATAGGTGTAAATTTACACTAACAAAAACAAATAACAATATACAATTATGTTCCCAAGACCAAGTATACCAGAACTACTAATTATAGGCTTTCTAGCTATAGTATTCTTTGGTAAAGATAAATTACCAGAAACAGCAGGAAGCTTAGGTAAAGCATTTAAATCTTTTAAAAAAGAGCTTGCTGATACTCAAGAATCATTAGGACATCAAATCAATGAAGCTAAATCAAATAACAGTAAAGTAGAAGCAGGCATTAATGCAGACTCTGCAAAAGAGTTAGCTAAGTAATAATAAATCAAGCACACAAACAAAAAACAAATATTTATGTCAAGCACACAAACAAAAAAAATAAGCAGAAGAAGTTTTTTGAAAATCTTAACCGGGTTCTTTGTAGTTTTTGCTACCGGCGGTATCAATACACTATTTAGTAAAAATCTTGAAAAAGATAAATCTAAATCAACTTCCGGTTATGGACAAACACCATATGGGATATAAAATAATTTAATTAAGTGTTTATTATGTTCCCAAGACCAAGTATACCAGAACTACTAATTATAGGCTTTCTAGCTATAGTATTCTTTGGTAAAGATAAATTACCAGAAACAGCAGGAAGCTTAGGTAAAGCATTTAAATCTTTTAAAAAAGAGCTTGCTGATACTCAAGAATCATTAGGCAGTAATACTGAGAAAACTATAAATAAAGATAAAAATTAATATTTAGTTTTTAACACTTCATCAAATACACAACTAAAATTAATTAAAGATTATTATAGTTAATAAAAACAAAAGCAATTATTATGAAAAGTGAAAATCCAAAGCGAGATTTAAAAAAATCGCTAAAAAGCAACCAAAATAAGTCAAAAAAAGATTCAACTTCCTTACTCTTTGTTGATATGTTGAAACAAAAGGCCCTAAGCTTAACTCCAAAAATGAAACAATATTGGCAAAAGAATAAAACTTCTGTTTCCTTTTTCATTTTACTAACAATTATATTAGGAGCTTTTGGCGGATTTTTTTATTACAAGCAACTTGAAAATGCAGGTGCCAATCAATCTGTAATTTCTGGTTATGGCTGTGGCCAATATAATCAAAGTTTTTATAATAGAGACTGCAATGTTTACATAACTGATGCGGACCTTTCAACTCTAGTTTTCACTTGTGGTAGTAATTTAGTAGTAAATACAACGACTACTTGTACAGGTCAATTACCCGCAGGTAAAACACTTGATCCATCCAATCCATTAAGAATATCAATAGGTGACGCAAATTTAAGTAATAACTGCACACTTGAGAATAACAATATTGTATGTACTAACGTAAGTACAGGAAGTACTGCAGGACAATCCATACCTGTAAAAGCTAAATTAGGTAATGGTGAGTTAGTAAATACTGCTAGCACAGTTAATGTTGCCAAAATTCAACCCATATTAGATACGGTGAGGACAGGAGGAGGGTCAATATTATTATTAGGTTTGTTATTTATAGGCGTTCTTGGAATAATGTTCTTTGTGTCAAAAAATAGGAACAAAAGCGTAAACAATATAAAGATAAAGTAATAGTTTTTTCATTCTTTTATAATCTTCTAATTTATAACAAATCGTTATAAGGTAAAGCAAGTACAACCCCACGTGGGTTGTATTCTTTTGTCTAGCTTGTAATTTGTAATTTTAAATTTAGCATAAAAGACAACTTTAGCTTTTGCAACGGTCACTCTGTCATTTTATTTTAATATCTTTCTTATAAAAAGGTAGCGAATACATAATAAGTTTAATCAAAGCACCAAAGCAAGCTTTGGAAACAAAAACTTACAGTTTTAACCTCGTTGCAAGCAACCACGTATTCTGAACTACTAATAAATCGGCCAAATGTACAATCGCTGTTAGTCAAACTCAGCTGCGGATAAACCATTCCTAAATCAAACTAAAACCCTATCGAGGCAGGAATTGTTATTAGACGAGTATACCTAAAAAATTCATCCGGTAAATAACAATATTTTACATAAGGTAAAAAGAAATTACAAAAATTATATCTGTAATTAAATATCAAATTTATTCAATAGAATATAACAATATTTTATGTAAAATTTAGCAAAGTTGAAATATTTTGTATACTATGTTTAAGATAAAATTTATCTAATTAGCCCTGTATCTATTTGCTATTTATATAGGTATTACGGGCTTTATCGAAGACTAAATGCTTTAAAATTTGTTATTAATATAAAATCTTAATTATGACTTGCACACTTTAAAAAAGTAGTATATAATTAATTAAACAAATATAAAAAATATATATTATATATGCCAACAAAACGCTTACCAATTCCCGGTCAAGACAATGGAAACTGGGGACAAATCTTAAACGATTATTTAAAACAAATTAGTGATCCAAATAAAGGTGGTATCAACATCTGGTCAATTACTAATAGGCCAACCGGACTTGGAGCCGATAACGAAGGTCTTACTGGAATAAATTCCGACACTGGAAAGATTGAACGCTGGAGCGGAACCCAGTGGGTTAATTTTGATTCAACAAAACGTGCGGAAAGTATCCAAAACCAGCGTACTGGAACAGGACAAGTTACTTCTGATGATATCAAACTGATTGGTACGGGCACAAAGTTTGTTGAAGAATTGCAGCCTGGAGCAGTAATCACCTCTGGTGGACAGTCTAGAATTATTACAAAAGTGATTAGTAACACTGAAGCTTTTATTAATCAACCATTTTATGGCACCAAAGCTACAGGACCTGGTACAATTACTACAAGTGGTGCAGACATCAGTGGCAATAATCTTAATCAATTAAAAGCTGGTTATTTAATAGTAATCTCTAATCAAACTACCCAACTTATTTCCTTAAATGGAAGTACAGGGCAAATGTCACGCGGCTTGATTGGTAATTACGGATCCGATAAACAAAGTGAGTGGAATTTAAATGTAACTAACTCAGCCTATGAATATATTCCAAATGGATATAGTACTGCCAGAGCCTTTACCTATACCGGCATTGTTGCTGGATTTGAAGGATTTGACGGTAAAAGCAAAGTTGTTGTTGGTGCATCAGGTAATTTATCTGTTGGAGAGCCTGTATCTAATAGTGGATTGGAATTCAATCTTGAAAGTAATCCTAACGTCTCTGGTACAGTAAGTACATCATGGGAAAAAGTCATTGGTGCAGGTACTAAATTTTTAAGCGAAGTAGAAATTGGTGATACTATAGAAGTACTATTAAACACAGATACTACTCCATGGTTTACTAGTCCTGGAGCAAAAGTTACTGATGCAGGGGTAATCTATTCCACGCGCCGTATTGTGAGTATTAACTCTGATACTGAAGTTATCGTTGATTCTCCTTTTAATTACCAGCAAAATATTCCAGCCGGTACCCAATATAAGATATATAAATCAAATAACGGTCTGACGATATGGGATGATAGTAATTCCTATAGTTCCCAAACTTCATACAGTGGCATCATGAGCCCTATTGGTATCAGCAGTGAAGCAAATATTGATATAGGCAACTTGGCAAGTATTACTAAAGGAAGAGCTCCTATTGTTAGCCTAAATAGTAGTGCTGATTTTCTCAAATCCAGATGGGCTAGTAAATTAGTAATTATTAACGATACAGCTACGGATCTCGGTTTACAAATCAATAAGCTTTTAAAAAAATATGCTATACTAACAGTGTATTTAAAAACTAATTCTGAGTACACCTGGAATACTTTTGTTGATTTATCTCCTGAACAATATTTGTACATTAGGAAAAATCCTGAGCAAAGTGGATCCATGCCTGTAATCAAAATGACTAAGAATGCAACTTACACATTTGATATGCAACAATATGTTGGCTCCCTTAATGGAATTTACCGGGAGGTTTCTAGAGTACTGGTAAGGGATTATGCATATTTTAATTTAGAAAGTGTGAAGGTAGTTGAAAGTGCTAACGATACTCGCCCCCTATCTCCTAGATCGGATAAAGCTGCATTGTTTACAGCTTGGGGTGGATCAATCACCTTTTATGGTTGTGAGTTTGAATCTACTGAAGATATTGTTACTTGTAATGGTCAAACCAATACATCTAACCTTTATGAGGTATGGTGTAAATTCCAAAAAGCTGCTAATTCAGTAAGAGATATTGCAATTACAAAATATGCAACAGGTTGGAATTCAGCAGGACAACCCTTATATGTAGCTTGGCACGCACCAGAGTTAGGACCAGGAGTAAGCTGGGGAACGTCTTCTCGTATTATTTACCTGCGCGCGCAACCTACAATTACTCCAGATGGAAAATTTGGTATTGGAACTGAGGCTCCTACCGAAAAACTTCACGTAGTAGGTAATATTTTAGCTACTGGAACTATTACTCCAAACTCTGATGAAAGGCTAAAAACTAATATCAAACCAATTACTTCAGCCTTAGATAAAATTGCTTCTCTTAAAGGAGTAACCTACACCTGGAAAAATCCTGAAAATCATGGTGAAGATACATCTACTCAAATCGGACTCTTAGCTCAAGACGTAGAAAAAATATTTCCAGAAGCAGTTAAAACAGCAGCTGATAAAGATCAAACTAAATCAGTTAATTACAATGGTTTGGTTGGAGCTTTAGTCGAGGCAGTAAAGGAACAGAAGAGTTTGTTAGAAAAACAAGACCAGGTTATTGAAGCATTACAGGGTCGTCTGGATAAAGCAGGATTATAAATTCAACTTATTTATTATTCCAGGTGAACCATTTGGGGGCTACAGATATGTATATCAAGATAGTGGTATAGACATCAAAGCCCCTAAGGTAACATCCTGGATTGTAAGTATTTTGCTTAATTGCATCATTGAGTATTTCTTTCAAAATTATTACTGTAGTAAACATAAGTAAACCGTGATAGTTAGAAAAGGTGATTTAACATTATAACCACAATATGGCTGAAAATATTTGGGAGCATATAAACGATTTAAAAAAAATAATAATAAAAATAGCTATAGTTTGGGGACTTGGTAGCCTAATAGCTGCTTTTAATACTGATAGACTGATAGATATTTTTACAATGCCATTAAGAAGTAAAGGCCTTAGTCTTCACTTTTTGTCCCCGGCTGATAGCTTTAATTTTGTGATTAAAGTTGTTGTATTGTCCGGCGCTATTATAACTCTACCTATTCTGGTAAGTATATTTTGGGGCTATATTGCTCAAGCACTTAATGAAAAAGAAAAAAAGTTAATTTATTATTATAGCGGAAGTACTCTAATCCTTACAGTTATAGCACTGGTCTATGCATATTTTTCTTTAATTCCTAGCACATTTGACTTTTTAATCAACTTCGCTCCCAAAAATACTAGTTTTTTAATTACCTCAACAGAATACTCTAACTTTGTTTTTTCACTCGCACTATTCACAATTTTGTTTTTTCAAATACCTACAGTTGTATTTGGTCTTATTAAAATGAAAATTGTTTCAGCCAGTACTTTAAAGTCAAAGAGAAAAGAGATATATTTTGCAATTATTGTACTTACTGCATTATTCGGTTCTCAAGATATCTTAAGCTGGTTTATATTTGTTTTAATAATTGGTTTATTGTTTGAAGCGGCCATGTTCCTTGCTATCATAAGTTTAAAGCCTGAAATTACAAACCAATCTGCTTAAGATTAATAAATTATTGTATTATCAATTGATTTCAACTTGAATTTTATCATCCCTAAACTTTTTATAAATAATAAAATTGTTCGATGATTCCTGATAGTACCCAATTTTAAAAGTATCACCATTATTACTACTAGTGTAAATATAACACTTATAGTACCTTTTGGTTGAACTAAAATTGCAGCTTGGAAAACTGTCATTGTAGATTTTTGTTACTCCTTCAGGTGAAGATTTTAAACTCAATTTTTCAGTACATCTATATGGTACTACCCTTTCTCCAAAAGTAACTGAGTACGATCCCCACTGATCTATAGGAAAATCATTTGGATTTATATACACGTGCGTATCAAGCTCCTTTGCATTTCCGGTTAAAGCTCTTCTTAGAGTATCTTCGTAGTCCACTTCATTTAATGATTCAGAACATTTTGCTTTTGGATATGATCTATTACTTGGAACAATATTACTATTTTTATAAAACTCTTCTAAAGCAATGGTAATCTGATTTATATCATGCAATCTTTGATTATCTCTATTTTTTGTTTCTTGATTATTAAATCCCCACCAAAAAATTCCTACAAGACTTAGAATCGATACACATATAAGAGCCCACTCGAGTAAATTTATGGGCCTACGGCGTTCCCGTGTTTGATAGACATAATTAAAGGGATTTGGTTGATATTGATTTGGTTGATTTAAAGCCATAAGTTAACCGGAATTTATCCATAGTTCGTACAAAAAATAAACAATAAAAACTATTGCACCGGACCAGATATTTAATGCGCCAGTCTGATACATTATCAAATAAAATATAGCTACTAGACTCGATATCAAGCCTTGGTACACAATACGATTCACCTGAACTATTGTCAAAATAACTTTTTTTATCGAATAGATCCACCAAAAAATTAGCAAATTAGCGGCACTAAATAAAAACAATACACTTCCCAGTAAAAATAAAATTATGTATAATCCACTTTGAAAAGGATTCAAAAAGACTAACACGCAAGCTAAGCCCACAAAACTTGCCCCAAACAAAAGAAATAAAATACGCTGCAACATCAATGTGTACTCCACTGAATCCATAAACTTGACTAAATAGAGATTGCTCCGTACGCTTGATATTGTCAACCATTAATTGAATGCAAGTTTTATGTTAGATTTTTCCGAAATTAAGTTGGGTAAGGTCGTCCAATATAACGGTCAACCATGTGTAATAACCAAATGTGATTTTTTGAGAATGCAACAAAGAAAACCCGTAAAAAAATGTATCTTGAAGAACTTAATTACAGGCAACAATGTAGAATATTCTTTTAAATCCGGCGAAAATGTAGAAGAGGCCGATCTTAGAAGAGAAGTAGCAACTTTTATGTACCAAACAGGTGACGTTCTAAGTTTTATGCTCACGTCATCCTATGAAACAATTGACTTGCCTGCAGATATGCTTGATGAAAAAGCAGGTTATTTAAGAGAAGGGCTTGAAGTAGCTATTCAGTATTTTAATGATAACGCTATAAGTATTGATTTACCAATTAAAATTGCTTATAAGATTATCCAAACAGACGATGTAGCAAGAGGAAATACAGTTAGTGGTGTACTTAAAGACGCTACTATTGAAACAGGCAAAATTGTGAAAGTACCAGCTTTTATTAAGGAAGGAGAAAAAGTTCTTATCAATACCATTGAAGATGAATATGTAGAAAGAGTGAATAACTAGCTCCACAACCCCAAACACAATCCCATGTCTAAGCTACCTATAGAACAGATCATTCAACAGTATGAAGAAATAAATGAAACCCTTTCCGGTATTAATGCCACTGAGGATCTAATGAAACTGGGTAAACAGCAAAAAACTCTTCAATCCCAATTTGTATTGGCCCAAAAGATTAAGCACCTTGAAAAATCTATTAGTGAAAATGAAGATTTACTAAATGATTCTAGCCTTGATCAAGAACTATCAGAACTTACAAAGCTTGATAATGAAGAAAAGCAGGCTGAACTTGCCATAGTTGAAGATAAATTAATCACTTTTTTAGCACCAAAGGATCCACACGATGATAACGACATTTTCTTGGAAATCCGTGCAGGTGCAGGTGGCGACGAAAGCGCATTATTTGCAGCAGACTTGGTCCGCATGTATAATTATCTTTGCGAAAAAATCGGCTTTAAGTTAAAAATTATTTCATTTAGTGAAAATTCATTAGGCGGTTACAAAGAATTAATTGCTGAAATTAGAGGTAATGGAGCATATAGTTGGTTCAAATATGAAGGTGGCGTACATAGAGTACAAAGAGTGCCATCTACCGAAAAACAAGGTAGGATCCACACTTCTACGGTTTCTGTAGCGGTTTTACCATTATTTGAAGAAAGTAATAATGATTTCAAACTAGACATGAAGGAGGTGGAGGTAACAGCTTCTACCAGTCAAGGTGCCGGAGGACAAAGTGTAAATACTACCTACTCAGCGATTAAAGTAAAGCACATACCAACTGGAATAGAAGCTCAGAGTCAAGATGAAAGAAATCAGCAGCAAAATAAAATCAGAGCCCTACAAGTACTGACCAGCCGTGTGTTTGATTTTTATGAACAAGAGAGGCTAGCCAAAGAAGGTGCAGCAAGACGTGAACAGGTAGGTAAAGCAGATCGAAGCGAAAAAATCCGTACTTATAATTTTCCTCAAGATAGATTGACTGATCATAGATACAACCAAAACTGGAATCAATTACCTGTTATCATGGATGGAGGAATTTACGAAGTTATAGAGCAGATCAAAAAAATTGAAGCCCAGTCAGTACTTGAAAATTTAAATTAGGAAAATCAAAGCTTTTAAAAATTTTACCTGAGCATCATTCCAAGTTTGATCAGTACCTCTTTTGCTAAATAGGCATAGGCTTCAGCTCCCGAAGAACTTGGATCATAATCAAATATAGCTTTTCCAAAAGAAGGGCTTTCTGCTAATTTTACGGTTCTTGGAATTGATACTTGAAATAAATCCTGACCAAAATTTTTCTCTAGTTCCTGCTTAACTTCTCCACTAAGCCGGTTTCTCCGATCAAACATAGTAAGTAGGATACCCAATACTTTTAATTTGGGGTGAAGTTTAGTTTGGATTTCCTTTAACGTAACTACAAGTTGCATCAGTCCATCAAGTGCTAAGAACTCAGATTGTACCGGCAAAATCACGTAATCACAGGCTGTAAGAGCATTTAAAGTAAGTAAAGATAAAGATGGCTGGCAATCAATTAGTATAAAATCAAATTTATCTAGCAAATCTTTTGTTAAAATGTTTTTGAGATTAAATTGCAGACCCGCAGGTAAATTTTGATTAAACTGTCCTAATTTCAGATTTGAGGGGATAATCCAAAGATTAGGCATGTAGGTATTATATATGCAACTTAAACTAGGCTTGTAACCCATTAAAGCCTCCAATATTGTAACTTGCCCAGAAGCAGGATCATTCATAATTTTAACACCTAAATGCTCTCCACTGTGCCCTTGAGGGTCAAAATCAATTATCAAAACTCTATAATTCATTCTAGACAAAGCAGCGCCCAAGTTTACAGCGCTTGTAGTCTTACCTACCCCACCCTTTTGATTTGTAATTGATATTACTGTAGCCATCTGATTGTATATTTATAATACCTGAGCTAAGTTTGTAAATTAGTCAAACCGTTCTTGGATGAATAAGCTTCTCTATAAAATTTTAATACTTTGCAGTGTTTAAACCCTTACAATAATGTAACACAGTAATAATTGAAAGATCTCGAAACTTTTTATTTGACTATTAATTTAAATTCTGCTATTTGATAGTTTACATTTAGTTTAATACATAAATTGATTATGAGTGAAGAAAAACGACTAAAATTTACAATTCAAATGGGACATTATAATAATTTAGTACATTTTGACCATGAATCTGAAGTTGGCAAAAAAACACTAAAACAGAAAATTAAGTGTAACGCATCCAAAATTTATGAGATCTCCATTTTTATTGAAAATTTTCTGAATTCCCAATCTTACAAATATCAACAAATCGCAGATAAGATTAATAACTATAGCTATAACATAGAACAGATTTTAATAAGCACTGAATCTGACTTAGATAAAAAGCCCTCTAATGAAATTGAAGAACTAAAAGAACAAGCAAAAACACTAATAAAAGATATTGTATTAATTAAGGATATAATACTAAATATAAAAACTTTTACAGATAGTGACAAAATAAATTTGGGAAATATATTGAATGAATATTTAGTTATAAACTATACATTTATAAACAATATTAGAAAATTAAATAATTGAATTAGTTATGCCAGAAGAATTTTTAATGCCAAGTAAAAAAAAGCTAGAAAAAATGCATATTGATAAATTAGAAGAAAAAAAATATTATTTGGATCTAATTAAACAGACAGACTTATATATCAATAATATATTAAACAATTTAAATGAATTCAAAATAGTTCTTAATTCAGACCAAGAATTTGATGATCTAAAGAATATTTTAGAAAAGTATAAAAATTTAATAAATGTAGGCGACCAAATTATTAACTTTCAATTTGAAATTTCGGAAGTGGCACTTTGGTTTCAACATTTCACAACCAAATATTATGACCTTATTGGAAATAACAATAATAGAAAAATGCAGGAATATAGCAAAAAAGTAGCTGTTTTAACTATGCTTTCTAGCGTTTTTGAGTTAATTACTGAGCTGTTAGAGAATCACAATACTTTTGTTTAGCCGATATTAAAGTTTATGTACCGCGATTTTCTTCAGTAATTGTGGTATTATAAAGGAATTTGGGATTTTTTAGTCTCTTGTGGTGTGCCCGGAGGGGCTCGAACCCCCGACCAACTGGTTCGAAGCCAGCTACTCTAATCCACTGAGCTACGGGCACATGTAGATAAAAACTATACCAAACAAATCTCTATTTAAGCTAAATGTCAAGTTTGCAAAAATCCTGCTTGGAAATGAGGCCAGACAAAAAGTAGTAATTCAAAAAGTAAAAAAAGGCTCGCTAGAAAAAAGATATTTCTTATTCTAGGATATTTATCGCTCACAAAAAAACTTACAGTATAATTTACAAACAACAAAACTGCAAAAATCTGCATTACCTGACTAATTTGCAATCCTTGTTCTAATTTATTTGCAACTTCTAATGAAACATCACTGTACTTTTCTAAATTTATATAGAAAATAAAAAAAACCAAAATCACCAAATAACCCCCCAGGATCCATATCCAAGGGATTAATAAAAATTCAACAAGAAATTGAAATATTTTTTTTGTATTAAGTTTCACTTTTAAATACTTTTATATTCCAATAATTTTGTCCACTATACCATATTCTATTGATTCCTGGGCACTTAAATAGTAATCCCTATCCATATCTTTCTCAATTTTTTTCACACTCTGTCCGGTTTTATCAGCCATAAATTGGTGTAAATCATTTTTTGTGCGGATCAACTGCTTTGTGTGAATTTCAATATCACTGGCTTGTCCGGAAAGTCCACCTGAGATCAAAGGCTGATGTATCATCACTTCTGCATGAGGTAATATTAATCTTTTACCTTTTGTGCCATTTGCCAGGATTAAGCTAGCAGCTGAAGCCGCAATTCCCACACATACTGTAGATACGCTGGGCTTAATCAAATTCATTGTATCAATAATTGACCACATTGAAATAATACTACCTCCTGGGCTATTTATGTACATTGTGATATCTTTTGTTGAATCTTCACTTTGTAAATACAATAACTGTGCTGTAACAATACTTGCTAGCACATCATCAATTGGTTCAGACAACATTACAATTCTTTCGTCTAACAAACGAGAATACAAATCCATTGATCTCTCTCCCTCAAACGATCTTTTTATTACCATTGGTACTAAAGGCATATTTATTAAATTTAAATTTGGTTTAGGTAAAAATAGATCATTGCTAAATTTTTGTCAAGCAAAGGGCTAGATTGCTAATTTTTGCTTTGTTCAATAAATGATAACTCAGTATTTAGTTTTTTATAGGCCCAGACAGCTTCTGTAGCTAAAGTTTTACTTTTATTTCTAAATTCATCACTAAATTTTTCTTTTCCAAGTTCAGTTTTCCTATGTTCAGTAAGCTCAATCATTTTATCAAAAAACATAATATAAGCTTTATGGCTTGGAACATACCTTTTTGGTACAGGCATTACAGCAAGTCTTTCTTTAAAATCTCTGTATTTCTGACTTTCTTTATTTAACTCATCTAGAGTAGATAACTGGTAAAGCTTAACAAAGTTAGAAAAGTCATCGTCACTTGCACTATCTTTAAGTAAATTTACCCTAGCTTCTTGATAAGCAATCATACTATTTGTATTTTCTTGTACTTCCACCACTTTGATCTCATTCATTTTATCCGAAAGATCAATCGTTTTAGAAAGTTGGTAAAGAGTAACAAAATCTACACCCTCTTTAGTAGCGGTATTAAAAGTATCTTGCAATTTATCAACTACCAAAAGATCTTGTTTTTTCACTTTAATTTCAGTTGGCGATTCTAGTTCAAAACCTGTAAGTGGGCTTATTCCCATATCAATATTTTGCTTGTCTGTCCTCCCAAAGCAACTGTTATTATCTATTTTACCATTACAAAGAGAGTCTTTATTTTTCGGATTTGAGCCATAGAGATATTCCTGTTTGTTATTCAGCCCATCACTATCAGCATCGCCACTGGGGCCTGATACTAGGGCATTTAATTGTTCTTGTGGAGTAAAATTTTTTTCAACCCAAGCTTTTGGGTAAATAGGCAAGTCTTTAAACTTAACTTTTTCATAAATTAAGTTTTCAGGATTCACGTTACTCAAAACATTTGTTAAATCAGTAGTCGCCTTTTTAACGTTAGCATTGGCACCGGCCTTAGTACTGGAATCAGGTCTATTATCAGGAATAAAATTGTACTTAAATCCTGGATTTGTAAACCAATTATAACCAAATAAAAATAATCCCAAAACTAAAAAAGAAACTAAAAAAGCAAGTATCTTTTTTTGATTTTGAGAAAGATTTTGTAAGGAATTTAATTTAGAACTTAATTTTTGGAATAAACTATTTTTCATATTTGTTTTTATTTTGACGAAATTATTTCTTTTTGTAAACAAAATTATTTAAAATCAGCCAAAAAAATGGAGCCAAATGTCGGACTCGAACCGACCACCTACGGTTTACAAAACCGTTGCTCTACCAGATGAGCTAATTTGGCCTAACTGATCTAAAGAATAAACATACAAATATTTATTGTCAAGGCACTAAGCGCTACCTTCCAATTCTTCTGTCTCATCCACAATATCAGTTCTGTTATCTCTAAGGTTTTTTACTGCTTCATCAAGAGTTACAGCTATATCAGATCTATATGCTGTGGTAATTGTGAATATAGTAGCTAAAATTTCTAAATTAGCATCTGCCATAGCATTTATAGAATTAATAATTAAATTAATTGAGTTGGTAATTCTTTGATAAATATTGGTTAATTTATTATTTATTGTGCTTTTAACTGTATCTAAAACAAAGTCACCTATATTATCACCTCCACTAGTTCCTTTATCCGAATTGTCAATAGATTCAAGCTCGTATTGCCATTTTACTTCAGTATATTTACACTCTTCCGGCAATAATGGCTGAGCCTTCACTCTTTTACCAATT
This sequence comes from uncultured bacterium, assembly GCA_963784355.1. Lineage (GTDB taxonomy): Bacteria > Patescibacteriota > JACMRA01 > JACMRA01 > JACMRA01 > JBCDGH01. The sequence goes on along the minus strand of CAWAQU010000007.1, from coordinate 49,072 downwards.
TGCTCAAGTTTGTCAGATAACTCACCCCTGTTTGAAGAGGTAGCATAAGTTAATCCAATCTGTACCTCATTTCCTCTTTTAGTTACAGCACCACTGTCATCAACTTCTGCTACATATCCTACACCTTGACAATTGGCAGGCTCCTGAGCCGTTTTTTGTGCTAGCACTGCGTTTGCTTCTTCTTTAGCCTGTTCAGCTCTTTCATCAAGCATATACATAAGTCCTGAGCCGTTTTCCGTTATACAACCGTTACTAACTCCAAAAAGCTCACCTGTGAATACAGTATTTACTGAAGCGTAATCATTACATCTTGCACCTAAAGCTATATTAACTAAATTGTACTTTATGTCATTGAATTCATCCGGTCCGTATCCTATAATACTACGTATAAAGTCTGATATTACACCAATATTTAAAGCTTTTAAAATAGTCACAAAATCTAGCCAAGCAACTGCATCACTAGCAATACTAAAATCGTCTTGACTTAGAAAAAATAACTCATCGGTCTCTTCAGCTCCCTCCCCAGTAAATCTAGTAATAAAATCTCTTGATCTCTCTTGATTTACCTGCAGAGATGCAAATGCTTCAAAAGCCATGGCCGCTCTATACCCACTTAAATAACTTGATAGGTTTTTAAATATGTTAGCCCAGCTCTCTAAAAAAGAGATTATATTATCAAATATTTGAAACATTTTATCCAGAATATTTCCTAAAAATTTTTTGAAAAATGCTTTAATAATACCCTTAACAATAGCCTCAAATGATCCAATAACATAAACCGGCCCTCCAAAAAAAGCCTCTGCTTCAATTGGGTCTACAAGAGCTTTCTTAAGTTGACTTTGTAAATATTTACTGCCTTCAGTGATTGGAGCTACCAATAGACCTAATTCGGCATCTATACCTCTTTTTACACCAGTCGTTGAAGAAGCAATTCCGGAAAACAGGAAAACTGTACCAAAAAGCCATACAACTACTAACATTTTTTCAAACCAAGAATATCTGGATTTCATATCTATTTTTATTTTTGTTACTATTATTATACTCTATTTAAATGGGTATGTCAAAAAGCTTTGAACAAGACTAATATACCAAAATTCTAGCATTTTTATTCATCTCAGTATTTGCTAAAATTTTTAAAACCTAAATGCTGGCAAGTTTAAATTATTTTAATCTTGTTTATTGCAAAATTATAGTTTAGCTTACTTGATATTTTACTCAGGCTATTATTTTCACCTGTCACTAAAAACTGTGATTCTAGATTGTTTGAAATTACATATTCCGGGTGGTGATTAATGTAACTTATAATCTTTTCGGCACAGGTTTTACTTGGTTCAATTATACTTGCATTTTTAAAATTTTTTTGAATTTCAGGCGTTATCCACTTATAATGCGTACAAGCTAACAAAATATACTTAATTTTATCTACCTGTATAGAATACTTGTACATATATTCTTGAATGAGTTTTCTAACTTCCACAATACTTTCCTTCTCTATAGCATCAGCTAATCCCGGACAAGGTATGTGTTCAAGCCCGGAAAAGCCATTTTTCAAAAACTCATATTGATAAAATCCGCTATTATAAGTAGCTTGAGTTGCAAAAATTAAACCCCTCTCTAATTTTAGATGTTTGAATTTTTCTTCAACTAACTCTGTAAATGGCTTGGTAATACTTAATACCTGCCTCTTTGGATAATTATTCGGTAGCCACACATTTTGAATATGTCGAATAGAATTCACACTTGCAGTATTGCAGGATAAAATTACTATCTCACAACCCAAACTAAACAGCTTTTCACAGGCTAGTTTTATTCTATCTTGGATAAAATTAATAGTCTTGTCCCCTAGTGGCAAAACCTCAGTATCAGCTAAATAAATAAAAGGGATCTTGGAGTTTATTTTTAGAACTTCATCTAAAATTGAAACACCACCAATTCCGCTATCATAGAAACCTATCATATTTATTGATTGATCTTATTCGGACCGATAAGAAGATTATTAACAAATTAACAGCAAAATTATATCTGCACTACAACGGGAATTACCATTGGATCTTTTTCAGTCTTTGCGTAAATTTGTTCGCTAACCATTTTTTTCAAACTAGTTCTTAAATCTGAAAAGTAAGTAGGAGAATGAGGATCTAAAGTTAGAGCATCAAATTTTCTTCTAACAATCTCTTTAATTTCATCATACAACTCTCCACTGTTTTTCACGTACACAAATCCTCTACTGATAATTTCAGGCCCTGCTACCATTTTTTTCTGTTTATTTAGAAGCACTACCAAAATTACCGAACCTTGAGTAGACATCTGCCTTCTCTCTTCCAATACAACTTCTGAAACTGAACCTACACTAACTCCATCAACTAACAAATAGTTATCTGTGATTACTTCATCAGTGAGTACTACTTCATTTGCTCTTAATTCTGTAATCCTACCGTTTTCACCAATTAAACAATGATCGAAAGGAATACCTAAAGTAGCACCTAGTTCCCCTACTCTTCTAAGCATATAGTGATCTCCATGAATAGGCTGTAAATGATCAGGTCTTGTAAGAGCAAACAGTAATTTCAAATCTTCCTGACAGGCATGCCCTGATACATGCAAATCAAACTCTTTATTTCTGTATACAATTACACCTTTTCTAGATAATTTAGAAACTAAATCTTGTACTGCATCTTCATTTCCTGGAATAGGACTACTTGAAAATATAACAGAGTCACCACCTTGCAATCTAATCAAAGGATGTTCATCTCTAGCCATTCGACTGACAGAAGCCATATCTTCTCCTTGTGATCCAGTTGCCAATATAGTAACTTGATTGTCCGGTAATTTACTGATTTCTTTAACATCCATTACTAAGCCTCCTGGTACTTTAAGGTAGCCAAGCTCTATACATGCAGTGAAATTTGCAACCATCGATCTACCAGCAAGTGCCAATTTTCTATTGTACTTGATACAAGCGTCAATTACATGCTGCGCCCTAACTATACTTGAGGCAAATGTAGTGAATATTACTCTACCTTCACATTCACCAAAAATTTTACTTACGTTACGCCCGATTTCTCTTTCAGATATCTGGTAACCAGGTTTTAAAACACCCAATGAATCAGTTAGTAAAAGTCTTACCCCTTCATCACCCATTCTAGATAATTTTCCGTAGTCACTTAAATGACCATCCATTGGTGTATTATCAAATTTCCAGTCGGTACAATAAGCTATTCTACCCATTGGGGTTTCAATATCAAGTCCAATTACATCAGGAATTGAATGATTTAATCTAAAAAAGTTAAAATTAAATGCACCAAGTCTAAGACTTTTATTTACATCAATAACTTTAGCAATAAATTTATCTTGCAATTCAAAATCTTGTAGTCTATTTTTCAATAGAGCTAGAGTTAAAGGCATTCCGAAAATAGGGACAGGACCAAGTTTAGGTAAAATATACGGAGCTGCACCGATATGGTCCAAATGTCCATGAGTAAAAATTATACCTCTAATCTTATGCCTGTTTTGCTCTAAGTAGGCAGTATCTGGTATAATATAATCTACACCCGGGAATTTTTCTCCACCACCAAATCCCATACCAGTGTCTATTACTACAATATCTTCTCCACATTCAAGAGCAGTCATATTCATTCCAACCTCACTAACTCCACCCAAAGGTATTATTCTAACGACTTCTTTACCCTCGTATGCCAAAGGCGCGTTTGTTTTTAAAAGTGGCCCGCTATTGAAAATTGGGCTAACTGAGCCTTGAGCTAAATTACCTTTTTTTACCACATCAGATATTTGATTACTTCTTCTGGGAGGTAAATTTTTTGGAATTCCCTCATCTCGGTCAACTACATGTTTTTTTACAACATAGTGAGGTCTGTCACTTGCCATTGCACTAGTTTTTGGAGTAGTATTACGTCTAGGTTGGGAAGAGTTACTTCTTCCTGCATAGTTTCTAGAAGGTCTTTTTGTAGATCCTTGAGGATTACTATCTTGTCTGTTATCTGGTGTGCCTGAATTTGGGGCACGAAATTTCTTTATCATAATAAATTAATTATAAATTTAGGAATAATTGCTTAAGTCAGCATTTCAAAATAAACCGATTATTAGGTTTGATTGATTTAATTTGAAATATTGGCTTCTACTTAAACTAATAAAAACTTTTAAATTTTAAATTTACTAGTAATTCCATGTTAAGCTAAAATAGCTACAAAAAACAATACTAAAAATACTTACACTACTGATAAATGAGAGTTTAATTTAAACTAAGCTTGAGATTTTTGTTTGAATATGTCAATAGAATATCATGGTGCCGAAGGTCAGAATCGGACTGACGACACGAGGCTCTTCAGGCCACTGCTCTACCACTGAGCTACTTCGGCGAAACTTAATTTTTAATTATTGTTTTTGTTTGATCTTTTTTTTACTGCTGTAAGTTCTGTACAAATGTTTGAAACCGGTATTGATACAATCAATCCTAATAACAAGTAAATATAATGCATAATACAATTTTAATTACGTGCTGTGTGAACTTTGGTAATTAATTTTTTATACAAGATTGAAACATTTGGTAAAATATCTGTTTTTATTTCTTCTTTTTGTTGAAACAATATGTTTTTGTTTTTTACCTGAATAATACATGCTACACTGCTAGGCAATCTATCTTGAGTTTTTAATTCCTCAAAAATAGCATATATTTTTCTTTTTATTCTGTTTCTCTTGTTAGCTTTTTTATAGATTTTTTTTGATACTACTACTAGTAATTCAAAGTTAGTTAATTTACTTTTTTTTAAATAAATTTGACTATACTTACTATTACTTCTGAGCTTACTGTAATAAGTATCTTTTATATCTTTTTCTTTAATTAACCTCCAAAGCTTTGGGAGCACATTAAGTCAATTATAATTGAAAAATTTAACGCTGTCAATTAAACAGTTACTAGCTTCCATCTACCCTTATTTCTTCTCCTTTTTAAGATATCAGGAGCCTTGCGGTTTCTAACTAAAAAACCACACTTTCTTCTTCTTTGCCTCTTTTTAGGTTGGTAGGTTGCAATCATAAGGTAATCGGAAATTAGAATTGTTACTTGTAATATTTAAAATTTTAATCAGTTTTGTCAAGTTATAACTTTATTATGATATCAAAAAAATAAGTTTTTAGCAGGATTCTTACTTGTTTATTTCAGCAAACCAGCCTTCTAGACCTTTATTAAAACCACTCACATTGACTCTACTCAGCTCAAAGTGATTGATCAAATTTATTTTGGGACCAGTACCGACTCTGAGTGCAAGGGTGTATCCTGAAGCTTGTACTATCTCTTCCACTTGTATGTTAAAGCTTCCGTAAGGATATATCAAAAACTTCACAGGCTTGCCTAACTTTTCCTCAAGAATTTTTTTGGATTCCACTAATTCAAATTTTACTTCTTCTATAGGCATCATTTTTTCTTTAGCACCATAGGATTTATTACTACATGCCTGATAGATTCCGCCTTCAGGATTTTTAGCTCTATCAAGAGAATTATATGTAGCCAGAGGACAATGAGACATAGTGTGAGAAACAATCTCCATTCCATTATCACTCATCTCTTTTATATGTGACCACTCTATACCTCTAAAATTTGGTACAATCCCAAACACTCCTTTCATATTTCTTTTTTTAAGTTCAGGAAATACTATTTTGTAGTGCTCTGAATATCCATCATCAAAGGTTAACATTATTTTATTTCCTACAAAAAACTCGACGTTTTTATTTATTACTGCCTGCTCTATATCTTGTAAGGTTACAGTTTGATAGCCTTTTTGAGCGAGTAGATCAAGCTGGTCTGTAAAATCTTTAGGACTTACAGTAATTTCCCTTCTAGCATTACTTTTAAGACTTTTGGGCAGATTGTCATAATCCTCAATCCGATGATAAGTTAAAATTGGAAAGTTAACGGTAAATTGGCTAATATAGTTTGGGTTTTTTATTAATATTTCTTTATTTATCTCCTTTGTATATTCAAATACGTTTTGTTCCAGTAAATGTATTTTACTTGCATTTTCGACTGAAGTTAGATCAGATTGTTTTAAACTGTTGTACACTATTTCAAATCTACTTGTATCTACATTTTGGACTTTAGCTTCATCAATTTTGGTTTTTAAAAAAATGTTCTTGTTATCAATTAAGCTTTTATAATTTTCTATTTTGTTTTGCAAAAATTTTATATCCTGATTTGTCTCTGTTGTAGCTTGTAAATAACCATCTTTTGTATAAAGCGGTACATGTGGATTGATTTGGTTTTCAATTTTAATATTTAAAGTGGAGATTATATCAAGATTAGTTTTAAGTATTTGTTTGGAGTCTTCAAATACTTTTACCCGACTATTATATTCAAGTTCCTTATTTTTAATATTATTATATGGATCTGTAATGACTTCGTATAAACTAGCATTATTTAATTTTAAATTACAGCTATTGCCAGGCAAATCTAGCTCAACCTTTACTTGTTCTAAAATTTTTTTACACTGATCAAATTTGCTGTAGGCAAAACCACTGATGATGGAGAATACAAATAATAAAATAATGGAAATTGCCCCAATGGATATCAAAAAGGTTGTAAAAATCCTGGGTTTTTTATGCATAAGCTTCTTATTGATTTATTTTAGATGATACTCTAGCTCCCTGCAAATTTTCAAAAGTAGCCAAGCGATGTACCCAAGCAAGCTCAACTGCACCGACTTCACCATTTCTATGCTTAGAGATTAAAATATCTGCAATTCCTTTTTTCTTAGTTTCCCTATGATACATTTCTTCGCGGTGAAGAAAGATGACTACGTCAGCATCTTGCTCAATGGAGCCTGATTCACGAAGATCGGAAAGCATCGGCCTTTTATCTTCCCTACCCTCTACACTTCTAGAAAGTTGAGACAATGCTACAATTGGAATATCAAGTTCTTTAGCAAGCATTTTTAAACCACGACTAATATCCGAAACTTCTTGGACTCTATTTCCGTTATACCTTTCACTTTTTCCACTCATTAACTGCAAATAGTCAATTACTACCAATCCCAGATTGTGTCTAGATTTTAATCTTCTGACTTTACTTCTAAGTTCTAATATATTTAAGCTACCTGAATCATCAATCCAAATTGGCGCCTCACTAAGTATATTTATAGCATTACCCAATTTTTCAAATTCATCATTAGCTCCATTTTCATCCAATCTACTTGTACGTATTTTTCTCATTTCAATACCGGAAACCGAAGACAAGATTCTATCTACAAGCTGATCTTTGCTCATTTCAAGGCTAAAAATAGCAACTCCTGTTTGCTCACGCACCGCCACTCTTTGAGCAATCTCAAGTGCAAAAGCAGTTTTTCCCATACTTGGTCTGGCTGCAAATATAATTAAATCCGAATTGTGTAGGCCACCTAAAATCGCATCAAGATCAAGAAAACCGGTTGGAATACCTCGATATTCAATTTGATTTTCAGATAAATTCTGAATTCTTTCAAAAGTCTCACCCAAGATTTCTCTAATTGGAACAAAATTTTTATCAATATTATCAAGGCTAATTTCATAAAGTCTTCTTTGAGCAATATCTAAAATTTCTTGAGGCTCTGTAGCGTCTTTCGTAGCAAGTAGTTTTAGCTCATCTCCAACACTTACAAGAGTACGTAAAAAATACTTTTCTCTCAATATCCTACTTGTAGCCTCAGGGTTTGTGGATAGTGAACTTTTTGCAATTAATTCCAACAAAAAATCTTTATCAATCTTTGCATTTTGCTCTTGTTTGTCGCTATTTTTCAACTCATCATTTAGGAAAATAATATCAATTGGTTTCTGCTCAAACCACAGCCTGAGCATAGCATTATATATAATAGTATGCCTACCATCATAAAAGTAAGCAGGTTTAAGTTTATCGGCTACTTCATCAAGTATTTTACCATTTAAAAGTATAGAACCAAGAATTGCTTTTTCAGCATCAAGATCATGTGGAGGGGCAATAACGGATAACTCATTAGACATGGCAACTATTTTTACATTTACCTAAAAAAGACTGATTGTCAATAAGGGTGAATGTGTACATGGCGAAACAATCCTAGGATAATTTGTTTTGTTATCGAAACTTTAGAATATTTATCTATAAAGGCAATTAGACTTGACAAAAGCTTAAAAATTCCAGTTAATTTAAGCCTAAATTAAGGCTCACCTAAGGGCCCTACATCAATATTATATTATGGCTAGATCTAGACCTATCAACAAAGTACGCAATTTTGGTATTATTGCCCATATTGACGCAGGTAAAACTACATTTACTGAAAGAGTATTATTATACACAGGTAAAACTCACAAAATTGGAGAAGTTCATGAAGGAGAAGCAACAATGGACTGGATGGAACAGGAAAGGGAGAGAGGTATCACCATTACTGCAGCTGCTACTACTTGTTTTTGGAATGCACCGGATTGGGTTTATGAAGATGGTGATAACTTAACTAGATTCAATATTATTGATACACCTGGTCACGTTGATTTTACTGTAGAAGTAGAACGAAGTTTAAGAGTTTTGGATGGTGCAATTACTGTATTTGATGGAGTTGCCGGTGTAGAATCTCAGTCTGAGACAGTATGGAGACAAGCTGATAAATACAATGTTCCTAGAATGTGTTTTATCAATAAACTTGATCGTACTGGTGCAGATTTTTTCTATGATGTAAAATCTATTAGTGAGCGCCTTACTGACAACGGTGTAGTAATGCAATTACCTATCGGTAGTGAAGAGAATTTTAAAGGGGTTATTGATTTACTTACTGAAAAAGCTTATATTTATTATGATGATATGGGTAAAGACCTCCGCGAGGAAGGTGTGCCTGCTGACATGATTGATATTGTAGCTGAATACAGAGCTAAGTTAATTGAAAAAGTAGCTGAATCAGATGATGAATTAATGGAAAAATATTTAGAAGGTACTGAGTTTTCTATCAATGAAATAAAAATGGCAATTAGAAGAGCTACAGTTAAATGTAATTTACACCCTATTTTTTGTGGATCTGCTTTAAAAAATAAAGGCGTACAAATGATTTTGGATGCGGTTTGTGAGTACTTACCTTCTCCAATTGATATCCCTCCTACAATCGCACATGATATTGATGACGAAGAAAAAACTATACCGATGAAAGCTGATGATAGTGGAGCTCTAGGTGCCTTAGCCTTCAAGCTAGCTTCTGACCAATTTGGTACATTGACCTTCTTTAGAGTCTACTCGGGAGTAGTTAAAAAGGGTGATGAATTGTTTAACCCACGTACAAGAAAAACTGAAAGAGCGGGTAGAATAGTACTATTGCACTCAAACAATCGTGAAGATGTTGATGAAGTTTTTGCAGGTGAAATTGCGGCATTTGTGGGTCTAAAAGATGTACGTACCGGTGATACTTTATGTACTAAGTCTAAACCTTTACTTTTAGAATCAATTAATTTCCCTGAACCTGTTATCTCTTTAGCTGTTGAGCCAAAAACTAAACAAGATCAAGAAAAGATGGGTATTGCTCTTAGCAAGTTAATGGCTGAAGATCCTTCATTAAGAGTCTTTACAAATGAAGAGACAGGCCAGACAATTATCTCAGGAATGGGAGAGCTCCACTTGGATATCATTGTAGATAGAATGAAGAGAGAATACAAAGTTGAAACTAATGTAGGTGCTCCTCAGGTTGCTTACAAAGAGGCAATTAGAAAGCCAGTTGAAATTGAAGCTAAATACGTTCGTCAGTCAGGAGGTAGAGGACAGTACGGTCACTGTTGGCTTAGAATCGCTCCACTTGAAAGAGGAAAAGGTTTTGAATTTGAAAATAAAGTTGTTGGTGGTGCTATTCCAAGAGAATACATTCCTGCAATTCAAAAAGGTTGTGAAGAAGTTTGTCAAAATGGAGCTTTAGCAGGCTATCCTGTAATTGATGTGCATGTAGAAGTTTTTGATGGTTCATACCATGATGTTGACTCTTCCGAAATGGCATTCAAATTGGCTGGAAGTATCGGTATGAAAGACGGTATCCTGAAAGCAGATCCTGTACTTTTGGAACCTATCATGAAAGTGGAAGTAGTAGTACCTGATGAATACATGGGAGACGTTATTGGTGATTTAAACTCACGAAGAGGCCAAATCCAAGGCAGCGAAAAGCGAGGTAAGGGTACAGTAATACGTTCTGATGTACCTTTAGAAAACTTATTTGGTTATATTTCTACCTTACGTGGTAACACAAAAGGACAAGGAACTGCAAGCATGGAATTCGGTTACTATGCTGAAGTACCAAGAAATATCCAAGAAAAAATTGTAGAAACTAGAAGCAAATAATTAGTTTTCACAACACAGATTATAATAAAGCAAAAATTTAACCCGGGTCATCCGGGTTTTTATACTGAGTAGTTTCTTCACTTGAAGATATTATGCAGTTTTAAAGTTTAATTTCAAACCACAATATGCACAATTACCGGTTGTTTCAATTACTGAATGAGATTCGTAAGGGCTTGATTTACAACTTACTTTGAGGTTTGCATAATGTCTTGCAATCCACTCTTTTACGTAAAACGCATCTTCTAATGATTCTATTACAGGTTTAGCTTCTTTATAATGCTCTCTGGAGTCTAGTATCTTTTGATAATATCTTATAATTGCATAGCAAAATCTTTCTTCAATGTCTTCAGGTAGTTCAAAGGTAGTTTGTTCTTTTTGACTCGGCAATGATTCTTTTAACTTTGAGACAAAGTGTAATTTAAAATTGTCATTTATTCTCTGATGATCTTTACTTAAAAAATCGTTTATTTGTTGCTGGATAATGCCTTTGTTTTCAGCTTCTTCAATCCAAGAATCCAATACTTTAGGTCTAAAATCATTTTTCAAATTCAGATCCTTACCGAATTTACCTGCAATTTTTTTACGTTCTGGATAAATGTTATCTTTTTCTTTTGCTTCTAGCCCTTGTTTAGTATGTATTTGAACTTCAACTATTTTATTTATACCTGGATAAATTTCAAGTGAAAATTTCAAGGTTAGATCTGAGTAGCCTGAAACATAATATTTGGGATCAATATCAACTAAAGTTGCCCCGCAGGCACAAAAATTGCTAATCATTTGATTTGTATAATTAACCAAGTTATCCCTACCATTTTCTTTTAAATTATATTCACTTAACGGCTTATTGAAAACAACCGTGAATCTCGTCATATCAGTCAACTCTAATAGTTGTTTTTTTATTAAATCTTCCTCACTTTGCTTATCTGTAATATTTTTACTTGAAATATTTGCTAAGGCTGAAGCTTTTAATTTTGCTGAGTCTTCAGATTTGTAAAAATTTGTTTGGCTTAGTCGTTCGTTTAATTTTTGCCACCTAGAATTAATTTCGTTTGGATCATAGTCAGTATTTGAGGTAGAATTTTTTTCATTATGTCTTTTAATTGCGGGTAAACTATAGCAAAGTTCAATCCAACGCTCCTGTATTTCTTTTAGAGAAACAGTTGTTTTCATATCAGGTGCCACTTCAAAAATCTGAGGTGCCATCGCCGCAAGCCAAGCTGTAGACCTTGCATTTGCATCAACAATTTCTTGAATACTTGGTAAGTTTTCAGATTTAGACCTAGATAATTCAAGGACACTCTTCATTTCTCTAGAAAATGGGCTAGAGTAATTAGTTTCTTTGGTTAGTTCACATTCCATACTGCTTGCAAAATAAAAAACCTCCCTTGAATTGGGAGGTCTGGTTTATAATAAAATCTTATTTAACTTAATTTTTCATATTTACCAAAACACTCCCAAAGCTCCACACAATAATGGCGGAATTTTTTGTAATGAGTAGTGTCGGACAACGATGCATAAATTTGCTAAATTTAATCTAAAAAAACACATGTTAATACTTTTGTCAAGAAAAATCTTTCGACTTCTTTAGGAGTAACGATATTGCCTGGAGAAAAGGCCTGAGCTAATTACAATACAATCTGTTTTAGATTTTATTTTATAGCACTTAGCGCAGAACATTTTATTGTAAAAAAAATTACTTTTTTAATTAAATTTTAGCCTAATTACTACATTTTATATACATCCATAACTAAAATAATGTTGACAAAATTTTGTTAAATCTTTTTTGATTAAAGCACCTTTATAAACACAAACTATAAAATTAAAATAAAATATGACACATAATAAATCATTTAATTTGTTAATAGCATCTTTAATTCTTACTTTTGGATTTGTTTCAGTCGGCAACCAAATGGTATCCGTAGCTGCTCAATCTACAAATAATTACAGCACAGAAAGTATGACAACTCAAAAGTCGGATGTAAAAGATCAAGAAACTACCAAAATTACTGGAAAAGTCTTAAAAGTAGATAACAATAAGCTTACCGTAGATGCAAATGGCACAAAAGAATATACTGTTGGAGACAACATAAGTATTACGAGAAATACAGTTAAATCTTCTGTAAAAGACATAAAACCAAATGATCAAGTAACTATTACAAAATCTTCTGAAGATGAAGTTCTATCTATTGAAAGTACAGGGTCTGAAGTTTTTGACTCGGCTAAATTCTTAATTCCCGGAGTTATTTTAGCATTAATATTATTAGGACTTGGATATTATTCTTGGAAAAAAAGCAAAAAAGGTTTTATTAAAACTACAACAGAACGTGTTTCATAAATTCAATAAAAAAAATTAACAAAATAAAATATATAACAATATGACTATTAAAGGATCAGATGTAATTGGTTTAAAAGTAATTACTCTGGATACAGGTGAAAAAGTAAATACAGTTACAGATATAATTTTCGACCCTTCAGCAAACCAAGTAACAGCTTTACTTATTGATGAGGGTGGTTGGTTTTCAGAAGCAAAAGTAATTCTTATACAAGATGTCAAAGCTATTGGTGTAGATGCAGTGACAATTGAAAGCAGTGATCTTATCAAAAAAGCTTCAGAGGCCCCTCAAAGAGTTACAAACATAGCTCAAGATAAAAATTACTTAAGTCAATCCAGAGTAATTACTGAAGAAGGAACTGAACTTGGTAAAATAAGTGACATTTATTTTGATGAGCATACAGGAAAAGTATTACAACTTGAAGTAACTCAGGGTATTTTAAAAGATACCACAGGTGGAAAAAAATTGGTTAATACTTCAGATATAATCACTGTCGGTGAATATGCTTTAATTGTAAAAAACTATATTGAAGCTGACATGTCATCTCAGGCCGAGTCCCAAGGTCTTAAAGGTACTTTTAATACAACTATGGAAAAAACCAAAGATTCCCTAGGGATATTGAAAGAAAAAGCGCAGGAGACTGGACATAACTTAAGTGCTAAATTGGAAACTGGCACCGATAAGTTGAAAACCAGTGCAGAATCACATGATATAAAAGGCACTGCAAATAATGTTAAAGATACCGCGGCTGATGCAGTTCAAAAAACTAAAGTTACAATTCAAAGTTTTACTCAAAAAATTGGTTCAAAAGTGAAAGACCAAAGAGTTCAAGGTGCTTTGGGTAAATACGTTACAGTAAACTTAATTAGAAAAAATGATAGCTTACTTGCACCCGCAGGTACTATGATCACACATGAATTAATCAACGAAGCTGAAAAAGAAGATATGATTGATAATTTACTTAGTAATGTCTCTGCTGACCCAACAGCCATAGCTTAAGCTAATTTAGGTTACAATTAGATAACTAATCTTATCTACACCCCCATCTGGGGGTTATTTTTATGTTAAGCTTTTTATACAAGTATTTAAATTTTAAAATCACGACTAGTATAAAATAAAAAGGTAGTAAGGTATGGATCCGATTCTAAAATCCAAGATAGCAAAAAATCCGGGTTGCCCCGGACTAAAATGTAAAAAAGTTAAATAGAACTACTTAACAATATCTTTCAAATTTTTACCAACTCTGATTTTCACAACTTTAGAAGCTGGGATTTTGATTGGTTGACCAGTTTGAGGATTTTTTCCTTCTCTAGCTTTTCTGTCACCTACTGACATGCTTAGCATACCGGTAAACTGAATTTCGTTACCAACTTTTAATTCATTCTTGATAACATCAAAAAAAGAATTTACCAACCTTTCAGCTTGTGCGTTGGTTAAACCATTTGCTTGTGCAAACTTTTGAATAAAGTCCGATTTAGTGATTTTAGCCATATAAGTATTGATTTTATAAGAAAAAAATGAGTTTGTGTCAAATATTTTTTTGGTTGACTGCCATTTATTGGCTTAATTACTGCATTTAAAAGAATTCTAGAAATGTTTTAAAAATGCCTAATTTTATATTATAATCTGATATTTACAGCATTAAGCGACTACTCTGCAGAAGCATACACATCTCTAGATTTACTTCCATTAGCAGGGCCAACAATTCCGGAATCTTCCAATTGCTGGATAATTTTTGCAGCTTTTGGATAACCTACACCCATCATCTGTTGTAAAAAGCTCGTTGAAGCCTTCTGATATTGAATTACAAGCCGTTTCGCCTCTTCAAAGGTATCTTCAGCCGCATCATCACTATTTGAGCTGCTAGACATCCCTGGAACGTTAATTTTAACCTTTGGTACTTCCGTTACTAAATCATTAAGATTGCTGTGTAACTGATTAGATTCGGCTTGATCTTTCAAAAATTGTACACATTTACGAACTTCTGATTCTTCAACAATAGGGCCTTGAAAACGTACCGGCTGCATAGAACTTGGCGACATGAGCAAACCATCTCCCTGCCCCAACAATTTTTCAGCTCCACCCACATCGAGAATTACTCTACTATCAATCTGAGAAGCAACTGCAAAAGCTATACGCGAAGGTATGTTGGCTTTAATTAAACCGGTAACCACATGTATGTCAGGTCTTTGAGTACCTAAAACTATATGTATGCCTACTGCTCTAGACATCTGTGTTAAACGTACAATTATAGGCTCCACTTCCGCCTTTGCGAGCATCATTAAATCTCCGAGCTCATCTATTACAAATACCATATAAGGAAGTAATTCTACAGTTTCATCAGTACTTGCTTGAGCAAAAGTATTATAATCTTTAATATTTCTTTTACCGTAAATTTCTAACAATTTGTAACGCCTATCCATTTCAAGTACCGTCCACTTTAAAGCATTAATAGCTTTTTCAGCATCTGTAATCACATTGGAAAGTAAATGAGGCACTCCTTCATACAATTTCAACTCAACCCTTTTCATATCCACCAAGATTAATTGTAAATCTTGTGGCGAATACCGATATAACAGACTTAGAAGCATCGCATTTATCCAAACGGATTTACCGGCACCGGTAGCTCCTGCAACTAATAAATGAGGCATTTTAGCAAGTGATTGTACTAGGTTATGGCCTGCTACATCTTTACCAATGGCTACAGGCAATTCTCCATCAAAATTTACAAAACCTTGCGTCTGTAAAATATCTCTTAATCTAACTTGGGATTTTACTTTATTCGGAATCTCAACTCCAACCAAGCTCTGACCTGCTACAGGAGCTTCAAGTCTTAGATTATTTACTGCTAAAGCTAAAGCCAAGTCACGTTGTAAGGAATCTATTGATGATAATTTTACTCCATTAGCAGGTTTAAAAGTATACTGCGTGACTGTAGGACCCGTAACAGTATCTGCCATTTCGACACTAATGCCAAAGTGAGACAGTGTATCTTTAATAATAGCCTTATTTCCTTCAATATTCCCGGCCTCTACTTTTGTCTTTCCTGTATTTAATATCTCGAAAGGAGGTAAATTCCAGTTACCCATTTTTTCTCTTTTTTTATTTGACTGTACGGCTTTCCTAGCAGCATCGTTTAAATCTGCAATATCTGAATTTTGTGTTGACAAATCACCATCCCTACTTCTTTTTGCATCTTTCAGCCTTGATGCATCATTAAGACTTTTTAAATGCTTTACGTATTCTTCACTTTTAGGATTATTTAATGCAGATTTTCCATTCCATAATTCAAATATATCCGGAACCAAATCCCATATTTTATCAGGGTTTTTTACTGAAAGCTGCAGCTTTTCCATAAACTGTACAAAAGTCAATTGAGAAACTAGGAAAAAGCCTATAAAGGCCATACAAAAAAGTATCAATCCTGCCCCTAACGGCCCTAGAGAGCCAAGTATCCAAGGATAAAGAACATATCCTAGCAGTCCTCCGCCCTTATCCATGGTACCAGGACTTTTCACACCAAAAAAGATGCTTAAAAATCCCGTGATAGCCGAAAATATTAGGAAAAAGCCCCAGGCCATACGGGCATTTACATCGCCGATTAATGTTAGGTTTTTTTGTATCCTAACTAAAATAATTCCGGTAATTATAAATCCTAGTGGCAATATTATTGCAGCCCTACCCACAATCAAATACATAATAGATGCAATTAAAGCTCCAAGTGTACCTGCCAAGTTTAAAATAGATAAATAAGCAAGCAAACTTGCCGCAAAACAGGCAACAATTGATATGCTTATTTTTGTACTAACATCGAGCTGAGGGGTAATTTTAGGCAAAACCTTTGTAACTTTAGCCATATTTTATTTAAGTTGAAACTAATTGTAAAAAATTGTAAACAGGTTTTTCTAAAAAATAATATTGACAAAAGCTAAAAATCAGCTTAATAATATTCTCGTATACCAACATTTATTTGGAAATTTAGTTTTACTTATAAATTATGGGATTCGCATAAATTAACAGTTTTAAAGTTAATTAAATGTTGATCGTAGCTCAGTTGGTAGAGTTCTAGTTTGTGGAACTAGATGTCGCGGGTTCAAGTCCCGTCGGTCAACCCATCAAAATTTTATATTGGGCCTTTAGTTAAGCGGTATAATATCTCCTTTGCACGGAGGAGTGGAGAGTTCAATTCTCTCAAGGTCCACCAACAAAAAAATTAAAAATAAACAATTCAATATAAAAACATATTTTAGGAGGTTCAATACCTCCTTATTTTTATGCCAATTTTTAATCCAAATTACGAAGAAAATTTAGTTTTATTCTTTAATCATTAAATAGCATAAACTCAGGTCAATATCTCGAAAATTTATTCTTGACATTTGTTAATACTAATGCTATTGTCTGGGCTAGCACTTTTTTACTACAAATTTTGCTTAGTGGTAATCAGGATGCGATAAACTAAGCATTTAGCCCTATGTCAGCAACAGAAAATGGGATTAATAGAAGTGAAGCTATAGTCCAAAAAGACATTATAAAATACTCAGAGATTCTTAAAAAATTACTTATTTTGGTTTCAATTACTTACTTATTGATAAACCCCGAAGACCCGAAAGATATAGTAGTTGATCCAGTTGAAACCAGTATTCAGGCATATATTATTTCAAAAGAGGAAATGGATAGACTTGAAGAACGATCAAAATATATAGACTCTACCGCTAAAATTACTTATATGTAGTGAATATAAGCGACATTAATTTATAATAAAAATAGCTCATTTTTTAAATAGAGAAAATTTTGACTCTAAAGTAGCATGGATTATTTTATAACAAATTGACAATTTTCAGTTTGAAAATCAATTTAGATTATAATACTTACACATGCCTTTAGGAAAATCATTAGGAAATATACTTGGAGATTATTTTGGTGAGGAAGCTTTGGAATTGAATCAGTCTGAAAATATCGGGTTATCTCAATCTTTAGCTACCTACATACCAATTTCAGAGGTACAAATGAGCCCATTTCAAACAAGAACCAGCTTTGATTTTGAAAAAATCCAGAATTTAGCCGAAAATATTAAGGAGAGCGGTTTAATTCATCCAATTCTAGTGGTCGTAAAAGAATCAGCCAAAAAAGATGAAAAAGAATATATTTTAGTAGCCGGTGAGAGACGACTGAGAGCGTGTAAGCTGTTAGGCTGGAAGGAAATCATGGCAATTGTAAGACCAGCAAATAGCCTGACCCAGCAGCAGCAAGCAATGTTGAGTGCTTTAGAAAACTTACAAAGAGAGGACTTGAGTGCAATTGAACTAGCAAATACATACAAAATGCTAATGCAAACTCAAAATATTGATGAAGAGCAATTAGCAAAAACACTCGGCAATTCAATACAGTATATCAAGAATTATTTGAGACTACTTACCCTCAGTAAACCCGTTCAGCAGGCATTGTCTAGTAAAGCAATTGGAGAAGGTCAAGCAAGACATTTAGTTGGTTTATCAGAAGAAAAACAAGCTGAAATTCTAGAAGAGATTATTAAAAAAGACTTAACTGTAAAGGAGATTATAGCACTACTTGATAAGCCCAAAAGAGTTTTTAAAGACCGAGATATAAAGAATTTGCATAATTTAAACCAAGAAATTGTAAAAAGGGTTGATGATATAGCTAAATCCTTTCCAAAAGCCAAAATAAAGATAGAAGGAGATGATAAAAAAGGTAAAATTGTGATTAGTTGGTAAGAAAAATAACACTTGAATTCCCTGCTTTTAGGTAATGCTAGTTCAAATAGCCTCTGACCGCTATAGATATATTTTACAAACTTCAAAAAGTGAGGTATAATTAGATTATAACAAAAACAGAAAACAAAAATTATGCCACAAAAGCTTCATCCAAATACCGGAAATAAACATACTTCACATAAAAGAAAAACAACAAAATCTGATGCCTTCTCAAAAATTTTAAATTTTCTAGATAGTGACAAATCTTTTGCCAGCTTTGGACTACTTTTAGTTGGGCTACTTATATGTGGTTTTGCTTTTGGAGGGTTCATTAGTATTATTGACTCAACGATTAGAGAATCTGATGTACAAAAAAATCAAGCTAAGGCCTATTCAATAGAACCAGATAGAGTAAACCAAACTAGAAACAAAGCTTCAGATTCAGCAATTTACACTATTGAAATTAGACCTGCTCCTGCTCAAGAGTAAGTTTTGCTTGCATTATTTTTAAAGCAATAGTAGCTGCAGAAGTTTCAGCATCTTGTTTTGATCTACCTTCCCCTATTGCCATGCGTTCTGACCCAACCCAAACGCCAATTGTAAATACCTTCTCATGGTCTTTTCCTTCTGTAGATATAACTTCATATCTTGGAGTTTGATGAACGTGTTTTTGAGTAAATTCCTGAAGTAAGGTTTTAAAATCTTTATAGCTTTGATTCAATATTATTTCTTCCAATTTAATTAGGATGTTATCTTCTATAAAGCGGACACAAGGTACAATTCCTCCATCTAAATACATTGCACCTAACACAGCCTCAACACAATCTGCAACAATGGTAAGTCTTGCTCTTCCCAACTCTTCTTTCTCACCTTTACTTAACAATATTTCTTGATCTAAACCTAATGTGTTCCCTACTTCCCCGATTAGTTTATAATTTACAAGTGCAGCCCTTACTGCTGTCATAAACCCTTCACTTTCCTGAAAATTTTTATATAAGTACTCAGTAACAATCAACTCCAGCACCGCATCACCCAAAAATTCAAGTCTTTCATTTTGTTCTGTGACTGTTTCGTCTTTGTCTTTTTCGTTTAAATATGATCTGTGTACTAAAGATTGTTTTAGTAATCTAATATCATTAAAAACATAACCTATGCTTTGCTGCACTATAGTTAAATCCATATTTGCAGATAAAGACAAACATGAGTTAATGTCAATTCTACATTATATTCTTAAAAATCTCTTTTAAATCCGTAATACCATCCAAGGCTTTTAAAATTCCATCTTGCAACATTGTGATCATCCCATTATTTTGGGCAGTTAAACGTATATCTATAACTGAGGGAGTTTTATTTGATAATAAAAATTTAAGATTGTCAGTTATGTTCATGACTTCGTATAATCCGATTCTACCTTTGTATCCTACTCCATGACATTTTTCACATCCAGTACTTGTTTGAAAGCTGAGATTGTGAGGAATTTGTAAACCACTTTTGGGTGATATTTTTTGCAATTCCTGTACTATAGTGGCTTTTTGTTGATCAGTAGGATAGTCATCTTTTTTACAATAATTACAGAGTTTTCGCACAAGTCTTTGACCAATTATCAGTTCCAAAGCATCAGCCAGCAGATAGCCTTTTACTTCCATTTCCAATAACCTAGTTACACTTCCTGCGGCATCATTTGTGTGTAAAGTGGATAATACTTTATGACCAGTCAAAGATGCTTGAATTGCAATATCGGCAGTATCTTTTTCTCTGATTTCTCCTACCATCACCACATCAGGATCTTGTCTCAAGATTGATTTTAATCCAGAACTGAAAGTATACCCCGCTTCCGAGTCAACCTGTGTTTGAGAAATACCAGATAGTTTATATTCAACAGGATCTTCTAATGTAATAATTTTATTTTCGCCATCATTTAAAGCGTTTAAAAATGTATATAAACTAGTAGTTTTACCACTTCCCGTAGGACCGGTCACAAGTATAAGCCCTTGTGGTTTTGCAATAGCATTGTTTATTAAATCAATTGCATAAGTACCAAAGCCTAAATTATCAAGCTTGAGGTCCACTCCACCAGTACCCAAAAGTCGCATAACTGTGGAATAACCGTAACTAGATGGAAGCATTGATACACGCACATCCAAATTTTTTCCCTTTGCATTGAAGCTAAATCTGCCTTCTTGAGGTAAATTATCAATATTCAATTTTAACCCGGCAATTAATTTAATTCTATTTTCTATGGATTTGTGTAGTTCTTTTGGTAGACGAGCAAAAGTGTGTAATACGCCGTCCAAACGTAACCTCAGGATAAATTCATCTTTTTCCGGCTCAAAGTGGATATCTGAAGCGTCATTATTTAGAGCAGTTATCAAAACAACTTCTATAATATCAGATACGGAGGACTTGTTGATTATATCCTGTAGAGACTGTAAATTTGTAATCTGTACATCGCTATTTTCAAATTTTTCTTTGGAAATCTCTATATCGTCTTTAACATTTTTTACATCAATTACAAATCTGTACGTGCTTATAAGTTTTTCCAGGCTAAACTCAGAACACAAATAAATTTTATGAGTATAACCCATTTCTGTAAGCCTATTTAAAACAGCTTCTTGTCCAGGATAGTGTAAGTTTGAAGTAACCAACATTACTTCTTTATTTTTTAAAGCAAAAATTCCAATTTTATATTTCTCTACGTCAGACTGAGGTAAAATAGTCAAGTGAAAGGTATCTATGGGGAAACCGTACAAATCAACATAGGGATAGCCTAAAAGCTTCGCTCTAGCTTGCACGTCATCTTCAACAAATTTACGATCCAAATCTTTTTTTAGTCGTTGTATTCGAAATTGTTTGTTTTGTGACGATACTATAATAGAAGGATCTGCACTGCTTCCAAGGCCTTGAGTATTTAATGTGACTGCCATCTAATACATTATACCCTATATATCAAATAATGTAAATTATAATTTTAAGTATCTGTGAATTGCCACATAGGTTGTACCCGCCCCAATTACTATACCAACAAGTATAGTCAAGCCTAAACTAAAATATATTTGATTTAAAAGGGCTGCTGAACTGGCTACAACTGAAGCGCCGATCCAGGATTGAATTTTGGGTAATAAAATGCTTAATGAAGGTATAAAAATACTAATGACAACTAATGCAGCAATTACATTAAAATAAATTCCCTCCATTATAAAAGGTGCTCTAATATAATTATTTGTCGCTCCAACCAAGCGCATTATTTCAATCTCATCTTTGAAGCTATACACTGCTATTCTTAAAATATTAATCATTACTAAAATTGAAATTGAGCCAAAGATAATAACTAAAGCTACTCCAATAATCCGAATCCAGTAATAAATCTTTTGTAAATTTTCTATTAGATTAGGTACTGCTTGTATCTCAGCAAATACATCTTTGTATTTTTCACCACGCACAGTTGCCTCTACTTTAGCATAATCTTCAGAGCTTTTTGGAACAACTTCTAAATACTCCAGAGCAAAAGATATATTTGATTTTTGAAGACTTTTAATTAAATTATCTGCTACAGTACTACCTTCTTGTAGTCTCTTTTGGGCTTGGGTACGATTTACATATCGAGTTTCCTTAACTTCAGGAATAGTCTCTAAATCCTTTTTTGTTGCCTCTATTGTCTTTGTATCAATATTTTCTTTAAAATAAGCCACAATTGCTATTTGATTGTCTAATTGCCTTACTGAGTAACCTACAATAGTGGAAAAAGTGGACATCAAAGCTACGGAGCCCAAGCTTACAGTCAAAACTGAAATAGCAGTAGCCGAAAGCCAAAAGGATCTGATAATATATTTAAAACCTTCAAAAATCGCATGTTTAAACATAGATATGTTACTCAAACAATTACCTATGAATTCACTGATGTCAAGCGCGTGTTTAATTTATTTTGTATAATTTCAAATTTATATTCACTAAATTCAGGCAACAATCCAGATATCTTTTGGGCAAAATTATCATAAAGTTCCAATTCCAGGGTTGAAAGTGCCGACAATACAAAGGTCTCACTTCTAAGCTTGTTATTTTCCGGACGTATTCCAATTTTTGCTCTCCAAATTTGAGCATTATTTTTTACTATATTTGGTAAATATTTATTTATACTATTTATTCCATGGTGTCCCGCACTGCCTGTATGAGGCATAAACTTAAGGCCACCAACTACTTGATCACTATCATCTTGCAAAATAACCAATCTTAATTCTTGAGGATCAAATTTAAAAAAGTTGCAAAATTGAGCCAAAGCTTCACCACTATTATTCATATATCCTAAATGGTATAAAAAATAGATTTTTTCCAAAGTAATGTTCAAACTAGTAAAAGCAAAATTTTGTTTTTTTTCAAAGCTCAGTAGCCCTGATTTGGCAGCAATTTTTTCAAGTACTATTCTACCCGCATTATGTTTAGTCTGAAAATATTTAGAATCGTTATTTCCAAGGCCAAAAAAGATTAACATAGTAAAATCTGGACTTATTATATTGCAATTGTCAAAATTGACACAAATCAGTTTTTTCTGAATAGATCATAGTATATGTCTGATTATAGAATCTATTTTGAAGAGCTAAGTACCATCAATGCTTGCTTGCAAAAACGAGATGAAATTTCAAATACTGGAGAAATAAAAGAAATAAAAGACAAGATAGTGGTTGCTTCTCCTGAGGAGAAAAGATTATTAGGAGCGGACTTAAATAAACTTAAGCAACTTTTGCAGTCTGCTTGTGATGAAAAAATCCAGCAAATTCAGGACTTGCAAAATCAGGATAAATTTATAGAATTTGACCCTACTTTTTATTCAGAAAAATACAAAACGTCTGAAGGTAGCTTGCACCCAATTAATCAGGTAATGAATGAAATTGTATCAATTTTTCAAAAAATGGGGTTTGATATTGCTGACGGACCTTTAGTTGAAACTCAGCAGTTTTGTTTTACCACATTAAATATGCCGGATTATCACCCTGCACGAAGCATGCAAGATACGTTTTTTTTGCAGGAAAAGGATAGTTCAAATGAAAATTACGTCATGAGAACTCATACTTCAGGTGTGCAAATTAGATATGGACTAGAAAACAAACCTCCAATTCGAATGATTTCCCCCGGTCAGGTATATCGTAACGAAAATATTGATGCTACACACGATATCATGTTTCATCAAATTGAGTGCTTAGTGGTAGATCGCAGAGTATCTATTTCTCATTTAAAAACTATTTTGCAAAATTTATTTGCTGAGATTTTTAACGATGAAACTTTGACTGTTCGCTTTAGACCCAGCTACTTCCCCTACACTATCCCAAGTATGGAGTATGATATTTCATGCCCTTTTTGCCATCAAGAAGGTTGTCGAATCTGCAAGTATAACAAGTGGATTGAGATAGGAGGCTCTGGCCTGGTACATCCTAATGTAATTGCAAACATGAATTTGGATCCCAATGAATGGCAAGGTTTTGCTTTCGGGTTTGGCGTAGACAGAGTTGCACAGTTTAAATTGGGAGTTTCCGGTTTAAGTCAATTTTTCAATGGACATCTTCAATTTTTACGTGGAAAATAGGTTTTTATTAAGTTAATATTTAGGTTTGAGTAAAAAAGTAAACGTTACCTACTTAACGTGCTCAATAGAAGCTTTTTGTACCTCTGACACCCACCAATTGGACCTCTCAATATAATTTTCAAATTCATCAAAAGAGGAGCCACAAGGTGATAAGACTATATTTAATTCTAAATCTTGTGTTTTACTTAAATCAGAAGCTAAAAACTCTCGAATTGATTTGTTTATAATTGAAAATTCATTTTTTACGGTATCCTTAAAATTTAATAATTTGTATTCTGATTGATCTATATTTACAAGCAGATTATTGATTTTTTTTTGTAGATTTAATCCCACTGCACCGCAATAATTTATTTTGTAAACTTGTTCTCTTTTCTCAACAATTTTTTTTGCTAAATTACCCAAGTCCCCACCTTTATCAACCCCTGACACTTGTAGCCACAGATACTGATTGCTTTTCTCAGTCAAACTGTTGATAGCTGCAATTACTGCATCAGGTTCAGTAGCAAATCCATCATCGTAAAAACTTATAGTTAGATTATTTCCATTGGCAGATACTTTTTCCCGGCGAACAAGCTCGAGCCTGTGGCCAAGTGGATTAAAACTAGTCATAGCTTTGGAATACAAGGCCTTCTGGTCTCCAATACTTTTAATTAGTTGGTCTGAATTAAGACAAATTTCACCTCTTCTTACACTTTCAGTTAAAACCACAGCTTCAGTCAGATTGATTTTGTTGTGTTGTCCTATTAAATTATGCTCAATTAAAGTGTTTACTTTCTCTACTATATCAGCCGTAACTACTATTTTTGGCTCCTGCTTATTCAAATCAGAAGAAAATTCCAATACCTGATCAGTACTCACAACCAAATCTTGAGCATGTTGATATAAAAAAATATTATTTTTAGAATGCCAATATTCAGGTGCATCTAGATGCTGATCCAAATGGTCCACGTAATAGTTAGTTATTACAGCGTATTTAGGAGAAATTTCAGCAAAACCCAAATCCTCAAGCTGGAAAGAAGAAGTCTCTACTACAAAAAATTTGTCTTTTTCAACCGCTTGCTCTAATGAAGTCCAAAAATTATATGGTGAGATACCTGTTGTGTTGCCACAATATTCAGAAGAAATTAAATTATCCAGATTATTAAGCAAGTGATTTATTAAACTTGAGGTAGTACTTTTGCCTTTTGTACCCGTTACTGCAATAATTTGCTCTCTAAATCTTTCAAAGAAAAATACTAAGCTTGAGTTTACTTTAGTTTTACCTTTTTTTTCTCTAAACTCTTGTATTTCAGGCAAAAGACTCCATATTCCAGGGGCTTTAAAGACATATTCGACATCATCTTGTTTTAAAACGCTTAAATAATTTTCTCCAAAAACTAAATTTTCAGGATCTAACTCATAATTTAACTTTACTTGTCTTTTATCAGCTACAATAACTTGCTTTTTAGAAAAATTTACTACATTAAATAACCAATCTAAAAATTGTAGATTTTCTTTACCCAAGCCTAGTATCAAAATTTTTTTGTCATCAGGTAAATTTAAAAGGTTATCTAACAGCATATTATTTTTTCTAGTTAAATTAAGGCAGCGCAGGTCTAGGCACAGGTATCACAATAGGATTTGCAGGATTAGGACTAGTCGTAGTGGTTGTGGTCGTAGTTGTAGTAGTATTTGGTGTAGTGGTAGTAACCGGTATTGTATTGGATGCTGAATTTAATTCTTCCGGTTTTACAAGATAGACAATTAAAGAAACTATAGTAATTGATAACAAAATTATAATAAATCCTATTATTGCATTTTGAATAGCATCTTTTCCTTTTTTGATTTGCTCTGTACTGCCATTTGAAGTAAGCCAATAATATCCGCCGATTACTAAAAAGAACACAGCCACAACTGAAGATACCGGTATTAACAAATTAATTATCACTGCTTTAATTACAAAAACAATACCTTGTGTATTAAACTGTAAAGTATTGGGTTGGATATTATTTGGATCTGTAGCATTTAAAGTAACTTGAATTAGTGTAACCACAGGCTTTGCTATAATAACTACTATTAGGCCAATAATACCACTCCTGATAGTATCCAAACCATTTTTTTGACCTGGTATCGCTGAAAAGTAATATTTATATCCTCCGTAAATAATTACAAGCACGGCTACAAGCGCCGCCATCAACAACAAAGTATTAGTTGCGTTTTCTAAAATCGGTCTCAAAATATTACCTGCTTGACCCGGTAATTTACTAAAATCATTGGCACCTTTAATACCACTAAACAGTTTATCTACTGTATTGGCGATAAAACTCGCTAAAATTACTACTACTAGCCCCGTAACACCCTTTTGAATATTACTCAAGCCTTGAGATTTACCGTTAAATCCTCCAAACAAATATTGGTAACCTCCCCAGACGATCACCAAAATAGTCACAGTCACTGCCAGTCCAGTGAGTACACTATTTACATTTAAAATTAAAGACGTCAAAGATTTTACTATTTGATCAGGCAACGCGTTTGGGTTTGTAGAACTTACTGTAACAGTGCTAACTATAAAATTTACCAAAGCTGTCGCAATATTGATAATAGCTAGACCAATTACACCTTTTTTGATTGAATTAAGCCCATCACCTTTTTCAGTTATTCCACCCCAAAAATATTTATACCCTCCCCATATAATTACAAAGATAGCTACCGTAGTACCTAAAGTTTGCATTATACCTATAATAGTTAAAATTAGAGCATTAATAGGCTTTTCATTGATGGCAAGCTTACCGTTGGTTACACCAAAAATCTCAGAGAGTAAACCATTTGAACCTACAAGACCCTCCGCCAAAAATATTATTACTAAACCTATGATAGAAGCCTCGATAGCTTTTAATCCACTTTTTTGTTTTTCGCTTATTCCACTAAAAAAATACTGGAATCCTCCCCAAGTCATCACTAAAATTGCAAAAGGAATAGCTAGAGACTTTAAAAAATTTCTAATTAGTACAAGTAAATCGCCAAGGGTATCAGCTGGTGCTACTCCATCCAGCTCTCCTATGCTAACTATTTTAAATGCTTCCAACCCCTGAGCCGAGACATGTATATTGCTAAAAATCCCTAGCCCTAGCAGCATTAATGGTAGAGCAAACAATAAAAAAGCAAAGTATTTTTTAAAAATATTAGTCATTAGAAGCTAAAAAAATTATCTAAATTAGTTTGTTCAAGTGGAAATTTGAAAACAGCAGCTATGGTTATAGGTACTACCCAAGCAAACATTAAAAGTACTAATCCTACACCAAATTTTTGAAGCCATTTTTTGGCAAAAGCTGCCTGAGATTCATCTATACCACTATAAATCCAGAAAAAACCTATGGCCACAAAACTCGGCAAAGCTATAGTGAAGGCTAAACTAAGTAAAAATGCATAAGCTCTTAACATAACATCACCAAGAAGGGAGGGAGATAAAGGTCTAGGGTTACCACTATCATCAATTGAACATTCCTTTTTAATGATTGGATAGTTTGCTGAAATTACAAAAATATTGGTAAACTTTATTTCCTTTTGCTTACAGTTCTCAGGGGCATATATATCTGCTGCATAGGTCTTCACCACATCAACTTGTGCTAAGCTGAAAAAGCTAAATAGCAACATTACAAAAACAAAAGCCTTTGTGGCAAATTTCCAAGAAAACATATGAATATATAATAATTATACGTAATTTTTTAATAAAGGTCAAAATTGACAATTTCAGTAAGAAAAACTAGCTTAAAAACTAATAAACTACTCTTCATATTTCTACACAATTAATTCAATACAGTATAGTTTTTTCAAGCATTAGTCTAATTTTGGGATTGGCTGCAACTTGGATATCAGCAAAGCTTGCAATAAAATACAAGATTTTAGATGATCCCGCAGTTAGGCCTGATAAAAAGCAAAAAGAGCCTGTACCTTTTTTGGGAGGAGTCGGTTTTACTTTAGTATCAATTGTGTTAATGTCAGTTTTATGGCTAATGAACAAATATAACATTTTCGATGCTTTCAATTTATTAAATCAAAATTTGTACTACACTTTTCATTTATTTTGGATACTATTTGCAATAGTTATTTTATTAGTTGGTGGAATAATTGATGATAAATTTGCATTATCTAGTAAATGGCTTTTTTTATATATCAATATTGGTGTATTTATAGCTGTAGTCGGAGGAGGGCTGAAAATTGAAGCCTTTTCATATCCCTTTAACTTGATTTTGCCCACTATTGGCTTTTTACCCCAAATTTTAGCGTATATTTGGTTGATTGGTTGTATTGCAGCTACAAAATTTTTAGATGGTCACGATGGACTTGTAGGCAGCATCGGAATGATCAGTTTATTGAGTATTGCAAGCATTAGCTTATTTGATAATGTAAACCAGCCTTTAATATTTCTTTTCGCCTTAATTTGGATTTGTGGAATAATTAGCTTTTTAGTATTCAATTTTCCTGATGCTAAGTTGTATTTAGGAGAGAGTGGATCAGAAATTGTTGGGTTTGTTATTGGTGTTTTGTCTATTTTATCCGGAGCAAAAGTAGCCACCTCCGCAACTGTGATTGGATGGTTTATTTTAGATACCGCGCTTGTAATTATTTTGAGGTTCGCAAACAAAAAACCGCTATTTAAAGCGGATAGAACACACTGGCATCACAGGTTGATTGATTTAGGGTTAAACAAAATCCAGGTTTTAGTAATTACTTCAGGGATTTTATTGATCACTGCACATACCGGATTGCTTTTACCTACGCAATACAAGGCATACGTAGTTGGTTTACAATTTTTAGCACTACTTGTAATTATCTTACTAACAGGCTTGGTCCAAAGAAAAAAAGCTGGTTAGATGTTATTTTGAATATTATTTCAACCCTGAATTAAAGATTTTTTCTAATGTACCTACTGTACCAGGCTTATTATGATTTTTTATATAATATTCAATGGAATTAACCATAATTTCAGTTGTATTTTGTTCTTCTTCTTGGGATACTTTTTTTTCTAATTTTTGAGAGTTGTAAGGTGCTATATTATTAAATCCTGGTTTCAATTTTTCATGAGTGGAAATAGCAGGTTTTTCCTGTGGTACAGGCAATTGTTCTTGTACACTGGCAGGCTTTACAGATTCTACAGCTGGATTTACAATATCCTTTTTTATTTTTAACTGATCTAATCTTGACTTGTGAGGATTTGATATTTGTTCTACTTGAGGTTTTGGTTGTTGCAAAGTGTTGCTACCTTCCATAGTGTGATTAAAACTACCTCCTAAATAAGCACTAGTAGTGGTTGCGATACCATTAAACAACATTGCTTGATTATTGACCTCATTAATATCTAAAATCTCTTGCTTATTCATAATGGTATTTTTTGTTATCTTTTAAAAAAATATTTAACTTCTAATTACTTCTCATAGCATGTTTTTTGTGCCTTGTCAAACAAACTCTTAATTTTTATTTCAACTTAATTTTGAATTATTTATAGAGTTTTGAATCAAATATTTAACAAGTAGATACTTATAAGTTTCAGTAATACATTAATTATAACACACTTTTTTTGAATTAGCAAAAATCCTGCTCAATATACATAAAAAGTATAATTTGAACAGGAAGATTTAAATATTCTATCAAAATAATCAATGAATTTGCTTTTGTTTTACCTAATTGGATTTAATTTAAACTCGTTAATTAAACCACTGTAGTAATCAGTATGTTGATAGCCCGGTTGTATAATAGCTGCAACGCCATCATAGTATCTATCTGTTAGAGTTTGTCTAGGTGTCCAAGACCAATCAAATGAAGTTAAGCCTCCTCCAGCTCCATAGGCAGTGTCTACTATCAATGGTAGGTTCACTTGCTGGTACATCTGTCTATAGGTTTTGCCATCTATAGTATTAGAACCGTTTACACCATCAGCAGGAAATGATTTTCCGACCATACCTCCATAACTGAAACCTTGAAAACCCCTACTCCACGTAGCCAATTCACTATTCCATGGGGATATGTCTAAAACCAGATGTGCATTAGGTAAGATACCTTTGATACTTTGAGAAATTAGATTTAATCTGTCCCAAGATTCTTGCAGACTTAATTTGTTTTGTTGCTGTGAATCGTTATGATATTGATAAAAATCCGGCTCTAAATGCATCAAAAGTGGTCTGGAAGTGCCCCAGTTTGTTTTAATACTCTTAGCTACATCAATATAAGTCTGGTTTATTTTATCACTTCTATTTCGGATGTAGTCAGCACCTTTCTGACAAAGTGTGTTGTTGCTACCAACGTTACAATCCTGCAATCCCCATTCACTTCGAGCTAATCCTGCAATAATATATGTGTGTATATAGGGAATTGTATTCTTACTTTCGTTAGTTTTAAAATTGTTAAGCCAATTAGTATGATAAGTTTGCCACTGACCGAGGACCCAAGGACCTACGGCTGTATCAGCATTTTTTGGACAAGCGTAAAAATCTTCAGCTGCACAACCAAAACTAAATCTTGAAAATGCAGGGCCCGGAGTAACCGCATGAGCACCTATATTGCTTAGTAACATTAAAAATAAAGTAATTATAGATACAGCCAAGGCTGATACCTTCTTACTCATGTGCGAGGTGTGGATGTGTTGAGCTATCATATATATGTAACCAGTTTTTAGAAACTTAAGTGTTATTAAGCAAAATAATTTTAGTTTTGTAAAGAGCTATATAGTATATGGCTGCTTAATCTTGATTTATAGCTACTATATATAGCGGCACAGACACTTTTATTTTTAAATAGATTTTGACAAAAAATTTCTATGGGAGTTTGATTTAAATATTAAAATCCTTGTTTAAATGTACTTAATTACTACTTCCAGACCATACACCAATGCAAATCCTCACATTGGTACAGCAATTGATGCAATTTATGCTGACACATTTAACCGTTTTTTTGGCAGACTATATGACGGAAATACTTACTTTACAATGGGTACAGACGAGCACAGTTTTAAAATCGCAGATAAAGCTGTAGAGCTTGGGATCAGTCCGAAGTCTTTTGTAGATCAAAAGTATAGTGAATTTAAAGATTTTTATGCTTCGTTAGAAATTATATCGGATCAATTTGTACAGACATCAACCGAAAAACACCACTGGATTTCAAATTTAGTTTGGGAAAAACTTAAAAGTAAGGGTTTAATCTATAAAAAAATTTACAAAGGTTTATACTGTAAAGGTTGTGAGGATTTTTATTCTCCAAGCCAACTGATAAACAATAGATGTCCAGTTCATACTAACCTGGAAATTCAAGAAGTCGATGAAGAAAACTACTTTTTTAAACTCTCTGCATTTAAAACCAGGATTTTTGAATATCTAGATGAGGTTAAAGTACCCGATAAAAGTGTAGTTGTGGAAATGAAAAACTTTGTAGAAAAATTGGAAGATATTTCTTTTTCTCGAGATCGTAAAAGATTGTCAGTCGATTGGGGGGTACCCGTTTGGACTGATGATTCCCAAGTTATGTATGTATGGTTTGAGGCCCTTCTTAGCTACCTCACGCCTATTGTAGATGATGAACTATTTGATGAGTGGAAAGATAAAGATAGCGACCAAAAAAAAGAGGTTGAAGGAAGGGTTTGGTCAGAGCTGAAAAATAGAATGCCACAAGATTTGCAAGTAATTGGACGTGATAATTCTAAATTTCACTTAATAATATACCCTGCAATATTGTTTGGGTTAGAACTTCCACCGATCAAATCTATAGTTATTCACGGGATGATTACAGATAGTCTAGGTAGAAAGTTTGCCAAATCTTTGGGTAATGGTTTTGAAATTCATGAATTTGTTGAAAAGTTCGGTACTGAAGGAGTGAGATATTTTGTACTACATGATTGCAACTCTGTTGGTGATACCAGCTTTGATTGGGAGCGGGCCAGAGAATCATACAATGCAAATTTAGCGGATAATTTGGGGAATTTAGTTGTAAGAATAAGTAATTTAGTAGAAAAGAATTTGAATGGCTTTGTAGATGTCGATAATTATGAGATCACTGGTTTGATAGACTTGGATTTAGTATACCAAAACTTGATGAATTTAGCTCCCGAAAAAGCTTTCCAGGCATTATTTGCTCAAAGTACCAAAATAAACCAATATTTAGAAGAAACGAAACCTTGGGAACTTGCAAAAAATAAAGATAAAAATGAAAAAAAGATAAGCGAGATTTTAAATAGATCTGCTAAAGCAATGCTAGAAATTTCAAGAACATTAGCATTATTTTTACCTAAAACAGGTGCTCAAATCTACGAAATTTTTTCTGAAGATAGAATCATTAAATCTCCGATTTTGTTTCCAAAAGTTGAACCTATAGAGCCCAAGTTAGATTCTGTAAAATAGCTATTTGTAATATATAACGGAATTAAGTAGGTAAATCCTCAGGTGGAGTATGTTTCAATTCTTCATTTTGATTACTTGCAGGCAAGGCACCTAGACTTAAAATTTCTCCGGTATTTGGATCTCTTACATAATTTCCCGGAAGAGCTTGCCCGCTACCATTCATTACCGGCACTTGAGTACCATCCGGCTGTCTGATATAAAAAGCAGGTTGATATTGCTGAATAACTACCTTACCGTCAGCATTTTGAGTAGTTTGAGTTGTCTGAGTATTATTGTACGCTTCTTTATCTTGAGGAAAATGAAACAAGCTTGCACAACTACCCGGATCAAGAAAAAAGTTTGATGATGACTCTCCTGTATCTAAAGATTGCCCGACTACAGCTGAATACAATCTTCTTAATCTATAATATTTTTCGCTCCCATCCCAATATTTTTTGTTCAACCAATTACCCATCATTCCGTCAAACGGTCCAAATTTTCCACCATCATATTTTTTCTCGGTACTTGTATCGCCTGAGTCTTTTAGGCCCTGCATTGATGTAGATAATTCTTGTAAATAAGCTCCAATTCCTTTTCTGACATTTCCGTCATCAACAGTTTTACTTTGCTTATCATAAGCAACCATCCACCTAAATTTCACCCTATATTGGGTACTATTTAATTTGACTTGAACTCCTTGCAATATCTCCTCTTCCTCTTTTGTCAAAGCCTGCAATGACATACTGGTTTTATCTACAAATGAATTGGTTAGAAAATTTTTTCGCAGCTTTTGTAATTCACTATTCCAACCTTTTGTTCTACTGACCTGTACTTGCGGATGAGGACGAAATATATATTGCATGATCAAATAACCATCACTTGGCATTGATTTTAGCGTATTATACAGCATGTTCATCGGATCATTGACCAGTATTCCATTTGAATTATAAAACTTTTTCCAACTTTTCAATGGGAATAAATCACTTTTTAAAGGTACAAAATCCGCTCCTCTAAGTGTCTTTAACCCAAACACACCGTCTTCCATCCACCATTCTTGAGGCCATTTTTTAAATGGATGTTCGCATTCATGTGCTTCAATTGCGGGATAATGATGATTCAAAAATGATAAAACAAGCTCCATTCTAGCCTTCTCCAGTGTGAGATATATCTGCACTTTACCATCATGACCAATCAAATCAAATGTCATATTAAAAAACCCGGCACCTGAGGCATAGATTTCAGATGCACTACGATTACCGCTGATTACATGAGCATCAGTAAAAAATGTCTCCATTTCAGAAATTGGTACCGGAGTGTTTGGTGGGACAATAAGCTCGACAGTAACTATTTTTTGGGATGAAGCCCATTGGCCACCTTTTTTGGCGACCAACCTATCATCGTACCATTCATAGTATTTTATACCGAAAATAAAGAAACCCCCAAATAAAATTACCTGAAATAATCCAACAACCAAACCCCAAATAAAATCAAACATAACCGATTAAATCTGTGTCTAGACTAAGCTTAATTTATCATAATGTCAACTTTAGATCAGATTACTACTTGATTATACGGACACAATTTAATTATATTACTTTTTATTTTATCGTAATTTTCACTTCCTACAATATCCGGACAAGAAAAATAGCCCCCGAAAGGACTATAAATCTGTTTTGATAAGTTTTGAAACTACCAATTTTTATTTTGGTTTTGACGGTAACCGCCATTGTAACCACCACTAGATCTGTCAGATCTCTCAGTCTTTGGTTTAGCTACTGAAATAGACCAGTTTAAACCGTTAGAAGCTTCAGTTTCGTTTAGGTTATTAACGACATCTTTCGCAGCGTCAGCGTCAATTTCTACAAAACAATAGTTTGTGTAGCCGCCGTGTTCACGGTCAGTGATTAAAGAAATGTTATCTTCAGTAATATCGCCATATTCGCTGAAAGCGCTGATAACAAGGTCGATTCGTTCTTCTTTTGTCATTTCAGGTTTGAAAACGTGGACAAAAAGTTTAGTTGTGTTAGCCATAAGCAAAAATAAGTAAAATTACAATATGGCTTCATTCAATTTTATTAGAAATAACAACCGATACTATAATATAACAACTATATAGAATTATTTTTTCGTTTTTGGCAAGGGATTATTTTTCATTCGGTCTCTAAGATCAAGGAAATCAGCACAAAATTAAGCTTCTTGACACATGTGAAAAAAACTTTAAGTACTCCATTATGCAAAATAACCAGACAATTTTGATGTGCCCACCAGAATATTTTGATATAGAATACTCCATTAATCCTTGGATGCATTTAGAAGTTCAACCCGAAACAAATTTAGCTCAAAAGCAATGGCAAAATCTTCACAACACTATTAAAAGCTTGGGTGTAGATATTAAACTAATCACTCCGCAGCCAAAATTACCCGATTTAGTATTTATTGATGCCGGATTTTTACATCAAAATATATTTATACCTTCGAACTTTTATTACCCTGAGAGACAGGGAGAACGGATCTATTTTAGTAAATGGTTTAAAGAAAATGGATATGAAATCCTAGATATTGATGATAAATTCAAATTTGAGGGACATGGAGATAATTTGTGGTCTGGAGATAAGAAAGTATTTTGCGGCTATGGTTTTCGAAGTCAAAAAGAAAGTTTTGTAGAAATTGAAATTAGTCTAAGGCAAAAATTAAGCCTTGATAGGCTACCTTTTGAAATGATACTTATGGAGCTTATTGACTCTAGGTTTTATCATTTAGATACTTGTTTTTGTCCTTTAAATGAAAACCAAGCCCTGTATTTTCCAGGAGCAATTAGCCAAAACTCTATACAGCTTGCTAAAAAACATATTGAATTATTTGAAGTACCTGAAGAAGAGGCAATTAAATTTGCTTGTAATTCATTAGTTTTAGATAAAAATATAATAATCCCGGCTAATTGCTTTGAGACAAACAAACTACTTAAAAACTTAGGTTATACGGTATGGGAGGTTGAAATGACTGAATTCATGAAATCAGGGGGTGCTTGTAAGTGTTTAAGTATGCCTGTATAGCTCAATTTCAACGTTAAAAGCTTCAAATACTGATTTAAGAAACTTCACAAAATATCATAAAGTACATGCCCAGATTACCAGATAAAAAAGTGTGCCAGCATCAGGAGCTAACACACCAATTATAAGTGAGAAAATTTAATAGTTTAGGCTAATTTAGCAACAGAACCATATTGTTTCTCTGCTTTGTACTGATCTTTTGCATCTTGCACTTGTTTATCAAGTACTGTATTGATGAGGTTCTCAATTTGAGCACTTATTTTGTCCCAAGAGCTTGATCTTATATACCTGTCTTGTAAAAACTCTCTATGTACCTTTGGTCCAAATCCTTCGTGAATATACTTATTTACCGTATCTACAAATTCATTTTCATCTGATATAAATGAAACAATTTGTCCACATTCTTCAGTAATTTGCTTCACTTTTGTGGAAATAACTCTTTTTCTTGCAGCTAAGTATTCAAGAGTCTTTAAAGGCCGTATATTTTGAGTTTCTTCATTATTTAAAAATGGTATAAGAGCAATATCAATCGCTTTTAAATATCCAGGTAATTCTTCATAGGTTTTTTCGCCTAAAAAGTGTATATTTGGCAATTTAGGAATTTTACGAGTATTGATACCTTGTACTGGACCAATCATAACAAAAGAGATTTGTGGAGCTCTTGTTGCGATTTTTTTGAGTAGATCAAAGTCTATACGGCTATCAATAGTACCTACATATCCCATGATCATAGGCTTGATAGCAGCTATGTCTCCAGGAATCTTGGTAGATCTTTCAAAAGCTTGTTCATAGTGATATCTATCAACCCATGTAGGTATATAGTGGGTATTGTGGTTTTGTGTTTTTTTGATTTCATACAACCCTTCACTATCCGTCAGAACAACATCAGCTTTATTCAGCAATCGTTTTTCTAGGTGAGCAATTTCTTCATTTGTAGAAAAATCTTGCATACAATCATAAATAACCATGCTATTGTCTATTTGATTTGTGACCCCCTCAAAAATTGGTGAGTAAAACCAAAGTATTGGATCAGATTCCAAAGTTTGTTTTTTTAAATGTTGTTTGATTAAATTTGGTAGTTGAGAATTTATATTTTCCTGAGCAATTTTTGGTTGCATTACACAAATATTTCGGTTTATTTTTTTTATTTGTACTGTTTTTTCTTCTGCAGGAGCAAATTCAATTGGCTCTTCAACAAACAAAACTTTTCTACTTTTTGCTAATTTTGAGATTACTAATTGTGGTCTTTTTTTAAGTGATTCCCATTTGATATGGCTAAATACTATTATATCTTTTTTATTATTGAATAACTTTTTCATATACATCTTTGTTAGATTTGGGGACAAAAATCCGAACCTTTTAGTGTAAAAAGGCTTAATACAAAATAAACATTAACTACTTAAAATCGCTTTTGCTCGGATAGGCTGTAGTTTAATATTAAATTAAAATTGTTTTTGTGATCAATTTATTTTTGTAGCGTGTTTATATTACAAAACAACTAGCCTAAGTATACAAAACATCCATATAATGTCAAGCTGAGGTGATTTACATGTATATAGTATTTGGGTTGATTATAGGAAAGTATACGTTATAAAATACTAAAATTAGTATAATTCTACTGTATGAAAATCTTTTAGTAGAAGCTCGTGAAATTCTAAATTTTCAATTTTGTCATTGATAGCATCCCATAAACCTCCAATAATGCGTCCTGCAATAATTGTTCTAAATTTATCATCAAAATCATTTACTTTGTCGCCGGCAAGAGAAATTCTATATTGATTAATATAGTCTTTGGCTAATTCCGGTAATTCTAAGCTTGTATACAATCTATGATACATATATACTACATCATAATATTTTGGCTTGTAAAAAGAAGCATGCTCACCATCAAGCACTATAAGCTCACCGTCTTTAGCTAGTATGTTCCACGGTACTAGATCGCCATGATTTAAACCAAATTCCAAGTTGGTACTAAAATTTTTGACCTCTTCTAACACATTATCTAAATTGTATTTTGCTTTGACTCTAGTATCGTACCAACTACTATTTTTAGTATAAAATTCTTCCGATCTTTTAGCTGTATCGGGCTTAACACCCATATCGAGAAATAATTCAAATTTTGGAAGCTGATCTATAAATCTATTTGTCTGAATGATTTTGGAGATAAATTTTTGGATATCTTTTGGTTCCGGTTTATGAGTAAAAGTCCGTTTTTCTGCAAGCAGAGGATAATCAATAAATTCAGCTAAATAGTAGTTATATTTATCTATTTTCCCAGTTTCCAAAATTTGTGGCACTTTAAAAAAATTGATTTTTTGATTTTGAATTTGATTGTAAATATTTGTCGTCCAAGATATCTCATTCTTTAATCTCTGATTTAAACCCTCTGTTGTAGCTAATTTGAAGAAATAATCTTTGCTTTGGTTTTGTTGTTGAAGCCTTCCAAATATATACCTGCCCTCTTGATTCAAGCTTATTACATTATAGTTTTTCTCAATTAAAAAGGCTTTTACCGACCCAAGGTTCAGTTTTTCCCCTAACCTATAATTTGTTCCATCAGGATTTTTAAAAGCTGAAATATCAATATTGGGTTCTGCCATACATAAAAAAGTTTAAACAGTGCTATTGTTTAGATTGAAAGACCAGTCAGCCAAATCCTGCATCATGAGCTTGTACTTGTCAGGAAAAACCAAATAATCCAAATCATTCTTCAGTTTTTGATATATTTTCTCGCGGACCATTTGTACTACATCAATTGTTGCTGCGTTTGTACTACTAATTTGATACTGTTTTTGCTTATCATACTCAAACCAATCTTTCTCTTCACCTTCTGAAAGGCTTATCTCATACACTACTCGGTAAAATTCCTTATCTTGTGCGGTCTGATGTAAGGCAGCAATTTGTTTGAATATATCCTCTACTAAATTCCACTTGATCCCTTTTGGATTTATCACACTTTCTTGCTGGTTAAAATTGTACACAAAACCAAGTAAACAAGGTAAACAAATGGCTAGAAAACTACTTCGATATGCTTGCAAATCAATATATTGGTTTAAATTTAATTCATCTGAAATAAATCTTTTGTACATTTGTAATTCCCCTGAAGTAAATTGACTCAAAAAGGAACCGTTTAAATATTTTTTAAGAAAAGTATGTTTTAAAATTAATTCATCAATAAATTCTTGAGATTTGCTGTGCAAAAATGCTATTTGCATTGGTAAAAAAACTTCCTGTGAATTTTTGTATAAAATATTCGTAAAATCGCTATTATTTTTCCATTTGTCTTTAAGTTTTTTGGCAAGATGTGAATAGGTTTCTCTGGATAATATCTCAGTATTCGTAGTTAATTTAAATGTAAAATAGTACCATTCACAAAAGAAGGCTAATCTAGCATTGGCTCCGGAGTATTTTGCCAAAGAAAAACTCAAAATTTCATCTTCTTTTTGTAATAAGCTTTTTACTGGTGTAATTAAGTCATAAAGTTTGTTTCCATAATCTTCTTGAGTCAAAACTAAATTCAATTCAGACAGAAACTCTGTAATGTAGCTATTGGTAAACTTCATGGTTAATTATTTAATTGATTTACATTATGCAATTTCAGTTAGTTTTGTCAACGCCATCAGCTTTCAATTTTGTTATAAAATATCTATTTACATTTCCTTCTTTACCGTCTGCTTCAAAATTCTCCAATATATCCAACCCAGATAAATTACACAAATTTTCTATTTCTGACTTCGTATAATAATGAGAAAACCTGTATGCAATAAGTCCTTTTTGCCAATCCAAAATATTGTCATTTTCAGCCAATTCATTTATATCTATAACATATTTACTCATTAAATCATTGAGTATACTTGAGGTTTTAGAAATAATTCTGCGCTTCAATCTAGGCACATCTAAATATTGCCAGGTGGTAAAAATCAATAGTCCATTTGGAGATAAAAGTTCCGCAGATTTTTTAATTATACTGAGTCTATTCTCATCGCCTGGAATGTGATGCATTAAACCAAAAAAGCAAATTAAATCATATTTTTTGCTATCACCAATCAGTTTTGATTTAGCTAGTTGAGACCAATTTTCAAGTATAAGGTCAGACTGTAGAAATTCAGCTTGTTTAAAGTCCAGTATATTTTGCCTTTCTGTAGCTCTCTCTAGTAAAAATTTGGAAGCATCCAGTCCGAGAAAGTAATTTGGAGTAATATCACTATTTAATAAAAATTCTAGAAACCTGCCATTTCCACAACCTAACTCCAATACATTTGGCCTGTCTGTAATATTTTTTACTGGATCTATTAGGTTAATCCACCCTTCCCAAACATAATTTCGAGTATGATTAAAGTATTTCCCTATGGTCTCATAAAAATCGTTGTTCAGATTGTTTAATTGATTTACGGTATCTTTGGTCATTGTAGGAAAATAATTCGGTAAAGATTTAGTTTTAGTATGTATTTTATGCAAATATCCCAACTATTTTTTTACTTTGTTCTAAAAACAATTAAGTTATAAAATCATTACTAGTTAAAAAACTTATTTAACTTATTTATGTTTTCCAAAATAATCAAGTGTAATTGTATTACGAGCTTCATCAAGTAATATTTGAGCCCTACAAGAGAGGCTTAGTCTAATTTGATGACATTTGTCAGATTCTAGATATTTAAAATCGAATTTTTTATTTTCTTGACTTTGCATCATCAAAATAAAATGTTTGATATTATTAGATTTACTTACAATATCAGCAAATAATTTCCAATTTCTTCTAACCGCTGTATTACCTTTATTAAATAGATTAACAGTACTTGAAGTAGTAGTTATATTACCAATTACAAATTTTGTATTTTTTTCACTTTTCATGCTAAAATCGGCAAGTAAATTAGTTCCAAAATTCATTTTGTCAATTTTATTTTTATCACCAATTTCAGTATTTTTTTGCAATTGTATAGGTTGTCTTTCACTTATTTTCAACAACTCATTAATTAAGGTATCACCAATTAAAGTCAGTTGCAATACATCATTTTGTAATTTTAACAAAAAATATCCACTTTGCTTCTGAAATTCTAAAAGTAACTCATACAACTCATCCTTGGTTTCAGCCTGGCTAATTAACTCTAAAAAGTTAGGATTACCATTTAATATTGCAAATTTAGAGAATTCTGTAACCATTTTTTCAATATTAACCTCAACTTTAGCAAAACCTGAAAATAATATTTCCACTTGTTTTGAGATTATATTGTCAATATAGATTTGCGCTGAATCTAAAAATTTCTGCCTTAGATTAGTTAATCTGTTTATTGATAATGCAAACTCATCCTGTTTTATATCTTTTCTAATTTTAACTATCTTACCAATCTCTAAAAAAATCAGATCAACAAAATCTTTAGGATACTCATCATAACCTACACTTTCTTGAATAGCAATTGCATTGTGTACGTTAATATTAATATTTGGCTGAGCTTTTGAACTAAAATATTTTTCAACCAATTCAGAACTAATATCTTCAGTGAATAAAATTAAAGACTCAGATATCTTTTTCTCATTAAAGATTAATATTTTTTTTCTAAAAACTTCCAGCAAGCCAAAGATAGAAACTCTATTATTAGCTACATATTCTGCAGAAATAAGCTTTAAGCTTTTTTTCATTAGTCCGTACAAAATATTATTGATTTTATCACTATTATCATTTTGCAAAATAGTTTTTAATATATCAACTTTTTGTATACCAAACACATTTACAACCGTATTGATAAAGCTCCCTAATTGGACCTGATTTATAAATTCTTTGCTATAATTGTCATACAGATTATGCTTTATGTCTACGACTAGTTTAGATAAATTGGTTAAGTTTTGAATTAGTAAATTAAGATCCAAACCTTGATTGCCAGTATTTAAAATAATTTCAGGATTAGAATTTAGGGTTTCACTCACATTTTTAATGATTGTATCAACAACTCCCGCTTTTGGTTTAGTTTCTTCTAATTTCACTCTCAAGCTTGTGACCCGCATCTGCTAAACTAGACATAAGTTTCTGAACTATTCAGAAATGATTTAAAACAGTTACATTTTAAAACAGTTACATAATTTATGTTATGAAAGGCAGGCGTTTCCCTCAAGAACTCAAAGATCAAATCCTTGAGCAAATTAAAACATCAGGTAAAAGTATTGTAGAAATATGTCGTGAGAACGGATTAAACGAAAAAACAGTATATGGTTGGACTAAAAACAAGATGCTAGAATCAGGTCATCAACAAAACTTAACTCTAGAAGTAGCAAGACTGAAAAGAGAAAAACAACAATTAATTGATTTAATAGGTAGACTTACAATTGATGTTGATAAGCTGAATAAAAAAAAAGATAAACTGTTTTGAAATCAACAAACTGCCTAAATCTGAAAGGTTAAAACTGGCTAGAGTCTGCTTAATTGAGTATCCAAGTACAAACAAATCGCTACTGGCTAATATTCTTAAGCTCAATAGAACATCACTTTATCTGACTTCTAAACGAAATCTGTCAGATAATCATCATAAACAAGAAATATTATCGTTACTTGAGGACAATCCTTGTTATGGCTACCGTAGGGTAGCTATTTACTTTAAGTGGAGTAATAATAGGGCAAGACGGATTATGAGGAAATTTAGTATCTATCCACATTACAGGAAGCCAAAATATTTAGTTAAAAAGTGTGATTTAGGTAGGGTTGAATTAGAAATACCAAATCTGCTTAAACCAATTATTACAGAAAAACAGTTAACAAAACCTAATCAAGCATGGTCAGCTGATTTTACATATCTTAGCTACAACAACTCATTTCTTTACTTAGCTACAGTTATTGATACTTTTTCTAAAGAAGTTGTAGGGTTTGAAATTAGTAACAGGCATAATACTGCTTTAGTGACAAAAGCTTTGGGTATGGCGATTAAAAGATTTGGAGCACCTAGCATATTTCACTCTGATCAGGGTAGTGAATATACCTCGTATGATTATCAGGAATTGTTAAACGATCTAGGTATTGGTATTTCATTATCTAAAAAAGCCAGTCCTTGGGAAAACGGGTATCAGGAGAGTTTTTACGGTAAATTTAAATTTGAACTGGGTAGATTAAACAGATTCAAATCTGTGGAACTTGCAGGTGAAGCTATTTACAAGCAGATTTACTATTACAACAATAAAAGGATTCATACTTCAATTAGAGAAATACCTGCTAATTTTAGGAGGAAATATGAGGAGCTAAGTCAAGTACAAAATCAGTTTAAAAAAGATCAAGAAAATCAGTTTAAAAGTTTAGAATTAAGTGTCTAGTTTTTCGGGGGCTTGACATTGTTAGATAAACTTGCTTAGCTTTAGCAAACCCCCTTGCTGTTTCGTGCAAAACAGATTTTTTAAAAGACTGGTGAGTGGCTAGTTTGCTAACTTCATTTATAAGATAAAATAACCTGTAGAGATAGTCCACTATATTGAAAAGTTTACTTTTGTCGTCCGCATTTTTTAAGAAACTGAGTTTTGATAGCGAATGACTCGTAAACTCTTTATAATCAATTATATTATACAGTACACTAACAAGTACAAATACTTTAATATATAAGCTACTAAATTCACAATCTTTAACTGAAGACTCTTTTGTAACCGAAATCCCAGTACTGAAATAAAAAAAGTTGTTAACAAAAGCTACATATTCATTTTTTAGTCTTTCCTTTTTTTTAATATGATTTAAAATATCAATATGCAAACTAATTAGTTGACTATTTTTCAGAACAACCCATGTTTCATCAAGATCAACCGCTATTTCAGATAGCTTATTTGAAATAACTTCTTCAACATTTTTATACTCACCATTTACAGTAATAATTTTGGAAAATAATTCATTATATAAATTTGAGAACTCCTCAGTTTTTCTAGATATTTCTTCTTTTTTTGTTAATTGTTTAACTAAATTAATAGGATGGTTATTCTTTTGGTGCATTCTTTCTTGACCGTAAACAGGTTTTAGATCTTGCTTTTTCGTATCAGTGCTAATACGAGATCCTAAATTTTTAACACCAAATCCTAATCCTTCTTTCATAATGCTTCAAAAAACTTACAACTTTGATTATAAAAAATACGAACCTCAGTTACTATCCATCTTGCAAAAAATAGCTAATACAAAAAATTGTACACCTAATAAATTATCTAGTATCTTAGCACAATTTCCGAAAGATGGCAATAAAATATTTTCCAAGAACAACCTTGTTACGGCCTATAAAGCGCTACTGGCCGAAAATCACCCTAACTTGCCCAGTGATCCCGATTTACTGAAGAAAATCCAAATGAAGCCTATAAGGACAGCTTCAGGAGTCACTCCGGTTACAATACTTACCAAACCTTTCCCCTGCCCCGGTAAATGTATTTTTTGTCCAAATGATATTCGAATGCCGAAAAGTTACTTAAGTGATGAACCAGGCGCTCAGAGAGCTGAAAGAAATGCTTTTGATCCATATTTACAAACATTTGATCGTCTAAAAGCCCTGCAAAATATAGGCCACAACACAGATAAAATTGAGATAATAATACTGGGAGGTACTTGGTCATATTATCCTGAACCATATCAAATTTGGTTTATCAAAAGATGTTTTGAAGCCATGAACGATTTTGGAGAAGGTCAGGAATTAGATTTTTGGGCATTAAATTCTAAATTAGCCAAAATCAACCACAGGGAGCAAGATAAAAACCACGACACAATACGCAATACTTCCAATCCTATCACAAAAAATTCAGATGTACATTCTAATCAAAGCTACAATCAAATAATTGCTAAAAAGAATCTAGCCGACAAGCAAAAAACCCAAGAAGAAATTTCAACCTGGGAAGAGCTTTTTTTTGAACATAAGCGTAATGAGATTGGCAAAGTCAGATGCGTAGGACTAGTAATTGAAACTCGAC
The DNA here is from genome assembly GCA_963784355.1 of uncultured bacterium. Classification (GTDB taxonomy): domain Bacteria; phylum Patescibacteriota; class JACMRA01; order JACMRA01; family JACMRA01; genus JBCDGH01. The sequence continues at coordinate 4,824 of CAWAQU010000007.1, read as the reverse complement.
CCGATAATATTTCGCCTGAAGAAGTAATTAGAATTCGCAAACTTGGCTGCACTAAAACACAGATTGGCTTTCAAATTTTAAACGACGAAGTTCTAAAACTAAATCACAGAGGCCATGATGTTGCAGCAACTCGAAAAGCAGTTGAACTTTTAAGATATGCAGGCTTTAAAATTCACGCTCATTGGATGGCCAATTTATACGGTTCCAACCCTCAAGAAGATATAAAAGATTATCAAATGATGTTTAGCGATCCTGATTTTAGGCCTGATGAATTAAAGGTTTATCCTTGTTCTCTAATTGACACGGCCGAGCTCATGGATTACTATAACAAAGGACTATGGAAACCGTATTCTCATGAAGAACTTTTAGAAGTAGTTGTAAACGTAATTAAAGATACTCCCGAGTATTGCAGACTCACTAGAATCATTAGAGATATACCCGGTACTGATATTGTTACCGGAAATAAGATTACAAACTTCAGGCAAATAGCTGAAAACGAAATGGATAAAAGAAATATTGAAAGAAATGATATAAGATCAAGAGAGATTGGTAATCAGGAAGTTTCGCGCTCAGATCTAAGACTTAAAACTCAAGTATATCACAATAGTATCGGGACTGAAGTATTTTTACAGTTTGTAACCAAAGAAAACAAAATTGCAGGATTTTTACGACTTGAGCTACCTGCTTTGAAATTAGAAGAAAAAATAATCAGTGAAACTAGCAAATTAAGTGATATAATATTGGACGGACGAGAAAATTCAACTTTCAAGCACCCATTTATCTCAGAGCTGGATAATGCCGCAATGATTAGAGAAATACACATCTACGGCAAAACAGCTGAAATTGGTGAAAAAGGAGGTCAAAAAGCCCAACATCTTGGTTTAGGTACCGAACTAATTAACTGGGCAACAGATATTAGTAAAAATTTAGGATTTCAAAAATTGGCAGTAATTTCAGCTATCGGAACTAGAGAATATTATAGAAAAAGAGACTTTGAAGATGGGGAATTGTATCTGTTTAAAAACTTAATAGGTTGAATAGAACATTAAACACAAGATTTTGAAATTAATTTTTCTCTCTGCCTTGCCATAAAAAAACATTCTTTTTAGACTCTGCCAAATGATTGATGATAAGTTTTTAGAAAACTACAACAAACTAAATCCTGAACAAAAAGAGGCTGTGGATACCATTGAAGGACCTGTCTTAGTTATTGCAGGCCCCGGTAGCGGTAAAACCCAGCTTCTAAGCATGCGAGTGGCAAATATTCTTAAAAATACCGATGCTTTACCTAGCTCTATACTTTGCCTTACATTTACTGAGTCGGCAGCCAACAATATGCGTGAAAGGCTTATAGGTATGATAGGTAGAGAAGCCCACAAAGTAGCAATTCATACTTTTCACAGCCTTGGTACAGAAGTGATAAACCAAAATCCTGAGTATTTCTTTTTCGGTGCAGGATATCAACCGGCTGAAGATCTGGCACAATATAGAATTTTAAGGGACATTTTTAGGGAATTAAAGCACGATAATCCATTAAACAGCTATCATCAAGATCATGATTTTACTTTTTTAAAAGATGCTCAGAGTCTTATCCGTGGACTCAAAAATGGTGGTTTTACTCCAGAAGAATTTGCCGACGCCTTACAACATAACGAACAGTTTTTAGAAGCTTTTAATCCTCTACTACAAGAATTTTTACAAGAAAGGGTGGGTTTAAGCACACTTGTAAAGCTTCCTGAGTTTATTAATAAAATCAACGAGATCAACATCGCATTTTCGGAAGCTAGCTGGACTGAAGTCTACCCTACTCTACAGAACTTTGTCTTGAGAGAATTAAATTTTGTATTATTAAAGATTGGAGAAATTAGTGAAATCAAGAAAAAAACTGTACCATTATCTGAGTGGAAAAAAACCTATACTGTACTAAATGCAAAAAATATGCTAGTATATAAAGATACACCAGGTATAGAAAAACAGAAATCCCTTCAAGAAATATACTCAAGATATCAGAAAGAATTGCATAAACAGCGGCTATTTGACTATGAAGATATGCTTTTAGAAGTAGTTAAAGCTTTTGAGGATGAAGCCAAACCCGAATTGAGATATAATTACCAGGAAAGGTATCAATATATTCTTGTAGATGAATTTCAGGATACAAATGGTGTACAGATTAGATTATTAGACAACCTGCTAAACAATGAAGCAAATAGTGATTTTCCAAATATTTTAGCTGTAGGAGACGATGACCAAGCTGTCTTCAAATTCCAGGGGGCCAGCATACAAAATATACTAAACTTTAGAGAAAAATATCCTCGAAGCAAGATAGTTACCCTAAACAGAAATTATCGCTCCACACAAGATATTTTGGATTTGGCAACACAAGTAATCGAACAAAACAGTGAAAGGTTGGCTAATTTAGAAGGGGTAAATAAAAAACTGGTTGGGATAGATCGAAATTTGGTTTAAAGTTAAAAATACTTAAATATTGATAGTACTGCAATTAACATCCTTAAATTTTTTGATAACTACCCCAAATCCCCCTACCTAACCCTAACCTGAAAACTAACACTTCCACTATTCCCACTTCCTCCTGCACTACCTCCAGTACTACTTCCACTACCTCCAGCAAGGCTAGGTATATTCCATCTAACACTCCTATCATTTCCATAACCTGTAGTATCGCAGCTAACACCTCCAGTTCCACTACAAGAATTTAAAACAAAGTCAGCATTAATATTAACAATATCTGTAATCACTACATTACTTAAACTATTTGTTGTAGTATTAGTATACTGAATAGTAAAAGTAATAATATCATCTTTCACTACAGTACTACCACTTGCTAAACTAACTCCATTTCTAGTAGCTGATTTTACAAGTATAACATTACCTCCTCCTGTACCTGAGGTAGAAGAGCTTGTATTAGTTGATGTGGTATTAGTATTAGTATTGGTATTAGTTGTATTAGTTCCAGTAGTATTCCCAGTAGTTGTAGAAGCAGTATTAGTGGTATTAGTTCCAGATGTATTAGTAGTACCTGAAGTTGTATTAGTTCCAGTAGTTGTAGAAGCGGTATTTGTCCCTGAAGTAGTTGTACTTGTTGTATTAGTTGATGTGGTATTAGAAGCTGTATTAGTCGTTCCACTCGCTGTATTAGTTGTACTTGAAGCAGTACTTGTACCTGCAGTAGAACTAGTAGTATTAGTTCCAGTTCCCGGATCACCTCCAGGTGGAGTAGTAATAGTTACACCAGGACAACCAAAAGCACAAGGATTAGTTCCACCACCAGGAGGGGTAGTAGGATTCCCACCAGGATTTGGATTAGGGTTTGGAGTACCACCATCAGTACAAGTACCCATTTGAGCACAATCACCACTAGGCTTTCCACCAGGAGGAGTAGTAGTACCATCATCAGTACAAGTACCTGTTGTACAACTAGGAGGCTTAGGACAAGTACCTGTTGTTGTGCAATTAGGGTTAGGATCAGGAGTATCAGCCTCAGCCTGAGTCTTAGGACAATATATTTTTCCAATAGTCTGGTCTAAATTGTTTTCTGTTCTACTTCCATTCTTGTAGTAGATAACTTGATTCTCTAGATCAAAGACTACTTTATCCATATATCCTGTATTAGAAGAGATAAAATCTTTATCTACTGGGTGGTTGTTAGAATAAGTAATGGTATTATCTTTGTTTACTCTTCCAAGACTTGGTCTTATCTGACTTCCATATCCAATAGTATAGTAAGCAAAGTTATTACCTTGTAAGTCTAGTCCATTTCCAGTTCCACCAGTCCCGTTCTGTCCTCCTTCATACGTAGTATCAGCTTTAGCTACTTCCAGGTCTCCTCCATCATAAGGATGCATTAAAGACAAGTTCATGAACTGAGCGCTACCACTTCCATCAATAGAATAGATATCTGTTCCATAGTTTTGAATACTATTTGGCCCTACAAAGGAAAGACTCTTTCCATCATCTCTTGAAGCGATATCTAAAAAGGTATTCTCAGGTAAGGTAGAAAAACTAGGATTAGGAGTAAGAGCAGAAGCTGGAGTGGGGGCGCTACTAGCTCCCTTTTGAATATACTTGTAAGTATTAGGAGTAAAGGCAGAGGAGCCACTGGTACTATCTTGCACCTGTCCTCCGGCTTGATGTCTTGTATCGTCAATGAATACTTCACCATTTTGATTTACTGAAATATCACCAAAGTCTTTAGCAAACCCTGCTGCTTTAAATCCTCCTTGAGTACCTATCACATTACCAGTGGCAATATCAATTTTAGTAACAAAGCCTTCTACTTGACCTGTAATATCTGCGTCGTGGGGAATAGCATCATTATTAGGATCAGAGTCAGCTAAAGAAACAGTAAGAGAAGACTCTAAGTCAGAACCTGGTTTTACTCTTAACCCAAAGGTATACAAAGTATTGTTAGAGACAAGACTCTTAAATCCAGGAGTATCTAAATCCATTGGTCTTCCCCAATTAGAAATAGTTTTCCAGTTAGGAGTAATACTAGAAGGAATCTTAGGGGTAGCAGTTACAGAAGGAGCAAGTTTAGTAATAGAAAGATCAGAAGAATAAAGAGCTGGGTTAGACCGGGAATCAGCATCAGGGTAGTAAATAGATCTACCTGTTGAAGAAGAGTCGCGAGGTGCTTTAAGTACATACAAGTTAGAATCTTTATCAAGAGTAAGACCAAAAATATCATGATTTACTTTAGCATACTCAGGAACAATGATTGGAGCTACTGGTTTAGGAGTAGAAGCTGGGTCAAGTGGGTTTGAAGGTAACCTGCAGTCTAGGATGCGGGAGGGGGTTGTGGAGGTT
>CAWAQU010000006.1:0-78516 GCA_963784355.1 uncultured bacterium | reverse complement strand
TTAATTTTTTTGATCTTTTCTAATCGATTAAGTGCTAGTGGAATTTCTTCATGTAGAAATAAAGGTACAAGGCCTTCTTCAAACTTTACCAAGCTATCAATAATTAACTTGGGCAATTCATCGTACTCTCTTATTTCACCTTCCTCTTTTTCTTCTTCAATTACCGCTTCCACATCTACAGAATCTGATGCAGCCTTTTTACTATTTTTAGCCGCAGCCGCAGCCTTTTTACTTTGTTGTACTTTACCCTTTACCCAATAAATTTCTTTATCTTCCAAAAGTGGGGCCAAATGCATAGCATTCTTCGGAAAAATTATACCCTCAGCTTCCAAATCAGGTACAGATATCTCCAAAGCAAACATCATAGCGTTAGTTTTAGTAAAAATTCTCCTGATCTTATCAACTAAAACAATATATATGTCATCCCTTGCACAAACCTCTCTACACCAATACAGTAGCTCTTTGTAGTCATCTAAAGGGTGACCGGATACATACAAGCCCAAACTCTCTTTTTCTTGCAACAGGACGTCAATCTTGGAATATGGATTATAGCTCAGTTTCCAATTCATTTCACTACTGTTTTCATGTGCTTCTCCAAATAGATCTTCTGTATCGTTTTTTGTAGACTGCCTGCGAATAGCCAAGTTTTCTAGTAGATTATCTACATTTGAGGCTAAAAAAGATCTAATATCAATAAAGTCTGCCATCTTCTATTTTTTCAATACATTTAAAAATGCTGTTTGAGGAATTTCCACATTACCTACCATTTTCATTCGTTTTTTACCCTCCTTTTGCTTATCAAGCAATTTCATTCTACGTGTCATATCGCCACCGTACAGTTTCGCCGTTACATCTTTTCTAAATGGTTTGATAGTTTCTCTTGCTATAATTCTAGAACCAATTGACGCTTGAATTGCTATTTCAAACTGTTGACGAGGGATCAATTCTTTTAATTTTTCGCAAACTTGCCTACCTCTTTCCTCAGATTGGGATTTGTGTGTAATAATAGATAATGGATCAACTGCCCTTTGATTTACCAAAATATCAAGTTTGACCAAAGTTTCAGTTCTAAAGCCGATCAAATCATAAGACATCGTTGCATAACCCTTGGTTGCAGACTTTAAATCGTCATAAAAATCAACAATCATTTCGGAAAGTGGCATTTCTCCGGTGATTTGTAGTTGTCCTTGAGAAAGCAGGTTTATACTGTCATAGCTACCTCTGCGACTGGTGACTAACTCAATAATTTTACCTGTATATTCTTCGGGAGTAATAATTTCAATCTTAATCCAAGGTTCCTGGATTTCTTTTATTTTTGACGGGTCCGGAAGTTCACTTGGAGTATGGATAGAAATAAGTTCACCATCAGTTAAAATAATCTTGTACTCTACAGAAGGTGTAGTGATTACTAGGTCCAAATCAAATTCACGGCTCAATCTTTCCTGGACAATATCCATGTGCAAAAGTCCCAAAAAACCGCATCTAAAACCAAAACCTAGTGCAGGAATATTTTCAGTTTCAAAAGTGAGAGCTGCATCGTTTAGCTTCAATTTATTGATAGAATCTCTTAATTTAGGATAATCATCAGCATTTGTAGGGAAAAGACTGGAAAAGACTTTTGGTACTACTTCAGTATAACCGGGTAGGGCAAGAGACCTATCATCTTTATCACAGACAGTGTCACCGACCTTTACATTTTGCAATTCCTTTAGACCGGTAATTAAATATCCTACCTCACCATTTTCCAACACTTTTGCAGGAGTCATTTCAGGGCTGAAGGTTCCTACTTCCTGACAAACAGCTTTGGTGCCTGTAGCTAAGAAGTGAATTGTTTGGCCCGGTTTTAATTCACCGTTAAAAAGCCTTAAATAAGCCACCACGCCGCGATGTTTATCGTAAAAAGAATCAAATATAAGAGCCTGTAGCATATTTCTTGAATTTAGCCTCAGTTTCTAACTTTGGTCAAGGGGGTTTCAGCGTTAATCTTTAAATCTTTCTTGAGCTTGTTCTTATTCGTGGTGACGTCTATATTGAACTATTATTATACTGCCTTTATCGACGGAGTGTACTAATCTATGCCTTATGGTAAAATTTTTAATTAGAATCAGTATAAATTTTTGACAACACCTTAAGATTGATGTATAGCTAAATATAGAATACATGTTTCTTTTCATTCATGGTACAGGAGCAACAAATAGTTTTTGGCTTCCTCAAATTAGAGGAATTTTAGGCCTGGATCAAAGTTATAGCGACAAGTTTTTGCTGGACTTATTTACAATTTCACTTCCTGGACATCCCAAGAATGACAAGTACTTTGATTTAAGTGATTTAGAAAAGTTCATTGAACAAGAAGCAGCAGAAAGACATCAAAAACAAATGGAATTGGCAGATAAACTATTTTTTTCTAAAAATCAGGAAGCTGTAGCTGCATTAAAAGAAGATAAATTAATTCTAATTGGCCACTCAGTTGGGGGGGTTGCTGCTTTATATTTCGCGCTTAGAAACTCAAGTAGAGTTAATAAATTAATACTTGTAAGCTGTGGGTTCAATTTTAATCCTATCTCGGTAGCATTTTTGGAACTCTTTTACGAAAAAATTATCTTTAAATTTAATTTAAAAAGGGTAATTAAGCTATTTGATTACGTAAAAAACATACGCTATAAAACTATATTGAGCATTTGCATAGATAATCCGGAAAGAAAAGGCCTAAGGTCCTGCAAAGATATCATTAAAGACTATCAATTTGATAAGATATATAAAAAAATGAGTCTTGATGAACAATTGCTATTTAACGAAATTCCTGTGCTTGGTATTGGAGGACAGTTTGATCCGTTGACTCCGTCCGGCAGTCTCAGAAAACTTAGAAAATACCTAGATGAACAAAATAAACTATTGTCACTTAGGAAAACTGTGGTAGGTCCAAACAAGCCGGGCCTAACAAACTTTAAATACAAAATTTACAGTTTTGCCGGCCATGAACCAATGGATGATAAGACTAAAGATTTTGTGAGCGACGTGAAAGATTTCCTGGGGTAGGGGTTGGTCTTATATATTGAGTACTTTTATTTGCAGAGAATCTTTTAGCTAAACTTTGTAGTGCTGTTGAAATCAAAAATAATGTTGCCGTCCAAACCACATTTGCATTATCTCCTTTAGATTCATTACGCGACTCTACCATTTGCAAGTAGCTTGGATTATTTTGTTTGTATTTCTCAGGGTCTTTTCCTTGTTTTTTGAAATTTTCATTAATTTGGCCAACTTTTGTAGAGTTATTAGGGTCAAGTAGCGATGTCCAATATTTACTTAACACGGTAACATCTTTTCCAAAATACATATTTAACTTTTTTGTTATAAATTTAGCAGTGTTTGGATTTTGAATTTTCAACATAAATTCTGCATGTGTAATTTGAGAATTATTGTTGTCTGTAAAATAGTTAGAAATACTAAGTGCTGTGTCTGCAATCTTGGTGTTTAGATCAGTTTGAGGATTTTCTGTAGTTTTGAAATTGGCTAGTAAAGCTTGATTAAATAATTCTGCAAGATTATCTCTAGTTATAGTATTATCTTTTTCTACAGTATTATAAATTATTTCTAGAGTAGTAGGTCGCTGTGAATCCGGGGATGTGATTTTTTGTTTAAAATTAGATTCAAAATCCTTCTGAGTGGTGGATTGTTTTAAAGCTTGGGCATGATTATTCTGAATTTGTACAGTAGAATTAGTACCTGCAGCTAAGCTCGGGTTAAAACTTCCTATTATGGAAATCAAAGCAATTGATAAGGCCCTTTTCGCGGGTTTAAGTATGTTTTCAAATTTTGATGGCTTAGATGCAGACTTGTTTGCAAGTGATTGATTTAATTGCCTACGGCTTTTACTATCTAAACTAACCTTGTTTTCAATACTTTCTATTTCTTGGTGGATTTTCTTTAGTAACTCAGACCGTTCAGTTTCAGTAAGTAGCTTATTTTTAAGTATTCTATCCTTTTTCTCTTTTAAGTGATTCAATATTAAAGTATCTTTGGATGGTTTGTTAATGATTTTCTTAGACTCACTGAATGTATTCTTCATAATAGATAAACTTCTACAAATTTTATAGCACAGAAGATAGTTTTGGGCAATTAACTAAATTTGGCGTACATTGATATACGAGTATAACTTCAACTCTAATTTATCCATTTTATGCTTGTTATTGCTTACTTGTTTAATAAATTAACCTTAAGATTATGGCCTACTGTGTTTAGGTTCTGAACTTAAGCGTTCCATCTTTAATCTCCTCATCAAACTTTTTCTTGGTGTACATTATTTCTTCATCGTTACTCTTTTGAAGAGTTATCCAGCTAGTGCCAACTTCTTTGATTGTGTATTCTCCCATATCAGCATGAATTAGAGGTTGACCTACTTTATATTCAGGTTCACTAACCTCACTTTTGCTGGTAGTAGGCTCTGGTAGAAAATCAGCAATTCGAGTGTATTTATATACTTCTTTACCTATCATTTTACCAAACACATCAAATAACGCTGCAATTTTATCATCATTTAATTCTAGCGATTTACCACCCTTATCTGTAAAATTTCCAGTAGATAGAATATTGGGATCTGAAAAAATTCTACCAGAATTACATATATCAGAACTTTGTTTATCACTAATAAGTTGGAGACCTTTTTTATGTAATTCATCATTAGCTTGTTTAATAATACCTTCATGCTTTGTCATTTTAAGCTGTTCAAGTAGGAAATAATAGTTGTAATCTAGTTTTTTATCATCAGATGACGGTAAATTTGCAATTAAACGAGCACCAAATTTTGCCAACCCTATATTTTTAATAAAGCTCTCTCGCTCTGCTTCAGGAATAGAGTTATAATATTTAGATTCTGCAATATCTTTATTTATACCTGTAGATCCTTCTAGAGTATATTTCGCACCATCAAATAAATTTTCAGCTTCAAGAGTATTCTTAATATCTGATTTTATATTTGCTTCTATCTCACCCATTTTAGTTTCTATAAAATCTTTTTTGAATTCATCAAAAGGTTGCAATGTATCAAATTTTTCTGATGCTCTAACAAGTGATTCTAGAGCTGCTGTTCCAGAAATAATGTTTTTGATTGCAGCACTAAAGAAATAAATATATGGTATGGCTGGATTTAGCCATTTTTGTACAAGATAATCATCTTTACTCTCGGTTAGGAACTGAACAAAGTTTTTACCTCCCACTTTAGTTTCAGCTTTCACAAGATTTTTTATAAGTTGATCTTTTAATGCTATGACCTCTGGTTTGGCTTCAAGAGCAGGATCTAGCTTTATGTATTTAGAATATTCTATTTCTGATACATTGTTTTCTGAGTTATCGTAAATGTAATTTTTCTCAAGGTCATCTTTTTGCAAGCTACCTCTTATATGACTATTATCAATTGCTTCATAGTCTATAATTTGACTTATACCATCTCCTCTTACACCAATTACTTTTATCTTTCCATTGTCACCTTTTCTTGTCCATATAGCATCTATTTCAAATTTAGCTTCAATTGGCTCTTCTTTTGCTTTAGGTGCTTCGCCTTTTTTCACGAATTCAAAACTACCACCCTTCACTAAATTTTCAAACTGCTCCCTTGTTAATGTGTGAGTTTTTCCTTCAGTGTCAGTTAACATTTTGTATCCTACAGAGCCAGTACCTTCATAAATTTTGACTATTTCCATTGGTACTAGTGTATCATTAAATTTCATTTGATATATATCTCCAATATCCAATTTCAGAGTTTCAGTGCTGCTTTCTTCCTCAACAATATCATCTGGGCTAGAATCTGGATCAGTTTTAAGTTGCATTGAGCCATTTTTGAGCCACGCATCAAGTTCAGTTATAGATCTATTTGTGGGTCCTAAATTTATTCCATCTTTGTAATAATCGTAGGTTACCATAGTTTTATTATCTATAGTCTCTACTTTAGTAATTTTTAGTTGTCCTTCTATAGTACCACTTTCTTTATTTATATGCTCATATACTTTTCCTTCTTTAGGATCTATTTCTATTAATTGATAAAGCTCCCCTTCTATTGTTTCGAGTAAATCAGCTTTTGAACCTTGTAAAATATTTTCAGTACCTCTTTGTTTAAGTGTAATATTGTCCCCTTCTATCTTTTCTATAAAATATTCAATACCAGTTTTTTTATTATAAAGTATTTGATTTTCTTTGAATTCAATAGGCCCGGTTTCCTTTATTGTAATTGGTACTTCTCCTGCTAAAAGTGCCATTATACTTGTCCTAAAAGCAGCTGCACTAGGTGTCTTGTGTTCTATATTGTCCCATTCGGTTAGAGTATCACTAACCCCTAAAATTAATTTAATTCTTTCATCAAAGTCTTTGACATAATCTGCATAAAGTTTTTTGCCGTCTGACTCAGGTATTGTGTTAAGAGCACTGTTTAACCTTTCTAATGGGTCATTCAAAACTTCTGGGTTAGGTAATGATTCACCACTAGCTTTAAATGTACTTTCAAGTTCTTCAGCTGCAAGCCTGGCTATCACTTTATTTACAAATTCTTTATACTCGGGTTTTTTAATTTCTGCTTTACCAAGCGCATCATTTATTGCCCTAACTTGATCTGGAATTAATAGATTGCCATCACTTAGGTCTTTTAATACCGGCTCACCTGTATGGCTTAAAATCTCTGTTCTAATGCCCTCTGCAATTTTCTTTTCAAATTTGCTAATTGACTCTTTCACTTTTTCTTCTAATTTCTTATTTTTAATCTTACCTATACGGTCGTTATTATAGTATTCAATTAACTCTAAAATTTTTGGATCATTGTGAATACCTTTAGCGTTAGTAATTATATCAATAAACAATTTATCTGCCATTTCAGCTTGTAATATTGCTTCTGTATTATTTTCCTCTATACCCAAAACAGCCTGGGATTTTCCATGTAGAGCTTTTATATTATTTACAAAGGATTCAATTGTAGCATCTTTGCTTAAATTTTTTATGTCCTCACTTGCTTTCATCATTTCATTTGTGGCGTCATTGGCATTTTTGTATTTACTTGGCTCACCTATCTTTGGTAATACAAGAAATTTATTTTGTATGTTGCCCTGCTTAAGCCATGCATCATAAGCAGTAGCAAAAGCAAAAGCAAAGCCTGCTGGCCATCCAGCTGCAACTGCTAATCCGACAACACCTACAGCATCTATTGCCCTTCTAATTCCATAAGAAATTTTCGCTTCTCCTGGATTAAACATTTTTCTTTGGTTAAAATCTTTAGCAAATAATCCTGGTATTTGTCGTGCATAAATCAAAACAGCGGTACCTATAGGTATTGCCACAATAGGGTATTCATTTGCAAATTTTTTCATTGCTTCTGCCATCTCACCAACACTTTTCATTCCTGGAAAATTGCCTAGGCTTTGTATACTCTGATCGCTAGGAGGGGCAAACTTATCTTCTTCAGTAGATGGTATTACTCCATTTGCTTGATTTTCAGGAGTATTATAACCTAGATTTGTTCTAGTTTCATTAACGTAAGTCGTATATTGTGGTTCAGTTATCTTTCTACCAGCCCAATCATTTTCACCTTGTCTAATAGCATCAGCAGTCATTCTATTAAATACTAGACCTTTACCATTTTTTCCTGGAAAAATTTTATTTAATTCAGCTTCGATTGCATCTCCCATCTCCTTAGATCTTTTTATTTGCCCTTGATTAAATAACTGGGAAAATTTCTCTTTCGTTATTGTAGAATCAGTTTTTTTATATTCTGCAATCATTACATCTAGAATCTTGCTTGCTCGTTCATCGCTAAGCTTAAGTTTATTACCCGAACCTGCTTCTATTTGTAGTTGCAAAAATTTACTCATTACTTTTGATTGTGGTGCATTAGCTCCAACCTCTTTTCTGGCATCGTCAATTCTTTTAAAGCCGCCCCAACCACTATTTCTTCCATTATCACTAGCTCCAGCCATATCTACTTCTGTGCTTTGTGGTGTAGCCCCTGTAGGTGTTGTCACTTGAGCCACTGCGTTTGCCGGATTAGCTGCAACTGGTTTTGGTGCTTGTATTGCGTTTGTACCTTGAGGAGTTTGTGCTGTAGCCGCTTGTGCTGGTTGTATACCAATAGGAGTCTTGCTTGGTATATTTACTCCTATATCATTGCCATTAATATCTACTTGCTTGACTTTCTGTATATAAATATCACCATTTAATTCAAATTTTGCAGAACCATTTATTGAGAAGCTGTCTGGTTTATTTGAAAGTAATATGTATTCGTTGGGCTTTAATTCTTGCAACTGCTTTTTCAGTAATTCTAACGGGAAGGTCTTATTTTCAAATCTCCATGAATTCTGCTCGGCTTTAAGTATGTTCAATATTTCTATTGCTTCAGCTTTATTGATTTTTCCGTCACTTATCTGGTTATTTAATCCGTTGAATCCTTGATAAGCTTTAGCACTAAATCTAAAGTTAATTGGATTGTTGTTAGTAGAAATGTATAGTCTTTTATCTTCAATAAGTAAATTCTGATTTTTAAATTTTTGAAGCGTTTTTATAAGACCGGTGACTTTTTTTTGTTCTATAGAGTTATAAGTCTTTTGCTGAGAAACAAGTTCATCTAATTTTTTATTCAGCTCAGCAATGATTTTGCTATTTTCTTCAGGTTTGATTAGCCCATCTTCAGCATATTTTTTTGTTATCCCTTCAAGATAATCAGGCAACTCAAGTTCTTGAGGCCCAGGAGGTTTAGGCGTATTAGCCCATAATTCATCCATTTGTTCAGGCACATTAGCTCCGGATTTAGCAAAAACTACTTCTCCATTATTTTTACCTACTAAATAATATTTTTCACCATTGATTGAAATTACTTCATTAGAGTGTCCTGATCCAAATACACGACTTTGACCACCTAAATTCATTTCTACATAGTTTTTACTTAGTTGATCTTGAGGAATTTTCATTTTAAGCAAACCATCGCGAGTAGCTGTCATTTTTTCCGGGTCAAATTGTACTTTTATACCACTTGTAATGAATTGGTCAGGGTTTATTTGTGATTCCAGGCGTTGTCCAGCTTTGATAAGCACAGTTCTAGCTTCGTTTGAATGGTCCACATCCACAACATAGCCTTTTTGCACCATTTCGTTTAAGCCATCTGTATCATGAGGACTTACAATCGCTCCTTCGATACCACGGATATTAAATTTATTCACTTTACCTGATTCTACAATGTCATGTTCTACTAAAAAGCTTCTCATTGCTCCGTTGAAATGTTGATAATCCGCTTTTTGTACAGTATTTCCAAGTGCCTTCAAGAGTGGTCCTTGTAAAATATCATCAGTATGCATGATTTTATTTGCTGCAAATCCCAATCCGGCCGCTGCTAAGGCTGCCTGTAAAAATCTAAAACTTCTTTGACCCATGATTTCTTTTCCGAAAGCAACTTTTTTAGCTCCTTCAACTTTTTTAGTTTCTAAAATATTACCATTACTATCTTTAATTTCTACAACTCCTCCACTTCTAGCTTGAGCTTCTGCAACTTTTCTGTTAGTTGCAATTTTTACTTCTTTAGCACTTTCCTTGATTACGTTTACTAACCCTCTTACTTTAGTCACCCTTTCTTTTAAAGCATTTGTCTGATTGTTTTGACTATTAGTAATTTTTCCTTCCTTCTTTGCTTTTCTTAGAGTTATTAAATAATCTACAGTTTGCTCTTGAATTTCGTTAGACAAGCCGTCAATTGCATTAGCTTCCAACAATGTAGAGTATAGTGTGTCATAATCGGATTGTAATATTTCTTGGCCATCATTTAAGTCAGTAAATACTGAAGCGAAGTCTGGGCTGTAAAGTACATTTACAAAATCTTGGCTTACTTTTTTCAGAATCTCTTCTTGGTTTTTTGCCAGATTATAATTTACATCTCTCTCAAAATTTTGACCTAATCTAAACTTGGTTCTTACTGAAATAGCTAAAGCTGAACCTACAGGTCCAAATAGGGCAGTAGCTCCGACAGTTGCAGCACCCAAAACCATATTTGTACGAAGCATTTCTTTATTGGCTGAGGCAATATTAGCTTTGATTCCGGCACTAATTTTTGTATCTGATGAATTACCTTCCAGAGCAACTCTTTTTGCCATCAAGGCAATATTTGTTTCATCCTCAACCATGAAGCTCTCTAATTTTTCTCTTTTTTGAGGATCTTTTATTTCATTTAAAGTGGAGTTAAGTAATTGTTGCCTTAGTGTTATAAACTCATTAAAACTGATTCCCTTTTTAGAATCTCTAACTTTACTCAAAATTTGTTTGTATCTATCAAAACTGGTTTTAGTACCACCACCACCGGTTATCTTGTTTTTTAAGATTTGGGCCCCACTAAGTGCTAGTTTCCCAGCATTACCAAATAATTTCCCAGCCCCCATTCCAGCCAGGCCATTTTTAGCGTAATCCTCTTGTATATTTTTAATACTGGAAGTTACTGAATCAATTTGGTCCAGACCTGACAAAAAATTGTTTAAATTGTCCATCTGTAGTTCTAACCAAGGTTGTAAATTTGTAGGTACCTTGTTTTCAAGCCAGTTTAATTCTGTCTCAGTCCAATTAGTCTTCAGTCGTTTAAGACGGTTTTCTAGTGATTCTTTTTCAGGTAGATTTTGAACCTCTTGAATATTCCTTAAAGATCTCTCAATTGAAGAATTACTAAGGTTATGTTTTTCTGTCATATTTTGGTTTGGTCTAATAAAAGGTTTGATTGGCTTGGGATGATTTTGGCCAAGATTTTTATTTGTAGCTTGCTCTATAGGCATATTTTAAAGGGTGATGTTATTTTCTTTTGCAATGGTTTTAACTGCTAATTTCAATCCTTTTCCAAATAAATCAAAACTGGTAGGGCTTGTAGCAAATATTGTAGTTAATAAATTATTGACGCTCTCATAATCTTTTTTATCTATAAGTTCACTGATTTGAGTTTGAGCCTCTTCGCTTAAATTCACATAAAGACTATTAAGACTTATTTCCCACAAATCGTTGGCAACTTCTAAAAATTTATCCTCTCCGAGTTGGAGTTTTAAGGAGGTAACTAGCTCACCATTTGGCATTTGTTCCAAGACGGAATGGTAGTTTAAATCCACGGTTTTTTGAAAATCTAAGGTTGACATATCTGTTATTTTTATTTTGTATTAGTATAATTATATCTCATATTTTAACTCTTTGCAAACTAAGGGCTTATTTGTCTATGTATAACATACTTTTAGTGTCTTGTAAATACCCATATAACAAGCATTTTTAAAGCTGCTTACTAGTTTGAATTACTTCTTGATAATTTTTATATTGCGCTTGCGAGATTGGATTTAAAACTTAAAAACCTTTGACTAGGGTGTTTTTTTGTGCTATAGGTGAGTTTAACTATTGATTATACATTAAAACTATGCTATAATTAATTAATTCTATTTATAGATTACAACAATATGTCATTACAAATAAGCAATTCAGATAAAGCAAAATTCTTAGACTATCTGAGTCAAAAACAGAAACAACAAACAAATCATCCAAAAGTAGAGGAAGATGTAGATTACTATTCAGACTATAATAAATTATATGAATTAATGGTCCAAGACTTGATGCATAGGGCGGGAAGAACAGAAAGTGAGCAAGTTTTTAAAGATTATATTTTTACATATGGTTTTGATAACTTAGAAGCTCTGCTTAGTGAAGAAGACAAGCAGGAATTGGATAAAAGAATGGATAGTATTGCATCAGAAGAAGAATATTTGGAAATTCTTTTAAAGTTGATGTCTGAATATAAATACACTGAAGCTTTTATGACGGGCATAGTGTTTGGATATGCTAAACTAGCCTATAAATTAAAATTGGAACCAAAAGCAGAATATATGTCTGTAGTAGAAATATTTGAACTTATTAAAAATCTAAACTCTAAAACGAATTAAATTAACATTATGTTTACACTTGAATCAAAATCTAAAAGCTCTAATAAAGACCTATTGAAAAATCAGCATGCAGCGAATAACATAGTACCGTTTAATAGGGGTAAGCAAGATAATCTAGCTTCAAAAAATAATATAGTTCCATTTTTTAGAAAGTCAGATCCAATGACAAATTCTATTGTTGAGGGTTTAAGTAAAGAAGAGGGAAGTAAAAACTCTAAACTAAAGTCATTTGAAGAATTTATAAGCAAAACTTTGACACCTGAGGAGAAAAGTAACGGTAGCTTAGAAATCAATGATGAATTAATTGTTAAATTGCTTGCGTCTTCAAAGTATTCTGATTTTAAAAGATTTTTAAGGAGAAATTTAGATTTGACATCATATTTTGAATTGATTCCAGCCGATATTAATAATGAAAAAAAATATCCTCAATCTGCTTTAGCTGCTAATCTATCAAAATCTGCTTTTAAGCTTGAATATATAAGGCGATATAGAGTAGAAGAATACACTAGAGAATTGGAAGTAGATAATAATATTCAAAAAGATAGAAAAGAAACTATTACAGCTTTAAGTAATGAGGATTCGATTAGTGCTTTAGCCAATGTACTAACAGGTACTTTTGGTATTAATTTAACTAAAGATACAACAGATTATACAGAGAAAGGCAAAAGCGTCTTGAGTAGAGGCTTGGGTTGGGGTCAAAGGTTTATTGCTGATAGGTTTAAGCTAAAACTACCGGGAATGCTTTCAGGTACTGATATCACTGAAACTTGGAAAGCTATTATAAGTCCAGATAGCAAGTTTGTAGAGCTAGATGTCGATGGTAAGAAAATGACCGGACTAGAGGCTGTTGTAAATAGTTCAGTTTTGGAGGACAAAAATGAGTTAGCTAAAAATGCTTTAGTAAATTTATGTAAACAACTTTCAGGACAAAAAAATAAGGAAAATACTGCTCTATTCAGAGGTTTAACTCAATTGGCTAGTGTAACTAGAATGGGATTTGAAAAAGATTTAAACAGTTTTGCTCAGGGTGGATTTAAAGACATTGAAAAATATAAGTCACTTGCAGAGCTTATAGGTATATTTAACAAAGCTTTTGACTTTATAAGGGGGCAGTATAAAATCACTTCGTTTGCTAAAAAAGCAGGCAAGCTGGATCAGCACATAGAAACATTGCAAAATACTCAGGTTGAAGGATATGAGGGTATTGGTATAACGAATACTGCCGGTGACGCTAGAGGTGTTTATAATTTTGTCGGAAAAGATAAAAATGGTAAATGGAAGTTTTATCCTAGAGCTTTGTTGAAAGGTATGAGTAGAGTTGTATCAAGAGCCATGTTTAATCCATATACCTCATGGATTCCAGCTTCAACGGGAATTTTGGCAGGTACTTTTTTGACTCAGGATCAGGAAATGGGTTTACCGAATTTGATTAATGCTGCTATAGCACAGGGGAAATCCGAGGCTTATGTAAGTCAATTATTAGCTGCCGGTCTTAAAGAAGCTGTAGATGCCCAAAATAATAAATATAAAAATTACTGGAAAGGTATTACAAGCGAACTTTTGGGTTATACAACTATGAATTCAAAAGTAGGTGTGGATGCTCAACAATTGTACCAGGCAACTGCAATTGCAAGTAGCCATTTCGGAAAAGATTTCATGGAGAGGTTTAATGCTGAAGCTCAAGTAAATCAGCCTACTAGTAGAACTGATGCAATTAGGATGGCAGCCAGACTGGAAGCTTTATTGGAAGGAAATGAAGAAGTTGCGAGTGATGCCGAATTACAGGAATCAATTAACGCGCATGAAAAAAATAGAAGGTTTATAAGTCCAGCTGGAATAAAAAGATTACTAACCGATGGTGATTATGCGAAGGATATAGCTGCAAAAGCTTTATTAAATAGTGGTTCTATATATGCTCAAGGTAGATTGATGAATGGAGTAATTGGAGCCGTAAAATTTGGTGGGGAGTTTGCAATGAAAACTGAGGCTGGTAAAGCTGTTCATGAAGGGATGTATAGTGTGGCAACTGTAGCTGAGAAAAATTTACAAAAGATCGAATTTAACGGAAAATCAGTTGGAGCAGACATGGCAGCTTCACTCAGAGGAGTGTTTGGATTATCATCTCGTACTTACAATGTTGATTTTACTTCAACTTCGGGTAAAAAAATTGAAGCTATTAGCTTTGCCGGTCACGATGTAAAAGAATATGGTAAGCTTAATACAAATAACGATGTCTATACAATTGGTGGTGAATTATTGGTGGCAGTACCAAAAGGTACTAATTTGGGTGTAGGTGACTTTAATATCATAAAATCTAATCTAGAATCAAAAGCAATCAAAACAAATCTTTCTCCGGCGAAAAGCTTAGGACAAGGTTTATATGTATTTAATACTAGTGACGGGATAAAATCTTTAAGTGGAGTTGAAATACACAATATTCTAGGTAAAAATGGTGATTTAAGCACAGGAAGAGGAAATTCAGGTACAGTGTTTACTGATAAATCAGGATCTGTATACTCGTTAACTGCTACCGGTGATAATAAAATTATAGGTACAAAGCTTGATATTGCTAGTGCTAGAAAAATTAATGGGGAAAGTGACTATCGAAGTTCTTTGAATAAGGTATTAAATACAGTTCAAGGCTCTCAAACTACAACTGTAAGTACAAATGATATTGTTAAACCTATTAATCCTTGGGCAGGGCAAACTACTAAAATTGCTCATGCAGAACATAGTGAAGCTCCTACCAGTGTAAACAATGCTCAGGGTAGTAGAAATTTACCTGATACTAGTAAATTAACACCTAATGCAAGTTTTAACGACTCAAATGCTACAGAGGAAAAGATTGCAGCTATATCTCAAAATCAAAGTATACCTGATATAAAGGGTGCTTCTGACCTCAACTTTTTACCCTTAAATAATATACTTGCACCAACTGATCTAACCAAAGTTCCTAATATAAATATTGCAAGAGACACCAAAACCTTCTCATATCGAGGAATTGAAGGTATAAAGCTTGCTGGTAATTTAGAATTCACTTTTAGAGTAAGTAAAGACGGAAATAGATTATACTTAGTCAACAAAAATAATGAAGCTTTTGTAGTAAGTGATAGGGTATCAAAAGATCAAAGATTCCAAACTTTACCTGCAGAGATTAGAAGTAAGCTTGTAAGTTCAGCATCAGCGCTTAAAGAAGCTCAAACAAGAGCAGCAGCTCCAACTCCAATTGAGTCTAAGCCAAAACAACCAACAAGAACAGAAGTAGTTCAAAATGCTCCATTAAGGCCTGTACTTGAATTAGAGTCTGCCAAAATATCTCGTTCAAATTTGATTAGTGCCAATACTAAAATCACCTATGGAGGAGAGCCATTTTCAATTTATAAATCAAAAAGTGGAGAAGCTTGGTATTTGATTAGAAAAGATGGAAAAGTAGTTGTACCTAGTGAAGAATCACTTAAATACTTTATCAATTCACAAGGTAACCCAATCTCTGAAGGTGCAAGACAAAAATTATTAGTTGCTATTGAAAGAAATAATAGTCAAGCTGTAGCTCAAAATGTAGGTAAACCAAAGCCTATAGTAACTCCTAATGTTGAACCAACAAAACCTGTAACTAAACCTACAGCACGTCCTGTTGAGTCTAAAACTCAAGCTATAAATCAAAATGACGCGAAGCCTGTACAAGTGCCCAATCAAGTACAAATAGCTAATCTTAATATTAGTGATCTGGCCGCTCAAGAAACTAGATTTAATAAATCAATGGATCGTTGGGTTGATAAAAGTAATTTAACTCCTTCACAAATAACCTACGGTACAAAAATACAGTCTGTAACAGTAAATGAGGAGAGTTTTAAAGTTGGCTATGTTAAAGGCACGAATGAAAAAGTACTTGTTAGAACATTTGTTGTAAGGGGTGACAGTGGTGACAGTAAGTCAGTGATTTATGAACCAACAAAAGATACTAGAGTTTCATTGGGTTGGGATAAACCGACTATAGTTAACCAACAAGCTCAAGCAAACAAAAATTCTAAGATTTATCCTAATGTAGCTGTAAATGCCTATCCGGATATAGCAGTGGATGCAAAGCCGGAGCCTACTAATCAAAATGTAAATAATGGCAATAATCCTGTTGCAGAAAATAATAACTTACAAATCCAAGAAGCTAGATTTAGCAATGATTTAATGAGAGGTTTGTTAACTAAGACAACTATTAAAGCTTCGCAGCTCATCACAGGTATAAAGGATGAAACGGTGAAATTAAACGGGCAGGAGTTCTTAGTTAGATATGTAAAGGGTAATCCTGAAAAACTGCTTGTTAGACCATTCAATGTTGGTGGAAAAGCAGAATATGTAGTTTATAGACCAAGTGAGAGTGCTAAACAAGAATTAGGATGGGTTAAATCAGTGTCTGTAAATGCTGAAAAAGTTGAACCCAAGCCGAAACCTCAAGTAGTAGCACAGTCAAATAAAACTCCAAACTCCCCAAAGACAGTATGGTGGAATGAAGACTCAAATGAGCAAAATGACGAACTACAACAGCAGTCCACTACTGAAGCTAAAAGAAATAATATTGATATAAATAAAGTTACACCGGAGTTTAAGGGTACACTAGCAGAAAAAAGAAGACTTGAAGCTGAATCCAGAAGATTATATCTAAAAAATGAGGAATTGAGAAAGCAATATAGGGCTAATAATAAAGGAAGTGTAGAAACTAGAAGAACCATTGCACGAAGGATTGAATCTCAGCTTGTTGCTAATGAAAAGCAAGTTCAAAGAATAGCTGATCAACTAACATATGCCGATACTCAATTGAGAACAAAAGTCGAAGCTTATGCTTTAAGGACAGACATGCCAGTTGCTGAAGTTTATAAAAATCTAGGGTTGAAAATTCCAAATCCGGAAAACGCCGTAGCTAATGTAACTAAAGTTAATGTAAGTAATCAAAGTGTAGAAACCAATGAAAATAATGGAGCTGGTTCAAGTGTTATTAATGCTGTTAACGGCGGAAATGAAGTGATAGTTGATAAAGCAGAAGTAATATCTAAACCTAGTGCTAATAATAAGATTGTTTTGGAGCAAAATAAACAGTCAGCGTCCTATAATACTAAAATTAAGCCTTTAGAATCTAAAATATCTGATTTGCAAAAGAAATTGGATGGTACAAAAAATCCTAAAACACGTAATGAACTGCAAAAACAACTAAAAGTTGCAAGGGCTGACTTAAACAATGTAAAAAATTCAGCTAGCAAATTAGAAAATTCTAACAAAGCTATTAATGTAGCCGATAAGGAGAATACTTTAAATAAAAATGTTAATGCAAGAATATCCGGAAACAACGTTATTGAACTAGTAAAAGTTACCTTTACCGGAGTTGATACACTTACTAGAGGTCCTGAATTAAGTTTGAATGATGTACAGATTGTTAGTGAGGCTGATAAAAACAACACTGCACTTGGATTTGTTGCGGATAGGAATCAAGAAACAAAGAAATATACATTTAAATTGGTATATATTGATACTGTAACTAAGAAGGCTTATAGAATTGGTAATACTTCACAAATTGCAAATTTTTATATTGCCGGAGAACATATCAATGGTGAACATTCAGCTGATATTGCTTTATCTAGAGAAAATTTATCTAAAATGATAAATACGGGTCTGTCCGAAGATGAGGTTAGAGATAGGATTATAGATGTAAACCCTAATGATCCTAGAGTAAGATCTAGAATTGAGCCAGGTGTAAATCCTAACGCAAATGGATTAGACGGGCTAGCTGCTCTTGAAAACATGAGAATAACTGGTGAAGACGGTAAAGAAATTTCACTATCAAAAGCCTTGGATGCTAGTCGGTTTAAAGCTACTGTTGCAGATAAGGAGTTAAGGGACAGGTTTATAAAAATAGGTGTTCCACCTACAGATTTAGTATCAGTAACTAGAATTTTGGCAGCTGGGGCAGAAGGAAAATCTGATATGGATACCAGAGCTTTACTAAATGCGTTAAGAAGTACTTATGCAGACTTTAGTAATGGTAAAATTTCATATAATCAACTAACTCCGGCTCAAAGTAGATTTGTTAAGATTGCTGTTGGATTACGTTGGTTACCTGGAGGTGATAGAATACTTGCTAGTAATGGCCGACTAAATATCAGAGATATAAATCTTGCACAAGCTGCGTTGGGTGCTGATGGAGTGACAGCGTTTATGGATGTGACTCTAAGTAGAATGAATAAAATTGTTGCTGGGTTTGGAGAAGGTAATTTTTCTGAATCAAGAGGAATGCCTAGAAGATTAAACGATTTAGCTCATATGGCAAAGTATAATAAGTTAACTAGCGAGCAAGCTAAAGAAGCGTTAGATCTGGCAAATCAATACCGCTACAGTGATTTATATAGCAGGAATAGAGGTACAGCTACAGATAAAGAATTCAATAATAACCTTTCTGAATTAAATGCATTATTGAAAGCAGAGGGGCAAGAGACTTTGAGTAAAGAACAATTTGTAAGAAAAGCTAGTACTTCAGGAATAATTATACCTACTCCTTGGGGAATTTATGAAAGAGGCAGTACTAATAGTGAAATCGGTTTCAGTCCAAATAATCCACAAGAAGTGGCCAGATTAAATAAAATTTACAATGAAATTTCTAATGATTACAAAGTAAAATATGGCTTACCAAGGGCAGCGGAACTATTACATATTGTTGTACCACTTTTAAAATATGGAGGTTTTGTTAGTTGGAGCGGTGAAGATAAAGGTGGAATTAGAGTGGAAAGTAAAGATGACTTTTTACAAACTATAGCTGTTTATAAGTCTGCTGAAACTGATCCAAAATTGGCGGGAGTAATTAAAAATGAAACTGCTAATGGCGCGTCATTTATTACAGCGTTTACTAAAGCAGTAAGTGATAAAAGTGGTAAAATTAATTACACTATCAATCTTGGAAATGGTAAGAGTTTTACAATAAATAGTGCTGAGGAAGCTGCTCAAGTTGCTAAAGCTATTCAAAACACTGCTTTGATTATTTCAACTGAAAGAAATAGAGGTGTAAGAACGGGTGTAGCAGGAAGTAATCCTGTTATAGTAACTGGAGCAAGTTCTAGTCTAGAACAAATGGCAGGTCATACAAATGATCTAAGTGATGAAATTAGAGGACACCTAAAACAGGCAGGTGGAATTGTAGCTGAAGGAAGATTGAAAGGATTAGATCATGATAAAGCACAAATCCAAAGCTTGATTAAGAAAGTCGGACATAGTCCCAAGGCTGTTACAGCAGCATACTTAAAATCCTCTGGAGATTTCAATGCTTCTGAAATAAAGAAATTTGCAAATGGTGGAGGTAAAATTACCACAGTTAGTGAGGCTGGTTTATTAAATAAGGTTATTACCCAGGTTGTTTCAAATAACAGCAATACTAAACTTGATGTTACGGCTACATTGCTGAAAAATGGTAATACCAGGATTAGAATGTTTAATGACCACTCTTTCGAAATTTTGTGGTGCAACAATTTGTCTTTAGTCAATCAACCTGAGTTTAAAGGAAATATTAGTGTAGTAGCCACAGCAGCAGAATGTCTTACTGTACCTCAATATGAGCAGAAAACTAAATCGAGTGGAGCTGCATTAGCTGTTGATTCAATAAAAGGAAATAATACAGTTGAAGCTGGTGAATCACTTGGAAAATTGCATGAATCTGCTAAAAAAATGTTTGAATCATGCTTCCCTGCACTCAAAAACAATGTAATTTCAATTTACGGAAAAGATATTACAAATCTTAAACCTCTTTCAGATGCGCAGCTAAAACAAAAATTAGCAGGAATACCCAATAGAAATGTTGCACCTAATGTAACTATGCATGATGTAATTGAAGGCTTGAATGTTTTGATTGCAAACGGAGATACTAAAAATGCTAAAATGATTATAGAAGGATTCGCTAGAAGTGATATTACTTCATTCAACTTGAAAAAAGGATCATCATCAAGCATTCTAGGTCTATTTACAGGAAAATTATTCCTAAGTATTGGTAGTAGCAGATACATGGAAGTAACTATGAGTACAGAAAGCGATTTGCAGGATGTGGCACTATGTCAAGCTTTGAAAGCTGTGAAAGAAGTACATTTAGCTGAAATTGAGCAAAGAAATAGCAGAATTTCACTTGTAGCTACACCTAGTCATAGCCAACCTGAAGTGAAAAAAGAAATTAAAAGGGAGCAAGGTAATGCAACTTCGGAAACAACTCCAACATCACAGCCAAATCAAGGGCCAACGCCTGAGGCTCCTAAAAATGTAACTCCAAATCAAGGAGGATCTACATCACCAACACAACCAAGTTCAACAGGTAATGGAGTAGAGGTACCTACTGCTCCAGCCCCAAAACCAAGTGTGAACGTTAATGAAGGTGTTTCAACTGGTACAACAACTCCAGCAACAACAGGGCAACAGGGGCCAATACCTACTGCTCCAGTTAAACCTGAGGTAAATATACCAACAAGTAATGTTCAATCACCAACAGTACCAACATCAACTCCAGCAGAAGTAGTAGTGCCAAAGCCTGATGTAGTTCCAGTAATTGAGCAACCACCAGTAACTCCAACACAGCCAACAGTGCCAGTACAACCACAAGTACCCGAAGTAGTAGTGCCTGAAACACCTGTTATAGTTAAACCTGATGTAGGTGTGGGTAGCGGAATTGGAACTCCCGAAACTCTTCCAGGGTCATTACCAGGGCAAGTAGTAACGCCTATTGCACCAACAACTCCACCACCAATAGTGCAACCACCAGTAACTCCAACACAGCCAACAGTGCCAGTACAACCACAAGTACCCGAAGTAGTAGTGCCTGAAACACCTGTTATAGTTAAACCTGATGTAGGTGTGGGTAGCGGAATTGGAACTCCCGAAACTCTTCCAGGGTCATTACCAGGGCAAGTAGTAACGCCTATTGCACCAACAACTCCACCACCAATAGTGCAACCAGTAAGGCCGTCAATCCAATTTAATAATGGAGTTAATACAAATCCTTGGGTTCCTCAAGCGGGTGGTGGTAACTAATTTAAACCCTGTTGACTATCTTAAAAATATGTGCTATAAACTTAATTAGAATTGAAATATGACTATATATAAATTTGCAAAAAAACAATTAAGAAATATAACTTTAGCTTTGGCTTTTGTTAGTCTCTTGGGTTTTAGTATTCCAAGTTATGCGGCTACTACAATCCCCTCTCAATCACAAGATTTTTCAATGAGCATGATTGCTTGTATGGAAGTTTTTAATTTTGGACAAAAAGTTGCAGACTTAGCTGCCGGTAACTCAAATACCAAACCATATGATAAAAAAGGATGTGTAAGCCAAGACAAACTTTTTGTAAATGGGGCTGCACAAAAAAATAACTATTGTAATTTTGATACAATTTATACCAATACAGGTAATACAAAGCAAGACTTTTGTAGTCTAAACTTACCTTTAATGGGTGTAACCAATCAAAATGTAAGTACTTATAATGAAGATGCAAGTGTAAAACAAGCAGTTGCTTCAGTAAATAGAGCAGAAAATGTAAAGCTTGATAAGATCTTTACTGATGAGTACAAATGTAGAATTTACCCAAGTTATGGTAGCAACTGTCTACAAGGGCAGGGAGTACCTAGATGGTTCAGTACAGGTGTAGATAAATTGATTGATTTAGGAAATAACAAATATACTTACTTAGGTGGTAACTGTGATATCCAAAATGGACAAATTTCTGTAAGATCTAGCCTTAATGGGTTAGACACCTACAAACCTAGCGATTATGGTATTGATGTAAACAACCCTTCTAAAGAATGTAAATTCCAAAACAACGCTACTGTTGAAGAAAGAAGTATTCATGCATTTCAATATATTTATGTAATCAAATACCCTACAAGAGATGAATGTAAGACTTGGTTTGGATTTAATGACAGTAACGTTGATCAGTGTATGAGTTTCTTTAGAACTAAATATGGTGGACAATTAGCAGGAAACAACAATGCAAACACAAACATGTTTATTCATACTCATACTTTTTACGCTTCTTGGGATGATGGATATAGATCTACAGCTTGTGTTTATAGAGCAACAGTAAATGGTGTAAGAGTAGGTGATTTATATGAGAGAAACGGAAGTAAGATGGTACGTAACGGTAACCCTGTAGAGTGTAGTTTAGGAGCTAATGATGGAGATTACAAGATAATTTCATTCAACTTCTTAGACTGGGAAAATCCTGATATTGGAGGACCTAGAGCTAACGATCCTAATGGTGTAGTTAGAACATACGATGGTTATTCTACATACGCTTTCTAATTAAAAAATTAACTTTAAATTTTACTCCGGTTTTTACCGGGTTTTTTTTGTGGCCATTTAATACTAAACTTACTTACTCTAAAACAAAACTCGTTATTTGAATTTAGCGGTAATTTTAAATGTATCGTAACTCAGACAGTTGTTTTCTCATTCATAAATTTAATATTAAATAGTTTTAGCTATCATTGGTAAAATTGACATTATTTTAAATCTGCAAGATGAGATAAATGTTTATGTCTTCGGAATTTATAGTTAGGGAGCTTTTGGAAATTGAGCTTAAAATGTGGGATGAGTTTGTAGATAATTCCAAATGGGGTGATATATTACAATTTCATGAATGGGGTGAAGTTAAAAAAGAAGAAGACTGGAAATCATTAAAAGTAGGGGTTTTCGAGAAGTCAGGTGAAAGTGACAGGTTGTTATTTGGGGCGCAGATATTGTATAAAAAAGCCGGGTTTTTAGGAAATTACGGGTACGTACCACACGGGCCTATTTTTACTGATAAAATGAATTTAGAAACTGCCTTACCATTATTTATAGCTGAACTTAAAAAAATTACCCAGAAATATAACATTTTTACTCTTGAGATTGAGCCTAAAATAGGAGTTAACGCAAATTTGGAAGTTGAATTACCTTTAGATTTAGAACACTTCGTTGATCCGGAACTATCGGAAATACTTATAAAAAACGGATTTAAAAAAACACCTAGAAATGTACAGCCAAAATACAAATTGTATTATGATCTTTCTGCTACAAAGGAAAATTTACTTGGTCTTTGCCATAAAAATACTCGTTATAATATAAAGTTGGCTCAGAAAAAAGGTGTAGTTGTAAAAGAGCATACTCCTGATTCTCCTGAAATTCATGATAAAATTGAGCAATTCTACAATTTATTACTGGAAACTCAGAAAAGAGCTAAAGGCTATCCGATTAGACCCCTGAAAAGCTTTGTTAGACTATTTGAGGTATTTAAGGGTACTAATAATATCTCACTTTTTGAAGCTAGCTATGAGGGTGATGTGATTGCTATCAATATTTCCCAAAGAACAAAATACTGGTCTTCATCTTTTTATGCTGCTTCCAATAGACTGCATCCACAGGTTAAAGCTATGTATTTGTTGCGCTGGGAGTCAATTCTAGCAGCTAAGAAATATGGTTCAAAAACCTATGATTTTTGGGGGGTAGTGCCTAATTCCGGTCAACATTCAGGTTATTCAGACCACAAGCTTAGTTTTGGCGGCTATAGAATTGATAATTACGGACTTTTTGTTTTACCTATAAATCCCTTAAAATCGTGGTTATGGGGTAAAATTATATTTTTACGTACAGGTTATAAAGATAATTTGAGAAAATTAGTGTGGAAATTTAAAAAAGACTAATCTTTAACATGTTATACGAAGTCAATATTGCCAAAAAATGAAAAGTATATTTATATTAGATCATGTATTCAGTTTGGCAGGAGGTAAAAGATAGATTGGCTATTGAAGATGTGATTCAAGAGTATATTCCTGTGCAAACTCAAGGCAGTGTTTATAAAGCGTTGTGTCCATTTCATCGTGAAAAAAGTCCGTCGCTAGTGATTAATTCGGAAAAAAAAATTTGGCATTGCTTTGGTTGTGGGGCAGGGGGTGATATTTTTGCTTTTGTAACGCAAATTGAGAATATTACAAAAAAAGAGGTACTAACTAAACTTGCCAAAAAAGCTGGAGTTGAGTTGAAAAAAACTAAAGAATACAGTGACTATCATGAGAATAGTGATCCTGAACAAGAAAAAGTTAGTATTGGTAAGTTTGAACAAGGACTAAAATTACTTGAATGGACGAGTGAGGTATATTACAAAATACTTTTAAGAGTCTTACAAGATAGAGAAAATCCTATAACTAAATATTGTCTGGAAAGAGGTTTGACACAGGAAATCATTGATGAATTTAAGCTAGGCTATGCTCCGAGAGGTAATATGTTACTTAGTTTGGCTCAAAAATACAATTTGAATACTGAGTTAATGCTGGACATTGGTGTGTTTAAAGAAAAAGAGCAAGAAAATCAAAATGCAAAACTCAGCGACAAATTTTCAGATAGGTTGATGATACCAGTTTTTGACCGTCAGGGTAGGGTAGTAGGCTTTACAGGTAGGGTGTTGCCATATGATAAAACTGAAAGACCAAAATATTTAAATTCGCCTCAAAGTATCTGGTTTAATAAAAGTGATTTGTGGTTTGGACTGCATCTGGCTCGAACCCATATTTTACAAACTAAAGCTGCAATTATTGTAGAAGGAAATATGGATGTAGTAGGGAGCTTTAAGGCAGGTTTTAAAAATACTTTAGCTAGTCAAGGTACTTCTTTCACGGAAAATCAGCTGAAAATTCTGAAAAATGTGACTAAAAATATTCAGGTTGCTTTTGATAATGATGAGGCCGGGATTATTTCTTCTGATAAACTGTTTAAAGCGGCAACAATGTTGGGTTTTAATGTACAAAAAGTTGTGATTCCGACTCAGTATAAAGATTTGGATGAATTTTTATCAATTGAAAATCCTAAAGAATTAAATATTACAGAATATCTAACCTGGATGTTATCAAGACTTAATATGGAATTGAAAAGTGGAGATTTAAATACACAAAAAGAAGCCATACATAAGGTAGTTGATTTGCTGGAAGTTTTAGATCCTGTTTCCAGAGAACATTATTTAAAAAAATTAAGTGAAATAAGTGGGGTAAGTTTTAGCGTGCTTGATAGCCTAGTAAAAGATAATACATTAGAAATAAAGCCGGATAATACTGAAGATAATGATAAGGGATTGAGTTTGGAACAGTCAGTTTATTTATCCTGGGAAAATTTACTGGCGGCAACTTTGAGTATACAGCCGGAATTTATCGAAAATATTGCTCACTCTTTTGAATTATTGAAACCTTTATTGCCGCAATTGGATAACTATTCAAGCTTTGGTAATTATCTGGAGGAAAATACTGAAATTATGGCGATGATTATTGATGAAAAAAAAGAGCTACTTGATCTCAATCAAAGACAGAGTATGTGGAGTACGGTCATTCATTATTTGGATAGTAAATTAATAAGTTTTGCTTTGGATGAAAACCTAAAAAATTTGTATTTAAAATTGAAAAGTGCAAAATTGTAATTGGTGAGTAAGATGTATTTCTTTCCAAACAAGATTTTTTGAATAAAAAAGAGCCAGCTTGACAAAAAAGAGGATTTCAATCGTTATTACATATATTTATGGCCATCAAAAAAGTTCAGCGTAGTAGCTTCGGTGTAAAGCAAAATGTTTTTCCTGTTCCCAATTTAAATTCAATGCAAAAAGATTCCTACCAAAATTTTTGGACTCAGGATCTATCAAAGATATTTCAAGAATTTAGCCCAATTAGTGATACCAGCTCAGGTAGATGGCAAATCAATATAGGGCCAGAGTTTTATTTAGAGGCTGATCCTGCAATGGATGAGTATAAAGCATTGTTGGAAGGAACTACCTATTCTGCACCTTTATATGCAAGCGTAACCGTAGAAAATCTAGTCACTAAGGAAAAAAAGAATCAAAGAGTTTTTGTAGGAAATATTCCTTTAATGACAAGGAAAGGTAACTTTATTATTAATGGAGTGCAGAAAATAGTTGTTAGTCAGCTTGTAAAATCACCAGGTCTTTTATATACCAGAGAACTGGAAAAAGGTTTATTTGTTTACACAGCTAGAATTATTCCAAGCCGTGGAATCTGGGTAGATTTGGAAGTTGGTGCTGATGGAGTTATTTATGCAAGAATAGATCGAAAGAAAAAATTCCCTGCAACGCAACTGTTGAAATTATTTGGTATTACAAAAGAAGCTGAAATCATTAGTTTGTTTAAAGATGTAGATACAGATGAAAAGATTAGCTATATTCAAGCTACTTTAGAAAAAGATTCTGCTTTTGGTATTGAAGATGCCGTAAATTCAATTTACAAAAAGATACGTCCTGGAGATATTGTTTCAATTGAACAAGGTAGGAAATACTTAGTTTCATTATTTGAAGACGGTGCAAAGTATGATTTTGGAGGAGTTGGTAGATATAAATTTGATACAAGACTTGATTTTAAATCTAAACCTGAAGCAGGTAGTGATTATAAGAAAACTTTGTCAGTTGGAGAGATTACAGCTGCGATGAAAGAATTGGTAAGGATGGCAGTAGAAAAAGTGGAGCCTGATAATATTGACTCACTAAGCAACAGAAGAGTAAGAGGTGTGGGTGAATGGCTTGGAAATACATTTAAAGCCGGATTAAGTAGAGTTGTTAGAAATACAAAAGATAAAATGACACTTAACGAAGATCAGAACTTTACTCCTGCTCAACTGGTAAATATGAGACCACTTGCTGCAATGGTCGATGATTTCTTCAATACTTCACAATTGTCCAGATTCATGGATCAAACTAATCTATTGTCTGAAATGGATCAGAGACAGTTTATGACATGTGCCGGGCCAGGAGGTTTGACAAGAGAAAGAGCTGGTTTTGAAGTACGTGACGTACAACCTAGTTACTATGGTAGAATTTGTCCTGTAAATACTCCTGAAGGCCCTGCTTTTGGTTTAAATTTACACGCGGCAATTTATTCCAGAATCAATAAAATGGGCTTTTTAGAAACTCCATACCTTAGAATTAAAAATAGTCTTAAAGCTTCTGACAAAAATTTGATTTCTAGAATAATCCAAGAAGATATAGTAATTGATGGTAAAAGACAGTTTAAAGTAGGTCAATTAGTAACTCAAGATGTTTGGGAAAAATTGAACTCAGTAGATCCGAATTATGATGTTAAGGTAGGAAAGCATGTATCAAATGAAATAGTTTGGTTTAGTAGTGAAGAAGAAATGAGAAATATAATTGCAGAAAACATTAACCAGGTTGATGAATTGGGTCATATTCAAATTGAAACAGTCGGTGCTAGAAAAGAAGGAAATCCTGTTCAAGTAAGCGTAGAAGAGGTAGAGTTTATGGATGTGGCGTCCAATCAAATTTTTAGTCTTTCTACTTGTATGGTTCCTTTTGTAGCTCAAACTGACGGTACACGTGTACTCATGGGAACAAATCAACAAGGGCAAGCTCTTCCTTTGGTAAGACCGGAACAACCAATCGTTGCAACTGGATTTGAGAAAATTGCTGCGGATTATAGTGGTTACATGTTTATTTCTGAATGTGATGGAGTAGTTTTGAAGGCTGATAGCACTGAAGTAACTATACAAGATGCTAAAACTAAAGAAAAATATTTTTATAAACCACTTAAATTTTTACCTGCAAACGGAAATTCTACAATTAATCAAAAAGTAAGGGTAAGACCGGGAGAAAAAGTTGTTAAAGGCGACATTTTAGTAGAAGGATTTGGTATATATAATGGAGAATTTGCAATTGGACAAAATGTACGTGTTGCATTTATGCCATTCAAAGGTTATAATTTTGAAGATGCTATTATTTTATCTGAAAGGCTTGTTGCAGACGATAAATTTACTTCAACACATATCTACCAATTGACTTGTGATGTGCACGAAACAAGATTAGGAAATGAAGAAATTACTAGAGATATTCCTAACGTTGCAAGTGATAAGCTAAGAAAGTTGGATAAAGATGGTATTATCCATCAAGGTGCTTATGTAGAATCAGGCGACATTTTAGTAGGTAAAATTACTCCAAAAGGAGAGGTTGATCTTTCTCCTGAAGATAAATTAATCCGCGTATTATTTGGTGAATATTCCAGAGATGTAAAAGATAGCTCATTATATTTGGAGCACGGTTTAAATGGTAAGGTAGTTTCAATTAGAGTATTTAACAGAAGCAAAGGTGATCCTTTACCTAATGACGTTATTCAAAGAGTGCATATTTGGTTAGCTACTACCAGAAAAATCAAACCTGGTGATAAAATGGCCGGAAGACATGGAAATAAAGGAGTAGTTTCAGTCGTACTTCCTGTAAATGATATGCCATATACAGCAGATGGAGTGCCTATTGATGTTGTGCTTAATCCGCTTGGTGTTATTGGACGTATGAATCTAGGGCAGCTTTTAGAGACGCACTTGGGATTAATATGTAAAAAAGAAGGTTTGATGGCCATAACCCAACCTTTAAACGAAATTTCCGTGGATATTGTAAGAGAACAGTTGATACAAGCTGGATTTAGAGAAGATGGTAAGGTTGATTTGTGGGATGGACAAACAGGAAATAAATATGATAGACCTATCGTAGTAGGGTATTTGTATCTAAACAAGCTTCACCATTTAGTTGATGACAAGGTGCACACTCGTTCTACAGGGCCTTACTCACTGGTTACACAGCAACCTCTCGGAGGAAGAAGCCATTCAGGAGGGCAAAGATTTGGAGAAATGGAGGTGTGGGCATTAGAAGCTTATGGCGCGGCTTATGCTTTACAAGAAATGTTGACTATAAAATCTGATGATGTAAAAGGTAGGGATGCAGCATTTGAAGCAATAGTAAGAGAAAAACCAATATTCAGTCCTAATTTACCTAGTTCATTTATTGTATTAGCTAATGAGTTGACTGCATTAGGTATTAAAGTAAATGCGCAAGTTACAGAAACTGCTGATCAATATGATAGAAAAGTGGATGAACAGCTTGCTTTATCTGTTGATGAGGGGAGTCTTGATAGATAATATATAAATTATTTTAATATATATGACGATTGATCAACTACGTAGGCGTATTTTTAAACGTTGGTGGGTAATACTATTAAGTACTCTACTATTTACACTACTTTTATTTCCTTGGGCAAAAACAAATTCATACCAAGCTAGTCTTACATTTGGTCTGAACTTAAATGATCAATCTTATTTGGTCATAAACCAAAATAGCAATGATAAATCTCTTGCGTATCTAACTGCCAATAAAGATTTTAGTAGTTATCTAGAATCCAGATTTAAAAATATTGATATTCAAGATACAGTTGCAAAAAATGCTGGACTTAAAATTGCGAATTATAGCGAAAAAACACCTTTCTATGTTATTGGTGCTGGTGCTGCAGGGTTTGTAAATTTAACTTATCAGGCTCAATCTAATGAAGATGCTAATAAATTCTTAAATGGTGCCAAATCAGCATATTTGAAGTTGGTTGATGAATGGAACGATTCTAGACAAATCGGGTTTAGAGTCACTCCGATGAAAAATTTTACTGAGGCAGTAGTAAATGTTGAGAGGCCACTGCAATTTCAAGCTTTACCAATATTAGGGGGCTGGTTGTTTGGTATTTTACTCGCAATTATAATACCTGAAAACCTAAAAAAAGAGTAGTATGGTATTTTTGATTTTAATTATAATAAATATTGTAGTATTTGCCATACCCTTTGTTTTCAATTTTGGCAGGTTTGGTAGGGATAGTTTTACTAGTTTTATTAGCTTGGGGTGGAAAAGCAATCCTGATATTATAAGTGGTGATTACTACAGGTTTTTGACTTCCACTTTTTTACATGGTAGCTTCTTACATTTGTTATTTAACATGATATCTCTATATAATGTAGGGCCGGTAGTACTTTTAATCTATAGAGACAGTTTTAAGTTTTTGTTAATTTATATAGTTTCTGGTATTGTTGGATCATTATTCTCTTTTCTGTTTAATCCGAATGTGCCTAGCTTAGGTGCTAGTGGATCTATTATGGGTTTGGTTGGAGCAGTATTGGCCTATGCAATTATTACTAGGGATTATTCCACTTTGGGAAGTGTAATGATTAATATTTTATTTATCTTTGGTATTGGCCTCAGCGATCCCAGAATTGATAATTTTGGCCACTTGGGTGGATTGGTAGGCGGTTTTATACTAGGTCTCATCTTACTTTTGATCTAATGAAAAGCTCATAATTCTAAATTTGCAAATTATATTGTATATGTATATTATTCCTGAAAATCTCAATAAACAGATTGGAGAAGTTGTTACAGTCGGCGGCTTTATACACAACATTCGTGACCATGGAGGCTTAATCTTTATTGATTTAAGGAGCAGTTTAGATATTTTGCAATGTGTAATAAGTAATGAAGAAAATAGAGAAATATTAGCCAAAATTGAGGAACTAAAACCCGAGTTTGTAATTAAAGTCACTGGAGAGATTAGAAAAAGAAGTCAGGATACAATAAATCCAAATTTACCAACCGGAGAGATTGAAATAAATATTAAACAAGTAGAAGTAGTTTCTAAAGCAAAACTCTTACCTTTTGACATACACGCTGAAGATAAAAATTTGGCAAATGAAGATCTACGATTGAAGTATAGATATTTAGATTTGAGAAGAGAAAAATTGAAATCCCTTTTAATAAGAAAACATAAACTGATTTTAGCTAGTCGTAATTGGTTTGATAGTGAAGGTTTTGTTGAGATACAAACTCCAATATTGGCAAATTCTTCACCGGAAGGAGCAAGAGACTATTTAATACCGTCAAGACTGCACCCAGGCAAATTTTATGCTTTACCACAAGCTCCACAGCAATTTAAGCAACTTTTAATGGTTGGTGGATTTAATAAGTATTTCCAAATTGCACCTTGTTTTAGAGATGAAGATCCAAGGGCAGATAGAGCTATAGGGGATTTTTACCAGCTTGACTTAGAGGTAGCATGGGCTGATCAAGAGGCTATTTTTGGACTGTTTGAGAAATATGTAAGAGAAGTTTTAGTAAGGCCTGAATTTACAGATAAAAAGCTAGCTGATGAGCAATTTGTGAGATATACATTTGATGATGCAATGGACAAATTTGGTTCAGATAAGCCTGATTTAAGGTATAATTTAGAGTGGAAAGATGCAAAACCTGTGTTTAAAGAAAGTGGATTTAAAGTTTTTGCTGACTTGTGTGAAGATAAAAATGCCAGAGTACAAGCTCTTGTTTTGAAAGGAAAAGTAGATAAGTTAAGTAGATCAGATTTAGATAAAATTCAGGATATTGGTAGACAATTCGGTTTACCTGGGATAGCCTATATTCAATATTTTGATGAGGAGGATAAAAGTCCTATATTTAAGTTTTTTGGTACTGAAGAGGAGATAGAAAATAAAAAGAAAGAAATTAAAAGCTATTTTGGAATTGAAAAAGGTGATCTGATCTTGTTTATAGCTAACAGTGATAAAAATATAGTTTGGAAAGCTCAGAATCAAATGAGACAACATATTGCTAAGCACTTTGACTTGGTTGATGAGAATATTTTAAAATTTTCTTGGATCTACAATTTCCCATTCTTTGAAAAAGACGAAAAAACAGATAAGGTTGATTTTACTCACAATCCCTTTGGAGCATGGAAACCTAATGAAGGCATGACTCCTTTGGAAACTCTTGAAGATGCAATTAAAAATAATACCTTACTTGATTTAAGAGCTATACAATACGATGCAACCTGTAATGGTTATGAAATCTTGAGCGGTGGCGTGCGTAATCATGAACCTCAGGCCTTGCTAAAAGCTTTTGAGGTAGTAGGTTACACTGAGGAGCAAGTTAGAGCTAAATTCGGACACATGCTTACAGCCTATGAGTATGGAGCTCCATCTCATGCTGGTTATGCAAACGGTTTTGAGCGTTTAATGATGGTCTTATCAGGTGAAACAAATATCCGTGAAATAATTGCATTTCCAAAAAATGGTTCTGGAATAGATGTGATGACCGGAAGTCCAAGTGAAGTATTGCCTATTCAGCTAAAAGAACTTGGTATTAGCGTAAAAGAATAAAAAAGATTTAAAAATTATAGCTTGTTTCGGTAAAAATAGTGAATTGGTTTTCATCTAGAGTTTGTAGAGTTTTGAATATCAATTGCTGCTTATCTATTTCCCATCTGATAATTTTCCAGTCACCATTTGTAAATAAATAAAATAAACAATCAGGAGTTTTGAGGAATTCATCAATCTCGTTTTCATCGAACTTTTTAACACTTATTTTATAATTCTCTGTTTGATTTGTGTAATCAATAATTGGCTCAAACTCTAAAGAATCTGGTACTAACTTAATTGGTAGATTTTCCGTAAGTATTTCCGTAAAGTTTAGGTTATCATTATCCGAAGTGATATAATGTAAGTTTTGACCGATGTGTATTTTAACTAAGTGATTATTGGGTAGTGATATTATTTTGGCCGTGTATAGCTCAGTCCAGTTAGGTAACTTAGTAAATGGCTTGGAATAAAGGTAATATGACATCACATAAATATTGCTCCCAAAACTGCAAATGTCAAATGTTAAATTATTATACGAAGTCAAAAAGTAGAACTTAACTCCAAATTTGACAGTAATAAGCTACTCTATTTTTTTGGATACATGACCTTAAAAATCAGAACAGTATATTTTAAAAGCAAAGATATAACTAAATTAAAAACTTTATATTCAGAGCTGTTTAATATTTCTCCAAAGCCTGAAAAAGACACTAAAGAATGGGTAGAATTTGATTTTGGTAATATAAATTTATCTTTTATTTCTTTAGAGTATGAAAAATGGATTGGATCAAATTGTGTTCCAGTTTTTGAATTTAATAGCACAGAATTAGTGATTTTAAAAGGAAAAGTAATAAACTTAGGCGGAAAAATTTTAGATGTTGATTATGATGAATATAATTCTGTCTCTTGCGTTGATATCGAAGGGAATGAGTTTGAAATTACAAGTTTCCACGACTAAAAGTTAATTTGAATTGAAATAAAATACTTAATACATTATACGAAGTCAGTAAATTTACACAAAAAATATAACAAAACAAGTAAAAACCTAAGTAAAAATTGCTCTACTGCCTGTTTCTAAAACAAATGTCTGGGGTTAAGCCTTACTTGTACTCTATATAACTCTACAATTTCTCCGATTTCCTTTCTTAAAAGATTGAAATGTTCATATTGGCGCGGGAAACGTAGCAAAATGTGATGTGAATACATATTTTTTCGTTTTAAAAACCTCGCAGGGTAGGGGGTAGACCAACTTACTTCAGGTAACTCACCTCTCATCTTATCCAGATAATTAGTAATTGTTTCTAGTTTTTTATTGGAGCTTTGAATATCTTTTTCCTGAGTAGTAATCAAAAGTAAATTCTTGAATGGTGGAAAACCGTATTTTTGCCTGTTTGATTTCTCTTTTTCCAAAAATTCTAAATACCACTCATAGACCTTGTGATTTTCAGGATACTCGTAGTGGAGTTTTTTTAACTCTTCAAATAATTCCAATTCAGGGGCATTTGTATCAAATATGATTTCATTAGTTGTATTGCATTGAAGTAAAATTTCAGCAGTTGCTTTGATTATTTCTTCGCTTACTAGATAATCAGGGCTAGCAAGTAAATTCTCAGCTTGTACAAATACTATTTTATCAAAAATAGAGTAGGGTAAAAGCGGGTCAAATATTCTTGTATGTAGGTAAATATCATATTCTTCTAAATTACTGGTTAAATGTGGGCTTACTAGGTCATTTTTATTTTGTCTAAAAGAAATTTGTATATTTTTACCCTCAATATTTGATTCTATTTCATTTGCATGATTTGTAGGGAAGTTTTTTGATTGATCAAGTCTAATAAGTTTATAATCTTCTTTTTCCAATAACTGCGCTAATTCTTCAATACCACCATATTTAGAAAATATTTCCTTTGAGTTACACTTAGGACAATGATTTGGATACTTATAATAAGTTTGGCACTGGTGACACAGAAGTTCAAGACTGCTACCACCTGTTTTATAAGTAACCAGTTTAGCATCACAATTATCACAAGAAAAACTATGACCACAACTTTTGCATTTGGTTAGCTGATAAAGTCCACGTCTACAATGTATAAATAAAGCTTTTTTTTGAGACATCAATACTTTTCCTTAAACTGAGTAAAAACTTCGCTCTGATAGAAATTATAGAGCCTAATTGAGGGTAGGGTACTTAAGAAGGTCAATTTGGACTGAAAACTCTGGGCCATTAGGTAAATAACGTCACGCGTATCAAAATAAATCTGATTTTGGTCTTGAATATGAAATGAATTTGCTTCATCAACTAATATTATTTCATCCAACTTATTAAATGGTAGAAAGAGTCCGCTGCGAGTTGAAAGTATAATAGTAGTCTTAGAATTTTGATTTAAAATACTCCACACAGTTTTCTTTGATTCTTTATCCGGAGAGCCTGTATATATAAAAATGTCGAGCTTTTTCTTTATTTCAGTAAAATCTTGTTGATTAGTAAGTTCATCTAAAAATCGATTGATGTGTTTTGTTTCAGGGAAGACTAGTAGTATTCTTTTTTTTGTTGTATTTAAATGACTTCGTATAATGTATATTATACGTAACGTGGTATATATATTTAGATCAAATAATACATTGAAACCACTTCCAGAAGCCGGGGGGGTATTTTGAGCCAATTCCACTTGTTTCGAACTAAGTTCAGACCATTGCTTTTTTGTTAATAATTTAAATGGTTGTAAAAATGAATTTAAAACTGTATTTAATGTGTTAAAAGTATTTTGACTAAAGGCATATAAAAATTTTATATTTTGCTCCCCCAATATTACAGGTAATTTATTTTCAATCTCTTTAACTTTGGATTCATCAAATTTTAAGCTACTTACATCCACTTTTTTTAGTACCACAGCCCACACACTAGCATTTCTAACGTTTACTTCAATTATTCTACCTACTTCCAACTCTTCAGTATACTTATAAGTTAAATAGGGCTGCGGTATCTTTTTACTCGGTAAAACTATATAATAGTTCATTATAATCATATAATTGCAGCTAGTACCTTTAATGTCAAAAATACAATAATATATCATATATGATATAAGGCTT
Organism: uncultured bacterium; assembly: GCA_963784355.1. GTDB lineage: Bacteria > Patescibacteriota > JACMRA01 > JACMRA01 > JACMRA01 > JBCDGH01. The sequence goes on along the minus strand of CAWAQU010000006.1, from coordinate 43,530 downwards.
ACTTGACAAAAGCTAGTAAATGACTAAAATTCAACCCTATGAACACAATCTTTTTAAATCAAATATCTAAGTTCAATCCAAAACTAAGTTGCCCATTAGCCCCCTACACCACTTGGAAAATCGGTGGCCCAGCAGAATATTTAGTTGAATTAACTAGCTCTAAAGATTTAATCGAACTTGTAAATATATCAATTGAGAATGATATCCCCTACACTATCCTTGGTGGTGGCTCAAATGTACTTATCTCAGATAGTGGTATAAAAGGATTGGTTATTATAAATAAATCCAAAAACATTGAGCTTTTAGAACATACTGAGACAGCTAAAATCAGTGCTGTCGATGCAGAGGCTTACAATCCTTGGATTCCACCAAGACACGGTGAAGAAGATGGAAGTTTTTACTCATTTAAAGATCTAGATTATGAAGAATCTGGCCAAAGAACTAAAGTGAAATTTGATTCAGGTGTAGATTTATCTTGGGCAATTGCTTGGACACTAAAAAATGAAATAAGCGGATTGCAATTCTTTGCCGGAATTCCAGGTACAATTGGAGGAGCCTTATTTAATAATATCCATGGAGGCACCAAACATTTTTCTGACAATTTTTATTCTGCAGAAGTCCTAGTCGATGGCAAGTTACAAGAATTTTTATTTAAAGATTTTAATTTCGGATATGATCAAAGTGTTTTAAGAGACAATAAAAATATTATAGTAGTTTCAGTCACACTCAATTTATTTAAAGGAGATATAGAAAAAGCGAAATTTGTAGCAAATGAATGGATGAAACGCAAAAGAATTCAACCACGTAGAACCGCAGGATGCACATTTAAAAATATACCATTGGAAAAACAAGCTGAATTAGGGTTCCCTACCCCAAGCGTCGGTTATATCGTAGATAAAGAATTTAATTGGAAAGGAAAAACTCAGGGTGAAGTCATGATTTCAGATAAACACGCCAATTTCATTGAAAATAAGGGTGAGGGAAAAGCTGAAGATGTGATGAAACTAATCAACGCTGTAAAATCTGAAGCTAAAATAAAATATAACCTTGATTTGGAAACGGAGATTAATTTATTGGGATTTTAAGATTCTAATCACTTAAAGTATAAATGATTGCCTTGAATTAGACTAAACATAAGTTTTAGGGTATAATTAATGTAATGATATTGCACGCAGTGATAATTGGAGCCTTATTTTGTGTATCTATGGCCTTGGGTGAGATTGCTCATAGGCTAAATACACCGAATTACTTTGCTAGAAATATAACCCATATTGCAGGTTCTATTATCGCTTTATTGCTACCCTACTGGATGAGTATAAATACAGTTATCATTTCCGGTTTTGCTTTTATATTAATACTTACGATTTCAAAACAATTAGGTTTATTTGTCTGGTTATTTCAAGGTGAATATTACATGAAAACAAAATCGCCACAATTTTTCGTCCTGGGACTAATGATTGCAGCGATAACTTTTTGGAACTTTGAGCCATATGTTTACCAAATGTGTTGTCTAATTTTAGGTTTCTCTGATGCTTTAGCTGCCGTAGTAGGTAAACTTTATGGAAAGATCAAATTTCAAATTGGAGTAGAGAAAACAATTGAAGGTAGCATTACTTTTTTTACTGTCACAGTCTTACTTATGCTATTTCTATTGCCTATCTACAATCTGGGCATTACTGGAGATAGATTTAGCAAAAGTATAGTTAGTTCTTTATTTCTAACTTGTGTTGAAGCTGTGTTTGGAGATGGTTGGGACAATTTAATGCTACCAATTGTTTCCGGATATTTAAGTGTTTGGGTATTTTTTTAAATTTCTGGTCTTAAAAATGGCTAAGCGTTTACAAAAGTAATAGCCCATCCTGTGCTGCCTCCCCTACCTGTTCGACCGATACGGTGAATATATGTATCGTAATTCTCTGGCTCGTCATAGTTGATTACATGACTAATATCTTTCACATCAATACCTCTAGCTGCCACATCAGTAGCTACTAAAATGGATACTCTACCGGTTTTAAACGAGTCTAAAGCTCTCTTTCTGTAAGCTAATTTTTTGTCTCCATGAATAGACTCTGACCTATAGCCGAGTTTATATAACTCATCATTTAAATTTTCAGCTTCCATCTTAGTTTGAGTAAAAATCAAAGATTTAGTACAATTATCTGATGCTAAAATTTCTTGTAAAGCTTCAATTTTATGAGATCTGTTAGTAGTTTTTACAACATCTTGATGGACATTTTGACTTGGCCCTGATTCATCCATTGATACAGTGACAGGATTAGTTAAGAATGCATTTGCAATAGGAACTAAATTTCTACTAAGTGTAGCTGAGAAGAATAAACTTTGGCGTTCAGGAGGAAGTTTAGAGACAATCAAATTTATATCGTCTATAAATCCCATATCTAACATTCTATCAACCTCATCTAATACAACACACTTAAATTTACTTAAGTTCAAAATCTTGCGTTCAATTAAATCTTTTATTCTACCTGGGGTACCAATTATGAAGTGGTTCTTTTTCTTCATATTTTGGATCTGAGTATACATGTTTGATCCTCCAATACAAACAGCTGAGAAAAGTTTTGGATTTCTTGGCCTAAATTTTGAAAATTCTTCATTTATTTGTAGAGCTAATTCCCTAGTTGGAGCAATGATCAAAGTCTGCCATTCTTCTCTTTTATCTTCATGTTCTATAGCTTGCTGGATCAAAGGAATCAAAAATGCTCCTGTTTTACCAGTACCGGTGCTAGCCAAACCAATCACATCTTTTTTAGCAAGAATATGAGGAATTGCCATATCTTGTATTGGTGTAGGTGCAACAAAACCTAAAGCTAAAATTGCTTCCACTAGTCCTTTGTCTACCTCTAAATCTTTAAATAAAAAAGTTGAATTGTATTTCTTTTCTTCGGTTTTTTCTGTAGCAGCTTTAATATAAAGATCATAATTGGATCTTTTAACTGGTCTACCAAATCTTCTGCCTCCTCCTCTGTTTCCACCCCCTGAATTACCACCACCAAAACCTCCTGATGATCTACCTCCGCCAAATGATGATCTTCTTCTATCTCCACCCCTATCTGAGCTATTTCTGTCTGATCCTCCGAAACCTCCACTTGATGGTCTACTACTTCTGCTTGAACTTGAGTTTGATGATGATGATCTTCTTCTATCTGAATTATTATTTTCGTACATAAAAATATTGATTATTATATAATATAAATGATTAAAGTTATTACTTTATAGCTTATTGTAAACTGAAACTACATTCAGTCTAAGCAAATTGTTACAATAAAGCTTGAATAATTTAATACAATTACACTGCAAATAACCAACATTTTTAACGCAAACTATATTATAACTTTATTATCTAAAACAATTTTTCAAATTTTGGCAAGTCTTTACTTTTCACCTGACTTAAATTTTGAAGCAATTGTACGAAAATACATAAAGGCTACAGGGCCAATAGTCCAAAGCCAGGGCACAATAGTCCAAGCATTTTTTTCCTCTACTGATAAAGCAACAACTTCTATACCTTCCCCATTTCCACCTAACAATTTTACTAAAAAATCTGGAAACCATGCAGAAGGCATCGGCTGGCTAAAAACTTTGTTTACTACATAGATAAAGTAACCGGCCACTAAAATAAGTAAAACACCACTTTCCCATGGTTTATAAGACTCATTATCTGAATATAAATTTAGGACCTCAACCACAAAGCGCCTAATAACAAATACAACAATAAAACAGATAAATACTAAAGATAACCAAGTTGCCCCACTCGTTGTAGCATTAATTTTAAATGCGGCAGCCAAGAAACTAATAAACCAAGTCGTCCAAAGATTTACAATAGATTCTTTAATTAGCTGAAACAAAAAGAAAGAAATTAAAATAGATACATAATAGCCTGATAAAAGACTCCTATTGAGTTTTAGTTCTTTCATAAATTACTCATTTTTTACTACCTTCCCTGTTTTGTGTCAAGCTTATAATTTTGATTCAGCTTTAGACTTCGTATAATGTATATTTGATGAAATAATTGTGTAAACTTGTAATATTAACGCTGGACCTATAAAACTTAGTTTTTAAAAGGAGACTGGGCAATCAGGTTAATGCAGGTATTTTTATTTGTGATATCAATGAATTTATTACACATTTCAGTTTTAGTCTTATCATTGTTTCCAAACATGAATAAGTGGTAATTAACGGCCCCTTGCAGACAATTTGATTTATATTTTGGAACAGAATTGCAATAATCTTCCATTATATTTGGATTCAATAAATCTGCACGTAAAATACCTGCCGACATGCCGCGAATACATGTACCCGAGTTTATTTTTACAGTAATACATTTTTGCAAAGCAGCCTTAGGATCATCTTTATTTTGCTTAAAAATATACCTTCCTGAATAATAATAGCAAGCATCGCTGTATGGATCACTATAATTGCTACATGGATAAATAGGATCATCAGATTTTAGAAATGGTTTCTTGGCATCTGAGACATTTTCCGAGTCAAAATTTTCCATAAATACTCCTTCCCCACACCAAAGCTCTTTAGTAAAATTAGATAAGCGCTTACAAGCCTGAACAGATTTATCTATGTCCATTTTATAAATCAACATTAAACCGTGGCCAATTGCATGGAAACAGGTTCCGTCGCTTGCTTTTTTACAAATAGTTATGATCTCTTTTTCCGCATTTGAATTTTTTTCTAAATACTCTTCTATAATTCCGTGCACATAGCCTCCTCCACAAATGTCCACATTGTAGGCCAAAGATTTTTCTACACTATTTTCATATTTATCTAGCGCCGCATTACCTATGGCATGAGTTAGACTATGGCAGTATTCTTGTGCGGATTTTACTGTGTGGATATCGCTGTTTAGTTTTCTTAAAGCCACAGTGGGATCTTGGCTAATTACAAGTTGTTTTAACTCGGTTTCGTATTTTTCATATTCATCAAAAGCCAGATCAGCAGCAGTTTGAGCTAACCTAGTTGTTTCTACCGGCTCTTTCTTAGGAACTAAAGATTGTTTAGGCTGGTTAATTATTGCCTGGCTACCAGCTTGTGCAGATTGTTTATCAAAAATTATATTGGACTTTGAATCATTTGGGTTTCCGGCTATAATAGTTACATTTTTTGCTGTATTTATACTTTGCCCTATAAGCAGACCTGCACAGACAATTAAACTGAATGCAATTAAAGACAGTACTAATGCCACTTTTTTAAAAGATACATTTTTCATTTTGGATAGATTATTCAATAATATAGTACTTTTGTGTGACAGAAGCTACTTTATATTTTTATATTCGTATTTTATTTAGTGCTGAGATAGTATAGCTGAAGTTTGTAAGACTGTAAAATCTTATGCGTATTAATTATTTATAGTAAATTTTAATAGCAGTATCCCCTATCCTTGACAGCTATATCTTAATCGTCCTATAATTGTAGTCATGAAACTCGTAGTCTTCTCCAAGAAAAATTCTAAAAAAACTTCTCAGTAAAAGGGGGCTCGGTTAATTTATTTTTATGCTCCCTTCCAGGGAGTTTGTTTTTTAATTAGGTAACTATATCATTCCAATATGTCTCAACAAGCAGGTATTTCATATTCATCCGTCGAAACTCAACGCCAAATTCGTATTGAGAAAATGTATAAACTAGAAGATCTAGGTCAAAATCCTTTTACCCCCTACTCTAAAAAGAGATTATACCTTATATGATATAAAATCAAAATTTGAGGAAAACAAAGGTCAGCAAGTTACATTGGCCGGAAGAGTTAAATCTAAAAGAATGTCCGGTAAAATTGCTTTTGGCACAATTGAGGATGAGAGTCTACCTGAGGGATTTCAATTCATTTTTAAAAAAGATGATTTACCTCAAGAATATAATACTGAAAAGAAGTTAAGTTTTGAAAATTATAAAGATTTATTTGATGAAGGTGACTATATTCAAGCAACAGGCAAATTGGACCTTTCTCAACGTGGCGAGCCTAGTTTATTTGTAGAGGAATACACAATTTTGACTAAATCACTTAGGCCCCTACCTGAGCAATTAGATTATGAAAATGTGGAGACAAGGTATTTGGATAAAGTTGCAGATTTCAAAATGAACACCAAAGATGAAAACGGCTTATCCGTCCGTGATATAATTAAACTTAAATCAAGATACTGGCAGATTTGGCGCGAAGAAATGATTAAGGAAGGTTTTTTGGAAGTAGAATGCCCTATTTTTGAAACAATTCCGGGGGGAGCAGATGCAAAACCATTTACAACCTATTATAATGAATTAAATCAAGAAGTCTATTTACGCATATCGTTAGAATTACCTTTAAAAAAATTGATTGCCGGTGGGTTTGAAAAAGTTTTTGAAATTGGCAGAATTTTTAGAAATGAAGGTAACAGTCCTCAACATCTTCAGGAATATACTCAAATCGAATTTTATTGGGCCTATGCCAACTATTTTGACGGAATGCCATTAATTCAAAGAATTTATAGACGTATAGTACAAGAATTTTTAGGTACTTATGAACAAATTGATTACAATGGTAAAAGTATAAATTGGGGTAATTGGTGTAGTCAGGAAGAAGCAGATAGACATGGGTGGAAACTAGTAAATGGTTGGCCGGTAATTCCATATTTTGAAGCAATTAGATATTTTTCCGGTGACAAAGTAGATTTGGAAAATAAAACTTATAAAGAATTGCTTGAGATAGCCAATGAAAACAAAATTGAAATTGAAAAAGGCACTTCAATGAGTAATTTAATTGATAAAATCTATAAAAAAGTCGCTAGAATTTATATTCAAAATCCAATATTTTTGGCTGAGCAACCTGTGGAATTAGAACCACTGGCTAAGCGAGATCCTGAAAATCCTAAGCTTGTTCACAGATGGCAAATTGTAGCTGGTACCGCTGAACTAGGCAAATGTTTTAGTGAGTTAAATGATCCGATTGACCAGTTGGATAGATTTAAAGCGCAGCAAGCCGCTAGAGATGCAGGTGACGATGAGGCACAGTTTATGAATGAAGATTATGTAAAAGCTCTAGAATATGGACTTCCGCCACTTGCAGGTTTTGGAATGAGTGAAAGATTGGTTTCATTTTTACTTGGTAAGCATATAAAAGAGTGTGTTACATTTCCTCACACAAGAAGTCGCGACAATGATTCTGAAAAACCCGGTAAGACTTTAGTAGCTCACAGCATCCTTTTAAACACCCCTGAAATACCAACTTGGAGTAAACTTGCTACATCAGCTCATTTGGCTGCCTCTTTAGCAGCTAGGCAGGGAGATAGGCTTATAGGTATAGATAGATTCGAGACTCAGGATGGCGAGGAAATTCCAATGAATATTCAACATACAATTATTATCAAACAAACAGATTCTAGAGAGCAATTGTTGGAGCTAAAAAGAGCTGCTGAAAAAGAGGGTTTAAAAATAGCTGTATTTACTGAAGAAATGAGAGATAGTAATAGTGATGAAAAAGCTCGAGATAAACAAGAACCAAAAAAATCCACTGAATTAAATTATTTAGGAGTTTTAGTATTCGGCAAAAAAAGCAAAGTAGATAGATTAACAGAAGAGTTTAAATTGATGGAGTAGCAAAGTTTGTTCTAATAACACATAGAAGCAAAACGTACTATGAACTCTTTATCCGAAGACAAAATCTTGTTACTGCAAAACCTATCTTTTTCTAATGCAGATATTACTGATCTTGAGCAGATAGTAGAAATTCAGAGGCTTTGTTATATCAAAAATTATGTTAATGACGAATACCAAGCTACCGAAGAGCAAATAAATAATATAAACTGGTCAAAAAAGCTAACTGAATTAAAACAAATTTTAGCCAAAAAACAAAGTTTAGCTTTAGTTGCCAAAATAAATAATGAAGCAGTAGGAAGTGTTTTTTTAGTTAATAAAGAAGAAAGTATGGAGTTAAAATCTATGTTCGTTCACCCTAGTTGGCAAAATATTAGTATCGGGCAAAATTTAATGAATGCAATACTAAAGTATAAAATCCAGAATAAACCAATTTTTCTTGAAACAACTGTTGCTGATAAATTTTACTTGAAGTTTGGATTTGAGTATTTAAACTCGGAAAACTCACATAAAAAAGGCATTAAAATGATATTAAGATAAGGCAAATTTTAACCTAAGTTTTAACTTTAATTTGATGAAATTAAAATATATTTACCTGTAAATAAGAAAACTAGATTTCGTACATGGTCAGATCATTAAATTATAATAAGTTTGAGGCTACTTACAACTCAAAAATACTTACATAAATTTACAATTTACTTTGGTCTATTATTTTATTTATTTCTAAAATGAGCTGATGTCTTAAATTATAAGAGTCCGCTTTTGTCAATTTTGCTGCTTTAACCCCTTTAAAAATTCCTAACATTGCATTAAGAAATACAATTCGTCGTTTAATTAGGTTAGAGGTTATTAATTCAATATCTAAATTTAAAAGTGTAATATATAGCATTGTCTTCTCTTGGCACTCTACTGATGATTTCTGCAAAAGAATATCTAATTCTAGATTATAGTCGTCTGAGTGAATTTTTTCATTAACTAAGAGCTCAATGAATAATTGCTTTGGAGTAAATTCAGATTTTTCTTTTTTTGGTCTGTTAGGAAAAGATGGGTATTCTAACATATGATTAATCTTGCTTTAAAAAAATCCCGGAGTTACCCGGGACCATTCGCTTTGCTTTATTATCTTTAATTCTATCGTTTTGAGTTGGAATTTTATCTCATTTCACTATTTCTTTTTGGAATAAAACTTCCTCTAGATTTAGAATTTTTCTTGTATAGAAAACCAAAGCCAAACATAACCAACCCTGAGAGTAAAGCGGCAGTACTTACACCTCCAGTTCTAGGGGTAAAGTTAACTGCAGGGGGCAACCGGATTAGGAGTTAGATTTTGTGGTAAGGTTGGGTTTGCAGGTGTATTTGGGAGATTTGGTGTAGGTGGAGTAACAATAGGTGGCATTCCAGGTAAAGTTACAGCAAATTGCACACTTACATTTTGATCAGGTAAGTTGTCTGCTTTGATTACAGCTGAGTTAATAATAATATCACCATTAGCAATTGCATTTGTAATAGTAGCATCAAATACTAATGTAGATGTTTGACCTGCAGTAAGATCACCAATACTCCAAGTAATAGTTCCTTGATCGGTGTTTACTTGACCTTGTGGATTAAGATTTGTGATACCGTTTAGTCTAGTTTTGTCGTAGGTGTCAGTGATTCTTAGATTTTTTGCAATACCTTTACCTGTATTTTTAACATTAATCTTATAAGTTACTTTATCACCAGGCTTTAGGTTTGCTTGGTTACATGCTGTATTTGTAGATTGTCTAAAACATTCTTTATTAGAAGTTGATAAAAGAGGTTCATCTGTAACAACAGGGAACTGCACTTGTACTGTAATTTCAGGAATACCCTCAGCTACAATTTTAGCAATATTTACAATTACATCACCGGATTTTGCAGCATCTGTAATTTTAGCGTTGAAATTAACTGTTTTAGTTGCATTTCCGGCTAAATCACCAAGACTCCAGTTTATTGTACCATCTCCTAAAGTACCGTTATCACTAATGTTGGTAATAGTATTTAATCTAGTTTTGTCGTAGGTGTCAGTGATTCTTAGATTTTTTACGGTAGTTTGAGTTGTATTTTTTACAGTTATTTTGTAAGTTACTTCATTACCAGGTTTCAATTCGGCAGAAGCACAAGGCGTGTTGGTTCCTTTTACGAAACACTCTTTTACTGCAATAATATTTCCAATTGCGATAGGGAATTGCACACTTACATTTTGATCAGGTAAGTTGTCTGCTTTGATTACAGCTCTATTTAAAACAATATCACCATTTTGTACATTGTTGGAAATTTTAGCATCAAATGTGACAGACTTAGAAGCTCCAATAGCTAAATCACCAAGACTCCAGTTTATTGTACCATCTCCTAAAGTACCGTTATCACTAATGTTGGTAATAGTATTTAATCTAGTTTTGTCGTAGGTGTCAGTGATTCTTAGATTGGTCAATTTGTATGTACCAGTGCTATTAACAGTTACTTTATAAGTTACATCATCTCCTGGTTTTAATGTAGTAGAGGCACATGGATTATTAGTTCCTTTTACGAAACATTGCTTTATAGATGTCATTTTTGGTTCAATAACATTTACTATAAATGTACCTGGAGTACCTCTAAGTCCTTTTGAATCAATTGGAGTAATTATAAATTGAAATCTTGTAGGTGTATTAGCATCAGTTGAACAAGTGATCACGGGACCAGTTCTACCAGGACCATTACTTCCTGTACCAGTACTAGTCTGTCTACAATTTGCTGGTAATTGAGATAAATCGTAGGTAAGGGGGTAATTATTGTCTTGATCTGTACCATTTAATCTCTGGAATGAACCGTTCTGTCCTCTAACTACTGTAATTTCTTCGCCTGGTAAAGAAGGAGGTAAATTTTCTGGGGTAACTGGAGGAGTTGGGGGCTGAGGTGCAGGTGCTTCAGCAGTAATAGAAGTAAGAATATATCCATACCCTAAAAGTCCTGCTTCTAAATTTGGTTTAATTTGAAATCCTGAAGTGCTTGGTAAATTTACACCTTCAAAACGAGACCAAATAGGGTTTGATATTGTATTTCCGTTCGAATTATCTTGAATAAAATCGTATAGTTGTGAATTTTGCCCTGTCTCTACTTGATATTTTCTCTCAATAGCATCATTATAGTGTCTAGTATCTCTACCCATTATTTTAAAAGTTGTATTTGCAGGCGTATTGATAATTAAATCACCACCTTTATCAGCAGAAGTAGTAGTAGTAACGTTGTTACCTGATAAGACAGCTCTAACACGATATTTAGTGTTGCTTTCCTTAATCAGCTCCATTTTTACTACAGGATTCTCAATTTTAGGATTTCCGCTACCATCTGGCCTTGCACCATTGATGTAATATAGTTGGAAGCTAACGTCCTGTCCTTGTACTATCGTTTTTTCTCTAGGGTTGTTATTTCTAAAATCAATAGGGAAAAAGCTTATAAGCGGCATGTCCTTACAATCCCCTGAAATAATATCAGGCGCACTGAGTCTTGTTGTAATTGGATATGGATTAAAAGCTGGGTTTGTACTCACGGTCTGACAGTTTGGCTCTGCAGGTGCCGGAATAGTTTGTGAATTTACATGTAATACAGAAAAAATACTGCAAAACAACGCTAAACTCAGAAAGATGTTGAAATACTTTGAAAAAGATTGATTTATTATTTTGCCTATAGCGCTCATATTATTACTCAAATTAACTTGATTGGTATTAATTCTATAGCACACTTTTTTGTTAAAGTCAAACAGTATTTATTTGGTAATATCTCTTAATTCGAGCCAAAAAAAATAGGAATAAGATAATTAAATCAAATCCCTATATTTGTAGACAATGCGGTTATTTAAATGAAGTTAGTATACTATTTTCTCAACAACTTAAATATTCTCACCGCAAAGAAATACAAAGTTATAAGCAACAATCCTAAAGCTAAAGGTGTAAAAACGCTCCAGTGACCATTCATTTTATCAACAATGTGCCAGGGTAAAATAAAAAGTAGTAAATAAGTAAGAGAATGCAGCCTTTTCCAGTTGCGCTTCATTTTTTTCACACTAAAGTCATTTGAAGTAAGTGCTAGAAGTATCAATATTATCATGGCAGTAATACCCTGAACATACTTAAAAATCGTACCTAACTCCAAAAAATTCAAGTTTCGCTCAATACCAATCAATATACCATGTGCTAAGGCCACAGCAAAAGTTGCTAAACCGAATTCCCTACGGTACTTCATCAAGAATAGCACAAACTTGGTTCGCCTAAAATCGGTCAACGCAACTCTGGATAAGCCAGGAATTAGAGTTAGTATATAGAGAATTAGAGCCGAGAAACCTAATATATTAGGCAATAAACCAAAGTGCATTTTATATTTTATTATTTATGATTAGAATTTTAAGATATTTTCTCTGGCCAATACTTTGCTTCTTTCTACCCCGGGTTGATTAAAGGTATTTACTCCTAACATTTCACCAAAAAAAGCAGTATATACTTCAAAAAACATGAATAAAGCTCCCAGACTCTTTCCATTCAGCTTTTCAATTGATATAGTTATATTTGGTCTGTCTGCTTCAGTTAGGCTTTCTCTAGTTCCATAAAATTCAGCCTTGATTAAATCATTGAAACTATGGTTATTTAAATAACTTAAACTACTTTCAGAATTGGCAGGAATTGCAACAGTTGTGTCAAATTTCTCAACTTCTATAAAAGTAATTAATTTATCATTAGGACCTTCGGCAAATAATTGCAATTGAGAGTGCTGATCGGTAGCTCCAACAGCAGGCAATGGTGTAACTCCTACATTATCTATGTTACCTTCAACACTTCTTTTTTTACCTATGCTTTCACTTATCAACTGCACACACCATTCAGAAAAAGTTTTCAATTTAGTTGCGTACGGCATGATCACATGAACATTTTTTCCTTTGGCGCTTAACTCGTAGTTGATATACGCAAAATCATAGGCATCATTGAGTAAATTCTCAGTACTGTATTTAGCTCCGCTTAAAATCTCGTCAATATTAATACCGACCAGAGAAGCAACGAGCAAGCCTACAGGTGTAAGTACGCTAAATCTTCCACCAACGTTCTGTGGAATTTCAAAACATGGAACTTGTTCTTGATTAGCTATGTTCCTAAGATAACCTTTTTCAGGATCTGTTACAAATACAAAGTGATTTCTGAAATCTAAATTTTCCGCTTCGACTTTTTTTTTAAAATAAAGATACTGGGCAATAGTTTCCGGAGTAGTACCTGATTTAGTTTGAACTAAAAATAGTGTGTCTTTGAGATCGATTCTAGATTCCATTATACTAATCTGATCCGGATCAATATTATCTAAACAGTAGACTTTAAGACCATCTTTATATGTATAGAGAGCATCTAGAATACATTTTGGACCAAGCATTGACCCACCAATACCCAAAATTACAATATTTTTATACTTGCTGGTAACCTGTTGAGTAAATGTTTTAATCTCCTCTGTGGAAGCATTGGGTAAATCTAAAAAACCTTGTTTGTGGTTTAAAATTTGATTATACAGGTCGTCCATTTTACTTCTAGCCTGCAATAAACTCTCTTTTGAGATAGAATTTTGATCTGTTAAACCGTGTATATTTTGAAAATTTACTTTAAGCATATTGACTTCGTATAATAAAAATTATTAAAATTGTAATTCTATACTGACCGGACAGTGATCACTACCAAAAACGTCGTTCAAAATTTCTGCAGATTTAAGCATTGGTACAAGTGATTCATCAACCAAAAAATAATCAATTCTCCAACCTACATTTCTTTCTCTAGCTCTGGTAATTTGGTCCCAATAAGTATACTTAGCCTCATCAGGATAAAAATATCTAAAACTGTCAATATAACCGTTTTTTAAAAATAAATCTAGTGCATCCCTCTCTTCAGGCAAACATCCTGTAGTATTTTTGTTTTCTTTTGGTCTAGCTAAATCAATATCAGTTACAGTGGTATTTAAATCTCCACATATAATTATTTTTTCGCCTTTTTCCCTCATTTCATTAGCTAACTTATAAACAGCTTCATAAAATCTAATTTTGTAGGCAATTCTCTCAGGCCCTCTTCCACCTTGGGGAAAATAACCATTTAATAAAGTAAACTCAAAGTTTTTTTCAATATTTTTGAATTTAGTTACAACAAGTCGACCTTCTACATCAAACTCAGGAATATCAAGTGAAATAAAATAATCAGTTTGTAAAATTTTTGGGTTTGTAGTTACAGTCTTTTCCGTCAAAAATAAATCATCACTAGTCTTATTTTTATACTCATTTTTAAATAAAGTTGCCACTCCACTATAACCTTTTTTCATACTGCAACTATTGAATACCATAGAATAGTCAGAATGTTTAACCACTTCACTGGACATAATTTCAATATCAGATTTGGTTTCCTGAAGACAAATTATATCAGGATCAAGTTGTTGTACTTTTTCCCAAAAACCTTTTTTTATAGCAGCTCTGAAACCATTAATATTCCAGGAAATTAACTTAATTGTAGACATGAAAAACTTATAGGTGTTAGAAAATTTTAGCCAAAAATAGGTCGGCCGATTAGTAGGGCTATTATTAATACAAAGTGGTAAATTGCAGACACGACTAATTTTGGTTGGTATTTAGTGTCATTAATTTGATTTGAGATAGTATAAATAGGGTTGTAGATAAAGTCCCAAAAAACCAAAAAAAGGAATGTTTTATACCAATAACTAAGTCCTGCTATATGGTCAATTGCAAACAACGCTTGAAAAAGTAAGACAAATAAAATTAGACCAAATATTAAATTTTGCTTTTTTGTTTTCAACTTGTAGCTCAGTAAGCTCACTAAAGTAATAGCAAGAGCGCACACTACAAACCAAATAAAACCTGGCAGATTAAATAACAGAGCCAGCCAATCATATGAAAAACTACGGATGGAAGTTCTATCAAGCTTAATTAAATTCACAAAAGAATAAGCCTGCACTGCTATAATTACAATTTGAGGGACCAGATAAGTCAGTTTTCTTTGATTGATAGTAAGTAGCTGATAATTAGCATACAAAATAAAGCCGGATAAAGGTAAAGCAACTAGCCTAGTATCGATATTAAAATTTGAGAAATTTACTACTGCTGCATTTAATCTAAGAAAGTAAGCAAAGGAAAAAAAAGTAAGAATATTACTTTGCAACCAATAAGAAATTTTTTGATAATTGCTAAACTTTGAGTAGTATACAACGAGAAAGGTAAATAAAAAAATTAAGCTCAAAATTGCAAGCCCAAGCGTTCTCTGCTTAAAAAAAATAGAGTAAACAGTAATTTCCGGAAAGCCGATTATTATAAAGAAAAACAGTGAAAGTAAAAAAATGGTAATGGCAGTAAAAAGGTATTTATATTTTACTATGAATCCATTAATTTCCTTATACAAAAATAAAATAAGAGTCCCAAACTGCTTTATAAAACTAGATATATATGATTGTAATTTATCAAGTTGCGGATTATTTTTATTTTCTGGCATTTCCGCTTAAATTATGTGTTATAGTAAATTCTGTCAACATAAGGTCAAGCAGCTTTATCCTTGACAATTTTTAGCAAATATGTTTTTAGTTTGCCAACTACTTAGTGTAGTAGTTAGTTGCTAAATCTGCAAAATGTAGCAAAACAATTTTTACTTTTGCACTAAAAAATTTATACATTTTATGACTATTAAACCACTAGGAAATAGAGTTGTTGTAAAGCTTATTAAGCAAAAAAATACAACAGCTTCAGGTATTATATTATCTGCGGAAGAGAAAAACGAACAGGCAATTGGTGAAGTGATTGCTATTGGAGGCGGAATAGGCCAGGATGAAAATGTACAAAATCTGGGTCTAAGTATTGGTAACAGCGTTATGTTTGGTAAATACTCCGGTGAAGAAGTAAAAGATGAAGTAGATTCTGAAACTATTTATAAAATAATCAACGCTAAGGATATCTTGGCAATAATTGAAAAATAAATTAAAAATTTTATCTTATTATGGCTAAAAAAATAATCAAATTCGGTAGCGATGCCAGGAAATCAATTCAAACAGGTGTAAATACTGTTGTAAATGCAGTACAAACCAGTTATGGACCACTTGGAAGAACAAGCGTGATTGGTAAATCTTACGGTGGACCTGACATTTCAAATGATGGTGTAACCATTGCAAAAGCTGTAGAACTCGAAGGTTTAGAACAAATGGGTGTAAGTCTCATCCAACAAGCTGCCAACAAAACAAACGATATTGCCGGAGATGGAACTACTCTAACCACAGTACTTTCCGGAGCATTAATAAATGAAGGTTTGAAAGTTGTGGAAGCTGGAAATGATCCTGTAAAAATTCGCACGGGTATCAAAAAAGCTGTTCAATTTAGTCTTGATTACTTAAATAGAGAGGCTGTTGCTGTAACTACTAAAGAACAAAAATCAGATATAGCTACAATCTCAAGTCGTAGTCGTGAAATTGGTGACATGATTGCTGATGTGCTAGAAAAAATTGGAGCAAATGGAGTAGCTACTGTTCAAAGCGGAGATTCCAATAAAACTGAGGTAGAAGTTGTAGAAGGTATGCAATTTGATAAAGGTTATAAATCACCTTATTTTGTTACCGACACTGCAAGAATGGAAGCCGTAGCAGAAAAACCTATGATTTTGGTCACAGATCGCAAAATTTCTTCCATTCAAGATGTTTTACCTGTAATTGAATCAATGGCGCAACAAGGCAAAAAAGATTTAGTAATTATTGCTGATGATATCGAAGGTGAGGCTCTAGCTACTTTTGTACTTAATAAAATCAGAGGTATATTTAACGTATTTGCCATACAGGCTCCTGCATTTGGTGACAGACGCAAAGCTATGCTTGAGGACATTGCAATTTTGACCGGAGCAACCTTTATATCAAGTGATCTTGGTATGCAATTAAAATCAGCTACAATAGACGATCTTGGTGCTGCTGACAGAGTAATCTCTACTAAGGACAATACAACTATTGTAGGCGGTAAAGGTGATAAATCTGCAATTGATCAAAGAGTAAATACTATTAAAGCTGCTGTTTTAGATACTAAATCAGATTATGACAGAGAGAAATTAGAAGAAAGATTGGCCAAACTAGTCGGTGGTGTCGGAGTAATCAAAGTTGGTGCTGCTACAGAAGTAGAAATGAAAGAGCTTAAATACACTGTAGAAGATGCGCTTAATGCTACAAAAGCTGCAATTGCTGAAGGTGTGGTACCTGGAGGTGCAGTGACTTTAGTAAGAATTGCTGAAGCACTTAATGAGGTTATGGATAGCACTGTTGATGAAGATGAAAAAGTAGGAGTTAGAATATTTAAATCAGCTCTCTATACTCCATTTAGAGCAATCGCTAAAAATGCCGGAATTTACGATGTATCCATCACTCTACACCAAATCGTTCAAAATAAGACATTTGGATTTGACTTTAAAGATATGAAGGGTGTGGACAACATGCTGGAAGCAGGTATTATTGATCCGGTAATGGTTTTAAAACAAGCCGTTTCAAATGCTGCTTCAGTTGCAGGCTCTATAATTACCACAGAAGTTGTAATTGTTGACGAACCAAAAGAGGAAAAAGCAGCAATGCCCGGAGGAGGAATGGGTGGAATGGACTACTAAATTAAAATCAAGATTAAATTTTATCCGGCTGCAAAGGCCGGTTTTTTTGTACCCCTATAGTCATCTAATTAGTAAGCAATCTTTAATATACATTTCAACTTATTTTTATATGTCACCAAAAACCAATCTACTGCAAAAAGTTTCGATTCTGGCTTTATCAATTGTAGTTCCATTCTTACTTGTTTTAGGAAACTCAAGCTTTCCCTTTACCGGATTAAGTTTGAGCACGATTTTATTTGCCACTTTAATATTTTTGAGTAAGCAAAATAAATCCAAAGCTTCAGTTTTTTATATAACCACAATTTTATTCTGTTTATGCTTTGTAATTCGTGCAAACTCTCTACTAACTTTTCTGAATCTAATTGCTATAATTTATAGCACATGTTTTTTAATTATTGACCCTCTAGACTTTGGAAAAAATAAGTTGATAAAAATATTAGCCGCACCGCTTCTTGTGCTAAGATCTATTTTTAAAGTTAAAGTTGAAGATAAATACTACAATGAAGTGTACAAACGTATAGATTTTCATAAAGATCTAACTGCAGCTAAAACAAATTTAACTAAAAAAGATATAAACTGGAGCGGAATATTGATCGGTTCTGTAATTTCTATCCTAATTTTAGCTATAGTTTTACCTCTTCTCTCTTCGTCTAATCCAATTTTTCAAGATTTCATTAATAATACTTTGAACTTTTTCAGGTTGAATCAATTCATTTCTAGTTTGAATCTTTTGATAGCCAAAATAATAAATGCAATCTACACGCCATTAAATGTTATTAGATTAATAATGTTTTTGATTTTATACTTTAATCTTCCAAAAGTAGTTGAACTTGTAAAAAATTATGAGATTGTAACAAATGACGATAGTTATGAAAAAGGAAATCTTATCAGTTTTAGTATTCCAAAATTAACTACAATTGCAGTTTTATTTGCTTTCTTTATAGCGCAAATTCAACTATATTTAGCTACATCAGCGGCATTAGCAAGCTTAGGATATAGCTATGGTAGATTGAATAATGAGGTTTTTGCTCAACTTTCAATTGTTGCTGTTATCGTAATTGCTTTAGTGTATTTTGACAAACTTAGAAAAAGACTAAATTTAACAACTTCTTTGATTTTACTACTTCAAAACTTATTTTTAATTTATATAGCATTCAAAAGTGATTTAGACTATATTACAACTTGGGGTCTAACATTTAAAAGACTTTATGGATTTGCTGTAATTGCCTGGTTAGTCGGTATAGTAATAATTTTGTTTGTTAAATTGTTAGATTACAGAAGTAAATACCTACTCAAAGTAGCTGCAATCTTTACATTTTCAATCATTTTAATGGTCAATTTTATTAACTTTGATAATTTAATTTATAACAATTTACCTAAAGAAGAAAGTGGACAAGCTAGTGAGTACTATGGACAATTAAGTACCGATGCAGCCAGTACAAATGATCTGATTAATAAAGTAAATTCATCAGGTTTACCGGAGTCTACAAAAGCAGTTATTGTAGAAAGGCTAGAATTTAGAAGAGCTAATTTAAGAAGAAAATATTCAAATAAAAACTACGCTTGGCCAAGTTTTAACTTATCTGAATACAATTCTTATAAGAAGGACTCAAAAGTGGAATAACCTATTGACGAAAAACGCAACTACAGCCTAAAGATAAGTATGTATCTCTGGTATTTATCCTTGATTTTATTCTTTGGTATTATAGTTAAACAAAATCTCTTTTGGCTATATCTTTGGCAAAATAAAGAATACCGAGGTGACAAAATGGTTGATTACTTAAAACTACCTGAATCTAAGAAAATTATATTTGATTATTGGACTATCTTAAGATTTTTATTTCTCATAATTTTATTTTTATCGGCATTTTTTACTGAAAATAGTATCACACGAACTATTATTACAACATCTTTAATTATAGCAAATTTTCTTGAAATTGTAAAATTCTTATTTGATTTATATAGAAGAAGAGTTAAGTTTCCAAAAATTACCGCCAAGGCAGGTTTGCTCACGATACTTAGTTTTTTAGCCATAATGGTTTTGTTACCCTTTCTCTGGTATTCTTTTGTAAAAAATGATTTGCATGATTTTAGTATAGCAGGTTTGAACCTTTTATCTTTTTTCTGTACTTTAATAATTCTACTTGTGCCGATAAATATTGGATATTGGATTTTATTTCTTTTTCCATTTGATTGGTATACCAAATCTCAACTTTTTAAAAAGGCTGCCAAGTACAGACAGACAATACAAAATTTGAATGTGGTTGCAATCTCCGGAGCCTACGGTAAAACTACAACCAAGGAGATTCTGGACCATGTATTAAGCCAAAAGTATAAAGTAGAAAAAACTATTAAAAATCAGAATTCCAATGTAAGTTGTGCCCGAAGAACTTTAAAACTAAATCTCGATACAAATTATTTTTTGTGTGAACTTGGAGCCTACAAAAGAGGTGATGGTAATGAAATCTGTGAGTTTATAGCACCCAACAGTTCTATAGTTACAGGTTTAAACTATCAACATTTTAGTTTTTTTGGAAGTGAAGAGAACATTATCAAAGCAGAAAGTGAATCAATTCATTTTTTAAAGCCCGGAGAAATCATTATTGTAAATTGGAGTAGTCCACTTTGTCATAAAATTGATTTTCCTAAACAAGCTAAAGTAATTAAGTGCGCAGTTGAGACTAATGATAAAATAAGTAACGGTGAATTCAATAATGATGTAAATTATTTAGCAAAAAATATTGAAATTAATTTTCAAGGCACAACTTTTGATTTAGTCATCAATGGGCAAGATACTTACTATCTGGAAACCAATTTAATCAGTAAAGGAAATATCCAAAATATTTTGCATGCAATAGCCTATGTAAGAGAGAATAATTTGTTTACTGTAGAGGAGGTTAGTGAAATAATTTTAAATTTACCTGATATTGAGGGCAGATTGCAAATTTTTGATAAAAAGTGGGGCAGACTATTATACAATCAATATAACAACGAAGACGGGATTATAAACGCTTTAAGCCTATTGGAAAATTACAAAGGTAAAAAAGTGATTTTTATTGATGATATAATGGAATTGGGTAGCAAATCTAATGAAATTCATGAGAAATTAAGTAAGTCAATATTTGAAACTAATCCTACTCAAATTATACTTTTAGGTAGAAGTTTTAACAAGTTACTGGAAAGCAAATTAATCGAATACGGTTTTGAAAAAAGCAATATTTTCAGCTGGAATGGCAAAAATACCCGACAAATCAAAGCTGAGGTAGCTTCAAAATTAACTGGCCAAGATAATCTTGTATTATTATTAGGTTATCAAAGTAAAAACTTTTTAGAACTGTAATATGAAAAGATTAATTAGCTTGGAAATTGGACCAAACTACCAAAAAGACGATGTAATTACCACTTTGAAAACTCTATTTTTACCGAATAAAAAGGCATTTCAAGGTGCCAAAGCTAAAGTTGAAAATTGGTTTAAAGATAAATTTGGTGTAGAAAATGTGTGGTTTTTTGATACTTGCAGAGGTGGTATATACCTGTTGCTAAAAAGTTTAAATCTAAATTCTGATACTGAGGTACTTGTACAGGGATTTTCTTGTATTGTCGTACCAAATGCTGTGCTTCAAGCAAACTTAAAACCTATAATTTGTGACGTATCTACCGAAAATTTTAATTTTGATTTGGATAAATTGGAAGCGAAAATTACCCCAAATACCAAAGTCTGGATTTTACAATACAATTTTGGCATAGTGCCGAACATGCAAAGAGTTTTAGAAATATGTAATAAATATAATTTAATTCTAATTGAAGACTGTGCTCATAGTTTGGGAGCTAGATTTAGTTTGGGTAAACAAGAGTTTGAGGTAGGTAAATTTGGTCATGCTGCAGCTTTCAGTTTTGGAAGAGATAAAATTATATCCACAACTAGTGGTGGAGCAGTTATTTTTAATAAGGAAAATGCACTCCAAGCTCAAGTTGATTTTGAAAGCTGGGAAAAAGCATTTGAGGCGACGCACCACACTTTAGAAGTAATGAATCTTAAAGCTTCAGTCCAAAATTTACTCTACGTAATATTAACTACAGTTTTTATAAAACCTTTGTACTATTTTGGAATTGGTAAGGCAATTGCTATTTTTAGTACCAAGACAAAACTAAGCAAACCGGTTTATACTACCTCTGAAAAAACTTTGAATGTGGACCAATTCCCTACCCCACTAATAATGAGTTTAAATTTATTTCCGCTACTCCTTAATCAATTAAACAAACTAGAGAGATACAACAAACACAGGCAAGAATTAGCTTTGATTTACGCTAATGAGCTAGATATAGATTTTAATCCTCAAAATGTGTACTTAAGATTGCCAATATTTATAGACAAACTTACACACGAAGAAATTTACAATAAGATATACACAGCCATGAAAAACCAAGGTATTTTTTTGGGAAAATGGTATAATAAAGTATTCTTAGGCACAGCAATAAATGACGAGCAAGCATACAACTATAAAATAACTGACCTAACCAATATTTCAGAGCTAATTCGAAATAAAGTATTAAATTTACCTACAAATATAAACACAACCACATCAGATGCAACTAAAATAGCTAATATTACAAAAACTGCTTTAAACAAATAATATGTACGATGAAGAAGATAAAATCATAATACCGGAGAAAGTAATGAAGTACAATATATTAAAGAGTCCGTATTATGCACTTGTGGGTATTTACACAGCTTTCAAAAGAGAGCCAAATCTTAGTTTACAATTATTTGTAGGTATATCTTTTACAATCTTCGGAATATTTCACCAAAGGTGGGTTACTGCTGTTGCTAATTTGATTTTGATGAGCATTGTAATAAGTCTAGAGATGCTTAATTCAGCTATAGAGACACTTTGTGACCTAGTTCAGCCTGATTATCACCCTAAGGTCAAAATAATCAAAGACATCGCTGCAGGAGCTGTTTTGATGGTTGCCTTGTCTTGGCTCGTGGTTATATTGTATCAAATTAGCATTGTGTTTATTTTTAAAAATCTTTCGTTTTAATATTTGAAGGTTTCAGACCTAGTTTAAATGCTAATATTAGTAGTACCAGTCTTGACATTAGTACAAAATTAGGCTTTCTTTAAAATGACTTATCAGATTTTTTACCTTGTAATATGGAATTTTTTAGCTTAAATCAAAAAGACCTCTTAACTAAATTAAGTATTTGTAATCAGGTTAGCCTTAAAAAAAGTGAAGTGGAAATTTTTACTTATACAAGAGTAGATATTAAAAATGGGGAACTAGCTCTATCCGCTCTAAATCCCAGTTTATTTTTCAAGACCAAACTAAAGATTCAAAATATTGATAAACCTGAAATTGAGCTATCATTTTTAATCAAAACCGATGTATTTAGTAGCAGTATTGCTTTGATTACAGATGAAAAAGTAAGCTTGGAAATAGATTTAGAAAAAAGTACTCTAGTTATTCAAGGAGCTAAAAGTAAACATACTTTGAGGATAAATAATCAAATGCTTGCTGATTTCGTCTTACCAAGTGAAAAACCTGAAGAACTGCAAGCTACCGCGAGATTAATCACACAAGAAGCTTTAGATGCTATTAAATCAGCACAGATTTCTGTAGGCCAACCTAAAAATGTATATCAGCCCGAATTTTTGAATATTTGTTTTACTCTTAAACCTAGTGAAAACAAGATGTTAATTGTATCTACTGACCGCTATAGGATTACAAAAAATGTATTGGTCGCAAATTACGATAATCTAAACGAATTTATTCAAACTGAATCATCCGTAAATTTTTTGATAAATCCTAAAAGTGTACAGCTTTTGACTAGTGCAGTTGAGTCTGAAGATTCTATTGAATTCAATTTTGAAAAAGATTTTTTGTGGATAAAGTTTGATAACACATCTTTAATAATGAGATACGGAGAAGGAAAATATCCTGATTATGATAAAATTATTCCGCAAAGTTTTAATTGTACATTTAGTATTTCTTCTAAAGACCTTTTAAATAGTCTAAAGCAGGTTTATTTGTTTGCAAGAACTAATACTATAAATCACTCTGTTACCTTAAAAGCTGATCCTAAAAACTCTAGAATTGTTTTGTCTGCCCAAACCCAAGATGGATACTCCAGTGAAAGCTCTGTAGACATAGAAAATTATGAAGGTGTTCAAGAAGAATGGACCCAAGCATTTAACGCAGATTATTTGATTGATTATATCAGCACTGTGAACACAGCTAAAATTCTTTGGGAAGCTAATCCAGGTAAACCTTCAGTACTCTCTCCTGATAGTCAAAAAGAAAAGCAGCTATACTTGGTTAGTGGATTGAAATAATCTGTGTATATCACTAAAGCTATTTAAAATTTGAGCGTCGGGCAAGATAGTAGATAATAATTCATATCCATGCCAACCCCAACTACAACCAATTATTTTCTTAAAATCTAAAAATTGCTCTAGCTCATACACATCAGTGGTAGTATCAGTAAAATAATAAACATCTTTGACTGAAATTTTCCAATCAGCACAAATTTGTTCAATTTTTTCTTCTTTGGAATTATGATGTTCAATGCCTAAAATATGCGTAAATTTTAATGGATGAGACTTCAAAGAAGGTTTTATCATCATTTCTGCGGACCCACTTGAAACAATTGCAAGCTTAGTATCTGATATTTTTGCGATTTCTTCTAAAAATTCTTCAAACAAGTTAAATTTATGCTCCATCATCAGCAAATTTAATTTAATAATTCTAGATTGATTTTTTAGTATTTCCTCTTCAGATAAATTATTACTCTTTGCGTATATTGGCTTTTTGGTGTGATTCAATATGTGTTTTGAAGCCTCTTCATTAGTTATATTATTGGTTTGTGCGATAGATTTTATTGCAGCATTCCAGGTATTACCTAAAACGCCATCATAATCAAAGATTAAATATTTATTTTTATTTTGCATATTTTAAAGAAATCAAGATTAAACTAATTCTTATTGATAAACTGCCTGGCAACTTGGAATAATAAGATAGTCTCGATACCTAAAGACATGTACCCGGTAGTCTGCTGAAAGACAAGTAAAAGTAAGTTATTGCCTACAAAAGCATCAAAAGCTGTAGTTAGCAGTAGCACAAAAACAATTGTGTAGACTAAAAACCCAGTTATACACATTTTCAGAAGTCCTGGAACCTTATTTATAAAAGCTTGCAAATAAAAACCTAGGCTAGCAATCAAAAGTCCACCTACAGTATAAACAGGGTATGAATTTATAGTTAATTCTCTCAAAGCTAACCAGCATACCCAAGTTTGTGCAAAAGCTGCAATTAAATTAAAGCCTAAGAAAAACCATTTTTTGTTGATAAGTGTCTTTTCAATAGTAGCAAATGAAATTATAAAGGTCTTTAGAAGGAAGAAGGAAATAGCAGTGGCAAGTATTATGGAATAAGTATTGTAGCTATCTTTAAATTCCTGAATAGAAATAATGTAAGTCAGGGCAAAAATCGATATTAATATCGCTGGTGTAAATAGTTGATTTCCACTAATTTTAAAGGAAAGGTTAGGCACAATAACTTGACTAAATGTTAAATCTTTTACTTAAGTAAATAGTACGTAACCTGTTCTTTGTCAACAGCTTGTTTTTTGGCGACGTGGCCGAGTGGTTAGGCAGAGGTCTGCAAAACCTTGTACACCGGTTCGAACCCGGTCGTTGCCTCCAAAATTTTCTAGACACATAATTAGTCCTATCATAGGGCTTTTTGTTTTGTTTTAAATCATAGTTTATTTTGTCACCTGCCTAATTATTTCTGCTCAATCTTGAAATTTAGCCAAAGTAAAAACCCCCTTGTGGGGAGTTAATATTGGTTAATTTTAAAAAAGGTTTTGTTGATGATTATGATCGGCAAAAAATGCGCCCTTATTTTATTGGGGTAAATTTTGTACTTTTTGTCATATATTTATGATCATAGTTAGTAATCCTATAAAAAAACATTTAGGCTAACTTGTCAACCTTTTCTGTAATATCTGCAAAATTATCCAATAGTCTTTTGTCTGAAATATATTTTTCCAGGAAGTCTTTTGGTTGGAAACCCCAAGTTACTACATAAATCTGCTCGGGTTTTAATATTTTTGTCATTTCCCTATAATCACCAACAGAGTCCGTAAAAAAAATACAGTTTTCCAGTTTAAATCTTGAACTAAGATTAATAATCTCCAACCCTTCAAGCTTAGTTTTTACTTTATCTCTACCAAGAACAAACTCAAACATATCTTGTTTATCAGCCAATAATGCTCTACATATTCTACTATCACTACGACTTAATATTGCCTTGGGATTATGTGGCCAAAGTCTTTCAATATCTTCAATCTTATCTTTAAAAAGTAAATCCGTTTGTTTTTCAAAAAAGCTTAGAAGTCTTTTGTAATACCAGTTTTTCACAAATCTATAAATAGAACTGTCCTTTCTGTTTTTTAATCCATCTTTGATTAGGATAATTCTAGCTCTCTCAGGACTTATTTTTAAATATTTTGCAATAAATTGGACTGAAGCCTCAAAAGTATTGCCAATAACTCCATCAAAATCGAAAATTAAACTTTTATTCTCCATCTCTAGCATAATTACTTTAAGTAATAATTTCTGAGGATATTTATAAGGTCAAGTAGTGTGATGAATATAGCAGTTAAAGCAACAATCAAGACTACACCGGCTAAAATATCTTTAATTTTTTTGACTTTGGAATTTTTGTTTGGTTCTACAAGATCGCATAAATATTCAAACGAGGTATTAACTAGCTCTGCCAAAACTACAGCCACAGTCATAAATATTGTTTGTTTGACATACCACCACTGTCCACCGATAAACAAAGCTAATATTGTAGCAATGGTACCTACCGTTACCTGAATTGCAAGCGTTGGTTCACTTCTAAATGCTGTTTTAAGTCCATTAACACCTACTAATGTTTTATCTATCCAATTATTTGGTTTATATTTTGTTTGTAAAGACATACTAGCAAAAATTCTAAGCTGAGTCTACAAAAAAGTCAATATCTAAGTGTTTATTATTTCACCGCCATTTGGATGTAAGACTTGTCCTGACATGTATAAGCTATCTTTTGAAGCTAAAAACACATAGCAAGGACCTACCTCTGCCGGCTGCCCTGCTCTTTGCATAGGCACTTCACTACCAAAACTGGCTACTTTTTCCTCATTAAAAGTTGATGGAATTAGTGGAGTCCAGATGGGTCCAGGAGCTACTCCATTTACTCTTATCTTTTTATCGGTGAGCATTAGGGCTAAAGATCTTGTAAATGCTACAATTGCTCCTTTTGTGCTAGAATAATCCAATAGCTGTTTTGTGCCGCGATATGCTGTAACTGAAGTTGTATTAATGATTGTGCTCCCCTCAGGCATGTATTTTAAAGCTGCTTTTGTTAAATAGAAATAACCAAAAATATTTGTTCTAAAAGTTTTTTCCAGTTGCTCTTTAGTTATATCTTCTATGCTTTCCTGGGGGTGCTGTTCTGCTGCATTATTTACTAAAATATCAATTTTGTCATGCATAGTTACTACTTCATTTACTATTTTTTTGCAAAATTCCTCATCACCTATATCCCCACTAACAAGCATGCAATGCCTTCCAATTTTTTCAATTTCTCTTTTAGTTTCCTCTGCATCCTCTTTTTCATTCAAATAAACAATCGCAATATTAGCTCCCTCTTTAGCAAAATGTATAGCTACGCTACGGCCAATTCCGCTATCACCACCAGTGATTATGGCCATTTTATCTTGTAATTTGTTACTGCCTTGATAATCTGCTCTGATAAATATTGGTTTTGGATTCATTTCAGATTCATGTCCGGGTTGAGTACTTTGCTGTTGTTTTGGTTGTAATTCTGCTGACATAATTTTATTAATTTAGTTTTTATTAAGCTTTAATAATATTTTTAGGGCACAAAAAAATCCTAGATGCCTAGGACTAATTCTGTCAAAGAAAAATGAGTTTTTGATCTAAATTACATTTTATGTTTAAACCTCTTTCTATCGTTTGGATCTAAATATTTTTTTCTGATTCTAAGACTTTTTGGGGTAATTTCAACCAATTCGTCATCTCCAATATACTCAAGACAGGTATCTAGCGTTACTTCGCGAGGAGGAGCTAACATGATAGCATCGTCAGAGGATTTTGAACGAACGTTGCTCAACTTCTTTTCTCTACAAGGATTTATCTCCAAATCTTCGTCTTTACTACACTCACCAATTACCATTCCTGCGTAAACTTCAACGGCAGGTCCTACAAACAAAACTCCTCTTTGCTGAGCATTATCCAGTGAATAACCTGAAGTTACACCAGTTTCAGTACTTACCAAACTTCCATGGTCACTACTAATCTGTAAATTAACCATTGGTCTGTACCCATCAAAAATACTGTGCATTATAACAGTACCTTTTGTTGCAGTAATAAGCAATGATTTAAGCCCAATTAAAGCTCTTGTAGGCATCACAGCTTCAAAATGAAATTCGGTTCCGGCCTCATTAGGTGAAATATTTTGGATATCAGCACTTCTTTTACCGAGCTCTTGCATTACTACACCCTGGTAATCTTGAGGTACATCTATTTCAACGAACTCAAATGGCTCGTATAGTGGTTGATTCGACATTTACCAATTAATCCAGAAAAAACAGAAAAAGTCAAGAGCTGGAAAATTAAATTGAAATTATTTTTTATTTTGAGCTTGGTTATCCTACAGATAAAATACTAAGGAGAAATCTAATGCTAGTTAGTCTAAAATAACTAGTCCAAATAACTAAGCTTTTTTCACTATCCTACTTCTGAAAAATTTATACACTATATAGATTAAAATTGCAGCTAAAATAAGTAAAAAGAATCTTTCATAGGGTTTAAAGATCATCTCTATTTCTTCCCAGTTTTTCCCTAGTGTATATCCCACATAACACAAAACAGAAAGCCAAATCGATGCTCCAAGTGTATTAAAAAATATGAATTTAAAATAATTTGTTTTAAGTGTGCCGGCAGGTATTGCTATCCAGGACCGAGCTAGAGGCAAAAGTTGACATCCAAGTACAATCATATACCCATACTTTGCAAACAATTTCTCTCCTCTATCGATATCATTTTCTGTAAACCCACCATATTTTCCGATTTTTAAAATAAAACCTCTACCATATTTATTTCCTAAGTACCAAAGTAAGCTAACTGAGGCCATATTTCCGAGAATTGCAGCAAAAAGCGTCGGGAACCAACTAAACCTTCCTTCACTTATCAAAAACCCTGAAAATCCCATTATAACTTCACTAGGGATTGGAGGGAATACCGATTCTAAAAAAGTACCCAAAAATACTCCAAAGTATCCCATTTTTTCAATCAAAGTTTTTGCTAGGTCAAACAGGTCAAATATGGACATAGTTTTTTATTCTGCATATTTACATGTACTAGGTGCAGCGAAATTTACTTCTACTTTTTCGTAAGCTGAATTTTTGAAAAGCTCTCCAATATTTTTTTTGCCATTTTCTCCTGCTTGATCCAATATTTTGTTTTCGCAGGCCGCTTCTACCAAGGCCAATTTGCTCTGTTTAATGATTTGCTTTTGTAAATATTCGTTTATTTCTCGTCTTTTTGTATTATCAAGATTTTCCCTAAGTCTAAACAGCAAACTCAAATCATCTTTCAAAAGGCTAGTTTTATCTTCAATTATATTTACATTAAAAATTTCCGGAGATTTCAAATCCATTTTTAGGGTTTTATCTTCAATTTTCACATTTTCCTGATTGAAATTTCTCAGGTCAATTCCTGCAGTAACACTTCCAGTCACAGCTATTTTTTGGTTACGTCTATTTTCAAGTAATGTAAAATCGAAAATCTTTAAATCACCCAAATCTAGCTCTATTTCTATATCTCTTTGCAAAGTTTGGCTCACCGTTTCCAAGCGGCTCAAATTCTGGACTTTATTTATTATCACTATTTTATCAAGATTTACCTTAACTTTTGGATCAGAATTTTTGTTTTTTATGTAGCTAGTATAAAACATAAATGCACCAACACCGAAAATAATGATTAACAGTAGAATGCACAGCCACTTTAAGGCATTTCCCAAGCTATTTA
Organism: uncultured bacterium; assembly: GCA_963784355.1. Lineage (GTDB taxonomy): Bacteria > Patescibacteriota > JACMRA01 > JACMRA01 > JACMRA01 > JBCDGH01. Next base: position 14,186 of record CAWAQU010000006.1, on the reverse strand, counting down.
AATTTCCAAACATATTTTTAAAATAAACTATTTATATTTTATGTATTTCTTAACTCTTCAATAACTTTTCACATTTTGTCTAATTATATTTGCATAAAGAGAATTGTCATAGCCCAAAATAGATAAAGACTAAAATAAAGCTAGATGTGTTTTAAGTTTAATAAATTCTTTTGTAATCACCAATAATAACATTTATTTTTTAGTAAAATGATTATAAAAAGTTTAATGGTACCAACAGCTCTATTTAAGTACATTTTTCTGCAATAGTGCTATATCAATTGGTTGTGTAAAAACCCCGCATTTAAGCGGAGTGATGTTTTGTAATAAGTTAAAGAAAGTTGAATTAGTTATCCAGCAAGCTTCTAAGCATCCAAGCTTTTTTCTCATGCTTTTCCATGATTCCGGTCAAAAAGTCTGCACTGCCCATGTCATGATTTTCCTCCTCACATGCGTCAATGTCAGATCTCAATTCTCTGATAATTGTTTCGTACTCAGCCAGTAGATTTTTAATCATTTCTAGAGCCTTAGGATAATCTCCAGGAAATTCTTTTAGTCTAGAAACCTTTGCAAACTCACTTACTGTACCTATTGCAAATCCATTTAAAGTTCTCACTCTCTCGGCTACCTCGTCGATTACAATTTCCAATTCTGTATATAATTCTTCAAAAAATTTGTGCAGGTCGTTGAATTGCAATCCTCTTACATTCCAGTGATATTTTCTCACTTTAGTGTAAAGCAAAAATTCATCTGCAAGTACTCTGTTTAAAATATTAATTGATCCTTCTAACTGTTCTTTTGTCAGGCCTATATTTGTTTTACTCATATAATTTATTTGTTTAATTTACAAACTTAATCTAAGCAACAATATAGTTTTATTTATTGTCAAACTCAGCAAATTAATCAAAAATATAAATTACTTTACTATCAAGTTGTGGGTTATATTCTACTATTTTTTTCTCAAACTTTTCCAGATTAAGTATACTTTCATTTAAATATCTTTCTTTATCCTTAGTGATATTTTTACTACCTAAACCCTTATAGTCGAGTAAGAATATTTGGTTAAATGATTGTTTGAGTTCAAAAATTGATTTCTCGTTTATACTTTTTGTATTTTCAAATTCGGTGGTTAGGTTTTTAATCAGATTTAAGGTATTTTTCTTCCAACTCTCAAACTGACTCATACCGAAAGTTTCTAAATTGATAGTTTCACTATTGATACTTTCCAAATATTGAGGCACTTCATCAAATGTCGCTCTACAAAGCAAAGAAAATTTATTTTGGATTTTCAAAACAGAAGTATAAAATTTGTACTCCATTGTTTGGGTATCAGTAAGTTCTTTTATATAAGATTTAAATATTATTTCTAAGCTTGATAATTCACTATATCCCGTGCTGAAAAAGTTATTTGTCGGATTAGCTTCATTATTGAGTACTTCTTGATCGATTTCACGAAGTTTACTAAGATTTTGATCCAATCTTTCACTAGATATTGTGATTTTTGATATATCTGCATAACACTTTTGGTTCAACTCATACTCAGTGACAAATTTTAAATCCTCATCAGTAAGTTTTGCTAAGGTAGGTATATGAGCATAGATGTTGTGTTTTTGCTTTTCAATATATATAATATCTGACTCTACTCTCTGTGGCTGAAAATTGCTATACCACATTAAGGCACTAACCAATGACAATACCACTGTAAGTATCGTTAGTATTTCCCAGATTTCAAAGCCTAATCTAGGGCTAATCCTAGGACCTCTTAATAACCCTCCAAAACTCTGATTGATATCTTGAGCCAAACTTATTTATATTTATTTTTGTATCTGTTACACTAATTATTACCTATAATACAATAATGGTCAAAATTTGCCCAAATTTATTTTTGGTGATATAATTATACATATACAAATGTTTGAATTTACCGCATACTCCAGATTTTTAAATCTAAAAGGTAGCATAAGACTTTATTATGTAGTTGCTTTTGGTGTGTTTTTAGCACTTTTAGCTTTTTTACTTTATAGGGATTTTATGGTTACCCTCACAATTATAGTGTGTAGTGTTGCAGGTTATTTTTTACTTTCTATCCCTCCCACAGAAATCAATATCGTCGTTGATGAAGATGCAATTTACATTGATGACAAAAAGATTAGTTGGGATGAGAGTATCGAATGGGCAGTAGTAAATTTGCACGACGTTGTAGAATTTGTAATTAGAACAGATAAGATAAATCACCAGTTTTACTATTTTTATGTAGACAGTGAAGAGGAAGATCTAAAAGCTTTAATTTCCTTTTTAGGCAATACCCTACCCTACAATGAATCTACACCGGGTCTAAACCCTCTGCACATTGTTTTAAGAAACGTAGGCTTGAAATAAAGTTAAAACCAGAACTTATTAACAACCAATAAAAAAGGAATGAGTTATTAGCCCATTCCCTCAATATTAAATTTTGTTTAAGCCAATAATTTCTAGATTTTATTCACTTCTAAGTACATCAACTGGATTTTGTCTACCTGCTTTAAGTGCAGGGATGATTCCTGACAATGTGGTAAAGACTAAAGCAATCAATAAAGTACCACCTAAAAGCCACCATGGGAAACTAGGGGCAATATTTTCTATATTTAAAGTCGCTAGATTATTCCTCCAGCTTTCGTCAGAAGTGATAACTTGCTGCGCAATAAAACCAATTAGAAATCCTATTAACATAGCTAGCAGTGTTCCCATTAACCAGCCCACAAAGCCTATTAAAGCACTTTCCATTAAAAATAATCTAAATACATCACCATTTCCGGCACCCAAAGATTTCAAAATACCAATTTCTTTTTTTCTTTCAAGCACCGAAATAGTCATCACATTGATAATGCCGAAAATTGAAGCAATTAGAGCAATTAACCCGAATAATGACAAACCAATAGTTATTACTAAAAATGCTGTATTTATTCCATCAATTATGGATTTAACTGGTGAAAGTGCATCGTATTTAAGCTCTTGTAATTTATTCAAAACCTGATCTAACTGGTCAAAACTTTGAATTTTAATTATGTGTTGTAAATAACCAGCTTTATTAACATCAAAATCCATTTTATTTTGTTTTGCTAAATTGTTAAAGTTGTTAAAATTTAAATAAAATTTGTAGGGTGATGAAAAATTAAAGCCGTTTGCCGTTGCATTTGAGTCATCTACAACAGCACTGATTATATATTCTTTAGCTATACTTTTATCTAAAATTTGTGCAGGGGCAGTCTCATAAAGATTTGCTGATTTTTCAAGAGGGTATAGCTTTGGTACATTAGTAAATTCAATAGTAATTTTCTTTCCAACCATTTCCTCAGGTTTTGACACTCCTAACTTTTTATCCAATTCTATCTCAGCACATTTAAAGCAAGTAACAATTTCGTTATCGGCGGGTTCTGAAGTTTTACCTACCCAATCTTTTTTATTATTACTATAGAAAGATGCAAAAATATCACTGTTTAAAAATATATCTTTACACTTATCTATAGAACTTGGATTATTAGCGTCTTTAGTTCGTAATTCCTGACAAGAAATATTTTTTTCAAAAGAAATAAAGCCAACAGCTTGTGTATATGGAGTTATGGCCTCAATACCATTTACTTCTTTTTTTATTATTTCTAAATCATTTAATGTTAGAGGAAGAAGTTTAGGTGCTTGGCTTGGGTCCCCGCCTACGAAGGAAAAAGCACTCTTATCTCCTTCAGTCTTGCTCATAAAAACACTAGTTGCATCTGCTCTACTATTTATAGCAGTTAAAATAGTATCTCTGAGACCAAGCGAAACACCCGTGGTCAAAGTAATAGCCCAGATACCAATCATGATGCCACCTGAAGCGAGTAAAAAGCGTCCCCATTTGTGAGTAAATTGCCTTCGTAAAATTAGTAAAAAAGAGGAAAAGGTCATATTATATGTAAATATTTAGTAGTAAATTATTAAAATTTGTTAATTAGGCTTCAACTAAACCGTCTTTCATTCTAATCACCTGATCTGCAAGTTTTGCAAATTCCGGATTATGTGTAACCATTACAATTGTAAGACCCAGTTTATGTAATTCAGCTAAAATTTCTTCTACTTGCTTTTCATTTGTAGTATCTAGAGCACCGGTTGGCTCATCACAAAACAATATTTCAGGATCTCCGATCAAACTTCTGCAAATTGCCACCCTTTGCTTTTCTCCACCTGATAAAGTTTTTACATCAGCATTTATTCTATGCTCCAGCCCAAATTTTTTTAATAATTCAATTGCTTTTTCTCTAGATGGTTGTTTACCACCTGCCCAACTACCCATAAGCACGTTTTCTAGAGTGTTTAGATTAGGTAGGAGGTTGTAGAATTGGAAAATAATACCGATACCTCCACGGTATTTAGCTAATTTTCTAGCATTTGCTTTAGTAAGATCTACATTTCCTACTTGTAATTCACCGGAACTAATTTTATCAAGACCGGATAAAACATTTAGTAAAGTTGATTTACCACTACCACTTCTACCTAAAATTACAGTAAAGCTTCCTTTTTCAATTTGAATGTCTACAGGACCTAGAGCTTTTATAGGATTTTTGCGAGTGCCGTACAATTTAGAGATTTGTTTAGCATCAATTAAAACTGACATATGATTAATAAGTTTTTTATAGCTGGTGAGATTTAGTACTAATTGTCAAATTTGATGATGTCTCAAAGTTCGATAAAATTCTTCTGCATAAAAAAGAGCCCTACCATATAAGTAGAACTCCTTAAGATATTTATTACAATTTTGATTTTATCAAACTAAGGTTTCATCATTGCCTCTACTTCTTCCTTGGTTTTGAGAATTACTTCAGGTCTAGATACTTCCAATTCAAATCCCTCTCGGCGCATACTTTCAATCAGTACAGCTAAGTGGAGCTCTCCCCTACCCGATACGATGAATTTTTCAGAAGATTCAGGATGATCTTGCACTTTTAAAGCTACATTAGTCTCTAATTCTTTATATAATCTTTCGCGAATTTGTCTGGATGTACCAAGTTTACCTTCTTTTCCGGAAAATGGTGATGTATTTACTCCAAAAGTCATTTGAATTGTAGGTTCATCTACTTTTACTCTAGGTAAAGATTTATTGTATTCTGCAGCACTAATTGTGTCACCGATACCCACGTTTTCAAGCCCTGCAACCATCACAATTTCTCCTCCACCGGCTTCTTCCACTTCTTTTAATCCTAATCCATCAAATACCAACAAACTAGCTACTCTTCCTTTTAAGCTACCATTTTCCTGTATGGCCTGGATAGACATATTTTTCAAGATTTTTCCGCTGGAGATTTTACCTACGCCCATCTTACCTTTAAAATTGTCATACTGCAAAGCCAAAACTAAAATTTGTAAAGGGTTTTCCACTTCTCCGGTATTTTCAAGTACTTCCGGTTGTGGAATAACTTCAATAACTTTATTCAAAAAGTAAAACAGATTATCTTCCAATTTTTCAGGAGCAGATCCTGCCTTACCCTGCACGCCACTAGCGTATACTACAGAAAAATCCATTTGCTCATCATTTGCACCCAAATCTAAAAATAAATCTTCCACTTTAGACAAAGCTTTTGCTGCATTTGCCGCAGGTTTATCAACTTTGTTAATAATTACAATAATTTTCAAACCTAACTGAATTGCTTTTTTCAAAACAAATTTTGTCTGAGGCATTGGACCTTCCTGAGCGTCTACCAAAAGTGCTACACCATCTACCATTCTAAGAGTTCTCTCTACTTCACCTCCAAAATCAGCGTGACCAGGAGTATCAACAATATTCACTTTGTATTCTTCATTTTGGTAGCTATAGTAAATACTTGCATTTTTAGCCTTAATAGTGATTCCTCTTTCTCTTTCCTGATCCATGCTATCCATAATTAAGTCACCCATGCTCTCTACATTTCTGATGTTTAGGGCTTGGCGAATTAGACCATCAACTAAAGTAGTTTTTCCGTGGTCAACGTGAGCGATAATCGCGATATTTCTGATTTTTGAAGCAGGATACGAAGTCATATATTATAAATTCCCTAAAAATGGTGATTTGTCAAGATAATAGAGTTTAAAAATTATAAGTTTGTTTAAAACTATTACACCTTTGCCAAATCTGAATAATAATTTAAATTAAAGGGTTAGTTGCTTTTTTAACTAAATCGCTAATATATTTAATGTATGCTTGGCTATTTTTTAAATGTTTTAGTGTTCCTTCCTTAGAGTTTTTCACATCATTAATTAGATTTTCAATATTATTCATAATAATATCAAGTTCCTCAGGCTTTTGGATACAGATTTCACTTAACATTTTTTTAACTAGATTAATATTTTTTACATTTTTGATTGTACTTAAACTCATTATTACACCTCTATTAAACTGAATTGTAGCCCATTGAGTTACAATATTACTTGCTACTTTGCCTATTTGCTCTTCTTTTACTTCTGTGTAAGCGAGTTTTGTAGCTGGAACATCTACAGTCTCAGGGAGTTTAGTTTTACCGTTACCATTATTACCATTATTATTAGCATTAGCAACCTTACTATTTTTAACATTTAAATATGGATTCTGCGGTCTAACAAAAGGAGCTGGATCAGATGTCTTAATTGCCTTATTATACAAATCATTAATAAACTGCTGTCTTTCCTTTTCATTTCTACATTTAGCAAATTTATTTTTGAATTCTAAAAGTTGAGTTTTATCTTTACAATTTTCTGTAATATACCTTTTTAATTCTTTTTCAACTAAACTTCTATATTTTACAAATAAAAAGTATTTATTTGTAATATCATTACCAAGTGATTTATATTTCATCATACTTAATTCACGTGCCAAATAAGAGCTAGTTTTGGCTATGTATTCTCTATCGGCAGTGTTTAATTTTTTATCAGTTAATCCATCGAATGCTTTTTTAAATTTATTAGGACTACTTTCCTCTTCAAATATTTCAACATTGCCTTTATCATTTAAAGCTTTTCTTAATCCACCCATGATAACTACACCAAGGCCAATTAAGAATCCTCCAATACCTGCCCCAAGATTTCTATCTTCTTCTGTTTTTATTACACTATTTTTATCCTTAATATCTGGATTAAATTGGCCTTCAATAATCTCTCCTAGTTTTTTTTCTCCAGCTTTAGTGGCTATTGAGCCAAGGTAATTAGCAATAAACTCGGTTTTTTTAATTTTAGCAGCACCCCCTGCCCCACGTGAAAACTCAATTAGCTCTTTAGATAATTTTTCTTGCATCTGAACAACTTTTTCGTTGCGATTTAGACTAGCCGCTTCCGGAATTTGAGTCAGATCCTCTATATTTTGTGCTTTAGCTTTATTTTTTAATCCCAAATACCCTTCTTTTTTTTGATTTAAATTTAGAGCGCCCGTCTTTTCAACAACTTTCTCTACAGCCACCTTGATACTATTTTCTTCAACTTTTTGATCATTTTCAAGCTTTGACATTTGATTATTGGAAGGTGATTTAGCAAATTGATGAGAAGTTGATTCTAGTTTAGAATTTTGATAAGTTGATCCCAAAATTGTAGTTGTATCTTGAAAAGGAGATGTCACTTTAGTTGAGTCTATGTTAGGTGCAGAGGTGTATATATTTGCACTAGCAAAAGTACCAGCAGCAAGTGCAGTAAGCCCAATTAAGATATTTTCATTTAAAGGTTTTTTTTCTTGCGTACTTTTTCGTGTCTTATGCTCACCCCTTTTTAATTTAGAAGCATTATGAGGCCTATACTCGTGTCCATTAAGATTTGTATGTCCATTAAAATTTGTTTCAGAATTAGTCATATTTTAATTATATATCATATTTTTCAATACTTGTAAATAGCCACACTTTTTGCTTTTTGTAAACAGTCATGAATTTCACTTCAGGTTGACAATATGGCTGATTTTGCTAGTTTTTTACTCAAAACTTAAATAAATAAAATATGACTGAAGAAAGAATTGAAAATAAAAAGAAATTTCCGTTAAAAAATTTGATAATACTCGGTATAGTTGCCGTGACTTTAATCTCAGCTTTTGTTTTGAATTGGCTATATGGACCAAAACCGAACTTTGCCAATATATTTAGTAAAACAAAAAGTTATTTAGGTTCAAATCAAGAAAAAAATATTGAGAAAACCAATACATTACATCCAGCAGAAGGAGAGCTAAGCTATTTAAATTTACCTGAGGGTTTTAAAATAAATCTTTTTGCTCAGGATCTAGGTGGTCCGAATGTTTATGTACCAGGACCAAACTATGGCTCTAGACATATGGTTATTAAAGGCAACACTGTATTTACTACCTTGCTTAAAAATGGCCAGGTACTAGCTCTCACTGATTCAAATAACGATGGAGTTGCAGATGAAAAGAAAGTATTTTTAGATAATTTAAACCTACCCCATGGCATTGATAAATATCAAGATTGGATTTATATTGGTGAAACTGACAAGATTATTAGAGTAAAAGACACAAACAATGATGGAGTTGCCGAAAAAGATACTTTGGAAAAACTTATTGATTTACCCGGACTCGGAATTCATTTTACTCGTACAGTACACATAATTGATGACAAGCTGTACTTCACAATGGGGTCTTCCTGTAATTCATGCTTTGAAGAAGACCAGAGGCGAGCATCTCTAACCAAATGCGATCTAGATGGAAAAAATTGCCAGATTATTGCTCCTGGTCTTAGGAATTCAGTGGATTTTACAAAATTTAATGACAAAATTTACGCTTTAGATACAGGAAAAGATTTGATCGGAAATGACAACCCTCCCGATGAAATTAACATAGTTGAAGAAGGTAAAAACTATGGATGGCCATATTGCTTCGGAAAACAGGTACATGATGTTACTTTTGATGAAAAAAATAATCCTTGCCCCGAAACTCAAGCAGCTTGGGTAGATTTACCGGCTCACGTAGCTCCTCTTGGGATAATAGGTTATACTGGCGCTAGTTTTCCTGCAGAATACAAAGACAAACTTATTGTAGCACTTCATGGATCATATTTAAGCAAGCCGCCGGTTGGCTACAAAGTAGTCACAGTAGATACTAAAACAGGCCAAATTTCTGATTTTATTACAGGATTTATTAACGGCGATGACGATTTAAAAGGTAGACCGGTTGGAGTTGTAAATTATCGGGACGGATTACTTATTTCTGACGACATGTCTGGGAAAATATATAAAGTAAGTACGAAGTAAATTTGAAACCTAATTTCAATACTACAATAAAGCCCTATAAACAGGTTCTTGAACTATAGCATGACCAAAACCATAACAAGTGAACACATTTACACCACTTTGAACCAGCTCAACAATTTTACCGGATACTACCTCATCCCTTACCAGAGTGACTATTTTTGAAGCAAAATTCGCTCTAGAAATTATTCGGTGAGGATTACAAATTTGGTGAAAAAACTTTTCGTCATTAGGATCAAACTCAGCACCAAACATATTTTTGTGTATCTCAATCATATGCTTTAAAGAGAAATCATACCCTTCCCAATTTGATTCTTTTTTATCTTCAGCTAAATACTTGGAAATATACTCCTCAAAATTTGGTTTTTCTGTAGATCTATTCCATTGATACACTACCCTGGCAAAATAGTGATATTGCAATTCATCTTTAGTCACTTCTTTCAGAGCAATTTCATTTACAGTTTTTGTGTCCGGTTCAAATCTAACTACAGAAATACCCAATTGATTGGCTAAAACCTGAGTATATATGGATTCTCCACCTTTTCCCTTATAGGTATTTAAATCAATAGTACCAGGCCTAATTCTTGCTTCACAAACTACCATTCTATTTTTACCTTCCGTCTCAAGAACAAACTTTTGCCAAAAGTCTCTTAAAACAGGGTATTGTGGATCTTCAGGTTGCGTACCATATGGTTTATGGTTTCCTCCAAAAAGGTACAAACTAGCAGATTTTGAATCAATTTGGTAAGCATATGGAGCAAGAATTTTAAGCTTTAAAAACTCCTCAGAGGTCATTATCAAATCTCGAATTTTGGGCATAAAAAATAAATGTCGTACTCTTCATTATTTGTCGAGCAATTAATAATAAGATTTGTAATTTCATTTATTTTATTGATACTTTAAACACAGATATAGAACCGATTTTACAAAAAAAAATATATTTGATATACTTACATAAATAAGTAGTGAAACCTTGTATTTAGTGTATTTAGTATTCACACTTACTGAGGTAAATTAATAAAAATAAAAATAAAAAACATATATTATGGTAGATTTTCGGAAGATTCAATTCCGTTTAAATTATAGTAAAAAAAGCTGGTATATAATTGCTTCTGCTTCTTTTGCTATTTGTATTTTTGCATTAGGCATTCTTAGTGTAAATAGTAATTTGTTTTCAAAACAACCACGGGTAGCATTAGCTAATCTTGATTGTAGTTTAAATAATGTAGCTACAATAACTTATGATGGAGCAGTTGATACTATTTATTCTAATGAATTAGCTTATCCGATGGAGTGTGTAGTAACTAATAGTACTTCAACTTCTGGAACGGGTACTAATACAAGTAATACTACAACGAACACAAGTGGAACAACTACTTCAACCTCAGATACAAATACTTCAGGTACAGCAACAAATACTACAGATACTTCTAATACGAGTAACACTACAAACACTGCAACGAACACAACAAGTACAAGTGGAACAGGTACTAATACTTCAGGCACAACCGGTACGAATACAGGTACTAATACAAGTAATACTGCAACTAATACAGGTACTTCAACCTCAGGTACGACTTCTGGAACAACCGGTGCGAATACAGGTACTAATACTACAAGTACTTCAACCTCAGGCACAAACACGGCTACAAATACTTCAGGTACTAATACAGCAACGAACACTTCTAATATAAGCAATACTGCAACTAATACAGGTACTTCAACCTCAGGCACTAATACAAGCAACACGGCTACAAGTACAGGTTCTAACACAAGTAACACAGCTACCAGTACAAGTGGAACTGCTACTTCAACCTCGGGTACTAATACAGGTTCCAATACTACAAGTACTAATACCTCAAATACTGCAACGAACACTTCTAACACAAGCAATACGGCTACAAATACAGGTACTAATACAAGTAATACTACAAACACGGCTACAAGTACAGGTTCTAACACAAGTAACACAGCTACCAGTACAAGTGGAACTGCTACTTCAACCTCGGGTACTAATACAGGTTCCAATACTACAAGTACTAATACCTCAAATACTGCAACGAACACTTCTAACACAAGCAATACGGCTACAAATACAGGTACTAATACAAGTAATACAGCTACTTCAACTTCAGGCACTAATACAGCTACCAGTACAAATGGAACAAGTACTAATACAGGTACTAACACTACGAGCACTTCAACCTCAGGTACTAATACTTCAGGTACTGCAACAAATACTTCTAATACAAGCAATACTACAAACACTGCAACTAATACAAGTACTAACACGAGTAACACTTCTAATACAAGTAATACGGCAAATACAGCTAACACGACCAATACGGCTACAAATACAAGTGGAACAGCTACTTCAACTTCAGGCACTAATACTTCAGGTACTGCCACTAACACAACTAATACAAGTAACAATACTAACACCTCAAACACAGCCACTAACACAAGTAATACCTCTAATAACACTGCTAATACCTCTAACACAAACTCATCCAATACAACCATGGATCCAATTAGTAATGTAATTAGAACTGGAGGAGAGTCTATAGTAAAAATTGTATCTCTAATAGGACTAATATCAGTCTTTGTACTTTATCGTAAGAAACATAAGCAAAAAGTAGATTTAAAGTAGGTGAAGTAAAAAATTAAATAAAATACAAAACCAGCTTAAATAAAAATAAAAATACATACAAAAACAAACACAAAAACAAATAACGCATATGAAGAAAACAAATCCTTTTTTTAAAGTTTCAAAACTAATAGTTAAAATAAAAAGTAGACTAGAAGTTAAATTAAAATTAAAAAGTAAGTTTGAAGATAAGTTTACTGGAAAGTATAAATGGTTAGTAAAGAGACCTGCAGTTTTTACTCTAATTACTACTTTACTTTTTTCTTTAGTACTTGGAGCTGGATTGTTTGTGTTAAATGATAAGTTGCAAGTAAGGAAGGATGCAAGGGCTAGTTATAATGTGCCGGCGGCGGATAAAAATTGTTTATTTAGAGTGGATATTATTGAATTTAGTAATGGGAGTGTGATGCAAAATCGGGGGGGTACTTATTCAGGCTTTAGACAACTAGGAGATTATATAGGTGCTCAACAATATTTTAATAATGATCAAATGAATGCCACCTCTTTTGATGAAAATCTTAATGCTAGATATTTTGTTTTTCAATATAATAACGTGGAAATTACAAATCGAGACGCAACAAATAGAACCGTAACAGTCAAAATCAATGCTTCCTTGACCCGAGATGTTGATACTAATTATATAATGTATAAAACAATCAATCTCCCTAATTTTGATGTTAATTCTTTTAGTGCTAACATAGTAACAGAGGGTTATGTATGCGCACCAGATCCAGTTACAAATTTAACTGCAATTGGAAATCCTGACGGAAGCATAACTGCCAACTGGAGCAACCCGGGAAATCAAGACCTGGGAGGTGTTCAATCATTTACCTTGCAATGCTCTCAAGATCAACAAGCTTGGGTTAATTGCGGCTACGCTAATGTAGGAGATACTTTATCATTAAAGACAAGCAATGGATTAAAGCCAGGAACTAACTACTTTAGAGTATTTGGAAGCGGCTACAACGGTTTATCAAGCAAACCTTCCAATATCGCCTCAGCTACGTTTAGGAGTAGACCTAATAAAGTAAGTGACCTGGCAGCCAGCTGGAGTGGAAACAAAATCAATCTTAGTTGGAGTGCTCCTAGTGATAATTCTTCTGCTATCACTGGATATGAAGTTAAATACACAATTGATGGTACTACTTGGAATACCTATTCTACTGTAACTGAACCAAATCTCGTTATTGATAACCCAACAAATTTCCCTATTGGTAACTATGCTTTTAAAGTAATCACAACTAACGGTATTGGTAAAACTGGTGATTCTAATTTCGCAAGTTTAAAAGATCCAAATAATCCTGGCAGTTTTAATCTTAATTTGAAGTATGAAGATGGTACGGTGTTTGGTTGGGGAGCGAATTCTGAACGTACCTATACAGCTCAGCAATTATGTGTGGCAGGTGCGGGACTTGAACCGAATGTATTACTCCCTACGGAAATCACTTCTCTCAGTGGTGGTGCAATCAATGGTAAGAAAATTAAGAAAATAGTTGGAGATGATGCTCGGAGCGCGGGAGGATTCACCTTAATATTAACAGAGGATGGAAAAGTGTATGGCTGTGGTATAAATTATAATGGAATTTTAGGAAGAGGACTTCTTTACAGTCAATCAAATTCAAACGGAGTTACAGTACCTGACCATACACTCGTTGCAGGTCAATATTTACAATATTCCGGTCAACCTGAGGAAATTACCAAAGTAAATTTTTTGGATGGTGAATATGTTACTGATATTTATTCTCTAGACTATACAGCCGTTGTTTCCACCAACCTTGGAAGAGCTCTTTACTGGGGATTTGGCGGTTATTGTGAAATGGGAGTGGATACATCTTGTGACGGTGTTGACAGTAGTGTACCAAGAGAAATTTTAGTAAAATCAGGAGGTATTGGTGCAGTAGGAAAAGTGATTAAAGTTAGTAAAAATTATGAAAATGCACTGATGTTAAATGACAAAGGAGAAGTTTGGACTACCTGCTACTGGTGCGTTGCAAATGGTCAGATAAATCTTAGCAGCACTGACTACGGAGGAAATAGTGCTAACACTCAGGCACCAGCACTTATCAAAATTAATGGTATAAGCGATGTTATCGCAATTGGGGGTACTGAAGATAATGGAATTTTAGGATTAAAATCAGATGGTACTTTATGGACACTAGCAGGCTATGCTGACAGATCTTATAAGGGGGCATCTTTTGGCACGGGTACCAATTTAGTCACTTCTCCCACACAGCTCAATTTTGGAGGGAGCAAGATAGATGATTTTAAATGTACAGAGTATGTTTGCATGTCACTAGATAACGAGGGGAAAGTCTGGATGTGGGGAAACGGCATTTACCTTCCTACT
>CAWAQU010000005.1:0-52477 GCA_963784355.1 uncultured bacterium | reverse complement strand
AATCAAACCTTGGTGAATAACGCTGGGATTTTTCAAATAAGAAGTGCTGTTTGAGCCACTGTATCCAACGTCGGGTACTTTGTAGGGGGTTGTATTATATGTAGAAGAATCAGGAAAGCCAAGACCCTTTGCATTACTACCCCAAACCCAGGATTCTCCATTTTCATCAACAACAATGTATCCAGCAGCTCCACCAAATTGTGGTGCTCTAGATACGTTTACTTTATCAATTTTTTGTGCTCCAAAAACAGAAGATGGTATCTCAACTGGTGCGTTAAAACTTGGTGGTGATTGTGATTCCGGAATATCTGAGCCCGGAACAATTACATCTCTTCCCCAAATCCAAACTTTTCCAAGCTCATCTGTAGCTATACATTTACTGACATCACACTCGAAGTCCTTTATTTTTCTTCCATTAAAATTAATTTGAGTAGGTGAGGTAACCGGACCTTCTTGACCAACTCCAAAAACAGGGGGGTTGTATCTATCTACTGGCTGACCACCTCCTAAAGTCCACAAAGTGCCGTCTAGTTTTAACCCTAATATGCCATTGTATCCAGCGCCTACGACTTTTACTATATCATCAATACCCTCAACTTTAATAAGTGCTGGAGCTGAACCTTCTGTACTACTTTGTTTAACGCTGCCGTTTACAGTACACTCATAGCAAGTAGTCCAAACTTCGCCCTGGTCGTTTAAAAGTATGGCGTTGTTTTCATTTGCAGCAATTTGAGTAATATTGCCAGCAATTTTCGCTCCGCCGGATTTGTATAATAATTCTCGAGGTACACTACTATCATAGTAATCACATTGATCACCGACTCCCATAAGACATGTATAACCGTTTCCCCAGAACATAACCCTTCCTATATTTGTCAGAGCAATAGCCATACCTCCTGCAAGATCAATATCTGTAGCGTATTCTCTGTCTTTAAAATTTATGGTTGTGATTTCTTTAGGTTCGCTTGATGTTTGTATAAATTCATTAAGAGTTAAGGCGTGGTCAGGTATGGTAAAACCACTATAATTTCTATAAAGAACACCTCTTCCAAGTACTCCAGAGTAATTATATCCACAACTATATACTTTACCATCTTCTGAGAGAAACAAGGTGGTATCGCTAGTACCCGTATCTACAGCAATTTGTTTAATTTTTTTACCTTTAAGACTATTTACCTCAGTTGGACTGGAAGTATCCTGATCCGACATGCATAGTTGGGACATTTCAAATAAATCTGGTGAATTTGCCCCCCAACCAAACACCGTACCATCTTCATACTTCAAATTAAGATTAAAACTCTCTGGATTATTAGGATTTTTCAAAATTGCAAAATTAGAATCCCCACTATCACCTAAAATATTTTTAGCGATAACTTTAAACGCATAATTACCTACCGGAAAACTAGTAGAATCATCAATAACTAAACTAGTATTGGTAACCGTTGAATGAGTATTCCAGGTAGTTCCATCAAGAGTGTACTTAACTTCATATCCAGTTATGGGTGAAGAGTTATCAGCAGGGGTATTCCAAGTAAGATTGATTTTAGTACCATCATATGATGCGGCTAAATTATTTACCTTATCAGGCCTAGAACGGTAAGTGGCAGAAACAACATTTGATGGTTTGCTGTATAAATTAGTTTGATTGATACTCGATACTCTAAAATAGTTAGTTCCTGGCTTCAAGCCTGAGAGTACTACATTAGAAGATCCTGGTACTTGTTGACCGCACCCGAGCCAGCTTTGCTGATCTGTAGAGCATTCTAAATGAAACATTTTAGGTTCACCACCAAGATCGCTGTTTCCAGGATTACTCCAATTGGCAATGATATTACCATCAGGTTTTTCACTTACGCTTAGATTGGTAACTGCATCAGGAGCACACGCGTATCCTTCTGTTAAAATTGACGCCGTTGCCTCGTCCTTATTATTCCCTAAACTTACCGGAAGATACATTATATAATCAATAGGGCCATTTCTTGTTTGAGAAGCGTTGATTTTAAGTAAGCCACTATCTTTAATTATTTCAACGCTATTATACTGAAAAATATTATAGCGATCAGGTTTGGTTCTATCAAAACTTGTAGCATTTAAAGGGTCATTGTTAAAGTAAAGTGTATTAAGAAGATAACCAGTAGGATTATAATCTAAATGCGATGTATGATACACTCTCCCCCAATTTTGAATAACTGTCTTAGAGCCTTGGTCAGTGGTTACAAAAATTGAATCCCAACGAAAAACACAGGGCTTATCCACCGCCGGCACATTATAACTAGCCCTTGCATCCTTTCTTACTTGCAACTTATCATTTAACACAAACAATCCAGCTCCAAGTACTAAAGAAAAAAGTAAAGTAGTAATTAGAGTAAAAACTGCAGGTCTCTTTACTAACCATTTATACTTTCCAGTAAACTTATCTTCAAACTTACTTTTTAATTTTAATTTACCTTCTAGTCTACTTTTTATTTTAACTATTAGTTTTGAAACTTTAAAAAAAGGATTTGTTTTCTTCATATGCGTTATTTGTTTTTGTGTTTGTTTTTGTATGTATTTTTATTTTTATTTAAGCTGGGCTTGTATTTGTTACTAAGCTGGTTTTAGGTTGTTTTGGGCTTGCTGTGTATAACTTTTTTAGAGCAATATACTTTTTGTTTGTTTACCTGGTGGTAATATACCATTATTATAACCTGCTTTTATTTTTTTGTAAACTCATAGCGCGGATTTAAGGTCGTCGTCATTTATAAGTTAACGTTGGGTAAGTTTTGCAGCATTTTAGTATACTGAAAGAGGTACGTCAAAAATTATTAAAGCCTGTACCTGTTTGTTTTCAGGTAAAAAAATGTTAGCATGTTTTAGATCAAAACTAAGTTTTCTGTCTTGCCAAAAGATGATTTATGCTTAAATTCTAGTATGATGCCGGTTTTTCATAACAACTTTGATAGTAAACTAGAAGAGATAGTTTGGGTTGCCAGAAAAGTCAAAAAACTCATACATGATGGTGTAGATCCTGAAGAAATTGCTGTTATAGGACGCAAGCATGCTAATTTACAGGAAGCTGTAAAAGTATTTCATCAGATGAATATTCCAATGAACTATGAGAGAAGGGAAAGCGTTCTTGAAAAAACTTTTATAAAGCAAATCATCAATATTTTAAAGTTTATAGATAGTTTAAATCAATCTAAGGATAGTGAAAAACAAGAGCTACTTCCAGAAATTTTAAGCTACCCCTTCTGGAGATTACCCAATTTAATAATCTATCAAATTTCACAGACTTCTTCTAAAGAACGTAAAAGTTGGCTAGAAGTGATGGAAGCTTTTGACGATAAAGAGGTAAATAAAATAGCTGATTTTTTGAGAGAATTAGCAAAATTAAAAGTAGACTGTACTGCGGAACAAATTTTAGATGAAATCATGGGTATCGCTCGAGAAGTAGATTTGCCTGACAATGAAGATGAAGAAGATGACCTTAGTGAGGAAACAAAAAGAGTCAGCTACAACCCTGATAAAGGCATTTTAAATGTAGTAGAAATTTCTGACACAGACAAAAAAAAGTGCATTACCAAATATATTTCACCTTATAAATGGTATTATTTTGACAGTAACTACGGTACGGATAAATCTGAGTATTTTACATTTTTATCTGGCTTAAAAGTATTTTTTTCTGCTATTAGAAGATATAAAAATAAAGAGTTATTAATGGTTCCGGATGTATTGGAATTTGTAGAATTAATGGAGCAAAATGGCTTCCCTCTAATCGACAATAGTGTTTTTAATCAAAAAAAACAAACAGTCTGCTTGCTTACCGCACACAAAGCCAAAGGGCTTGAATTTGAACATGTTTTTACAATTGATTGTCTGGAAAGAGATTGGAACGGTAGAGGGTTAAGCAATAAAATAGGCACACCTTCAAACCTATCGCTTTTACCCAAAAATGAAAACACAAATGACGCTCTAAGATTGTTTTATGTAGCCATCACAAGGAGCAAAAAATATCTTTATTTAACTTCGTATAATACTAGTGAAGAAGGCAAATCATTAGAAAAACTCAGCTTTTTAGAAGGTATTGATCTACCTGCAGAAAGTGATATCGAGGTTCCTGAACAAGTTGAGTCGTTGCAAATATGGATGAAATCCAGCATACAAAGAAAACTCACTCTTGAAGAAAAATCTTTTATCAAGCCAATTCTGGAAAATTACAAACTGAGCGTAACTCATCTAAACAATTTTTTGGATATCAGCCAAGGCGGACCGCAGAAATTTTTGGAACAAAATCTACTTCGCTTCCCTCAAAGCAAAACACCCTCAGCTCGTTATGGATCTGCAATGCACTCAGCTTTAGAAAGATTTTATAGGCAATTTAGAGCTCATAACATATTACCAAATCTAAATTTTCTATTAGACGCATTTGAAGATGCACTAGCTGTTGAATGTTTAAACAGAAAAGATTTTGATGATTATTTAAATAAAGGTAAGCTAAATCTAAAAGCATATTTCGAAAATAAAAAGGAGTTATTTAGACCTCAAGATTATATAGAATTTGATTTTAACAGCCAAAATGTCTTGATTGGTGAGGCCAAGATTACCGGGAAAATTGATAAAATCAGGCTTATGGAAAATAAAGAATTTTTAGTCGTGGATTTGAAAACGGGAAAAGCTTATGACAATTGGAAAACAAATAGTGAAAACGAAAAAATCAAACTAGATAGATACAAAAGGCAGCTCGTATTTTACAAAGTTTTAGTAGAAAATTCAAGAGACTTTGCCGGTAGATACAGGGTAAATGAGGGCTGTTTGGAATTTTTGGAAATTAGCAATAAGGATCAGGAAATTAAAAATTTAGCTACAGGTATTGATGACTTTGAAGCAGAGAATCTCAAAAAAGTTATTACCACAGTTTATAAAAAAATAATTAATTTCGAATTTGAATTAAAAAAGGATTATACTCCTAATTTTCAGGGAATGCAAGATTTTATTCAAGATTTAATACAAGAATAAAACAATACAACTAGCTTAAAAACATCATAGAACTAAGACTATTTTTTGTTTGCGTCTTGTACTATAACTTTAATTTTTTTAGCCCTATGTGAATGCTCTAAATTCTGTTTGAATTTTGGCTTTGAGAAAAATTGCCAAGGTTTTATCTTACCAAATCTAATTTTTGTATATCTAGCAACTAGAATCAAAGTTGTAAGAAACAACAAGATAATGGTTACCAGCACTCTAAAAATATTTTCAATTACACCGACGGAGTTTTTTGCTATCGGTTTTTTATTTAGATCTGCAATCCTTTCTTCTTCAGTCTGAACAGGTTTAAATTGTGAATTTCCATACTTACTTAAGTCATTTTGGTTGAGCGTTAAACTACTAGTTAAATCTCCTTCAATATTCAATTTTTCCAGATTATCAATTGGATTTATTGGTACAATTCTGTATTTAAAACTAAATTCTGTATTTTTGGTTTGATATGGTTTGTTTGTACTTATATAAAGTGTCCTGAAACCTACACCAGGAACTAAATCAAATGAAACAACACCTTTCTCCTCCTTCCATTTTTCTCCTTTTATAGTGTATTCCCCTTCTAATCTACTAAAAACATCCCCTGTATTTTCAGCATCAAACTTAACTACCATGTTTTCCTTGCCCAAGCTAGGTATTTTACTTTTTACCTCTTGAAAACTATTATCTCTGGGATCTACAATATCTAAATTTTTTACTTCTGTATTAAGCGTATGATTTTCTTCTCCAACCAAAACGTAAAATTTTATTGATTTATTGGTTTTAATAGTGACAGACCCTGCTTGCTTTTTTAAAATATCTTTTGCTACCAAACTTGCTCCATATTCGCCATTTTTTGCATCTTTTGGTACTGAAATTGTAAATGGGACATTAACTGTGGAATTTGCAGAGATTGAAACTTCTTGTGTGCCTGTGCTGATCCAGCTTCCTAAAAACTTATTTTCACCTGATGTTGGAGCAATAATACCATCCTGATTAGCAATTAAATCACTAGCCAATAAGGATAAATTTACATCTTTTGCATCATTATTAACTATTTTTAAACTATCTTTTACCTGTTCTCCCGGCTTCACCTTATAAATAAATGTACTTTTAAGGGATTGCTTATCTGAGCCATTGTACAAAAATACTTCTGCATTTGCAGCCAAAGAACTCACCAATAATACACCTGATATCAATAGCAAAAAAGAGTTTAGAAGTTTTTTAGTCATATTTAGACAGTAAAGTTTATTATTGAGCTGTAATTTCCAACTCTTACAAAAGGATCTACAGTCAAACAAATGTCCATATCAATCTTATAAGTACCAACTCCACTATTACTTGTAGCGCTCATTACGGAAAATTGATCGGACGTGGAAGCAATAGTTTTACTTTGTCCGCTAGATATACCTGTTGCATTTCCTGATACTATAGTTGCAGTTTTCGGAGTAACATGCAATTTACCTCCTACAGGGAGTTTTAGATCAGCATTTTCCGCATCTTGAAAATCTTCCATAGTAGCTGTTACAGCCCATCCAGGCTTATCTACACGTGTATCAATAACCTGTATATCATGAACAGTAGTACAAACATTCTGCGTATTTTTAGAACCGTAAATAGTACCCAAGTTTACAGATTGCTCGGCAGAAAGTGATAGAGTACCGTTTGTATAGCCAAATGACATGTATTCTATACCTGTAGCATCAGTAATATCTATGCTCTGTTCATTTCCACCAGTAGTATTATAGGGGGTCGGTGGACTTACAATCCTTACTCTATAAGTTGCATCAGTTTGAAAAGGTGTAAAACATTGATACCCATTTCCCAAACTATTTTTAGAATAAATCAGGCTTAAACCATTTTCAGCATAGACATTAATCACAACACCTGCTATTAGGTTTTCTCCCGAGTCTTTTACTCCAAGGTTATCAACATCGGTAAAAACATTTACACAAACTTGAGTATTATATCCACATATAAAATCCTGGTCTGCACGAAAATCCGCATCAGTTAAATTAATTCCTGCCCTAACGCCATTAATCGGAGATAGTGGATCACAATTTACCTCAGAAAATCCTACTACAGGAAAAACTAGAAAACTCAGTATAAATACTGTACTAATTGCCTTTGAGATAAAATTTTTCAAGATCATTTTGATCATTTGTTTTTGTTTAATTTTTATTCTTTTGGTAATTATATAACATAATTTATTTTTAGACAAATCCAGTATACCAATTAGGTAAATGACTTACAGTATAAGCTTTAAATACTGAAATATTGTAGAGATTTGATTTAATATTTATTCAATATATGATTTTTTGCCTTTAAAGCTATATCTACACTAAGTTTTTCAAATATATTATTTTCTAAAAAAGACACAGGCAGCTCGTTATTTCCAATTTTGTTCTCAATAGATTTTTTGATTAGATAATCACTAAGTTCAGGATTTTTAGGTAAACACGACCCATGCATATATGTGCCAATTACATTTTTGTATACACAGCCTTCAATTTTTTCTACGGAGTTATTTCCAAATCCGAAAATTACCTCCCCCAAAGGATATACCTGCGAGGTATCAAAGCCGTCTTTAAAATAAGTTTGTCCACTATGATTTTCAAAACCCACCAAAACTACATCTTTTAGCTCAGGAATATTGGATTTAATGGCTATGTTTCCTATACACCTTGATTTTACAGATAAATCAGGAGCTTTTGTATCTACTGGCAATATTCCAATCCCGGCAATTTGTTTTCCATCTCCAGTCAAAAAGGATTGCCCCAATAATTGGTATCCTCCACAAATAGCTAAAACAGGTACATTTTGCTCAATCTCATTTAAAAGTTTTGCTTTTTTACTCAATAAATCTTCAAAAATCTGTAATTGTTCTTTGTCTTGACCCCCACCAATAAAATAAAAATCTGTTTTTTCCGGTAATTCTTCACCAGGATTAACCTCTTGATACAGTACTTCAAAGCCAAGTTTTCCCAATCGGTATTTTAAGGCAATAATATTTCCCATATCCCCATATATAGACATATGCTTAGGGTAAAGATGAGTTAGGTGGAAGCTGTACATATCTATGAATAGATTCACCAAGACACAGATTTTTGTCAAAACGAACCAAACAGACATCACTTGGCTTGACAAAGGGCAAAATATTATTCTCTATAATACTTAGTTTTTAAAAACTCTTATTATTTTATTGCAATTATGGCTGATGTATTTAATCGAGGAAAAGTCCATGTTAATGTAGGTACCATTGGACACGTTGACCACGGTAAGACTACTCTTACCGCTGCTATTACCACCTACTCTGCAAAGTCAGGTAATGCAAAAGCTAGAAATTATGCTGATATTGATGCAGCTCCAGAAGAAAAAGCTCGAGGTATCACTATCAACACAGCTCACGTAGAATACGAAACAGCTGTTAGACACTATGCTCACGTAGATTGTCCTGGTCACGCTGACTATGTTAAAAACATGATCACAGGTGCTGCTCAGATGGATGCTTCTATCTTAGTTGTAGCTGCTACTGACGGACCAATGCCTCAGACTCGTGAACATATCTTGCTTGCTAGACAAGTTGGTGTACCTAAGATTGTTGTATTCTTAAACAAATGCGACATGGTACAAGACGAAGAAATGATTATGCTTGTAGAAGAAGAAATTCGTGAATTGCTAAGCAAATACGGTTTTGACGGTGCTAGCACCCCAATCGTAAAAGGTTCAGCATTAAAAGCTCTAGAAGGTGATGCTGTTTGGGAAGAAAAAATCAAAGAGTTATTGGATACCTTAGATAGCTATATCGAAAATCCTCTTCGTGAAGTTGACAAACCTTTCTTGATGGCCATTGAAGATGTATTCACAATCACAGGTCGTGGAACAGTTGTAACTGGAAGAATTGAAAGAGGTGTAGTAAACATTAATGACCAAGTTGAAATTGTAGGTTTAGGTGATACTCAAACTACAGTTGTAACTGGTATTGAGATGTTTAAAAAACTACTAGATCGTGGTGAAGCAGGAGACAATGCTGGTGTATTACTTAGAGGTATCAACAAGGACCAAGTTCAAAGAGGACAGGTACTTGCTAAACCAAAGTCAATCACTCCACACACTAAATTCGAAGCTCAGTTGTATGTTTTGACTAAAGAGGAAGGTGGAAGACACACTCCAATTTTATCAGGATACAAACCACAATTCTACATTAGAACTACTGACGTAACAGGTACAATTAACTTTGTAGATCAAACTAAACAAATGATCTTACCTGGTGATATTGATGTAAGTATCGTTGTAGAACTTGAGAAACCAGTAGCTATGGAAGAAGGTATGAAATTTGCTGTCCGTGAAGGAGGTAGAACAATCGGTGCCGGTGTAGTTACTAAAATTACAAAATAGTTAAATATAATAAATAATTCCGCATAGAGTTTTCTCCACCCGCAAGGGTGGTTTTTTGTTGCTCGTTCATAATCAATTCTGAGTCAAATTAAATATTGCTTAGCCACCAGTCCCCTACTGTAAAATATATAACACAAACTTAAACTTTTGGATACAGAACGATATAAGCTTAATTAGATTTGCACAAATAAAAGAAATAGGTTACAATTAGATTGTTAAATAAAAATAAAAAATTACATTATGGTTAAGTCTTATGTGCAATCACATGGATATCAGGAGATATTTAAAATAAATTTCAGCTACATTAGAAAAATAGTACTTGTTGTTTTAAGTGGTTTAGTTCTCGGTATCTCTATCATTAGTATCATTCCCCAAGTTAATTTATATTCTAATTCAGCAAACGCTTTAAATTTTTCTGAAGCTGCTAAAACAAGTGCTAGTAGAGTATGCAAAACAAATGCGAATCAAAATTGCAGTCTAAAAATTGAACCAAATACAAATATAATCTTAGCCGGTTTTATTTACCTGGCAATTAGTACGTTTATCTCATACAGCACCTATATTTATTCAAGACAACTCAAACTTAATCCTAAGTATAGTTAAAATAATTGTTAGCTCTCACACTATCTTGGCCCAACGAGGTTTAGTAATACCCAAAATACTTTAATAGCTAGCCCCTACTCTTGACTATTTACAAATATTTAGGCTTTAATTTATATATTCATTACCTGGAGGATTCGCCTAGTGGTCTATGGCGCACGCTTGGAAAGCGTGTTGGGAGTTAAATCCCTCATGAGTTCGAATCTCATATCCTCCGCCACAAGAACCTAATTATCCCATTATTGGGAAATTTTTGTTTTGCACTAATTCAAAAACATTATGTTCAGTAATTTAACTCTAAGCAGTAATAAATAAGCTATGCCTTTTCAATTAAAATCAGCTCAAGAAGCTATTAATGATTTTTATACGCATATTACTAGTCAATATAAAACTGCAAAAAATGATATTTGGAAGAACAAACCTCTTTCCGAAGTTCAAATATATTTGCTTGAGCAAAATAGGAGTATTTTAAGAGATATAGAAGCATTTAAATTGCTTATTGCTTCCAATGATATTGAGCACTCTTTAGCAATTGTGAGGATGGCTGTAGATAGAATTACCAAACTTTCATATTTAAGTACTTTGGAAACGAGTAAGCAAATAGAAACACTATTCAAAGAGTCACTCCAATTTTATAAAATACATTATCATGAAACAGATAATTCCACTGACAAGCAGCTTTTTCAAGCCTATTTTGAAGAAACAAATTTAGAGCTGGTCAAACACCTAAATGCTAGTGATAATTCAAAGATTGATATTGAAAGAGAAGGTATGATCCGTAGTTTTCCTGCATTCAAAGATAGAATAAAATCTAATAAGAATATAGTTAATATGGCTGAACTAAAGTTTCTTTATGAACTTAGCAGTGAAATTATTCATGGAAATTACAGTTATTTGCAATATGGAATTAAAAATAGTGGAGATCTTAAATGTAGCTATAGACTAATGTTAGCTGCCTTAGCTTCTATGACAAAAATAAATGACTGGTACCTTAATAACAAATTAAGTAGTGTAACAATAGAAATTTTAGATAAACACAGTCATCTTGGTGACTAAAAATAAATATCTAGTTAGCTAGATTCACTTTTCTTTAACCCAACTTTTTCTGCAAAATCCAGCAGTCTTCATACTTTGTTTCAATTTTTCCTGATTCAGTAGTATATTGCAAAGTTCCTTGTTGCTCTCCAGTTAGTTCATAACCCAATCTTTCATAAAGCTTTTTAGCCTTCAGATTAGTTTTGTAAGCCCCTGTCTGAGCAATTTTTAGATTTTTTTGAATTATAACTTTTTCTGCAAAATCCATCATCACTGTACCAATTCCTAGATTTCTAAATGGTGACAAAACCATGAATGAGGAAATTTGAGCAGTGTTTTGATCTGCATATTTAGTCCAGTCCAACAACAGATTAACAATAGGTAAATCATTTATTGTAGCTACAAATATATCTAATTTATTTTCAAGTTTCTGCTTCCATTTATCCTGGTAATAACTACTCCAATTAGACAACAAATATGTTAACATCGGAATATCAGTATCAATTGCTGAGCGAATTTCAAATTCAGTATCCAATAGAATTTTGTGTTTTGTATTAAATTGTTCCATATTTTTTAGCAAGTATTTAATCTTATGCCATAAGATTACTTAAAAATATTCAATTTAGCAAATTGCAAAGGTTATTAGGCTATCCTATTTATCAAATTACAATAGCAATTGATTTGGCTTAAACTTGACACAGTAAAGCTTATAAACTAAAAATTACATGAATTAAATATAAAATGAGCTTCAATACCCACCAGGAAGAATTAGATTTTTTAGAAAGGCTTGGTTTTCCGACAAATCCTTACAATCAAGCAGCAGATGATATAAATGAAGTTTGGGAAATAAGCCAAAATTTAGCTAAAAATAAAGCAAATTTGAACTATCCTATTGATGGACTGGTAGTAAAATTAAATGACAATAGCTTAGTTGAAGAATTAGGTGTAGTAGGTAAAACACCAAGAGGTTGGTGTGCAATAAAATTTAAAGCTGAGGAAGTTACTACAAAAGTTGCCGGTGTAACCTGGCAGGTAGGTCGCAGCGGCCGTATTACTCCGGTTGTTGAGCTTGAGCCTGTAGAATTGGCCGGAACTACAGTTAAAAGAGCCACTCTTCACAATTATAAAGAATTTTTAGAAAAAGATCTTCATCTTGGGGATACTTTGATAATTAGAAAAGCTGGTGACATCATACCCGAAGTCGTTCAAGTATTATACAATTTAAGAACTGAAAATGTTTCAAAAACGGAGGGGTTCAAAACACCAGCATATTGCCCTTCATGCCAGACAGGGCTAATATTATCTTCTACAGAAGTAGATTTAATATGCACAAATATGGATTGTCCAAGGCAAATTCTTACTAAACTAGCTTATTACTGCCAAAGAAACTTAGCTTCCATTACCGGACTTTCAGAAAAATTGCTTGAAAAATTTATAGAAAATTTTGGGGTAAGAGATATACCTGATTTATACAATCTACCTTATGAACAAATTCAAGTAATGGAAGGATTTGGAGAGAAATCAGTTGAGAATTTAAAGAATTCAATTGAGAAGGCCAGGAAGATAGATGATTATAAATTTTTAGCTGGGCTTGGGATTGATGGCGTTGGGCCGGAGGTTGCTAAATTAATCTGTGAAAAATTGGAAACAATAGATAATTTCCCTACATAATTAAACACTTACAGGCAGCTATAAATTTATAACGTCAATTATATTTATTTTAAGGTGCTATACCACTTCTACCAGTGTTTCTAACAGGTGTAGGTGCAGTTTCCACTTGAGGATTAGTATTAGGGCTATTATTTGTATTAGCACGGCCCACGCCATTATTAAATAAATTGATCTGACCTACCATTACTAAAATAGAAAAAAGAATCAGGCAGACGCCAGCCCATCTATAAGCTATTGTACCCATTCCCGGACCCCACTTCTTTTCTGCCCAACCTAAAAATAATATATGGTGATTAAGATAAAATGCTTCTTTTGTAATTAATACCCCTATTGCAACACCTAAAATACCGACAAAAAAATTTGACCAACTGAAAGACATGTATTATACTAGAGTGTACTGAAAATTCTTTTTCTTGACAAGACGTCAGGTGAAAAGTTGAATTTTATCATCATTATGGATTTTATCTTGCAGACCCTTACCATTATTTTTTGGTTTATAATTATTTTGGTTCCTTTAGTTGCAATACACGAATTTGGACATTTATTAATGGCTAGACTTGTAGGTGTAAAGGTACTTGAATACGGTATTGGAGCCCCACCTAGATGGATTTATTTTCGCTGGAAAGGAATTGTCTGGTCATTAAATTACCTAATATTTCTAGGGGGTTTTGCTAGAATCTATGGAGACCACGATGCTATTGACGAAGCTCATGAATTAGCAAAAACAGATAAAAAAGAAGCCAAAACAGCTTATATTCCAGACCGTATTAGTGAATTGGTAGCCAATCAAGAGTTGAGATTTTTTTTAGAAGAAAATAGCTTGGAGTACGATAAAGACTGGGCAGAATTAGAGAAATCTAAATATATTCGTGGAAAAGAGGTTGAGTCTGAAAAAGACAAGCAAGGAAAATTCGAATTACTCACAAACCAGTTAAAAACTTTAGTAGAGTGGGAATTTGATACAAAAATTAATTCAAAAGAAACATTCTTCTCAAAAAACTGGTTGCAGCAAACTATTATTTTATTAGGTGGCGTTACTTTTAATTTGCTCACAGCAGTAACTTTATTCTGGATTATTTTCGGTATTACCGGAAGTATGGCTCAATACGCTTTCCCCAGTGATAGTAATGAGATTACAAAATATGCAAATATTTCATCCAGATCTGAATATATTAAAGTCCCTTCAGTTGCCAAAGACGGAGTTGCTGATAAGATTGGTATCAAGCCTGGAGATGATTTAATTAGTATAGATAACAAAGATACAAAAAATATTAATTCAATTGGTGATTTCAGAAATACCATAAAAGAACTAAAGGGTAAAGAAGTACCAATAACTTTTAAAGCAAAAGATTCAGGAGAAGTTAAAACTGTAAATACTACTTTAGAAGAAAAGAATGGTGAAGTACTACTTGGAGTAGCCGGCATTGGTTATGAAACCAAATACAAGGCCAAAAACTTTATTAGCGGCTTCTTATTGTCGGTTAATCAAACGTGGGATTTTGTTGTGCTAGATTTCAAAGCTTTAGGGCAAATATTTACAGCTCTTCTACCCCAAACACAAGATAGAGCAGCTCTTGAGTATGTAAGTGGTCCTATCGCAGTCAGCAGCTTTAGTTCTAAAATATTCAAAGACTATGGAATAAGTGGAATACTTTATTTGATGGCTTTAATTTCAATTGGTCTCGCAGCATTTAATGTCTTGCCTATACCCGCATTAGATGGGGGACGTTGGGTAATAATAACAATCAATAAAATACTTGGTAGACGCAACAAAAAATGGGAAGCTGTAGCAATCAGTATTACTTTCCTATTATTACTTATTTTAGGTGCCTTTATTGCAGTAAAAGATGTACAGGGAATTATTGCAGGAAAATACTAAATTTTTAAGCTTTTCTTTTCATCCTCAGTAAGAAATCTGTTTATCAGTAAACTAACTGCTGTATAGACGACAAATAACAAAATTAAGAAGTTTATTACATCATTTATAAAGCTTCCTATTTTAATTCCCTGAAAAACTATACTACTAAGATCTACTTTACCAATTATCTTAGCTAAAATCGGATTTATTATATTTTCCACCAAGCTTTTTACTAATGTATTTACAGCATTACCCATAACCACACCTAAAGCCAAACCAACTACACCATATTTTTTAACAAATTGTAGAAACCCAAAGATAAAATTTTTCTTTTCATCAGTTTTTGCCTCTTGTTTTAATTCATCAATTTCAGCCATATCTTTAGCAAAGAGTGTTTATTCTATTGAATTGTCAAGAAATAGATTTTAAAATTTGGCTCTATTGTTTCCCTACTGATGACTTCTTGGGTTGTTAGCTGCAATGAGGCTAATCTTTCCATTTTCCAATTCCTGAAGAGTAAGCCTATATTTTTGATTTAACCTTATTTGCCAGCAGTTGATAGGATAATCTCTATTGTTAATAATAACTCCTTTTTTGTATTTAAGCCCATAAGATAATACATTTGCTTGAGATGTTATATTTAAAATCCAGATGCGCTTTAAAACACTTGATTTTTCCTTATTTTCTTTGTTCACTTTGGTAATCAAATCCAAAAACTTTAGCATTATTTTTAAAGAACTTGTCTCTGAACTCTTTTCTAGTTTTTCCAAATCTTTAACAAAATTAGCTGATATAGAAATTAGATCACTGTGAGTATTAAATAAATTTTTTATTTCAACCCTTAAAGATTCGGCTGTTTCGACTTCACCATTTTGAATTTTCTCTGGAATAATATTCACTTCAGGCCATGTTTCTACTAGTTCATTTTCATCAAGCTCTTTTGAACCTTCCTCTGAATTTATAGTAATATCGGAAATAGATATTTTATCTTTATCAGCACTTATTAAATCAGTAAAACATTTTAAAAAATCAGCGTTTGTAAAGTTTTGTGATTTGATACAATCTTCTTTATACAAAAAATCTAGCTTGGTGGATAATTCTTTTTGCAACTTTATTTCAGTACGATGACTCATCTTTAAATCAACTTTAGTATTAATGTCCCTATTAGGATATAATAATTCGAGCACGGTATTTAAGTCATCAATAAATTCATGTGATGCTTTTTTTAATAATGATGCTTCACTTAGCCTTGAATCAAGAGAGCCAGTTATTAATTTAGAAGTTATTAAGTAAACTTTTAACAAGACAAATTCTTTTGAAAACTCCATATCACCAATTTTCCAGGTTGGACTCCCTGTGTCTATAGGAAACTTTTTATTTTCAGGATTAAGTATATAATATCCTAAAGTATTCCATAAGCATACTAATACTTTCCAATGTCCTCCAACAGACTCTTCAATATTCGGTACTATAGCAACTGCGCGAGCAGCCTGTTCAAACTTGCTTGTATAGTATCTCAAATAATCTATACTATATTTTGTTTTTTTCAATGTAGTATCTAACTTGGCATACCTTTCAAATAAAACATCCATCTCATGAATTTTTGACTCTGCAAACGGATATTTCTTTTTCCAAGAGTTCAAAATCTCATAATTAATTTCTTGATCCAAATTCGCGCTTTTAATAATTATTTTCAATTCCTGATATTTCCGCTCTAGCAGTACTTCTAAGTCTAGATAATCTAAAAATTGAAGGAAATTATCTGTAATATTTAAACGTTTCTTTTCTTGTTCTTTTAAATAATCATTTGATTCTTGATTAATCTGATCAGCAGCTAATTTTAAAAATGCTAATAACTTCTGTATTCTTTGAGAATCGAGACACTCATTAATTTGCTTTATTTGTTTCTTTAACTTTTGATCTTCAGTTGACTCACCTCTTTCGAAACCTTTTAGCATAATAATTAATACTAACTATTATAGCATAATAAACTTGTTTTGTCTAAAAGACAGTAAGTAAAAATCGACTAGAACTACTTAAATATCTTGTGTATATCACTAAAATTTTTCAGGATTTGATTTTCCGGCAAAACCTCTTTCAGTCTATCAAAACCATGCCAACCCCAGCTACAACCAATTATTTTTGATTTATCCATTAGGTTTTCAAGCTCCAACACATCCGTTTTTGTGTCAGTGAAATAATAAGCATCTTTTACATCTATTTTCCATTTTTCTGCTACATATTCCACTTTATATTGCTTACTGTGATGATCCTCAGCACCTAAAATGTAATCAAAATTTAATCCTGTATTTCTAGACATTTTTTCTACATACAAATTAGAACCGCTAGAAACCACGGCCATCTTGGTATTTTTAAGTTTTTTTAACTCCTCTATAAATTCGTTAAACATGTTGGCCTCCTCTTTAAGGATATGATTACCCCACCTTGCGTGCCAGGCCAAGTGTTTTGCTTTTTTTCAGGTGACAGTTCAGTTTTATCAACAAATAATGGTTTTTCAAAAATCTGCATAATCTGTTCAAGTGCCAGTTGCTCATTTTCTGCATCGCCAATCTTAACCTTAACTTTACTACTTGCAGCTAGTGTATCACCTAACACCCCATCAAAATCAAAAATTAGGTATTTTGTCATTAAATTATTTCGCTTTGTTTCTGTAAAAACCCGTGCAGCTCCTCAATCTTCATTCTGAATTGCTCCATCGTGTCCCTATTTCTAATAGTCACGGTACCGTCACTTAAGGTATCATAGTCCACTGTAGCACAAAATGGAGTGCCGTTTTCATCTTGTCTTCTATACCTTTTTCCAATGGACCCTGATTCATCATAATCCGAGCTGATACCGGATTTTCTAAGGCTAGAATGAATTTCAAGAGCTTTATCGGCCAGACCATCCTTTTTCATTAGAGGTAAAATGGCAATTTTAAAAGGTGCTAAATTGTAAGGAAATTTAAGTACTACTCTGGTTTCATCCTGACCCTCAGATATTTTTTCTTCATTGTAAAATTCAAATAGCAAACTTAAAAATATTCTACTAAGCCCCGCAGACATTTCCACAATGTACGGATTATATCTTTCGTTGGTTTCTGGATCAAAATAGCTCAAATCTTGACCACT
Source organism: uncultured bacterium (assembly GCA_963784355.1). Classification (GTDB taxonomy): domain Bacteria; phylum Patescibacteriota; class JACMRA01; order JACMRA01; family JACMRA01; genus JBCDGH01. Next base: position 34,789 of record CAWAQU010000005.1, on the reverse strand, counting down.
AAACTTACTATGCTGATCAGTATCATAGCTAGTACGGTTATGCACTCCTTCCATTTCCTTAAATCCAAGCTCACCAAAATGATAATCTACATCCCAAGCATCTTTAGCATAAAAAACCAGCTCATCTTTAGCATGTTGCCTGTAGCGTAAGTTTTCAGAATTAACTCCTAGACACTTCGTATAAAATTCAAAACGATTATTTTTCCAATACTCATACCATTTATCTTCAGTTCCAGGCTTTACAAAATACTGTACATCCATCTGCTCAAACTCACGAGTACGGAACATAAACTGCTTTACAGTGATTTCATTTCGAAATGCTTTACCGATTTGGGCTATTCCAAAGGGTAATTTACGTCTGGTAGTTTCCTGTACGGATTTCCAATCAAGATAAATATTTTGGCAGCTCTCACCTTTTAAATAAGCCACCGTAGAATCATCTTCAATCGGACCTAAATGGGTTTTTACAAGTAAGTTAAATCGTTTTGATTTGGAGAGAGGGTTACCTTCAGGTGATTTTAGACTATTTTTAATAATAATCTCGTCCACTTCTTCCAAACTTAAAGAACCAGCATTTTCCATAATCTTGGCATCCTCTATCAAATGATCTGCTCTGTACCTTTTATTTGTCATTGTATCTTCTACTAAAATATCTGAAAATCCACCAATGTGTCCACTTGCTTCCCAAGTTTTTGGATGCATAAAAATTGCCCCTTCTATTTCTACTACATCAGTTCTGCCCACAACATTCCAATATCTCCAAAGCTGCTCTAAATTTTTCTTTAAAAGCACTCCAAGTGGTCCAAAATCGTACGTCGCTGCAAAGCCTCCATAAATTTCTGAAGAAGGGTATACAAAACCTTTTCTGCGAGTAAAATCTACAATAGTTTTTAATGAAACATTTTTATTTGTGGGCATATTATGATAATAGATAATTTAATTTAGGAAGACTTTAGTAGCCATTTTTGTCAATAACTTGCCAGTCTAGTTTATTCGTGTTATAATTAGAGTATTAAACAAAAATATAAATAGATGAAAAATTTAAAATCACTTTTAGCTTTTGGCCTAACTTTCATGTTTTCAGTGTCGAGTGTACTTTTAAGTACAAATATATCTCGCACTACTGTAGATGATACTGATTATGTATATAAGTACTTGGACTACAAAATGTCTGGGCAGGTATTGGGAGCAAATAGTGAAGACGAAGAAAAAGACAATGCATGTCCTTCAGTCAAACCTATTACGGGCTGGATTGATTATCGAGGTCACAAACTAATAAAGCAAAATTTGAACCCTGGTGAAAAACCAAGTAGCTGCTTTTTATCTATTGAAGAGGCTAACGAAGCAGGTTTTTATCAGCAAAATTAATCATTTAGTTTTACACTGAATACTTTTGAAGCAATAAAATAAATAACCACAATCCATATTCCCAAATAAGCTAATTGGATAGCCACATCCGGATGATTTATAGAAAGACCGTCTAAACTAATTGATCTCATAGCTTCGTTAAAATTATAAAGCGGCAATACTTTAGCTATGCTTTGTAACCACCCTGGCAGGTTTGATACAGGAAAAAAAGTTCCTGCAAGTAGAAACTGCGGCAATGTGAGTACATTTGTAATTGGGGCTACCTGATCTTCATTTTTGGAAATACCAGCCACAATATATCCCATACCCAAAAAGGCAATTAGCCCAACAATTATCACTAAAATCATCTGCAACACACTAAGAAACCCACCTCTAGGTTGATAATTGAAAAGTCCGATCGCCACAACAAGTAAAATAACATTTTGGATTAAGCTAAAAATCAGCCTAGCCAGGGTTTGACCTAAAATAAAAGGACCTGATTTAGCAGGAGTAGCGAATAATCTCTTTAAAGCTTTAGTATTTTTTAAACTAACAAAGCTAAAACTAGTGGCTGAAATGGCAGCTGTAAGCAAGGAAAAACCCAATACCCCAGGCAAAACAAAATCAATATATTTCCCCGTTCTTCCGGATATCCCTCTTTCCTCAATATTGTAAATAGGTTCTTTATCTCCTAGACTAACTTTATCTACAATTGTACTAAGGTACTGTAAAATTATAGGATTATTTTGTGGTTTACTGTTGTTTGTAGTTACAATAATTCTATTTTTATTTACTTCCACAATAGCATCAATCGAAGCACGTTCTAATTTTCTATTTAGGTTGTCTCTACCCCCTTCCTCTACTTTAAAAACCTTGCTACTCTCAACTGCATTTTTAAATATGTCATATTCTTTACTATTACTTGGAATAAAGCCCAAATCAAAATTTACACTTCCACTATCAAAAAAGGCAAAAGAGAAAATAAAAATTAAAGGAAAGAAAAATCCAAAAAACACGGCAGAAGGATTTCTAAATGTGGACTTAAAGGCTGCTACAAAGAAACCCCAAAATTGTCTAAATACTGAATGTGATAGTTTTTTGCTCATAAATTAATTAGTTTATTCTCTTATTTTTTTACCTGTTAGATCTATGAAAACATCCTCAAGAGTGGCACCAAGTTTTGGCTCAGGACGCACAAATCCTCTTGATAAAAGGTCTTTGATAAATCCTTCAGATGTATTGATCTCCAATATTTTTCCACCATCCATGATTGCGATACGATCACAAAGTATTTCAGCCTCATCCATATAATGAGTAGTCAAAATAATTGTCTTGCCTTTATTTTTCAAAGCTTTAACCATTTCCCATAAATTTCTTCTGGCTTGAGGATCTAGCCCTGTCGTAGGCTCATCTAAAAATATTAGACTAGGATCTGAGACTAAAGTTATGGCTATATTAAATCTCTGCCTCTGTCCCCCGCTAAGTTGTTCAGGAGTATTTTTTGCTTTTTCTAATAAATTTACACTTTTTAAAAGCTCTTCAGCATTTGTATTTACATTATAAATATCTGCATACAGTTCTAAAGTTTCGATTAGGTTAATTCTAGGGTAAAACCCACTATCTTGCAGCTGAATCCCAATCATTTGTTTGATTAAATCAGGGTAAAGATCAATGCTTAATCCGTCTACAAAAATTTGCCCGGAAGTTTTTTTAATTAAAGTTTCAATAATTTCTAAAGTAGTAGTCTTCCCTGCCCCATTTGGCCCTAAAATACCGAATATCTCGCCTTTTTTAACCTCAAAAGAAATGTCATTTACAGCAACAAAATTGTTATATCTTTTAACTAAATTCCTCACTTGAATTATAGGTCTGGCTTGTTTTATTAAATTTGTTCTAGACTCTTTATCTTTTTCACTAATTCTTGCAATAACTCTAGCTTTTACTTCTACGTTAGTCTGAACTGTTGGGGAGTTATTTTCTTGATTTTGCTCAATCATTTCTTGGCTAACCACAGGCTGAACCACGGGCACAGTGGGTACTTCTTTCTTAAAACTTCTTTTTCTAGGTCTTATAGTATTGCTTCTTTTTTTCAGTTTTGGCGGCTCCTCAGCAGTCACTATTTGAGTTTTTGGTTTTGAGGTATTTTTTGGAGTTCTGGGCATAACAAAATAATTGAGCTATCTCTTAACATACCAAAATCAACAGTTTCTTTAGAACTTAATTTGTATGTTTTAGTTTTGATGACTTAAGTTTAAACCTTCATTTTTAGCTAATTGTCAAGTCTTTCAATGACCTGGTTTTAATCTTAAAAATCGGAGATTTAGTAGTTGTCGCGATAAAATAATCAGTAGACTCTAAAAACTCTTTTATAAGTATCTCTTCACGGTAATCATCAAGTTCGTTAAATACATCATCTAGCAACCAAAATATAGGTATTTCAGGGTGTAATTTTCGGGAATACTGCTTTGCCAGGTTTTTAAAATACAGTATAAAAATTCGCATCTCGCCCCTCGATAAAGATTCTTCAAGTTTTAAATGATCTGAGTCTATCCAAAAATCGTCTCTTTGAGCTCCAAATAGGACCTTTGCACTTGCCAGCTCTCTTTGCCACAAATTATCTAGGTCTGCCTGAGAAATATGATTAAAATTAAAAGAGTTAACTTGCAATTTGTCTTTATTTCCAAATTTGTTGGTAACTTCCCAGTTTATTTTCCAGTTTTTTAAAGGGCTGTCTACCCACTCAGTAAAATTAGCTAAGTTTTGATTAATAAACTCAAAGAAATCTTTTCTAAGCTCCCAAACTTTGATACTATGAGCCAAGATCTCAGCATTTAAAGTAGTCAACATGACATTATCCGCATTAAGCTCGTTCTCAAGCACATGTTTGATTAGTTTTTGCTTTCCTGTGACTGATTTATTTAGGTTATCAAGAGCTTCATAATATCTTTGGCCAATTACCTGATTCAGTAAATTATTTAAAATATCCAATTTTGCCGTTCTCGATTGATTAAACCAATAGTTGTCGGTAGGTAAATATGTCAGTACTTTTGGCCATTGGACAGCCTCTAAATTTGACTCAAGAGCCTCCTGATAGCAATCCTCGGGTAGTTTTAGATATTTTGTACTCAATCGCCCGCTTGGAGAGATTTGCCCGGTCAAAGCCCATTCTGAGTATTCAGTCGATAGGCCTAAATAACCTTCCCCTACCCTAAGATTTTGCATGAATTTAGTACCAGGCCAGCTTCGTCCGGTAAATAGAGTATAAAAAGCGGAAATTAAAGAAGTTTTGCCGCTACCATTTGTGTCTATAATTACAAAAGAATCGCGAGGTAAAGCAAATTTTGACTCTTTAAAAATCCGCCAATTATGCAATTTTATTACTAAATCTTTCCTTAAATTCATGTTTTTATTTGGTTATAGGGTATTAACCGTTATTAATCCTCAAGCTGAGCTTTTCCGGCCATCAAATCCTGATAGTACTGAGAGGCTTTTAATAGCTCGTCTCTAGTGTAAAATTTCATCTCTTTTTCATTATCGATTAATGAAGAGTCTAAAATTCCTACGCTAGTATCTAAAGTTTTTAATCTGTGAGCTACAACCAAAGTCAGAGCGCTACTTGCCAGCTCGTCAATCATTTGTGTAATTGCCTGCTCACTCAACTCATCTAGACTACTGGTTGGCTCATCAATTAAAATCAATTTTGGTTTGAAATGCTTAGCTCTTAAGTACAACCCAGCAAAATTCAATCTCTGTCTTTGACCTCCAGATAAGTTTAAACCACCTTCACCAATCAGGGTATCAAGGCCATCTTTGTCTTTAAACAGATTCCAGAGCCCTACCCTTTGCAAAATTTCAACCAAATACTCATCAGTATAAATTTCATTTTCTTTAGAGGTATTATCTTCATCATCCAAAGACCAGGATTGCGGTAAACCGAATATTAGATTTTGTTTCAATTTGCCTCTTAGACTAGTAGCTGTCTGCATCTGCATGGCAATTAATTCTCTTCTAACCAAATCAGTTACTTTGTAAATATTGGTATCATTGATCAAAATATCACCCGAAGTAGGCTTTAACTGCCCTCCAAGAATTGATAAAAGTGTGGTTTTACCTGTACCAGATGGACCAATAATTCCGTAGAGTTTATTTTTTTGAGACTCTGCTGCTTCCAGAGATAAAGAGTGACCCTCAAAGATTTGTGTTTTGTTGTTGTAATCAAAGTGCAAATTGGTAGCACGTAAAGTAAAATCGGACATATTATGTTGTGTTAGTTATTAATTAAATTTTATATTTTGTAAATTGTTTGTAGTTTTGAATGTAAATTGTGTTGAAAATTTGTTGTTAATTCATAAAGTAATTATCTCATTTATGATATATTTGTGATTTTATCCCCCTCGAGAACTGGATAAGTTTGTTTACCAAAAGTTCTGATAAAGCTGTATAAATCCGTGATTTCGGTATAAACTTTCATAAATCGCCTAACTTTACCACCTACACTTAAAAGACTGTTTGTACCAATTAAATAAGTGCTCAAAAGAGCTAAACCTGTAGTTGAATTTATAGTTCCATTTTGTATATTGTTTATGACATAATATCCAATCAATAATACACTTAGAAAGTAGATTGAGATCACAAAGTTGAAACTTATACCCTGAGCATTCCAACCACTCCCTTCTTTGACAATCAAATTTAGGTTTTTCTTTTGAAATATATCCAATTGCTGAGTTGTAGCAAAAGCAGATCTAATTAAATTTGCCTGGGATAGATTTTCTACTGCAGAATTTTTAGCTGAATCGTCTAAATCTATAACTTTTTGCTCAAAAGCATTTGCATGGAAAATCGTGATTGCAATATTTAAAATTACCATTAGCAAAATTAATCCTATAGTTAAAAATGCAAGCCTGGTATTATAGAAAAGCATTGATACAAAAATTGATACAATACCTATAATGATTGGGATTATTTCAAAAGTCAGAATATCCAATAAATCTTCATAGCCTCTAGAACCTCTCTCAGTCTTGGCTAAAATCTTACCGCTATTTTTAGTAGAGTGATAAATAGGATCTACAGTTAAGAAAAATTTGTGGGCTTGGAAATATACACTTCTCACTGATTGAAGCTGCAATATAGCATTTATATACCATTGTAATTGTGACAACCACAACAATGCAATTTTAAACAAAATAAAATACGCAAGGTATAAGTAATTTAAATCATTAATTACCCAAGCTAAAACAATAGGTAGTATAATCCAACTTATATCATTTAGCATTTGAATGGTCCATATAGATATAAGTATAGTTTTTTGTCTCCAAATTATATCCCACCAGGGTTTATTGAAGTCAACTTCTAACAGTTTCATTTTGGATTTGTAGTTTGAGATTTTCACCCAAAAATTAAAATAGGTATCTCGTATTTTCTCGAGGTTCATAGTCATAAATAATTATGTAATTAAGTTGTAAAAAGCAGGGAAATTGTCCTTTTCAAGGATTGTGGAGTATCAAAATACTAGATTAAGATATCAAATTATGGAGGTACAAAAAAGTTGAGTTATCTAGTGTAGATTAGAAGAGACATGAGAATCTATTTAAGGAGTGTCTTGTAAGTGAATGATTAAATTGTGTCTATAGTAGCATGAATTGCTGCTTTTGTCAATACTTTGTGAGCCTTATAAGAAGAAAAACATCTTTATTAGCCTTTGAGCAAAATGCATATTTCCAATGTAAAAAACCGGGACAAACCCGGCTAAAATTAATACTACAGGATTTGATTTAATTATTTTGCAACAAATTCAACACTACCTTGGCTGTTTATTCTTAAATTTCCATTTTGCCATAATGCTTTAACTTGAGCTTCAGAACCATGAATAAAATTATTGTCTACTGCATGCTGAAGAGTAAATAATCTTACTTTAGAATTTTCATTAAAAGAAACAAATTTAATTATTTTACCATTAATCTCTTTTTGCCCTACAATTGGTAGAATTACCGGGGTTTTTCCTATCTTTTCTATAGCTTGACTTAATCTAGTAAGCTGAGCTTTCATATCAGGATTTTTATTATTGGATATTACGGGGATTTTATTAACAACATTACCAACCACTTGTTTAGTCTTTTCAATTCCTTTTTGAACAGTTTGTTGGGGATTATTCCTAGTGGATGAATTAACTTTAATTTGTTCAAGCTCTGACTGTAATTTTGGAATTTCCTGCTGTTTTTTCACTAAAGCTTTTTGGGTAAATGGTGATCGAACATCAATAACCTTATTTTTGAACTTGTCGATTATGTTAATTCCAGTTGAAAATTGTGATTGTCTTTTTAAAGATTCTTTTTCCTGCTGCAGCCTTTTAACTGCCTCCTGAGCCTGTTCGATTCTATCTTGTTTATTTTGAACGAGTTGTTGCTTGACTTGGGGACTATCTAGTTGTTGTACAGGCATTTGTGGAGCCTTGCAGCCAGCAATTGAAAAGCTTGCTAGACAAGTTAAAGCTGCTCCTACTAGACGCTTATACTGATTATTATTTTTAAGTTGTTCTGTAAACATAAATTCACTATATTGATTAAGTTTTTGTTAAGTTGAAATTATATAAAAATTAAGAAAAAAGCATCTCGACACAACATATGCGGCCAAGATGCTTGTAATTAATGGCTATTCATTGATAGCGAATTATTTTAGAAGTTTTGTGATACCTACTGCCACAAGCGTGGCTAGAAATTGGCCGAAAAAGTAGGCCCAAAAACCGTTAAAATTTCCAAGAAGAATCATAAACGGTAAGGTTCTAACAAGGTTCAATGATCCACCCGATACCTTAAACCCAATAAAGACTCCAAGAAAAAGTGCCCCTCCAATTACAGTAGTGCTTGTTGTTTGCAGAATACTAAAAAGTAGTACTAGTGTGATTAGGAATTCAACCCAAAGTACAGACCAAAAACCGTAACTTACAGATGGTAAGGTAGCGGCTTTTTCTAATTGACCTGGAAATAATATCCAGATGAATGAGGCTGCAAGCATTCCACCTAAAAATTGAACTAACAGGTAACCCGGAACTAGTTTTTCTCCTTGGTTGAAACTACCATTCATTACCGTTCCTAGCGTAACCCAGGGATTAAAATTACCCCCGGAATATGATCCTAATGTCTCGGCAAGTATTTTTAATACAATGCCAAATACCAGTGAAACTGCTAATTGCTCTCCCGACAGAATTCCTGTCACAGGGCCGCAAAACACCAACAAAAAGCTGCCAATGAACTCTGCTATCAATGGCTTCATGATTTTTTCATGTAATATAAACGCCACTTATATTGGATCCATACTTTTTGGCTATTGTCAAGAACAGCTTAAGCTGAGTTTAACTAGCATTATCCCCCTCAAGTACAGGATAAGTTTGTTTACCAAAATTTCTGATGAAGCTATAAAGATCTGTTATCCCAATATAGTGTTTTATTAATTGATTTACAGAATATCCGATGAAATAGATTTGATTGCCAATATTGAAGTAGCTGACCAACAAAGATGCAGCAATTACTACATTCACATCCTTATTTGTGATTATCAGATAACCTAAAATTGCCAAACTGATGAAAAATAAAAATTGGGTTGTGCTGATAATATATCCGGCAAGCCTCCAACTGCTTGCTTCTAAATACATTCGTTTTGTGTTGGCACTAAACATTTTTCCAGCTTGCTCGGGGGTGGCAAATCCTGACCTAATATAATGAGTTTGCTGGAGAGTTTCTACATTGATAGTCTGGGCTTTATCTTCATATTTAATTATAATTTTTTGTATCTTACTCCTGTAGTAAAAACAAATGATATTAAAAAATATTATAAAACTTAGGCTACCCAAAACTACCAATCCATAAATATAATTAAAATTCCAAAAAATCCATACTGTACTTATTATTGTAAAACCCAGACTTAAAAACTCCAGAGTGACTAATCCCAGCAGGCTTTCAATACCAGTCGATGCTCTATTTATCTTGCTAATAATCTCTCCACTGCTACGGTTGCTGTGATTTATAGGATCCGTGGTAAGGAAAAATTTGTTTGCACTGTAGGTAATACTTTGACTACTCTGAATCCTCAAAATTGGGTCAAAATAATACATTATATGAGCTAAAAGCCGTGACAAAGCTATGACCAAAATGATCAATAAAAATAATTTTACATCTTGTCTTTCAATAGCATAAGCAACTGCAACCGGAGCTAAAGCTAAAATCACATTACCAAATAATTGATTCAAAATATTGATAAACACTAGCCTCTTTTGCTGGACCAATAAATCCCACCAAGGTTTTGAGAAATCAATCTCAACCAATTTCATTCTTTTGTTGTACTTAAATACTTTAACTACCTGAGCAAAAAACTGTTCACTAAATTTGGATTTATTTACGGCAGACATACTGAATTTTTTATCTCATTTATGATATATTTGAAATTTCGTCTCCTTCTAGTACTGGGTAGGACTGCTTACCGAAACTTCGTATAAACTCGAATAGATCCGTTACACTAGTGTATTTTTCTACAAAATCTTTAATAGTTTGGCCTAATCTAAGTATTTGGCTAGACCCGTTTACATAAGTAATTATTAGAGTTAGGCCTAGATTTTGTTCCATACTACCTGACTTTATCAAATTGAAAATTGTTAGTGAAAGAATTAAAACAGAGCTAATATACAATACTCTAGTAATTGAGGTGGCAATTCCATGACTCAACACTGAAGTACCCCTGGTTACCATAAATTTTTTTAGTACATCTCTAGTTCTACCAACTTGTTCGTTTACGGCAAATACAGACCTAATCAATTGGTTTTGGTGAAGATTTTCTACGGTTACAGATAGTGCTTTATCGCGCATTTTTATAACCCTTTTGCTGAATATAAGTGAGTTAATATAATTAAGCCCTCCATTTACTACAGAAATTAGTATAAAAGATACAATACCAATTAAAGCTAAATATCGGTTGTAACTACCTATTGTGATAATTACTGTGGTAAAACCTACAATTACAGGTAATATATTAGATACCAATTGATTTAACAAATCACCCAAATCATTCATAGTTGATTGAATTTTACTGGTTATTTGACCACTAGATTTGGTGGTATGGAAAATCGGATCTACAGTAAGAAAAAACTTGTAAGCCGCAAAAGCTATACTAAATCTGCTTTGTAACACGAATATAGTGTGAACCCGAAGTATGATTCTATTTAAAATTTCCAGCACCAAATAGCCCAAAGCAAAATAAATGATTATCCATACATTTTGATCAAAGATTGCTTTACTAAGGATTAAAGGCGTTAAGGCTCCATATACACTCTGTATAATTTCCGAGACAATCTCCAGTGAAAAAGCCCATTTTTGGTCTAAAATAATCTGATACCAGGGTTTTTCAAAATTGACTGGCAATATTTTAGTATCTTTCTCAAAGCCTAAAACCTTGTAAAAGAAATTGTAGTAATTTTGTTGAAATTTTTCGTCTTTCCAGAACATATTGTTGTAAATATTTATCTCATTTATGATATATTTGTGGTTTGGTGATGTGTTTAGTTAGCTAAGGAATTAATTAGCTTTACTCAATGGAATTTTTGTTTAGTTCAAAGCAGATAGCTAAGTTAATTTTGTATTCTCCAGCTCGAAGATTATAAAAAGTGGGATTTTTGAATACACTTGGTAAAAGTCTAATTTGATACCTTTACTTTCTTCTGTGGGTTTTGGCTCAATGATATCCAATACTTTAAAGCTATTTTCTGTAATTTCTTTGTACATTTGAGAAAAGCTACGGTGATAGTATTTTACCTCCAATTCTCCAAATAATTTATCTTCAATACGTCTAAAATTTAGATAGTCTCCGTAAATTTCAAACTTATCACTTCCGTCTTTTAACTTCTTATAGCCAAGTTTAAACTCATTAAATTCTTTACTTCTGATAGTTTCGGACCCCCATTTTACAGGGTGGTGGCTAGAAAATAAAAGTCTGCCGCCAGGTTTCAATATTTTTGCTAAACGCTGAAATAGTTCAGGCCAATTCTCAAGATAGTGCAGAGTGAGGCTAGAAAAAATAAAGTCATAGGAATTTTCTTCAAAGTCGATTTCCTGTACATCTAAGTTTTGAAATTCCAAATCAGGGTAACTATTTTTTGCAATTGATATTAACTCTTCAGAATTGTCTATTCCAAGTATATAACTTGCGCCGGCTTTTTTGAGATATCCACACTCTTCTCCACTACCACAACCTATACAAAGCACTTTTTTTCCATTCAAATCAGGTAACTTGGAATACATAGCAGGTTTTTCCAAATACTGATGAGCAAAATGTTTATTACTTTTTTTCTTATTTGCCCATTTGTTTGAATAGCCTGAGTATGACATTAACTAGTACTTTTTATGTTTTTAAATATCTAGTCAACTTCGTGCTTAGGATCAGTATTTTGTTCAAAATGTGGGTTGGGAGTTTTTAAATCCACTTCATGCGTTTGTTGCTCTTTTGTTTCATTATATTTCTTCTCAGCTTGCATTTTATTTGTTGGTGTAATAGCTTGTATTCCAACGCTTAAAGCTATAGTTATTGCAGTAAGGGCTGCTGTAATTTCTAATGCCCTTCCCTGCTCACGTCTTATAAGTTTGGCCTGAATTTCCGGTATGCCAATATCTACAACATTACCCAATTCTACATCTCTTTCTTCATATCGTGATTTAAGTTGGTCTCTAAAAAGCTTTGCTTCTCCTTTTGAGCCAAAAGATAAATATTTGTTTAAATAGCCCTCGAGAGCTGTATATGAAATGGTAAATTTCTTTCCATTAATTATTGCTTCCACAAACATTTTAATCGTTTCTTGATCACTTAAATTTCCGACTTCTTGCCTTTCTTTTACAACAGCTAACGTTTTATCTAAATTTCTAAATGCACGTAAAGCCTTAATTTCATCTTTGGTAAATTTTTTATCTTTTTGCTTTTCAACTGATTGTCGTGGGTTTTCAGATGTTTCAAATTTCCCTAACCCAAATTTTGGTAAGTTCATATGCGATTCTTTTACAATAGCAAATATTTGTGGTTTTGACAAGGATTGACAGCGTGACAAGTATTAAATCTACTTTAAATCTCTCTCACCCAACACAGGATAAGTTTGTTTGCCAAATTCCCTAATGAATTTAAACATATCCCGGATTTGCATGATTCTGCTAGTCAATCTTTCAAAATACTGACCTATTCTGATTATATCATTAGAGTTTGCTATATAGGAAACCATAATAGACAAACCAATAACCAGATCAATTTTTCCATTCTGCAGCAGATCAAATAAAATATATCCGAAAATTGCAACAGTAAGAATATAAATAATTCTGACAACAAAGTCTATAACTGTATTACTAAACCAGTATGTAGCCAAAGTAGACATAAATTTGTGACTTTTAAATCTAATTTTTTTGTCCTGCTCGGGACCAGCAAACGCTGATCTGACCAGATATATTTCTCTAAGTGTTTCCAAATCCGTAGCTTTCAAATCATCACCGTCAATAATCCCGCTTGCGGAAGTAACAAGTGTAATCAGTATTTTAGAAACAATGGAAATTATAATTATCAAGCTAGAGCTAATTAAGCTAAACCAGCCTAAAATTTGATTGAAGGTTATTATGGTAATACCTAAAGTAAGTACTTTTACCACTATTCTGAATATTTCCGAAGTCAACAAATCAGTAACAGCCTCATATGACTCACTGCCCCTGTTTATTTTGGAAATTACCTGTCCACTACTGCGCGTAGAGTGAAAAATCGGATCAACAGTAAGAAAAAATCTAACTGCATAATAATGCACGCTCGTTTCGACGCTAGCCATTGCTGCCATGTAAAAATAATTAGTTACAAACAACAGTACCATGATTGAAAGCCAAGTCAAAATCAGATAGGAAAACTGATAATATTGCCCAGAGTTTACTATAAAACCTATAATTAAAGGGACTAGAGATAAAAATATGCTTGATAATAACTCTCCAAATAAAAACATTAAGTAGGCAAATTTTTGGTCCCAAATAATCTGCCACCAGGGTTTATCAAAGTCAACCGGTTTAATTTTGGCAGTTTTATTGTACCTGAAAAACTTTTTCAGTATAGGAAAATATTTTTTACTAATCTCTTCATTTGTTCTAAACATACAAGTCTATAAAATCACTTCTTTTTATATTGAAATTCCAATTGAGGTTGTTTTAACACGAGTAAATTGAAGTTATTATAGCTGTTTTTATAAACCTTGTCCAATTCATAAGACTTTTATCACAATCTAAATTGAAAACTTATAGCTAAATTACTAAATAAAACAATCAAGTCTGATTGACACACAAGCTATAAAAGCTTAAGTTTAATAAAATAATTCAAAATATGCATAATAAATTACAAAATGTCCTAATTACCGGAGCTTCTGGGGGGATTGGGTTGGAATTAGCTAAAGTTTTTGCTCAAAATAATTACAACTTAATTTTAATTGCCAGAAATGAAGCAAAGTTGAATGAAATAGCCGCTGATTTAAGTGAAAAATATCATATAAATACTACTGTGATTACCAAAGATCTTAGTGATCCCAAAGGATCTAGTGAAATATTTGAGGAGGTTAAAAATAAAGGGTTGGCTGTAGATATTTTAGTAAACAATGCAGGATTTGCAACCTCCGGGGCATTTTATAAGTTACCAATTCAAGATGAACTAAATGAGATACAACTTAATATCACAAGCCTTGTGGAGCTTACCCACCTATTTTTACCTCAAATGGTTGATAGAAAATTCGGTAAGATTCTCAACGTAGCCTCAACTGCGTCTTTTCAGCCTGGACCATTTATGGCAACTTATTATGCTACAAAATCATTTGTCCTTTCATTCAGTACTGCAATTGCCAGTGAATTAAATAATACAGGGGTGTCGGTCACCACTCTTTGTCCCGGCCCTACTGAAACTAATTTTGATAAACGAGCAGGAGTTTCGGATCTACCACTTTTTAATATGAGAAATTCTACTGCAGAGTCAGTAGCTAAAGCTGGTTATGATGCTTTAATGAAAAATAAACTAGTGATTATACCTGGTTTTAGAAATAGGTTTTTAGCTTTTGCAAGCAAATTTATACCCAGAAAACTGGGCTTGAATGTTGTTAGAAAACTACAAGAAAAGAACTAGCAATATACTATAATACTACTAGCTTATTATTTTTTGTACTTTGAATTATTCCTGCTGAGGATTTTGTTGTGAAGCCTCGATTTGCTTTTTTGCTTCTGTTTGTAATTTTAAAATTAATTCCATGGTCATCTCAGCTGGCAATTTACCCAATGCCTGTAAAATTAAATTTGCTTCTGCTTCTGTAAATGTAAAATTGAATTGCATAATTATATCGTTATATAGAAGTATATAGCAAAGAAACAACAAATAATCAAGGGAATTTTACTTAATCCTAGCATTCAATTATTGCAAACAAAAGACCCTCCGTAATGGAGGGCAAATTAATTGTATATAAATTAACTATTGTACTAAGCTTTTGGTGTAGTATCTACGTCTACTTCTGGACCTGTGCTAGTCTCACTTGTAGGAGTTTCTGTAGTATTTTCAGGTTGTGGATTTGCTGACGCTGAAGAGGCAGAGTAAATTTTCTCACCTATTTTCATCAACTTATCTTGCAATTCCTTAGTTTTGCTTTCCAAATCTTCTTTGGTTGCATCATCTTTTTTAACCAAGACTTCTAGTTCTCCTTTTATTTTGTTTAGCTCTTCTTTGTCTGCTGATTCTAATTTATCTCCCATATCTGAAACCAATTTTTCGGTTTGGAATATAATTGCATCGGCATTATTTTTGGAGTCAATTTTAGCCTTCTTAGCCAAATCTGCATCCCTCTGTCTTTCAGCTTCTTCAATAGCTCTCTGTTTTTCATCCTCGGATAATGTAGAAGAACCGGTGATTGTGATGTTTGCTTTCTTTCCTGTTCCTTTGTCTGATGCAGTAACCATCAAAATACCGTTTGCATCAAGATCAAAAGTTACTTCAATTTGTGGAATACCGCGAGGCGCAGGAGCAATTCCGGATAATGTAAATTTACCAAGAGATTTGTTGTCTACGGCAAGTGGTCTTTCACCTTGTACTACATGTACATCTACTGCTGTTTGGTTATCAGCAAAAGTAGAGAAAATTTGAGTTTTACTTGTAGGAATAGTAGTATTTCTTGGGATCATTCCTGTAGCAATACCTCCAGCTGTTTCAATAGCTAAAGTAAGCGGAGTCACATCTAAAAGCAATATATCTTTTACATCACCTTTTAAAACAGCCCCTTGAATTGCTGCACCCATGGCCACGACTTCATCAGGATTAACTGATAAATTAGGCTTTTTACCGAAAAACTCTTCTACACTTTTTTGTACAAGCGGCATTCTGGTCATTCCACCCACCATGATGATTTCATTGATTTGGGTCTTATCTAAGTTTGCATCAGCAAGGGCTTTTTTAACCGGCTCCATTGAACGATTGACCAATTCTCTCACTAAATCCTCAAGTTTAGCTCTAGTAATGTTGAGCAATAAATGTTGTGGCTGATTATCAGCTCCCATAGTGATAAACGGCAGATTGATCTGATGTTCAGTTTGAGTGGAAAGATCATGTTTTGCTTTTTCAGCAGCTTCTTTGATACGTTGCTTTGCTGCTTTATCATTGATTAAATCTATTCCTGTTTCTTTTTTGAATTCAGCAATAATATATTCAATGATCGCTCTATCAAAATCTTTACCTCCTAAATGAGTGTCTCCGTTGGTAGCTAGTACTTCGATAGTTTCGTTGGAAATTTCTAAAACAGTTACGTCAAATGTACCTCCTCCAAGATCGTATACCAATACCTTTTCATCCTTACCTTTTTCAAATCCATAAGCAAGAGCGGCTGCTGTAGGTTCATTGATAATTCTGAGCACTTTCAATCCGGCTATTTCTCCAGCATCTTTAGTAGCTTGTCTTTGAGCATCATTAAAATAAGCAGGTACTGTAATAACAGCTTCTGTGATTGACTGACCCAATTTAGCCTCAGCATCAGTCTTCAATTTTCTCAAAACAGCAGCGGAGATTTCTTCTGGTGAGTATTCCTTGTCTTCTTTTGTAGCAAGTTTGACTTTGCTATTTCTCTCAAGAACTTTGTAAGGAAGCATTTGAGTATCACTCTTTACTTCAGCATCATCAAAAGAACGTCCGATAAATCTCTTTACCTCATAAAAAGTATTTTCAGGATTTAATACACTGTTTCTTTTTGCAATTTCTCCAATTACTACTGAGCTATCTTTAGAATTGTAATAAAAGATGGATGGAGTAATACGAGCTCCTTCAGCATTTTCAATAATTGTAGGTTTTCCCCCTACCACATAGGCCATTGCCGAGTTTGTGGTTCCAAGATCGATTCCAAGTACAATAGACATAAAATTTATTTTAATATTTACACATTAATTTAAACCTATACTAACATTAGCAACCAAACTTGTCAAGTGCTAATTTTATTATTTTGACTAATGTAGAAAAGTGAAGTATAATCATGGGGAATAAAGAGCTTGCACTAAAGAAAAAATCAAGTCGGAGTGGGGGAAATTCAAATTCCTTGCTAGTCTTCAAAGCATAAGGTATTCAAAAAAGTAACAAAAATAAAAACAAAATGCCGGGTAAATCACTAGATCCTGGTCTACAAAATAGACTTACAAACCTAAAAAAGCCAAAAGTACTTGGCCCAGTATCTGGTGTTACTAAAGCTCAAAAAGCAGATCAAAAAGAAAAAAGTTTTACTGAAAAGCAGAAGGAGAGAAATATTGATAGTGAAGTTGAAACACTACGCTACGACCTAAGTAGCAAAAATATTTTAAATAAACTAAGTGATTTTATCTATCACTATTTCGGATCCTCGTCGAATCTAATTGACTTGGGCCTGGATGAAGTTAATCAAAAAGTTACTGAAGAATATAATAAATTTTTACAAAACAACGAAACAAAACCGGAACAAAAGAAGATTTTAGATCAATACACTAGAATTTTTAGCCCTGATTATCGTGGTAACATTATTGAAGAACTTTTTACTCCACAAGAATACTACTCGGGTAATAAAATAGTAGCTAATAACGACGTGGTAAATAGATTTTTGGAGGAAGTTTATGATCTAGTTTCACAGAAATATCAGGAACAGATTAGCGGTGAGCTACAACAAGGTGCAGAATTGCAACAGACTTTAAAGAAGTATATAAACATTGGGCTAGAGGATAATCAAATTAAGTGGAATTTTGGAAGAAATAGTCAAGGTAGGGATTATTTTAGCAATGTTAAAACTGAGCTGGAGCAAAAGTTTGTTGATAAATATTGGGACAGATTAGTTAAGCAATATGAAGGTTACGTAAAAAACAGAACTACCAATAAGCTATCTGATGCTATAAATCTACCTACCCCAGGCAGTACTACTTCAGATGATTTTAACACAAACTCTAGTCCTAAAAATTCCACTGGAGCTGGAAGTGGTGGTAATAAATTTCAAAGTCGACCTGATTCCGGCTCGAATGTAGGCAATGTAGACAGCGATGACACAGATGAAAATATTTTTGATTCAGAAAGTGATAGTATTAAAAATAATCAGGAAGATAGTGTAAATAAGAAACCTGAGGATGAACTAATAGAAATCATTCCCGGTAAAGGTAGTTTGGACCCTGAGCAAAATGATACAAATAGTGCAGATAGTGCAGAGGCTGAAGAAGAAAAACTGCGAAAAGAGGAAGAATTGAAAAAGCTTAAGGAGCAGATGGAGAGTGATAGAAAAATCAGAGAAGAGGAACAATGGAAAAATTACCTTGGAGGAAATAATGCCACAAACACAAACTTTGGAGATGAAGAATCTTTTGTAGCTTTCAATACTCCAGATAAACCCGAGGAAGAGGAAGTCAAGCCATTTGTGGTACCTCCTTTAGATAATAAAATAAAAGACACTGACAATAAGTTTAACTTCAGATCGTTACCAGCTGATAGGTTTGCCCAAGAAGCACATGAGGACACACATCATAAGCATCAGACTAGATTAGAGGAAGCCGACAAACTAGATTTTTACAACAAATACTTGCAAGATACGGATAAAGAACTGGCTGATAAAGCAGGTAGAAAAGCAAACGCAAAAAGGCAAAGATTTGAAAAATTTAATAATTCAAGTGGGGTAGATCGCATTAAAAGAACTTTACAGACCACTCAGGATAATGCTAAAAATAAGCTGGATGAAGCTACAAAGGCAAGAGAGAATGGAGACGAGGAAACAGCGCAAAGATTGGAAAGGCAGTCCCAAAATAGTAATAGAATTAGTCAGGCTGCTCTCAATGCTTTACCAAGTGAGGTTAAAGAGCAGGCATTGAAATTACTTCTGAAGTCGGTGTGGCCATTTTTGACTTGGTTAGTACCTATTATACTTATAGTATTATTTTTTCTACTGGCTATTGGAGGATTAATTTCTATATATTGTAGAAAGGAGTTTGAAACTACACGAGATGGTGTAGAACTTTTTATGATTGGTACTAATGTACCGGGAGCATTATATAATGCAGCCACAGGAAAAGGATTTAAATCTCAACTTAGAGTGTTATTGGAAGAAAGTGGAATATGCGAGGGGCTGAATTTAGATTGTAATACCAGTGCAAATACTACAGCCAAAGCTGTAAACAATGATGAGACTGATCCTGGTGGTTCAGATAGTGAAAGTAGTCCCGGTGGAACGTATTGTTTTGATAAAGTTTTCAAGAACAAGACTAGGCTGACATTATGGACAGCAAATAACGGTTTGAAACAAGAATTTACTCTAACTAAACAAAAGTTTGATGAAATAGTAAGTGCAGGTAGAACTGCAGGTGTACCAGACTATGTAATTGCTTGGGTACTATCACTTGGACCGACTGAAAGCGGTTATGATTGGACAATCTGGAACGGACCTAAGTATGACTGCTGGGGTATTATTCAATTTTGTCGAAGTAAACAAGGTGGTGAAACTTATCAAGGTATTTCAGAAAAAATTCTTGGAAGAGATATACCTCCATCTGAATTAATTAAAAACAAGCCATTGCAGATGAAATTTGCTTATGAACAGTGGAAAATTAAACTAAAAGCGAACTGTGAGTATGCACAAGGCAAAGGAAGTATTTATTTAGTATCTTATGCTCACTTGGGATGTGTTAGACCTGGTGGAGGTGACGGAAACACTAAATCTACTGACTACGGTGCTGCTGCTGTCAGAAACTCTGCTTTTTTTGAATGTGCCAAAATAGCTGTTGCATCTGACATTGGTGAGGAAAAATCTAGCGAAAAAAGTGAAAATAGCTTACTTGCTGATGTAAATAATATTTTTAGCCCTATTCAAGCAGAAGCTAGAGTAGGTAAAGCACTCGGTAACAACAAAATACCTACAGCTAAAATACAGAAGCTTGAGAGTTTGGAAAAATCAGGTAAAATTGATTATTGGCATGAGCCAGCTGATATAGCTCTTCCATCTGTTGAAGCAAAACAAGGTAGACTAAATATAGCAACGGTTGATCTAATTATAGCGATAGCGGAAAAGTACAAAAATATTCAGATTACCGGTATGAATGATGGTACTAGTCATGGTGATTATGCAGGTGGTCATTTTAGTGGTTTGGGATTAGATATTGACCGCTTTACTACTCAAGACGGAAAAACATACACATTAACAGAAGCAACTGGAGGAGGATCATCTGCATCGACTCAAGCAGCAGTGCAAATGGCAGAATTTGCAAAGAGTAGCAATTTGATTAGGGGTTTAATTACGTATGGGTCAGTTCAAAGACAATTAACAAGCAAAGGTTGGCCGGCAGGATCTCCAAGATCACCTTTAACAGGAGGAGGATCCATAACTACTCAATCACTTGCAAATCATAATAACCATTTTCATTTTTATGTTGCTCAAGATGCAGATGGAGCCGGGAAAACCACACCCTCTACCCCTACTGAAAGCAATACAAATGAAGATGAAGTAATTGAGCCAGTCGGTAAACTAAATTCATGTGCTTGCACCTCATTGGGTACCCGTACACAACTTTTATCTAGTAGTAGCAATACTGACTCAGGAACTGTCTCTACTAACACAGCCGGAGGTACAGTTTCAACAGGGGGACCATTTACACCAGAAGTCAGAGCATTTTTAGATACCCTTGCTAAATGGGAGTCTGAGTCTGATCCGTTAACTTTAGCATCTTACAATAGCGGGAATTTCGTAGCAAATGATTTTGACGCGCAAGCTTCGACCAACCTCAAACCGAAACTTAAATCCGGTGGTAAAGCACCTGGAGGAGGAGGTGCATGGAATATAGGAAGGTATCAGTATTATACCGCTCAATATAGCATGGATGATATAAATGCAGCAAACAGTGGCTTAAAAAAAGCGGGGTATAGTTTCCAGATAAAAGACTTTAAACCCACTAGTCAGGATTACTACCCTTTGGGAATTTACGCCGGTCTTGCAAGTGGTAGTCAAGATAATTTAAGACTTGAAAAAGTACTTACTAAATCTAACGGCCTGGAACAAGTGATTCAAGTTGGTAACAAACACTGGGCCTCAATGCCTAATTCACCTTTAGGTCAAAGACACGCTACAATGGCAGAATATAAAGACTATTATAACAAACGACTGCAAAGTTATAAATCACAACAGTCAAACTCTAAACAGGCTTATACTGATGACATTGGAAATCAATATTTAGTGGATTCCCGGTCTACAGTAAACGAAGATTTAAACTTACTTAGTTATACTAATCCTTTTCAATCAATCAACACAGAAGCTAGAGTAGGTAAAGCACTCGGTAACAACAAAATACCTACAGCTAAAATACAGAAGCTTGAGAGTTTGGAAAAATCAGGTAAAATTGATTATTGGCATGAGCCAGCTGATATAGCTCTTCCATCTGTTGAAGCAAAACAAGGTAGACTAAATATAGCAACGGTTGATCTAATTATAGCGATAGCGGAAAAGTACAAAAATATTCAGATTACCGGTATGAATGATGGTACTAGTCATGGTGATTATGCAGGTGGTCATTTTAGTGGTTTGGGATTAGATATTGACCGCTTTACTACTCAAGACGGAAAAACATACACATTAACAGAAGCAACTGGAGGAGGATCATCTGCATCGACTCAAGCAGCAGTGCAAATGGCAGAATTTGCAAAGAGTAGCAATTTGATTAGGGGTTTAATTACGTATGGGTCAGTTCAAAGACAATTAACAAGCAAAGGTTGGCCGGCAGGATCTCCAAGATCACCTTTAACAGGAGGAGGATCCATAACTACTCAATCACTTGCAAATCATAATAACCATTTTCATTTTTATGTTGCTCAAGATGCAGATGGAGCCGGGAAAACCACACCGCCCACTGGTGGAGGAAATGGTAGCAAAACGCCCAATTCAACTAATATTTCATCATTGTGTAAATGTGCTGACAACAATCAAACTCAGCTTGTATCAACTGGAGGCAGCAATTTCGGAGGTGGATCAAGTGGCGGAGCTGGAGCTGGAACTACAGTAGGAAGTTATGATACAAAAGCATTTACAAGAGATGATAAAAAAATAACTGTCGGATCCGAGCAAATCGCCAACATGAAAAAGTATCAGCCTACAGTTGAGAAATACGCCAAACAATTTGGACTGGATCCCAATATGATGATGGCCCAGATTCTGCAAGAAAGTGCATTTAGAACTGATTTAATTAACGGCTCAGTTAGATCATCCGCAGGTGCTACCGGTATGACTCAATTTATGCCTGATACTATTGCCACAGTGAATCATCCTACAACAGGCAAACCTTTATCTTTAAATGACATCACCCGAAATCCTGAGCTAGCAATTTATGCCCAAGCTGTTTATTTAAAACGTTTATACAAATTAAAAGTTACAAAAGCAAATACTACTTTGGTTCTTGCTGCATACAATGCAGGACCAGGTAATGTAGAAAAGTATGGAGGTGTACCGCCATTTAGTGAAACAAGACATTATGTTAAAGATATTGCAGCTAATACCAAAGTGTTTGCTGGCACAAGTACAAAATCAAGTTCGATTGGCAGTAATGAATTGGATACAAATTTTGCTGATAATTCTTCAATCAATTCTGCAACAAACAATTTTTTTGAAAATTTAACTGATTTAGCAGGTCCAATTAGTACAGAAGCTGCCACATCTGGTATATTTCCTGGAGCTAATACAAAATATTTAGTACGAAATCGTGGTGATTTAGCCAACGGCAACACTAAAAAAGCTGTAATTTTACATTATACTGCAATGGGACAATCTAACAGTTCTTATACAGTTGATGATATGGCAGCAGAATTTCGCAGAAGGGCAGAAGCCCAAAAAGGAGAGGCCTATGTCCATTTCACTACCGGTAGAAACGGTGAGATTTACCAAACACTTCCTGACCATTACCGTGGTGCAGGTGCTCTAGGACGTATTTATAAAAATAACAGTTCCTATACAGTAAATAGTAATACTATTCAAGTTGAGATGCACTATGATGCCAGCACAAAAGGTGAAAAACCCACAACTGCCATGTTAGAATCTACAGCCAAGATTGCTGCTAAATATTCGTCTGATCCTACCTTACTTTACGTACACTGGGGAGTACAGCCGTGGAATAGAAGCGATATAGATTGGATAAATCCTGATGGAAAAATTGAATCAAATTTAATTAAATTTATCAGCCTAGTTAGAAAAAATGGAGCCTGGAACTCAGGGCCATGGATGTCTAAAGGTAGTGATGCTAATATTAATCTTGAAATAGCTAAGATTATAACTAAAAATAATATTGAAAACGCACTAAAAAATTATGCTGATCCTGCCACCTTAAAAGATAAAACGCCAGATGGCCAAACATCTAAAGCTACTCTAAATAAAGGGTTGAAAGAGGTAAGTAATACCACACTCCCGGTAGAATCAGGCGGAGACAGAAGTACACCTGATAAAGCTGTAGAATGTCAAGAGATATCTGATAAAGCTGCAGATCAAAGTGATAACACTAACACACCCGATCCAAATGTTCCCTCATCCGCTAAATTTGTAACTCCAACAAGTGGTGTTTATACAGACTATTACGCCAAACCACACCCTACAAGAGGTAGAAATCATAATGGAGTAGATATAGCCAATGCTATTGGTACTCCTATCTACGCAGCTGCTGATGGTGAAATCATGTATGCCAAATTTGATAGTGAAACAGGCAATGAAATTCGCCTAAAACACGCAGAAGGTTACCAAACAAGATACTTACATCTTAGCCAATTTGTAGTAAAAAGTGGTACTGTAAAAAAAGGCCAGCTTATAGGTAAAATGGGTAGTACGGGTCGCTCTACCGGGCCACATCTACATTTCGAACTTACAAAAAACGGAAGCTATCATGGTAATACCCCTCCTTGTAGTATATTAAAATGTCCCACACTTAGAGGTAATTTTAAAGCTTTAGAAGCAAAGTAATATTATGACTTTAGAAAGAAAAAAATACATAATCATTGGTTCAGTTTTGATCCTAATTATAGTAGTGACTCTTGTTCTTTCAAGGTACATAAACAGCAATCAAAATCAGCAAATTATAAACTCAAGTCCGATAAATAATATTTCTAAAAGCGCAGAGAATTTTACCCAAGCTATAATAAATAGAGACAATCAATCCCAATCTACCCAAACTAATATTGATTCTGAGTTGTATTTGGTAAATACATTATCAACAGGTCTAAAAGTATATGAAATCAGCATCTTAAATGAAAATGAATTTGAGTACTTCAAGTCAAAAGACCCGAAATTTGAATATCTAGTTCTAGAAAATCCTGAAGCAAGTATTTTTACCATATTTTACGACTCTAGAGACCAAAAGTTTTTTTCACCTCAAAAACAAGTTCAAAATTTAAAAGAAATAAGAATTAATGATCAAATATATTGGATATATACGAGCAATTCTAAGCTAAACATTTCCAAACCAGACTTTAAAGACAACAGAGAAATCAGCGCTGAAGACGAAAATTACAACCAAATTGTAAAAATCTATCAACCGGTTTCATTTTCAACAGATATTTGGCTTCAGACTGAATTTGCAGGAGATGAACATTCCCACGGCACCGATCCTGAAGAGGATGAAAATGCAAGCTACGGAAAATATATTTTCACCAAACTAGATACAAAAAAACTGCTAGAAGCAGATCTCACTCAAATAGTAGATTTTTATTTTTACACAATTCAAAATGAACTAATTACCTACCCCGCTAAGCAAGTAATTGCATCTGAAAACCCGGACATCATCAATCAAGATACAAGTAAAAATTTGTTGGGAGAATTTGCAAATATTGTAACATCAAATCAAGGTAACGATCTTGGTGGTGACGCGGCCTTACTTACAGAACCTGAATTTAAAATTGATGTCCTTGCAAATAACCTAATTGTGGTGTATTCTAGTTACTATAGTGATAAAGCTTGGGTATATGATCAAGACACCGGAGAATTCAGGCAAGTACAAAACTTGGAAATTCGAAGCCTTGGTGTATCCTTTAATTGCGCTCGAGAAATCAATACTTGCTATATATATGACCCGGTAAACAACCAACTCACTAGTGTCCAAATAAATAATATCATTGATCAAAAGCTAGAGACTAAAAAAATTAACAATTTTACCCCTACCCCAAAAAATTTAGATGAGACACTAACAAACACAAATAATCAGCCTGATTTATTATTGCAAATTTATGAAAATCAACTTCGCTACTGGCACGACAACAATTGGACAACTTTTATAGAAAAACTAAAATAAAAATATTATGCTTCAAAACATCTTCAAATCAAAAATTTTTGTGATTGGCTTGATAGTTACTTTAATCAGTATAACCGGTTTAATGATTTGGTTAAATACCTCCAATAAAACAACGCCCGCTCTACAGCAAAATACTCAACAAGAAACACAAGTCGATCAAAATACTGTTGATGAATACACAGTTGAGGCCATGACTAGTAGTAACTTGTATGACATTGCTGATTTGTCAGGTAGTAGTAAAGTTTTAAAGATTCCTTATACTGAAATTAAAGACAAAAAATTCCAAGATGCACTTCAAAAGCCCATGTTTAATGATCCAAATACTAATAAAAAATTGGATGAGAAATTATTTATTGTTGATAGTAAAAACGAGGTTAGATTTTTAGGTCAATCCATCTCTGATTTTTTTGAATTTACAGTAAACAATCAGATTTACTGGTTTTTTATCAGCCAAAATACTGATTCTACATCTCAGCTTTATTTTTCCAAACCTGATTTTTTTGAGGTTAAACAATTATCAAATCCACAAAAGCTGTTTATAGTAAATACTTTCCAGGAAGAGGAAGACCGTACTATTTTTCAGCTTAACACTGTCAAAAGTTTTGAAGAGGCTCTTGATATCACAGTATACACCTTAGATTTAAAAAAAGTAATAGCTGACCCTAAGGCAGACCCTGTAACTGCTACTTTAGTCAGCAAGCCTGAAGAGGTAAGTGATGATGAAATCGAGGAAGCTAATGCAGAGGAAGATAGTAATACTACTCAAGATCAAGATTTACAGAATACCGAAGAAAATGAAGCTGAAAGTGAGGGAATATAAACAATAATCTATACATCAAACAGAATTTGCCAAGGTGCAAAAACTAAAGTAAAATAAATTTAAAACAAAAACAAAAAATGCTCAAAAAAATCACGAATTTTATCGGTAAAAGTAGTTTATTACTAATAGTTTTAGGGCTTTTAGTCACAAGCTTGGCTTCAGGGATTAGTAATTTAAATACCTTTGCGGAAGCGGCTACTGAGGGCTATTTTTTTGCTACAAGTGCAGATTGTGATACAGATGCCAAGATTTGTGGCGATAAAAAAGATTGTGATTTCTATGATTTTCAGACCCCCAATCCAAATTATGATCCACAAGGAGACACACAACGTACCCTTATTTACAATCATGTATTTTGTACCAGTGGAACGGATAGTAAAGATGCTTGGAGGTTGCAGTGTAAAATAGGGGCAGGTTCTGATGATCAAACTTGTGAAGGTGAAGCTGGAGTGAAATATAGTAGCTGTAACGGATATGCAGGTGAAGTTGCCATTTGTACTAGAAAAGAGGTACCGGCGACTCCTGACACCCCTACAACCCCAGGAGGCATACCACCTACCGCAATAGTTAATAAAACTGATAATGGTTACAATTGTAAGCTAACAGATCAAAATACAGCAAGTACTTATGAATTAAGTAAAATTAGCTTAAGCTGTGAAAAAGATGGCAAGCCTATCACCAAACCGAACCAAGTGTGTGTTGGTTATAAAGAGATGGATAAAAGTCTTGATTTAAGATGTACAAAGGAGATAATTTTATTTGGGGATCTTAAAGGGGACACTTTGCCCTCAGGAGATAACAGTGTTACACTAGCAAATTGGCCGACAGGTTCAGGCAGAGTTTTTGCGACAAAAGATGGAGGTAGCTTATATATTAAAGATTGGAAATTTTTAGGTCTTCCATCTGGTACAAATGCAGCAAATGATGTATGTGGAACACTTTCAAGAACTGTTTTATCAACCCTAACACTTGGAATTGGACCACTTATACA
Source organism: uncultured bacterium (assembly GCA_963784355.1). Taxonomy (GTDB): domain Bacteria; phylum Patescibacteriota; class JACMRA01; order JACMRA01; family JACMRA01; genus JBCDGH01. Next base: position 7,818 of record CAWAQU010000005.1, on the reverse strand, counting down.
AGGAATGAGGGAAGATGCTTATCGATGTCCTGGTGTACAAAATCTGGGTGAATTTAAGGCCAAGCTTAAAGACGAAAAAAAAGTTGCCAATGCTGATCAAATTGTAGACCTCTCTGACATACAGGGCTCAGTACAAAATCAATTACAAGGATGTAAGCTTACCACAGCAGCAGATGCAAATAAATTAGCTGCAGATGCAAAAACAGCCGGCCCTAGCTCAGTAAACTATAAATTAAAGGAGCAACTTGAAACTTTGAAAACTAAACAAAAGTGGAATGGAACGGATGATATAATACTTTGTAACAACAACACTTTAGCATGTATACCTGTAAATCGTGATGATTTAAAAAAAGCCGGGGTAGATGTAAATAAAATAAAGTTAACTTGTATAAATAAAAACTTAGTACAACAAAATTTCAGTGAAACTGGTGGAGAAATCACAAATACCGGTACTAGCAATGCGGGTGCACCAAATGTTGCAAAGAGCTTGCTAGAAGGTCTATTCAATATAGTTGCCATATTATTACTTTGGTTTATCTACTTTTGTGGTTGGGTTGCTATTGCAGTATTATTTTTATTAGGCTGGGTAATTTTAGTATTTTTACGTATAAATCCTGCCGGAAGTGACTTTTTTACCGTCGCAATAGCCCCCTGGAGCGTATTAATTACCATAGCAAATATAATGATACTGGGATCGTTTCTTTACGTAGGATTTGGCTATATTTTAAATATTAAGAACGTAAAAAAAAGTATTCAAGAATTTTTAACTAGTATTGTTATAGTAGCATTATCTATTAACTTTACAATACTCGGAGTAGCTACAGTTATCAATATTACCCAAGGTGTAGGTGATGTCTTTATTTACAGTTACGTTGCTACTAAAGGTACGGTGACCCCTGATAATATTAACAGGGCCCTAATAGGTAATGTAATTGATGGTATCGGTAGAGTCTCTATACTTAGATGTGGTAAACAAATGCAAAGTTCTGTTAAAAACGGTGGTGCAGCAGATTGTAAGATAGGAGCAAATGTTTTCGAGCAAGCTGGAGATAGTATAATGAGCCCCCTAACAGCTTTTTTCTCCCAAAATAGTGGTGCAGCCACGGCCATGCTAATCAGTGAAGCAGTCTTTTTGATAATGATATGTGTAGCTATCTACGTATTTTGGAAGGCGGCCTATATGGCAACTATGCGTATAGTAGGCTTATGGCTTTTAATGGTCACTTCACCTATAGCCTTGGCTACTTATTTATTACCTTTCGAGAGTCTCAAACCAATAGGGAAAAAATGGGTAGACAAATTTATAAAATGGACCAGTTTTTACCCAATTTTTGTATTTTCTTTAGTACTTGTCGGCGTACTTACAGAAAAATTTGCCCAAGTAACTTATACTAATAAAGGGGCATTGAGCTACGTTGGAGGAGGTATCGGAAATTTAGCCAGTATATTTTTGAACTCTGTGGATACTTTTGCTCAAGCAGCTGCTGCAACAGTCGCATCGCCTATTTCGAATATTACCGGTAATTATGATAGAACTTTTGAAGACTCTTTGAGAATCATTTTAGGCGGAGCTATCAGCATTGGAGCTCTGTACATGACACTTAACTTCATGGATAAGGACCTGGAGAATTTTACTAAAAAGGGGTTATCTGCAGTTGGGAAGTGGTCTAGACCATTCTTGGGTGCCTATGGAGCTACCACTAGATTTGTTGGGGGTAGCACAGGTTTTGTAGCAGGAAGTGCTGTTGGATCCATAAGAAAAAATTTCTTAATACCAGGTAAACTAGAAAAGATTAATCAACAACTTTCAAGCGGGAATTTAAGTAACACCCAGAGAAGTCGGCTAGAAAGTCAAAAAGAAACATTGACTAATAAGCTTAAAGACGCGGAAGTACAAGGACAAGAGTGGAGCAAAAAGACTTCATTCATACCTAATATTGTTGCCGATACTTTTCAAATTGCACCTGATATAGTTCAATTACTTGGTAAAACTCCTAAAAAAGTACTGGAAGGTATTACAAGAAGTAGAGAAGGTAAAGAAGCAGAATTAAAAGAAACAATGTATGGTAATTTGGAAAGATCAATTAGAAAACTACCTTTTGTAAGCAGCAAACTCAATAATTATTTAAATGGAGATGAAGATTTTAGCAGATTTGTAGGTCTAGATAGAATAGGAATGAAAACTCTAGAGGAAGGTGCTATAAGACGAGGCGAAACTGATCCTATTGAGGTCGATTTAAAAGAAAGAATAAGGGATGCAAAAAATAGAGCATTAAAAATATCAGGTAAAAAACTCTCAGGTACTATTGCTGAATCTATTGCCAAAGACATTCTTGATAGTTTTCCTTCAGATTTTCAAAAATGGTCTGGAGAGCAAGTAACTCTATTTGAACAACTAATGAGTCAAAGTTTAGAAAATGCAGCTCTCGGCAGATCACTTTATGGTGACCCTAGAGGAATCAATTTTGCCCAGAAAGTATTTGACAAACTAGATCCTGGTATAAGAGAAAAGTTGGCAGAAAAAGAGCCACAGATTCAATCTAGTAGTAGCTCAAGAAAAAAATCTGGTGAAGAACTGGCTACAAATGACGAAAAGTTTAGAAATGCAAGTGCCAGAACATTTTCCGATCCAGAGGTTATTCGTGGTTATAAAGAAGCTGGCGGTGATATGGTTGCTTTACATGACAGAATAGGAAAACGAGCGTATAGTGTAGCGGGTGAAGATGCGGCCAAAATGCAGATGGATGCTTACTACAAAGAAGCAATTAATAACATACAAAATCCAGATCAAAAAAAGATGGTTCAAAGAAATATTAATTCCGGATTAAGAGAAATTGGTTCAAATTTTATTGGAGAAAACGATCTTATGAGAGAGCAATACAATTTAAGAAAGGATAGTACCTTCCAGAATTTAAATGAAGAAGAGCAAAATAGAGAGTTAGAATTGTTAGAAATGAAGGCTATCGCCAAAGAATTTGGAATTACAAAATTAAATGACGAGGAAAAGAATCCTGATGGTTCCATAAAATCTGAAGGTTTCCAGTCAGAATTGAATAGATTAACCTTGGACCAATTAGAAAAAACTAATGTTGGACAAGAAATTAGGGAAAATATATCAGATCCGGAGTGGGCCGCTATGGACGAAGCATCAAAAGAACTAACTTTACGTAGAATAATCGGCCAAAAAGCCAAATCCTATATAAATAATAGACCAGTTCAATCTCAAAGAATCAAAGAAGCCTCTGCCGCAACTTATGAAGGTTTCAAAAAGGGTAGTAAGAGGGCTGCAATTCACTCACTAGCTTCACAAGCACTTGAAGTGGCAAGTGTAAATCTTGCAAGTAATATTGTGAATAAGAAATGGAAGGATCCTTCAAATATATCTGTAAGAGCAAAAATTGGTGCTGCTACTTTACAAGAAAAAATGGAATATGCTGCTGACTTAGGAGATAAAAATATAAGTGATTTTTTTGGAAATGTAAAGTTTGATGATAACACTAGAGATGAAATTTTAAGAAATAGTAGTGCAAAAAAAAGGCAGCGTATTGTTGGTGATTTAAGTGAAGCAATGGCTAAACTACATTCAGGTAATACTGCTGAAGTAAAGGATGCTAAGTCTATATTTAAAAATTACGGAATTAATTTAGATGAGGTTGCTGATCCTGTTGCGGCGCCAGGACTAACAAATAGACAAATTATATTAAATAAACATACTGAAGCCGGAGAAAGTAAAATGAAATCAATGTTTCCTTCAACAGGTGAAATCATTACAAATGAACAGAGAGAAAATGTTGAATCAAGATTCCGTAGCCAAGCAAAAGAATACAAAAGTGCAAGTGACTCTAAAGTAGATCAGGCTATGGCCGAATCAATGGCTGATAAATTTTCAAACGGTTATAAAAAAATAGTCGGTGGATATAAATACACAAGCCATAAACTTCCATCAATCTAACAAAAAATTTATTGAATTTTTACATTATGCCACAAAATGATACGCAAACTATAATTTCTAATGAAGAAGTAAATGAGTTAAAAAAGATTCAAGAAAATTTAGATAATGAACTAAATCTTCACGTACCCGAAGATACAATAACTGAATTTATTCCTTTATGGTATGGGCTATTTAGTGCTATACGCAAACTTTATCAACAGAAAATTATTAATAAAGTACAAGTCATTGAAATTCTTAGTGATTTTTACGAAATTCCAGACGGTAAAAAACAAGAGTTTTTAAATGAGCTTTTAGATCTGGTTGATGAAACAATAGATGACTTAGACTTTGCCAGACAAATGATCGTTTACAAAGAAGTTGAGCAAAAAGTGCAAACTATATTAGAATTACTTACTCCAGAGCTACGTATAGAGCTTATCAAAGAGCTTAATAACGGTAAAATACCTGAAAAGCTTCAAAAAGAATTAGCTGCTAGACAACAAGCTGAAATTACACCCGAAGAAGCTGAATTATACGCTAAATACAGGCTTTCAAAAGCTCTTGATGAGAAAAATACTTTGGATTTACGTAAACTTGATTTCAACAAACCTTTGACCAAAGATGATGTAGCTGCCTTTATCGGCGACAATGTTCAAAATGGGCCTACCCGTCAACAGCCCCAAAGATACAATCCTGAACAAAATAATTATCAACCAATTCAAAATTTCCCACCACAAGCCCCAACAAACAATTTCAATCAACAATTTATTCCACACAATCAGCCTCCCATGGCACAAAACTATTATCCTCAACAATTTAATAACCCCCTACCCCCACAATTCCAACCTCAAAATATACAAAGACCACGAGCAATCGGACCAAGGTCAAATAATCTACAAAATCAAAGAATGGACAGTCTAGGTAATAATCAAAACAAACACGTCCACGATTTAGATGAGCTTTTACATCACCATGATATTGACGATAATTAGTTTTTGAGCTATATTCCAGCCAATATTCAATTTATGAGCATAGGTGAAAATATCGCAAATCAGTTTGATAACTTAGAGAAAGCAGTAAAAAAGCCATTTGATGCTGTGGAGAGATTTGCCGGAAAAACAGTGATTAAACCATTTACTAGACTATATGATGGAAAAACAGCAGAAACCAAAACTAAAATAGCCGGAAAATTTGAAGAATTACTAAGGAATTCTTTGCCTGCAGGACTAGTAGAATTAATGCTTGAAAATCCCATGTTCCCTGGTGTTGGGCCTGAGGAAGCTAGATTAATGAGAGAGCAAGCTAGAGCAAATGGCGAGCCCGATCCTTTCAAGACAGAAATAGCCAATAGAGCTGAAGCAGCCAGAAAACAGGCAATGGGCATAAAGGAAATGGACCCTAGACAAAGCGAATTACTGATAAATTATTTTTTGAATAACCAATCTTCAAATTTGAATGAATGGCCTAGAGGTCAACAGCATTTATTAGGTAAATTTATCCCTTTGGCTTTAAAAGACGGTTACGGTAATATAGCCACAAAACTTTTTATGGATCCAAGAGGCATATACCTTTGTCAGCAATATTTAGAATCAAATCCGAGAATTTTAGCAGCAAATCAATACGAAATATTTACTAAATATCCTCAAATTTTGCCATTATCCAACATTGTACTAAGAGAAAGAGCAGCTCAAGAACTAGCTGCAAAATCTATGCGTGGACCTTTGCCTGATACTGTAGTTTTACAAGGTGACATGCTGGACATATTTACCCAACAAGGAGGTGATTTTTCTCAAATAAAAGGCTATAAAACTCCTGAAAAACATACTCCTGTAGCTTTAATAGCGGCAAATAGTGAATTAAGAAAAGCTTTTCCAAACCAACCAGCAGAAGTTGCCAGAAATTTGAATACTGCAATTAGAGGCATAGGAGGCGAGATTGTTGCCATGTCTGATTTAGTGAGCCAAATGGCAGGTTTGAAGGGTGGAACTTTACCTGAAACAGTTTTACTGGGCAGAGGTTTTCCTGTAAACGGAGGCAATATTGATTTTAAAAACATGAGCTATACTCAACAGGAAGAAGCTTATAGAGCTCTAGAAATATATTCGCTTCAAAATGAATTTGGAATAAATCCATATAATGCTACAGGCAGCACAAAATCCACACAACAAATTTTAGCAGATATAAATAGTCTGTCAGACGCCCAACTGGCAACTACCAACATAGGTGAGGAAACAATTCATGCATGTGGTGAATATTCCAGACTAGCCCCAAATTTACAAAGGCAATTATTGGTCAGTAGCATCTACTACCACACAGTAGCTTATATCAGAAGTGGAGATGTACATAGACATGCAAGTATAACACATGCCCAAGAGGCCCAGAAAGCAATAGCAAATGGCATAAAAGAAGCAGCAATTCATACTAACGCTGCCAATGTTGCTGAGACTGTTGCAAATACCAACACCCCTACTCCTGCATTTTATCAGGCTATTGGAGCAGTCGAATTTGTCACACACGAACTTCCTAATTTAACCGGTGCTGGAGGGCAGACTTTGAGCAGTATTCTTGAAGTGCCGGCAAATGACACAATATTTGCAACATCAAATGGTAACCAGAAAAAGCGAAATATGAAAGCCTTAGTTGAGGCTTTGGGTAAAATAAACAATCCTGACCCGGCAACTGTAGCTGAAGGAGAAGCTACTTTAAGCACTAAATTCGGAGTTACAAACCTACCTCAATTGAAACGTAATTTACAAGCAACTGGATCTACTTACTACAATACATATATTTCAAGTACCGATCCTAATAAAACTAAACAAAATTTAGTCACTTACGTCAGAATGCAAAGAGACGGAGCCAGAAGTAAATTCAAAACCGAAGGTAAAAACAATATAGTCCGACTTACTATAGAAAGCAGAGCTACTACTCACACTTAATTGACAATAAACCAGTACTTTTTAATATTTAACCTATTAATTAGTAGCACTGTGTCATCTGCATATTCATATCAAAATTCAAATTTAAGAAAAACCTGGCTTTTAATCTTTATTTTTATAGGATTGGTTAGCGGTATTTTTTATATCTTCGGGGCCATGTATAATTCTCCGGGATTGGCAATTATTGGACTTGTGATTTCACTCGGACAAGCTTTTATAGCCTATTTCTTTGGAGACAAAGTGGCCCTGAGTTTCGCTGGAGCTAAGGAAGTAGGTCAAGAAGAAGCACCCGAACTTCACAACTTGGTAGAAAATATCAGCAAAATCGCCGGCATTCCAAAACCCAAAGTTCATATCAGTCCCGACCCATCCGCCAATGCTTTTGCCTGTGGTAGAGATCCTGAACATGCTAGCATTTGTTTCAATCAAGGGATTATGGATTTGCTGAATAAAACTGAACTTGAGGGGGTAGTAGCTCACGAATTGGCTCACGTAAAAAACCGTGATATTTTAGTCAGCACAGTTGTCATGGTAATGGCCAGTATTGTTAGTTTTTTGGCTGATTTAGGTTTTCGATCTATGATTTTTGGAGGTATGAGAAATAGAGATGATGGTGAAAACAAAAGTCCGATTATCTTTATAATCTACATAATCACAATCATGCTTGCTCCCATAGTGGCTACTTTAATTCAGTTGGCTGTATCTCGCTCCAGAGAGTCTTTGGCAGACGCAAGTGCAGTAGTTTACACTAGATACCCTCAGGGACTAATTAGCGCTCTTACCAAACTATACGAAAATCCGGTACCGTCCAGCCATTATTCAACAGCTACCAATCATTTTTATATTTCCCCACCTAAAAAAAGCTTTGGTCAGCAGATTTCCGGCTTGTTTAGCACTCACCCAAGCATAGAAGATCGCGTTGAAGCTTTGAAAAAAATGTCCTAGCTCACT
>CAWAQU010000004.1:0-19453 GCA_963784355.1 uncultured bacterium | reverse complement strand
TATGATTCATTTGGAGCCTGGAGATATTCATTTTGTAGAAAAAATACAGATGCTCCACTAAACTTGTAGCAATTACCTCAGCTAAAATTAATGATAAGGTTGTAATTAAAGACTAAAGCAGTTTAATCAGAGCGTCAAAATAAACTTCGATAATAAAAAATTATTTGCAAACTAGTACAATCTCGACATTTGCACAAATATTGCAAAAAGGGCTATTTCTTGAATGTTTTGGCTAAGTTGATGATGTTATTGGTTTAAGCTAGCTTTGAGTGGTTGTAAATGCAAATCCAAAGGCCCTAGGAAGCTCCTATAATCGCCCCTGTATCCTTCCTTAAATTTACCAAAACCTTTTTCTGAATCATAGCCACCAAGATCGTAAAATTTTAGATTTTCATAAACACATTGAGCTATCGCTATCAAATGAATTAAATACTGACCGTAATTTTCAAAAGAAAAAGCTGTATTTCCTCCATACAAATAAGTCAGGGTATCTGGTGACACAATTCCTAGCCACACGCATTGAGGCTTGTTAAATTCATCTTTTAGAATAATAATTCGGCTAAAGTTGGATTTAAAAATACTGTACGTATATTCCCTAGTATTGATTGCAAAATTTTGACGTTTACTGGTATGGGTGTAGACCTCCCAAAAATGATTAAAGTTTTCTTCAGATTTTGTAGTAGCAATTTTCCAACCTTTTTCCAGACTTTTTTTAGTATATCTACGTATATTTTCATTGGTTATTTTCCAAAAATCCTTACTGTCTTGAAAGAAATTTTTTAGTGATTCTGAGTTTTCGAGCTTTTCTGCTGTAACATTTAATCTTAAAATAGAACTAAGATCCAAAGTAGAAGTATGCAAATATTGAATAGTTTTATAGGATTTTGTGACTTTTAACTTATTTTTTAGAACGGTTGAATGAGAAATAAAATGTTTAAAATCGTCTAGATTATGCAAGTTAAGCAGTCTACCGGCTTCATCTTCAAGATCAACCTTAATAAAAGCCGAATTTTGCTGATTCCCAAGAGCAATCAATTTCTCTAAAAATTCCTCAAAAAGTGATTTTACTTCTTCTGGTGAAATATCTGAATTTAATTTAAAAAATGGACCTTTGGGTAAATACAAAAAGTTTTGTTTGAAGTGCCAAGGATATTGATAAACTATACCTTTTAGTAAATTTTCTGACTTAGAATCCTTCACCTCAAGAACAAAAAAGTTGTGACCTGCAAGATTAGCGTTTACCCAGTTTTTTGCCCAGTCTTCTGTTTGAATAAAGTATTTGGGATATTTGAGAATCATATTGAATTACTTGACTAGGATCTAAATTTTGTAAAGAAATAAGTAATTATGGCCTATTATCCTGTAATCGGTATCGAAACCCATGTACAATTAAATACTAAAACAAAGCTGTTTTGTAGCTGCTTAAATGAATATGCTCCTGATGAACCAAATAAAAATATTTGTCCGTTTTGTACAGGTCAACCTGGTGCTTTACCCGCTCTAAATAAAGAAGCTGTTAAAAAAGCTATTAAATTTGGTGTAGCTATAAATGGAACTATTCCTGAAAAAACACGATGGGATCGCAAAAACTATTTTTACCCTGACCTTCCTGCCGGTTACCAAATTAGCCAGTACGATAACCCTATTATTGAGCAAGGTCGAGTGGATTTTTATATTGAAGACAAAAATAATGGCCAGTTTAAACCCTGTTCAGTAGCTTTGACAAGAGCTCATTTAGAGGCAGATGCAGGAAAATTAATGCATGCAGGTGGTAAAACCTACGTGGATTTTAATCGCTCAGGAGCGCCTTTAATTGAAATTGTAACTGATCCCGTTGTGAAAGATAGTGCTGAAGCAATGGCTTATGTAGCTGAATTACAGCTTTTGGTTAGAAAAATTGGTATTTCAGATGCAGACATGGAAAAAGGGCAAATGCGTTTTGATTGCAACCTTTCGCTGCAAACTGAAGAAGAACACGCGGCAGGTAGATTACCTAAGTACAAAGTAGAAGTCAAAAATATTAATTCCATTCGAGCCATTGGTAGAGCTGTGGAATTTGAAATCAAGCGACAAACTGAGCTATTAAACAATGGACAAATACCTTCCCAAGAAACTAGAGGATGGAGGGATGATTTAAACAAGTCCGAAAGCCAGAGAAGTAAAGAAGAAGCTCAAGATTACAGATACTTCCCGGAACCGGATCTTAGAATTTTAGAAATTAAATCTGAAGATATTCCTAGTATCAATGATCTACCGGAATTACCACAAGTGCAAAGGCAAAGGTATTTAGAATTAGGGCTAAATCTGCAAACCGTAAATACTTTTGTAAATAAAGAAGTTGTGGGTCACTTTTTTGACGAGATTTTGCAACAAGTAGAAAATAAAGACCTGATAAGGGCAGTTGCTAATATAATTACAGTCAATCTTTTAGCACTTTCTGAAAAACAAAATAAACCAATTCAAGAGCTAATATCCAAAGAAAATTTACTAGTTTTAAGTCAACTGCTTTCAGAGAAAAAAATTAATAACCAAGGCCTAAGCAAATCTTTAGAAATTTTAGCAAACGATTTCCAAGCAAATGCACAAGAAGTAGTTGAAACAAATGGACTTATTCAGGAAAATGATGATTCAGCTTTAGAGGAATTTGTAAATACTGTGATTGAAAAAAATCCTGCCCAAGTTGAGCAGTATAAATCAGGTAAAGTTCAGATTTTAGATTATTTAGTAGGGCAATCTATGAAAGAATCAAGAGGTAAAGGAAATCCCCAGAAATTTAGAGATATATTTATTAAAAAATTGACTAACTAGTAATTGTAACTCAATTTAAGTATATGTCGTTTAAAAGAGATATGGAAGACTTTCTGCTATACTGCGAATTAACCAAGCAATATTCAGGGAATACAGTCAGAAATTACCGAAATACTTTGGAGCGATTTCAAGAGTTTTTAGATATTAAAAGAATTGAAAGGACTCAAGACATTGATTTAGACATAGTCAATAACTATAGACAGCATCTAAATAAACTAACTACAATTAGAAAAGATAAAATGAGTTTGCGAGCTCAAAGCTATCAAATAGTGGTTTTAAGAAGTTTTTTAAAATTCATGATCAAACATGGAACTGTTGTTCTAAGCCCAGATAAATTAGAATTACCCAAAGTAAGAATGCAACGTATCGAGTATTTGACTGATGTAGAGGTGCAGAGGCTAATCAATTCTATTTTAAATGATACCAATAAAATTCCCGAGGTACAAAAAAAGCGCAATCAAGCTATAGTACTAGCAATGTTTGGCTCGGGCCTTAGACTTTCAGAAATGCTTTCATTGAGAAAAGCTGAAGTTGGTGCAGTACCTTTTTTGGATGAAGAAAATGATGATGTACAAGAAACCAATCTTTCCGCTCAAGAGTTTATTGATCAAAATTCTAAATCTACCGAACAAAACGATATTACAGAAGATGAAATTCAACCGTTATTAATCAAGGGTAAAGGTGAAAAATATAGAACTACATTTCTAGCACCGGCTGCCAAAGAAGCAATAGATGAGTATTTAAAATTAAGAGGAGAGGACGAAAATCCTTACTTGTTTATCTCGTTTAGCAAAAATAGGCCGAAAGATTCAAAAAATTCTAAACCGTTGACCCCCAGAATGGTACAGATGATTTTGCAAAATTATGCTAGGAGGCTTGGTATTTATAAGCATATTACCCCACACACACTTAGACATAGCTTTGCCACTAAAATCTTGTCTGAGGGTGGCGATTTACGCTCTGTGCAGACTCTTTTAGGTCACTCAAATTTAGCTACCACTCAAATTTATACCCACATTACAAACTTGCAAATTAAAGATTTACACAATCGGGTTTTTGGTAAAAAAGATCAGGATGAAAACGAGAATAATCAGGCCAAGTAGTCTGCTTTTGTGAATTTTGATGAGTTACACAGTCTTATGAATGACAAGGGGTTGACTATAATTTAAATTAGTCTATAACTAAAGCATATGTTTATGCGTAGCACTAAAATTGTATGTACAATTGGTCCAAAAACAGCTGAACCTGAAGCTTTAAAAAATTTAATCCTAGGTGGCATGAATGTTGCTAGGTTAAATATGTCACATGGCACCCATGAATGGCATGGTGGCACAGCCAGAGCCGTAAGAAGGATAAGCGAAGAGTTGGGATACCCCGTAGCAATCATGCTCGATACAAAAGGTCCTGAAATTAGAAGTGGTGATTTAACAGAACCCCTACCCTTACAAAAAGGTGATAAGTTAATTTTTACAATAAAACAAGAAGCTTCATACCCTAAAGGCACTACAAGTGTTAACTACGAAGGGTTTATTTCAGATGTTAGCGTAGGAGATGTGATTTTAGTTGATAGCGGAATGATGAATTTAAAAATTTTAGAAAAGACCGATACCGATGTAATTACTGAGTGTCTTGACGGTGGTACTTTAACTTCCAGAAGACATTTAAATATTCGAGGTAAAAGTGCTACTTTGCCTGCAATCACAGATAAAGATTGGCAAGATATTGACTTTGCAATCGCCGAAAAATTTGACTTTATCGCCCTATCTTTTGCAAATGATGCTAAAACTATCAATGATTTGAGAAAATACTTAACTGATAAAAATTCAAATATACTAATAGTACCAAAAATTGAAAGTACAAATGCTGTAAAAAATATTGATGAAATTATAGAAGCCAGCGATGGTATAATGGTAGCTAGAGGAGATTTGGGTGCTGAATTACCAATTGAAGAAGTGCCAATCATTCAAAAAGAGGTAGTTGAAAAGTCCAGAAAAGCTGGTAAACCTGTAATAGTAGCCACCCAACTTTTGGAATCGATGATGGTTAATCCTACTCCAACTAGAGCTGAGGTAACTGATATTTTTAATGCGGTAATGCAAAAAACTGATGCAATTATGATGTCAGGAGAAACAGCAAATGGAAATTATCCATTAAAAGCGCTTGAAGTGATGCAAACTGTAGCAATCAGAGCTGAGCAAAAATTAGCTGAAAAGAAAATAGTTAAGCACACTGAAACAGACTCGTCACCAAAACAGGAAATAGCTGTTGGAGCATGTATATTAGCTAATAATCTTAATGCAAAAGCAATTGTTGTATTTACTAAAAAAGGCGATACTGCTGCTTCAGTTTCAAAATTGAGACCGCATTCACCAATCATTGCATTCACCAATTCTAGTGAAACTAAAAATAAATTAAATCTATATTTTGGTATTACTCCTCACCTAATTGAATTTTCTAGCAATTTTGAGAACAACATTGAATTTGCAATAAATAAACTTACTGAAAAAGGTATTGTTGAAAAAAATGACACTATAATCGTAGTCTCTGAGATTTTAGTAGATAAAGATTATGTAGAAACAGTACAAATTAGAGCTATAAAATAGTTTAAGTTTTTATCAGAAATTCATTAATTCAGCCGGGCAAAACCCGGTTTTTTTGTTTTTGTAAAGTGAAGTGAGTGTCTGTATGGATATTTTTAATGCCCAGTCTATTTCACCCACAATTCAATCTGCTCACCAAAATGAGGCCAGTGGCTTTCAACATTATTTGGCATGATTGCTTCTATCTCCCTACCAAAAGTCAGACTAGCATCTTTTTCACCATGCATTAAAAATACTTTAACTTTTTTATTACTAGGACCAGCTTGTTTTTTATCTACCAAATCTACAACCCAATCTCTTAATATTCTCTGGTCTGCATGAGCTGAAAACTCATTGATAACTTCTACTTTTGTGTTTAACTGCAACTTCTTTCCCTCCAGATCAATCTCTTTAGCTCCATCTAAAATCTGTCTCCCGAGGGTACCAACTGCCTGATAGCCAACCATTAATAATAAATTATTCGGATTTTCTATGTGAAAAAATAAATGTTTTAGTATTCTACCCCCATTCATCATTCCGCTGCCGGCAATAATAATACATGGATCTTTGAAATGGTTTAAGTTTTTACTTTGAGCAGTGGTTTCCAGTATTTTTATCCACTTGTACTGTAGTGGGTTACCTGTAAAATTCAGCTTATCTTTCATTTCTTTGTCATATAAATCCGGATGAGACAGACAAATCTGCAAGATTTTAGAAGCCATTGGTGAATCTAGAAAAATTGGTACCTTTTGTAGTTTATTTTCTTCCATGAGTTCAACCAAAAAATAAATTACTTCCTGTGCACGCTCCACCGAAAAAGAAGGTAAAAGTACTTGTCCATTATTTTTTAAAGTATCATAAATAATTTTTCTCAATTTTTGTTTTGGATCTTGCTTCCCGTGAAGCCTGTTTCCATAAGTCGTCTCAATAAATACATGACTTAATTTGTTTAATTTATGAGGTGGCTCAGGATCATTAATAATTGGTTTATTTTTATTCCCAAAATCTCCTGAAAATACAACCTGCTGCCCTGATGATAATTCTGTTATAGTGACATAGGCAGAACCTAGAATATGTCCGGCATCAAAAAACTCCACTTCCAAATTTGGATGTATTAAAAATTTGTTATGGTATTCAAATGTCTTAAATCTTCTCATTGTTTGCTCTACTTCACTGGATGAATACAACCCTAAATTTTCACTTTCCAAAGCGGCCTTAGCCAAAATCTCTTTGTATTTTTCGTCAAACTCGATTTGGTTTACTTTGGTTTGCAAATCAATTTTTTTCATTCCTTTTAGCGGAGAATAAGAGCTTTTCTCAGGAGTTTTATCAGTACTCAGCCTAGCAGCATCCATCATGACCACTTCAGCAATTTGTTTAGTAGCCAAGGTAGAGTAAATTTTTCCACCGAAACCGTGTTTTATTAGATATGGAATACGGCCACAATGATCCAAATGAGCATGAGTTAACACTAAAGCATCAAGTTTTCTGGGATCAAATAGTAGATGTGAATTTATTTTATACAAATTAATCTTTTGCCCGGTTTGAAACAATCCTGAATCAACACAAAAATTGAATTTATCGCCATTTGGACCCGTATATTCCAGGAAATATTGGGAACCTGTTACAGTTCTTGCTGCACCACAAAAGGTAACTTTTAACATAGTAGTTTTACTAGTGCCCCACAAATGTAAGTAAGAATGCTGATAAAGTAGACAATAAAAATCCCGCAATTATTACAAATGAAAAGAGTTTGGAAAATAATTTAGTCAACTTTTTTAGGAAGTTTTGTTTGCGAGTTTTAGGTAAAAATTTAGATACCTGTTTGATTATGTTTTTGTTTTTAGCCATATTTTTGATTATTATACTAATATTTTTAAATTGTGGCAAGGGGTAAAAATTAAAAAAGTTATGAAGCTCCACTCAATACAAATAATTATATTGGTTGATTTATTCTTCCATGCTTTGGTGTCTAGTAAGGAATTGACTAGGAATTGACGCAATTACTTTAATTAATTGTTCCACAATATTATTGACTTCTTGGTCTTCTTGCAACTTTTTAACTAGTTGATCAAAATGAGGATAAATCCACAAAGCTTTTTTATGATAATATGTGTTCAGGCCTAGTTCAACTGTATCTGAAAGATTTGATTCCTTTAAAATTATTTTATCTCTTAGTGCGGGTGCGAGTGCATTAATGTGTTTATTTGATAACCAAAAACCGGCAATTTCAATCGAACTATTTAATTGTTGAATCAAATTCTGATTTAAATCCCACTTAGCTTGAATGATTTTTAACAAAGATGAATGTAGAGTATAAATTTGATGAAGTTTGTTATGTAAATCTTCAGTTTCAAAGTCTGATAATTCTGGATAGTTCTCAATTAGATTATCATAAATAATATCACTTAAAAAATAATTTTTTTCATCTTCGTTAGGGTTTATACTTTCAAAATATTTTTGCTTAAAACTATTTAGCTCCATATTTAATGGCATACCAATCATAATCCCAACCAAAGAATTTGGTTTAATTTTTGCTACTAGATTATTTTTATTAGATAATTTCCAAGTTAAATTTTGCATAGTAATTGCCGGAATATCAAAAGATTCATGTCCAAAATGCTGAAATTGCTGTGTTTCATCTAGGTGAAATTCCCCATGTTCATTCATAATAGCTTTGTTAAAATGATCTTGTATGTTCAAATTTAAACAATATACTACCAAGCCATTTTTGAAATCTTTTATATATTTATTTAAATCAGCCAACACAGAATGTTCAATTGAATAATCAAAATTGAGTGCAATCGGCTCTTGATCAATAATAACATATGAATATCCCCAGGAGCTGTTACTTGGAACCATAAGAATATTGCCACCATGCAAATCAGTAGCAGGAATACCATATTTTCCTTTTAATTCCCTAGCTATTTCAATCATTTTTGTCTTGCCTTTAAAAATCTCAATTAATTCAGGCTGATATTGAGGGTTTAATTTATCTTTATAAGTGTTTTGGCTATAAGTCGACTTGTTGATTAGATTCCCGTTTTTATCAATGATTGCATCCAAAAAACTTTGATCTGGCTCATCATTGTGATCCATTTGAATCGCGGTAGGGTTGGTAAGCCTTTCCATTATTAGCATTTGGATATACTTTTCGCTTTCTTCATCCCAAAAAGACACCGCTGCATACATTTTATTCGCTCTAAGCAAATTTTTATATTTTTCTGGAACAAAGAGAGGCAATTTTTCATTCCATATGAGCATATTTTGAAATGTAAGTAAAGCATTTTTACCAACTGCTGGTTTATTGCCATCAAGAGATGCGTAATAGCTTTCTGGTTCCAAAGCCGTTATTTTAACAGCAATAGGCAGACCACCGAGATGAGCTTCAATTTCCTGTTCCGCTCGATGAACTAATCTAAATTGAGACGGATTGCGTTGAAATAGGGTTCTGTCAGCTTTTACAGGGTAACGGGCTTTTGCCGCCTCTTTGCCTAGGTCTATAGAATTTTCACCGTAGGGATCGTTAATTATAGAATGGTATGTTTTTTTGAGTAGAACATTCAATTTTGGTATTGTTAGGTTATTGGCAGCTGCATATTTGCTAAACTCATTTTCAACTAATATCTCAATTTTAGGAACAATATATTCTTGCCCTTCAGCATTATAATTTTTATGTATTTTTTGCCAAGACTTGTAGTTTGGGTATTGTTTAATGATCCAATCCAATCTTTTTTCTTTCTTATTACCCGGAGCTTCAGACATATTATAAATAGACAACTATCTCTAATTATAGCATAATTACACCTTATTTACAAGTGTTTATGATCGTAATAGCTAAGCAATTTTACCCAATTTTTCCATAGCCAAATAAAAACCAAGCACGTGATGACCTTCCATCATTTTATTATTATTTTTTATAAGTATTTTAAATTCTTCAATACTCATCTCGTCTACCTCAACAAACTCTGTACTATCAAGATCCTGATTGCCCACTTTTTTGCAATTAGTAGCTAAAACAAAATTAATCTCTAGATTTGAATATCCGTCTTTGTAAAAATTTCCAAGCAATTGAAAATTATCGGAAGTATAGCCAGTTTCCTCTAACAATTCTCTTTTATCAGCATCTTCAGGAGATTCCCCAATTTCCATGCCACCCCCTGGTAACTCTATTAAAGTTTTTTCAGGACCAACTCGGTACTGCTTTACTATTACTAAATTACCTTTATCGGTAACTGGTATTATAATTGCTATACCCGCAGGCGAATAAAAAGTTTCAAAATCAGTAACTTGCCCATCTGGAAGTTGAAATTCTTTGCTTAAAATTTTACGTCTACCATTATAGATTATTTTTTCAGAAAGTTTTTTAAATTCGATATTACTTACGGTATCAGTATTCATAATAGTATAATTTATATAACTGAAATCTTAAATTAATTCTTTAACTCAGCTTTTTCAATACTCCAAGTAACACCATTGTCTTTGGAAATTGCGTATTTTTTGTAAAAACCGTTTTTGGAACCAGACTCACCAGATCTGCCTACTTCATAATATAGATCTTGATTGTTTAAAAAATAAGCACCATTAATTTTACTAGTTTCCACAGATTTTTCATTCCAAATTAATTTTATTTCATCTGCAGTCTTAACTACAGCAAAATTAGACACAGCATCTTGCAAAACTATATCAAAATTATAGTTTTCATTTGAATATCTTTTTGCGTAAGCTTCTGCTGTAAATTCATAGTCAATTACTTCAGTGTTATTGTTTCGAGCTATAGTTACAGTGATAGGCAGATTATCTTGAGTTATGGCTATACAATTATCCAAATCTGAAGTTTTTAAATTTGCTTTAGATTTCTTTTCAAAATAGTTTGAGGGCGTACTAACTCTAGCCTTCAACCCCAGCTCTTGATTAATAGAATACTCTTTTTTATCAAATATAACCCTTTTTTGATTGCATTCGTAAGCCTGACTAAACAACGTCGGAATAAGAGCATAATAAGCAAATATCGCCAAAAGTATTAAATATATTGCTATAAATATAGTATTTTTTGCAGAGAAAATTGATTTTATTGTCATACACTAATTAGATGAGCAAAGGAGTACAATGGGATTAGACAAGATTAACTTAAAAACTCTTTTCCAAATCTCTCTACTAAAACTTTAGGTACCTTCACACTTCCGTCTTCTTGTTGAAACTGCTCCATAATGGCAAACATGGTACGATTAGTAATCCCCGTGCAATTCAAAGAATGAGCTAATTCTACAGTACCATCGGCCTGTTTGTATTTAATATTTAAGTTGCGTGTCTGATAATCAGTACAAATAGAGCTACTACTAAGTTCTCTAAATTTTTCTTGAGCCGGAAACCAAGCTTCAATATCAATCATGCGATGATTTTTTAAAGAATTATCTCCGGTTGAAGTCTCCAGATCATGATAGAAGAGACCGAGTTGATCTAGAGTATTGTGAAAAATTCCTGTCATTTCTTCAAAAACTTTGTATGTGTCCTCGGGTTTGCAAATAAAAACAGTCTCGACTTTTTCGAATTGATGCACTCTAATACCACCTTTAACATCTTTCCCATAGCTACCAACTTCTTTTCTAAAGCAAGTAGTCCAGGCAGTAAGTTTCTTTGGTTTTGTTAAATCCAACACTTCATTTGAGTATCTAAACATCAATTGAGGTTCGCTAGTACCGGGAATAAATTTTACTTCCTTACCATCTGTAATTTCATAGACATCATCTCTACCAGTAGGAAAAAAACCTGTACCTTTCATCAGTTCTTCATTTACGGCTATTGGTGGAATAACATACTCGAAATTATCTTGAATCAACCTATCTAAAACCCAATTAAATAAAACTCTTTGAAATTTGGCCAACTCTCCTGTTACAAAATAACCTCTAAAACCTGAAGCAGCAACTCCTTTTTCACTTAAAAAATCTCTTTGAAAAATAGGTAACTCATAGTAATTTTTTGGAGTAAAAGTAAAATTTGGTTTTTGGCCATATACGGCTTTCTCGACATTTGCATCACTGTCTTTACCTATAGGCATACCCTCCCAAGTCAAATTCGGAATCCTAGCAATTAGATTATCTAGTGCTTCTTTTAATTCTTTAGCCTCACTCTCAATTGCCTTAATCTGCTCTGCAATTACCTTCATTTCGAGGATTTTTGATGTTTTCTCTTCATTGCTTAAATTTAAAATAATTGTATTAAACTCATTTTTCTGTTGCCTAAAAGCTTCCAACTCATGCTGTTTATTTTTCCAATCTAAATAAGCCTGCTTAGCTTTTTCAGCTAAAGTTTCATCCATAAAGCGTTTTTGCAGCTCTTTAGTATACAAACTTGTATTTTCTACCAAATGTTGAATTGAGATCATATTAATAAGATTTTTTTAATAAAAATTCCCCCATCCGGGAGTAAAAATAATCAAACTACACTAGCAACTCCCTATAGAATTATAAAATAATTGAGGTAATGAAGTGCACTTGAAACATGCTTTAATATTACTCTTCAAGAATAAATATGTCAAATTTTTATGCTGCTTGTAGCTTGACATTTTTGTTGTAAGCTGTAACTTTTAGGGTTAAGTTAACTATTTTGATATGAATTCACAAAATTTATATTTTTTACCATCCGGCGAAGTTGATAAGTTCAATGTGGTTATTGAAATTCCATACGGTAGCCAAAACAAATACGAATTAGATTCTGAAACCGGAGCACTTTTTTTAGATAGAGTTTTGTATTCTTCTGAATTTTACCCTTTCAATTACGGTTTTATACCATCTACCAAAGCGGCTGACGGAGATGCATTGGATGTAGCAGTACTTCTCACGAATCCTGTACCACCTACTACAGTAATTAAGTGTAGGGCAATCGGGATAATCAAAAAAATTGATAGTGGTGACCAAGACAATTGTATTATAGCAGTTCCACTGGCCGACCCAAGATTTGCTGAAATTGAAGATGTTAGTAGCATACCTGAACATAGAATCAAAGAGATGACAGATTTTTTTGCAAACTATAAGAGGCTACAAAATAAGGTGTGCACTGTTGAAGGAGTTTTTGGAAAAGCTGAAGCTATAAAAGAAGTAGAAAGTCATTTAAATAATTATACAGAGTATAAAAATTAAGTAATATATGAATAATATTTTAACACAGCAAAATTTACTAATTGCGCAGATCTCATTATTAGTTCTCGCAGTCATTTTAATCTTGATGCAGAATAGAGGGGCCGGTTTATCCAGCGCTTTTGGAGGCAGAGACGAAATTTACTTAACCAGAAGAGGTATTGAGAAATGGGTTGTGAATTTGACTATAGCATGTATAGTTTTGTTTGTAATTATCAGAATTTTAGCTTTATACATAGCGTAATTTTATACTATGGAAAACTTCAGCCTGGAAAAAATTAAAAATTGGATAATTGAACTTGTTGTAAGTTTCAGAAAAATTATTCAGGAATCATGGCCAATTAATTGGAGTAATTTTAAAAAGTTTAAATTAGTTGGGATATCAATTGTTGAAGCTTCTTATCCTATAAAAGTAATTTTAACAGCGAGTATAATTGGTTTTTTAATTTCCAGCTACTTTTTCATTTTCGGTGTTTATTTAGTTGCTACAAAAGAAGTTCCAGACTCTGGTGGCGACTTTAGAGAAGCAATCTCAGATCAAACTTTCAAACTGTTTAACCCGGTTTTAGAATTATCAGGAGAGGGCGAAAGAAAAGTTGCTAATTTACTATATCATCCTTTATATGAGGTAGATTTTCCAGATTATTTAAATAGTACCACTCAAGACATAAGTTTCAAACCAATCTTACTTTCAAAAACACCTCAATGGCAAGATTTAGAAAACAAGAACACAGAAGATAGATACAAAATTTTGCGATTTGAACTAAGGAAAGATATTAAATGGTCTGATCAAAGTGAAATAACTTTAGATGATATTGAATATACTTTTGAACGCTTAAAAGAAAATACTTCTAATTCCCAATTTCGTGACATTTTTTCAAAAGTTGAGTTGGTTAAAGTATCTAAATATGAATTTGATCTAAGAAGCTCAACTCCGAACCCCCAACTCATAAATGTTGCAAATTTTAGCCCGATTCCGGCAACATTTTTTGAGAAACAGACAATAGATAAGCTTTATAACAATTTCAATTCCAGCAAACCTTTAGTTACTTCAGGCTACTTTACATTTACCAAAGACAAGGTAAAAGATCCCAATAAAAATACAGGCACATTACTCGATAATCCCATTAAAGAAGATGGTGTTGATGGTTATAACACGGTTGTATTAAGTAAAAATCCTGTTCAGAATGCAAGAGAAGGAGTTAAAATAGATAAGTACATTATTCAAAAATATACAAACCTATTTGACATTGGAGGCACGAATGTAGACTCAATAGAAAGAGCTTCAAAAAATCAAAAAGTTGACCTTTTTACCCGCTCACTTGGACCAAATACCTCTCCTGCATCTGCAGAATTAAATTCTAAACTAGGTTTAAATCAGAAAGTTATCGGAACAAATGTATACTATGAGGCCTTTTTAAATATTAGAAGGAGTGATGTATTTTTAAACTATTCTCTAAGAAAATATCTAATTTGTAGTTTAATCAATTTTAATATCAACCAAACTACTTATCAAGGTATAGAGAACATACCGAAAAATAAAAGGGTTCTACCTATACAAATCGGTGCGGAATTTACTCCTGAGTGCCCTGAAAATAATAAAGATATTCTAGATAATAAAACTTACAAATTAGAAGAAGATACTAAAACTAACATTAAAAAAGTTCTAGTGTGTGGTCGTAAATGCAACCCTATAAACAAGTTAACTTTAATCGGTTTTGAAGACTCAAACAGTTTATTAGTTGAATTGCAAGCTTTTCTGAGGGACATTGGTATGCCTGCAGATTTGATTACAGGAAATGATGAGGTGCAAAAGAAGCTTGGAAACAAAGAATATAGCATTGCATTCTTACCAATTAACCTGGTCAGCAAAGACCCATATCCATTATATGGAATGAAGGGTAGAGATTTAATTCAGTTTAGAGCCAATAATCAAAAAGAAATTGTGGATTCTAAAATTGAAGACACTTTGTACAAATATTCAACTAGTGGGCTAACTGATCAGGAAAGCAAAGACAAGCTTACAGATTTTTTTTCCAAGGAATTTGTTGGTTTAAACTTATTTAGATCTTTAAAAGAAATTAACTATTCTGACAGAGTTGGAGGACTAAATAGCAGTATGCCTAGTTTTAGTATTAATAGTAACGAAGTTTACAGTTTGATAGCAAGCTGGTATGTTGATACAAAAAGAGAATGGAAATTTAAATAAAATATTTTTTTAAGCTGAACAGGTTTTTAAGCTTGACGAAACAGGAAAAGTTTTATTATTATTAATGTAATTATGTCTAATTCTCTCATACAAAAAAGTAAGGTAGTCACTGCACAACTTAGAAATGACATACCTGATTTTAAAGCAGGATCTCTAGTTGACGTCTACTACCGCATTAAAGAAGGAAATAAAGAAAGAGTTCAAACCTTTAGCGGAATTGTAGTTGATATCCACTCTGGAAAAACTTTAGATGCTACTTTTACAGTACTTAAAGTTGCCACAGGAAATATCAAAGTTGAAAGAACATTCCCATTACACTCACCATTTATCGAAAAGGTAGTAGTTACAGCTTACAAAAGAGCAAAAAAAGCTAATCTTAGATACTTACACGATCTAAAAGATCCAATTAAAGCGGTTAAGTCTAAAGCCATAAAAGCGGTTCAAGTTGGTTAAGTCTAAAATTTAATATGTCATTAATACCTTATAAAATTTTTGTAATAATCAATTTAATCATTGGTCTTTTATTAGTAGTATCATCTTTTATTTTTGGTGGAGATAAAATTAGTAGCTCATTTGGCATATCATTTTTTGGATTAATTCTAGTAATTGCCTCAATTTTTGCTAAAGATACGTTCAATTTTGTAAAAGGGTTCCTAAACATTAGAACTTTTGTCTTAACCGTATTTATACTTGATATTATTTTAAATTTTCTACCATACATAATAAAGTTGAATAATTTAAATTTAATTTTATCTACGGTAATCTTATCAGGGTTATCTCTTTTAAGTATTTTCTTCACAAACTTTAAACAAATTAATTAATTTATGATCTTAGTTAAACGCAATCAAGAAGATTCTTCACAGAAAGTAATAAGTACTTTTCTAAAAAGAGTAAAAAAGAGTAATCTAGTAGCTAGAAAAAGAAAAATTCAGCACTTGGTTAAACCTTTATCAAAACTTCAAAAAAAGATTAAAGCCGTCAGAAAAGCAGCTTATCTTGCAAAACAGGAAATAGTTGAAAGAATAGGAAAGAAATAATATAAACTTAAATTTAATTAAATAAAATCGTGGCAAAAGATCCCTATCTAGTTGCAATAGATATAGGCTCCCATTCAATAAAATTGGCTGTAGCCAAAGATTCGTTGGATGAGCAAGACAAAGTCCAAATACTAGCTTTAGTTGAAAGACCTTCTGGTGGAATTAGAAGAGGTATTGTTACAAACATGAGTGAAGCTACTGAAACTCTTGTAGATACAATAAACCAAGCAGAAAGTATTATTGGACTACCTATAAGAAAAGCCATAATTGGCATAAACGGCACTAGTATAACTTTTACCAATTCAGATGGACTTGTTATAATTTCCAGGCCTGATAATGAAATACTGGATAATGATATTGAAAGGGTTATCCAAGACAGTCTTACAAAAGCGTTTGGAATAAATAACAACGAGATTTTACATGTTATTCCAAGAAATTTTTCAGTAGATAACCAAAAGGGAATTAGATTTCCTGTGGGAATGGTCGGATCAAAATTAGAAGCTAAAACTTTAATTATTAGTTGTGAAACAAGCTATCTGAGAAATTTTTCAAAGGTTTTTAGCCAAGCTAACATTGATATATCAGATCGTATCTTTAATCCGCTTGCAAGCGGTGATTTTTTACTCACCTTGAGGCAAAAAAAGGCTGGTACTATACTAATTGACATTGGCTACGCAACAACTTCATTTATTGTCTGGGAAAATGAAGAAATTTTAGGTAGTGGCGTAATACCTATTGGGAGTGATCACATTACAGCGGATTTAGCAGTGGGTCTTCAAACAAATATTGAGATGGCTGAGGAAGTTAAAAAGCAATATTTAGATCTTAGTGTAGAAAACGAAGAAGAGCTAAAAGAAATCGAAATGTATAATCCGGATTTGCAGATAAATGAGACATTTAAATTAGAAGAAATAAGGCAATATGCCAAGCCAAGGGTAGAAGAAATATTTTTATATATTAGTAAAGAATTGAGAAGACTTGGTAAAAACTCACTCCCTGGAGGCGCTGTTTTAATTGGTGGTGGTGCAGCATTGAAAAATATCGAGGAAGTTGCAAAACAAGTCCTTAGACAACCAATATTTAAATATGCTTTTGACCAAAATATAGTTGAATTTGTGCCAGATTATAATAATGATCCTGCATTTATTAATGTAATTGCTCTTGCAGCCTATTCACTTTTTCACTCTGAAGACATTACATATACTCAAAGACTAAATAAATCAAGTGGTACAAGTAATCGCTCCGGGAGCAACTCAAATCAAGGTTTATCAGGAGTTTTTAAAAGTATTTGGCCCTGGAGCTAAAATCAAGATAACAATATAACTTTATCTAGAACAAGAGTAAATAACCTATCTCAATAGAAATTGTTATGTCAAATGCCTACCTCAAAGGGTTTGACAAAATATAGCAAATCCAATTCAATATTGCTAGAATTTATCTGATTTAGTTTATGCAAGATCTTTACGAAACTTTAGGCGTCAATCGTGCCTCTACCCAAGACGAAATTAAAAAAGCTTATAGAAAATTAGCACATCAATATCATCCTGATAAAAATCCCGGTAATAAAGAAGCTGAGAGTAAATTCAAGGAAATAAATAATGCCTATGAAGTTTTAGGAGATTCACAAAAAAGGCAGAATTACGATAGATTTGGCAATAATACATCACAAAACGCAGGTGCTGGGTACAACAATTACAATACAGGATTCAATAACGGTTTTAGTAACGGTGGTGGAGTACAATTTGATTTTGGTAACGGTGGTGCTAGCCCATTTGATGATTTAAATGATGTCTTTGAGACTTTTTTCGGTGGCAATTTTGGAAGTACACGAAGAACTAACACAAAAACTAAATCTGCTAGCAGGCAAAAGGGAGTAGATATAGAGATGAGTATCAAAATCTCTTTAGAAGATGCAGCCAGAGGGGTAGAAAAGTCTTTTCAATACAAACATAATATCAAGTGTAAACATTGTGAAGGTAAAGGTTACGAACCCGGTACTAAAGTAAATAACTGTGCAACTTGCAAAGGTAATGGAAGAGTTTATCAAAGAGTTGAGACTTTTTTTGGGACCATACAACAAGAGACGGTGTGTCCTACTTGTGAAGGAGTTGGTAAAACTTTTGAAAGATCCTGTAATATTTGTGTTGGTAAAGGTTTTACACAGGAGACAGAAGAGCTAGAGGTAAAAATACCTGTAGGTGTTGACTCGGGAGACAGAATTAGAATTACCGGTAAAGGGCAGGCAGGGTATCGAGGTTCTGAGCCTGGAGATCTATATTTAATTGTGGAAATATCACCCAACAAAATACTTATTAGAGAAAATCAAGATATTGTCTCAACCGTAGAAATAAATTATTTTGACTTAGTTTTAGGAGGTAAAGTTGATGTTTATACTGTATGGGGCGATGTAGAAATAAGTATACCTGAAAATACCAACCCTGAGGGAAAACTTAGATTAAAAGGGCAAGGCATGCCTAAACTCAATAACCCCTCTCAAAAAGGAGATCATTTTGTTAAACTGAAAATAAAAATGCCTGACAGACTAACTGAGGAAGAAAAGCAGATTTTGGAGAAAATGCGGAATAAATAGGAAATGATTGAGAAACATAGACTTTATTTGACAAACTGACGTGATTTAAATACTTTTTAACATATGTTTTCTACCTTAAAAATCGGCCATCCAGCTCCAGACTTCAAATTAAAAGGAATCTTAAAAAATACTGAAAGCGTTTGGAGCCTATTAGAATTAAAAGGTAAATGGGTTACATTCTTTTTTTACCCTGCTGATTTTACATTTATTTGTCCTACAGAAGTTAAAAGTTTTAACGAACATTTACAAAGTTTTCAAGAAAAAAATGTTGAAGTATTGGGTTGCTCTGTAGATTCACACCACGTTCATAGAGCCTGGGCAGAAAGCTTGGGTGGAATTAATTATCCCTTACTAGCGGATGTGCATCACACAGCCTCAATTGATTATAATGTGTTTATCGAAGAAGAAGCACAATCTTTTAGAGCAACTTTTATTATTGACCCTGAAGGTATATTAAGATGGTACCAAGTAAGTGATAATAACGTTGGTAGAAGTGTTGAAGAGGTCCTAAGAGTCATTGACGCTCTACAAACAGGTAAACTTTGCCCTGTTGACTGGAAAAAAGGCGAGAATACACTGAACTAAATAGGCTGAATTTATTATAAATCAATCTTTAAATATCTAATATTGCAGACCAATTCCATATGGCCGACCATCGCGCCGTCGAGGACCGCCACGACCCGGTGGTGGTCGTGGTCGTCGTACGCCGCCCAGTCGGCGACGTACTCCTCGGTGTCCTCGATGCGCTGCTGCAGGAACCAACGGGTCACGTCGGGCCGGCGGCGCCAGGTCAGGAACTGCTCGGCCAGCTCGGCCGTGGGGGAGGTGAACCGGAGCCCGGGGATCGTCACGTCGGGGACTTTAGTTCGGCGAGTAGACGATGGGCGCACCCCAAGCCAGCCGTGTCGGAGAGTGCGCCGGCGCAGCGCACTTACCGCGGAGACGACCTGGCTAGCGAGCCCGTCGGCTGCCGAGACCCGGCGCCTGGGCGACCTCGCATCGGCTAGCCGAACCCTCAGCAGCCGCCACCGTCGTTCTGCCGGCGAGGGACGTCTGCGTCCCGCGGAGGTGTCGGGTGCGGGACAGCAGCACCG
>CAWAQU010000003.1:0-179547 GCA_963784355.1 uncultured bacterium | reverse complement strand
GTTTTATGTAGTCTACTTAACTCACTATTTTATTGTGCTTCTATTAATAAACAGCAAAAAAGAACTAAATAATTTTTGTAATTAAAAATGGACTTTAGCATCACCTTATTTTTGCCTTGAGATTTGAAATTAGTCAACACACAGTCCTTGTACTAGAATCACTCAACACTGCAAATTTTCTCTCTTCAAAACAAAACTCGTAATTTACATTATAATATTGAATCCAAGTAAGACATAACTCAAACAATTGTTTTATCGTTTGTAAATTCAGTGTTCAGGAGCTCGATCCTTTTATACCTATTCTTATTCTTGACATCTAGAAAAAAAGCCAGCTTTCATCATTTTATGAACTATATTACCTTCGATATAGAAACTTACAGTCCAAGTAATTCCGGAAGAATTGATACAAATGAATTTAGAGTCACGGTAATTGGAGCTTATTATAGCTGGCTTGATAAATATATTGCTTTTTTAGAGAAGGATGTAAAAGACTTTTTGGAAAGTTTGAAACAAGCTGATTTGGTGGTGGGTTTCAACCATATTTGGTTTGATTTACCTGTACTTCAGAAATATGCAAATTATAATCTTTTGGAGCTTACCAACTACGATATAATGCTGGAATTTGAGAAAAAAGCCGGTTTTAAATCCAGACTTAATGATCTTTGTAAATCCAATTTAGGCGATCAGAAAACGGATAGCTTTGAAAACTTTAGTACTTATCATAAAGAAGGTAAATGGGCTGAATTAATTGATTATTGTCTAAATGACGTGCGTTTGACTGAAGAACTGTTTAGAATGGTTATGAGAGGCGAAAAGATCAAGTTTAAAGATGCTTTGGATACTAAAGAATTTATTTTGACTCAACCTGTAGGTAAAAAAATTGAGTTTGGGGCACATCCGGACAGTATATTTTAGGTTTTTTAGTTGAGTTTTGTTTAAAATTCCCAACTCGAGATTAGCGGCTAAACTAATGGCTTAAATTCTCTTTGTATAAAATAATTGCTACTTATAGTAGGCATTTTGTGGCTTAAATACGGCGTTTTTGGGTTGACAAGAGTAAATTTTATTGCTACCTGTTGATTTTAATCTCTGAAACGGTACACAATTTATTAATTTAATTATCAATTTGCTATAAGTCTCAAATATTATGACCTTTCAACCTCTTCAAAGTATTTCACGTATTAGAAAAAACCTACCAAGTCTAAGCATAAAACTAATTTTCACTTTAGCTTTGTGTATCACCATAACTACCACAAGTTTGGTCGGCCAAGTAAACGTAGTTACCCAGGCTCAGACGGAAAATCCTGAAACAGCCAAGCAAATTACTAAAACAGAATTGCAACCGTTGACTCAGGATGCAGCTTTAAAATACGAGCCGTCAGCAGATACAGCCTTAAAAACCAGCAAATCGGCCATAGGAAAGAAAGCTGACAATTTACTAGATAAATCAGCTCAGACTACTCTCGAATCTTTAGGTGACTCAAAAGCTGCAAAAAAATACGATAAAGCGACTTACAAAACTCCCAAAAAACTCAAAGAATTGGAAGAGAAAAGAACGGCCGATACAAAAACTTTTATCAATGATGACGGCTCTAAAACTTTAGAAAAAAGTACTGCAGACGTAATTCACTATCAAGAAGGAAATGTCTGGAAAGAAGTTGATAATACTCTAGAGAAGCTATCTAATTCTAATATTTGGCAAAATAAGGCTAATAGTTGGAAAGTGCAGTTTGATAGTTTGGGTAGAACCGGTATTAGTATTTTTGATGGAAAAAACACAACAAAGCTAGTCCCTAACGTTTTAAACAAACCTGAGCCTATAGTTACGGAAGAAGGTGGCAAGCAGCTAGTTACTTATCCAGATGTATGGCCGGGGGTAAATTTGGAATATGAAGTACATGGAAAAGAAATTAAAGAAAACATTGTTTTGAAAAATGCGAGTGCTGCTTCTAGTTTTAATTTTGAACTCAATGGAGCTACTATAAATCCAGTCAAAGATAAAAAAGGTTGGTTTGAACTCAAAGGAGTTTTAGGGGATACCTTTGTAATTCCAGCTCCAACTGTAGCCACACTTAAAGAAGGGGTGATTGTAGGTGACCCTATTGTCACTCAAACAGGAACGAATACAAGCTCATCTTCAGCCAAGCTAACTGTGACTCTAGACAGGGAATGGCTCAAAAAACAACCTAAAGATGTATTTCCTATTACAATTGACCCAAGTTTTACAAATGGAATCGGAAATGACTATATAAATTATAAATCTGACGGTTTTGTATGTAATGCCGGGCAAGGTTGTGGAAACAGTACAGGTAATGCTAGTAATAAATTTTGGAGATTCATGTACAAGGCTCCTTATGATCAGTTGGCCGGGAAAACTCTACAAAATGCTAGTTTGTATTTAAGGATGCCATCACCTCAATCCGGTAAATATTGGGGTACCTACGATAATCGCTTTGTGGTAGCAAGATGGGCAAGATGTTTTGGTTATGATTGTGGAGAAGGGCAAGAAACTGCGAGCATAATTGGCTCGGAAGGAAATATTGATGTCACGGAAATATATAGATCTTTGGTCAGTAGGGGCGATTTTGGTGGGTGGCTACATGTACGTGGAGAAGAAAGCTGGGATTATGGATCGTACAAATTATTTGATCCCTACAGTACTAAAATTAGCTTTACCTACGATACTCCGACTCCAATGACGACTCCAATTTCTCCTGAAAATCAGTCTACTCTGGTAAATACTCAACCAAGCTTTAAAGTAAATTCGGTAAGTGATCCTGACGGAGACCGCGTTAGATATTTTTTTAGAGTAACTACTCAACCTGATGGAGATACCGGAGCAATTGTCAATTCGGGTTGGACATATTCACCACAGTGGACCGTTCCCGATAACGTATTACAAGACGGAATGACCTATTACTGGAAAGTATACACATTGGGTGCAGACAATGGGGCAGGGGTTACATCTCCAAATTGGGTAAGGTCATTTAAAGTAGACATGCGTACGGGTAAAGATACCACTCAAAATTTTGATACCATTGGTCCAATAAGTGTGGATTTGGCTACCGGCAACATGACCACCGGCCTTGGATCTCATTCTTCTTCAGCACTAGGTGGATCGTTGGGAGTCAGCATGGATTACAATTCTCCTGCAAAATCTAGACAAGGGTTGGTTGGGGAATATTGGAATGATTATGCTCGCAACCAGCAAATTTCAGGAAATCCACAATTAACTAGAGTAGATTCAAATATTGATTTTGATTGGGGCCTTGGTTCTCCTTCAGGTAGTACAATTACGGATGATTATTTTCTATCTAGGTGGACAGGCTATTTTGTAGCTCCCGAAACCGGTAACTATGAATTTGGTGGCACGGCGGATGATTCTGTAAAAATATGGGTAAATAATCAATTGGTTTTAGATCGTCCTTGTTGTGTCACAAATGCTTTCGGAACCGGAGTGAGTTTATCTAAAGGCCAGGTAGTACCGATAAAAATGGAAGTATATGAATATGGCGGACTGGCATATGCAAAATTGGTGGTAAGAGGTGCCGTACCTGAACAAGTCGTAAAACCTGAGTGGCTGCAAACCGGTATACGCCCTGCTGACCAAGATAGAGGCTTAATTGGCAGATATTATGATGATCCCGGTGATCACAACTTTCCAAGTGATACAAACACCGCTTTTATAGTTAGAAAAGATGCTCAGGTCTCATTCAATTGGGGAAATGGTACACCAGTACCAAACGGACCAGCAGATAAGTTTATGGTTAAATGGCTGGGATATTTCATTCCACCTACTACAGGTAGTTATTCTTTCGGTACCATGAGTGATGACGGGTCCAGAGTCAAGATTGGGGATACAGTAGTTTATGAAAAATGGCGTGATAGTGGTGGTGAAGTAGGGTTTGGAAACGGTATCAATCTTACTCAGGGACAAATAGTGCCAATTACAGTTGATTTTTATGAAAATGGAGGTGGTGCAGCCATAGAATTGAAAGTACGCGGAGCAGTAGCCGAACAGATCATACCTGCGGATTGGTTGACTCCAAAAGCCAAGGTTTTACCTGACGGATGGAATTTGGGTATTGATGCCGACGGTGACCTGGATTATGATAGAATCAATATCAGTAGTTCAAGTGCTATTCTAACTGATTCAGCGGGTGGTACTTATGAATACAAGTGGAACGGTTCGGCTTATACTCCTCCGGTAAATGAAGACGGCAACCTGATTAAAAATAGTGATGGTACATATACTTTTCACAATGCTGATGGTAGAACTTACATTTTCGGGCAAAACGGCAATCTAATCTCTTCTATTACACCTTTTGATGATCGCAAACCGGCTGCTTTAAAATACGAATATTCTAGCTCCCCTACCAAACTGACGAAAATAATTGACGGAGTAAATTCGGATCGTTTTGCTACTTTACATTATAGCGGAGATACGACTTGTGGAACTGCCCCAAGCGGCTTTGATGCTTTTGCTCCAGCTGGAATGCTTTGTGGAGTAAAGACCTATGAGGGTAGAATTACCTACTTATACTACAAAAACGGAAGGCTGGCTAGAATGGTAGAGCCCGGAAATGAGGTAACCGATTTGGGATATGATACTTTAGGTAGAATTGTACAGATCCGTGATCCCATTGCTGCAGATGTAGTAAATAACAGCATTAGAGCGCAAGATGATTCAGTAACCACTCAAATTTCTTATGATGCTTTAGGTAGAGTCGTAAGTGCAATTTTGCCTGCTCCTGTAGCCAATGCCGCTAGACCAACCTACACCTATAACTATTTGCCAAATGCTACTGAAGGCAAAGTATTAAATCAATCAGAACCAAGTGGTTTTAGTAAAAGAGTTGAATATGATGCGATTTACAGGACGACAAAAGTCACGGATATTGCAAACTTGAGTCTAAATACCGAGTGGCATCCGATAAAAGACTTGGTATATTCTACCACTGATGCTACAGGTCAAAAAAGCACTATTTTGTACGATGTAGACGACAGACCGATTCATAGCTATGGCCCTGCTCCTCAAACTTGGTACAATTCCGACCGTACTCCGCAAGCAACATATATCAACAAAGTAGCACATAGTGAGACTAAATATGACGAGAATATCAAAGGTTTAGCTGCTACCTATTTTGATGACAAAAAATTGATCGGCAATCCGAAACTTCATACCACCGGTATCGGAGAATCTGAAGGGGCAGTGTATAAAACTTGGAATACAGCTACTCCAATCACTCCCGGTACAAATGGCTGGGGAGTTAGATTGACCGGTGAAATCAAACTAGCTGAAGTCGGTGACCACAGATTTTATATGTTTTCAGACGATGGAGTCAGACTGTATATAAATGATGTTTTACTGGTTGATGACTGGAATAACGGAGGGCAAAGATGGCGACCTGAAAAAATATTTAATAACCCCACCCCAAATAGTGTTTATCGTATCCGTATAGATTATTATGATGCTGGAGGAGGAGATGCTCGATTGGAAATGCATAAAGGAGCTCCGGGTGGAAGTAATACTGCTACCTTAGGTAATATTCTTTCCCCTCGATATGGTCTAGCTACCAGTAGCACTGCTTATGACGCCGAACTAGGCAACATCACTGCTAAAACTAGCTACATCAATCCTGAGGCAGGCCTGGTCAAAGATAATGTCCTAGATCAAACCGGACTGAATTATACCTCAGGGGCCACTTATGAAGCTCCAGGGACCGGTTATTTAAGGCAATTGACCAAGATAATGCCGGGTGGAAATACAACCCAATACGCTCACTGGGGTCCTACAGATACAGCTGACAATCCTTGTACTACTACAGTAGTGGAGGCCTTTCGCCAAGCTGGTAGACAAAAATCCAAAACTGAACCCGATCCGGATGGAGCAGGGCCATTGGTAGGCAGAACTACAGAATCAATTTACGACGAAGAAGGAAAAGTAGTAGCTACTCGTTATAACACTGATCCTTGGACCTGTACCAACTATGATGATAGAGGTAGAGTCAGCCAAACAGCTATTCCTACTATCGGCTCACAACCAGGAAGAACAATCACAAACAATTATGCTGTAGGCGGTAATCCATTAATCACATCTACAACTGACGATAAAGGTACAATCACAGTAGAAAATGACCTTTTAGGCAGAACCATCAAATACACCGACGCATTGAGCAAAGTAACTGCAAATAACTACGATAATTTAGGTAAACTGATCTCCAGAAACGGACCTTTGGGACTGGAAGAATTTGTATATAACCCTATCGGTCAACTAACGGAACAAAAACTGGACGGCGTAGCTCTAGCTAAACCTATTTATGACCAATTTGGCAGAATTTCTTCAGTCAATTACTCAAATGCCGGTACTTTTAAACTAGGCTCTATTCAAAGAGATGATGTTGGTAGAAATACAGGACTTACCTGGAATCTAAATGACAATTCTGCAATCACTGACTCTCTGGTACGTAGCCAATCAGGTCAAATTTTAAGCAAAACTCTCAACAATGAACAATCCACCTACTCCTACGACAAAGCAGGACGATTAATTCAAGCTAATCTACCAAACAGAAGTTATAGTTATTCTTTTGACGCTCCTACAAACTGCACCAATGCAGCAACAAATCAAAACAGTCATAAAAATTCAAATCGAAGTAAACTTACTCAAGTTGTAAACGGAGTCACCACTACCACAACCTACTGCTACGACAATGCAGACAGACTTCTCAGTAGCTCCGATACAAAACTAACTGATCCCCAATACGACACTCACGGAAACACAACCAGAATAGGTACAAACCCATACACCTATTTGACCTACGACTCCTCTGACAGAAACATATCCATTAAAGAAGGCAACAAAACAGTCACTTACGACAGAGATGTACAAAACCGTATCATTAAACGTAATCTAGCTGAAACCACTACAACCACTACCAACAAACTAGCCTACTACTCATTTACCTCTTCAGGAGATACCCCAGACCTCCTGCTTGACTCAAACAAAAACGTAGTAGAAAAATACCTCACACTTCCCGGTGGAGTGCTTTTGACAATTCGGCCACTAGAGGGAACCACAACAACCTCATCTACAGGCACAACTACCTTTACTCCAGACCCTGCCAAACAAAAGACCTATTCAATCCCTGATACTCATGGAGACATAGTAGCTACAGCAAATGGCTTTGGAAACAAAACAGGAGATTACAGATATGATCCTTTTGGTAACCTAATACTTAGCTCAACTACAACTACTTCAGTAAACAATCAATCAGTACCTCAAGGCTTTCAAGGACCGGTAAATACAAACACCCTATTTGGAAGTACATATTCTTGGGTAGGACAACATCAAAAAACTACAGAAGATACCTTTACTCTAAAGCCTGTACAAATGGGAGCAAGAGTATATCTACCGGGCCTTGGAAGATTCTTACAAGTAGATCCAGTAGAAGGTGGAGTAGAAAACAACTATGTATATCCTCCTGATCCGGTGAATGATTTTGATTTGACGGGTATGTGGAGCGTAAATACATGGAATGCGATTGGTTGGGGTGGTGCAGCAGTCGTAGGGGCGGTTGCAGCTGGAGTTGCATGTGTCGCCTCGATAATATGTGGAATTGCAGTAGGAGCAGTAGCTGGAGGTGCATGGGCATTAGGTACATATGCAGTTTCAACAAGGGATGCAGAGACAAAGAGAGTATTTAATACTAGAGATGCAGTAATGCACACTGCTATTGGTGCAGGAGCTGGAGCTGTGGGTGGAGCTGCCTCACCCATTATCGGTAAAGGATTGGCCAAAATAACCAAATATCGTAACCCTGGTGGTGGCGATACAAGATGGAAATTTGAAATTGGTCGTATAATCAAAGTTGCTAAACATAGTCCGCATAGTAGAGGGCCACATAACTTTCCTCATTATCAAATATTTAGAGGTAAAAGATTACCAAATGGAAGAGTCAATTGGGAAACTATATTAAGAATTAGAACTAGAAGATAGAATATGATTATGAACATAATTGATAGCAAAAAAACATCAATTGCTGGTGATTTTGATATAACTAATTTAGATACGTTGAATACAGATTTGCAAAAGTTTGCTAAGCTTATATTTGAACAACTGAATATAGCAACTAATTCTAATGTATTTTTCATTGGATTTAATGAAGTTGAAGATTCTGATAAAGACGAAATTATTCAAATTTTAAATAAATCAAATATTAGTTTTTTATTGGAGCAAAACTATCTAATTATAGAAATAAAATCTATGGATGATTTAGAATTAATATTACGTTTCTGGACCTATTATGCTGGAGGTGGGGGTAAATTTTTGTTTATTCATAGTAAAATTCCTTTACATAACAACTTAATATCTGTATTTAACTACATAGAAAAGGATGTTATTGATGAACACTTTTCAACTATAATTGAAGATATTAGTGATGGTGACAAAAATAGCTTTTTAGTTACAAAATATAACTAGTATCAATAGATTCTGATTATCATATTTTATGAACTCAGCAATCATGGCAAAACCACATAAAGAAATTACAACAATTGTAGAAGTTTTGCTTGAAAAATACGATCCAATGGGTTTAATGGCTATAGGTGCTCCTAAAAATGAATATTGTACTGAAGCCCAAGAAATTGTAAGTAATCTTAATAAAGATCAATCGCACCTATCAATTTTATTTATGGTCTACCGTATATTTATACGTCAATTTGATTTTATAACAGCAGGTTCCATTTTTAACTATACCTCAATATCAAAAGAGTTGTATCAATTAAGAGATTGGAAAAATAAATTAAAAACAAAATGATTATTATATGGTGACTAATATTATATATAAAAACTTAGATCCGCTTCCGCCCAAAACTTCTATTATTGAGTTGTTTTATCAGGGTAAGTGTTTAGTTGATTTACATAACCAATGTGAAATAAAAAATGTAGAGTTTAGAGATTCCAAATTAATTATCTTGTTTGAACTTGTGTATGAAAATAGGCCAAGGTCTGAATATTTGTTAGGAACTGAATTTGAGCTTACATTTCTTGATGCTAAATTAATTTCCTTATCAACAACTGGAGGGTTAACTGATTTAGGTACTCTAGATGAAATTTTTGTATTAAATGAAGATGTAAAAAACAATCAATTAGAGTTAATAATTAATATAGGAGAAATTGAATTTGTCATTAAAGTAAGAGGCGTATCCCTAAATATAAGGCCAGCTACTTATAAAGAAAAGGCAACTAAAAAAGCAGGTAGCTTCTTTGCAAAGTTTAAAAAGTTTTTCACGTAACAATATATCAATCATGCAAAATTTAAAAGAATTAATCAAAAAAGCATTAAATTTAGAGCTAGATTATGATCAGCTGATGGATTTAAATTTAATTCCAGAAAATGAACTTGAAAAAATTATACTGGAAGACTTATCAGACGCACTTATACATATGCCCGGATATTTTTTAAAAAAGGGATAAATGTAAAAGCTTGGAAGTCTTCAGAAGAACACCATATGCTATTAATTGATTTGGCCATATTGGATTATATAGAAAAATATGCTTTAGATATAATTATAGATAGTAGAAATAAAGCTGTAGAAAAATGGGATAGTAAAATATCTGAAAAAGATATATCAGAGTTCATTGAAGCATGTTTGCCCTCCCAAACTGATAAATGATTGAGATTAATTAAAGTATTTTGTATGACAAAAAATGAAAAGGATAATTCTAAAAATTCTGTAACGAATACTAATCCAAACATTGTATACCTTGGTAAAACTAATATTGAAAGTATCTCTAATATAAAAAGACCTTTTGGTTTTGTTGTACAGAGTTCTAATTTAAATGACTATACTTTATACAGAACAATTTTTAACAAATTATTAAATAGTGGTGCTGAGTAGTTTTGTGCTTATGGTGAAAATGCAGAAGAACTACATGATTTTTTTGATGACCTATCTATAGAATATTTAGCTAGCATAGGTAAAGATTTAATTATACCAAGTATATGGGTAGACACTTTGGAGGAAGCTCTGGAAGATTTTGAGCTAACAAATTTTGACACAAAAGGTAACCATATGGATATTTGTTGTGTAGTGTTACAATAGACAAATTTGTATATTAATAAATCACATGATTCAGACAAGCTGTAAAGTACTACATTATAATGTTGATTGAAATAAAGTAAAAAAAAGTTAGAGAAAGCTGTACACCAGCTCTTCAAATTTAAGTAAAAACTTCTCATATTCTATTCTACTAAGAATAAAATCATCACCGTGTGAGAACCGATTACGCAATTTATATAAACTAATAAGAACGATATCTTGTACTATTAAACTATATTTAGTACCAAAGAAATCATCAATTCTACATAGCGCTTTAAATGGCATAGTTCCTTGGTCAATTTTTAAATATTCAAAAATCTCAATATACCTCCAAGCTAAAGAGTAATGGCTTTTGTTTATCTTCATCAATGTTGTGTTTTCTATTTCCAATTTAACTAATTCCCTAATTAGTCTTTCCCACCTGGACATTGAGTTAAGAATTAACCCTTTTACCAGTATCTGATTATATGGATCTTCAAAATTGTGGTATCTTAATTTATATTCAACTGATAATTTCTTAGAACGGGTAACAAAAAGTTCAATCTCATTTGTTAATTCAAGTCTAGTCATGATTGCTAAAAAAAACTATAGCTTGCTCAATCCTCTTCTTGATTCTATCTTCATTTGAAGCAAATGAACCCATAGCAGATTTTTTAAAGTTTTCATCCTTTTTTAATGCCATTACTTTGTCACGAACTAAAATGTCATTGGATTTATAAAAATCAATATTAGTTGCAATACCAACCATTATAGCATCAAAGTATGAAGATGAAAAGGACATTTCTTGTTGTTTTTCTTTATAGTTTCTATGCCACTTAAAGTTTAAGGATTTATTTGAAAGAAGATCAATTATATCTTTAAATAAAATAGAAAGCTCTGCAAAATCTCTATCAGTTTTTACGCATTCACTAATGTATGTATCTAAAACCTCTTTTAAATTACCTTGTAATCGTTGATTATTTTCATATAATGCAAAAAAGCGTAATACTAATTCATGATGAAATAGTTTTTTGATCTTATCTTCATCAAAATTAAGAATTGTAAGAAATTTTGGATAGTTTGAACATTCTTCAAGTACAGAAAAAAACTTTACGGAACCTTTCTCACCTCTATAAATTGCGTTTCTGACTTCCTGTGGAGTTGCTGGAGAACCACCGGTATTTAGCCTATCAAAAAGCTTATATTTTAAATCTAGATTTTTAGCACTTAATACTTCAAACCAAATTGAAGACCTTTTAATTTTAATTTGCAAAGATTGGGGTAAGTCTGAATATGACTTTCCATTTAATTCTTTAATAATAGTGCAACCTTCAAGTTTCCAATCTTTTTTAATATTAATCTCATTATCTTCGTCTAGCACTTCGGCATCAAAAATATCAGCACCCTCTTTTTTTACACTATTATTTAAATCAATATCAAGCATGCCCATAAAACTAAGTACAGTGGACACGCGCTGTAAACCATCAATAAGCTCATAAACTCCATCTTCTCTTAAATTAACAAATGCATTAGGATATGGAATTCCAACTATAATTGATTCAATAAACTTAGATTTTTTTTCATTGTCCCACCTAAAAAACCTTTGATACTCAGGTTTGATTATTAACTCTTTCTCTTTATACATGTTTGAAAGTTCACCGAATGAATACGCTTGCTTTTCTGTTCTGAACTCAAACTTTTGAGTATCAATTAAACCTTCTAAATCATTTTGCGAGTCCATAGTAATATTAAGTTTTTTGAAAAACTGAGACATTCTATTTTAAATGTCAAATCTTCAACAATTTAATGGAATCTTGGTTTATCCAAAACGGGCGTTTAAATAAATCTACCTCTTAAAAATTTCTCACCAATTTTATTATTACCCCAAAGGCTTTTTGTGTCTAACAAGTATTAAAGCGTAGCTACTATCTTCACTACTAATAAAATGATCCATTCCAAAATCATGGGCTAATATCTGATGTACTAGCTCTTCTTCTTTAAATCTACGAAACCTGGAAACACAAATCTCCTCACCCTGATTAAAATCTAACACAACTTTGTTGCCATTTATCTCAATTGTAGTAGATACATCTTTTTGAATTTGTACAGTTCTTATGAATTCTCTTTTTACATTATTGTATATATCCAAGGTATTATCAGGATAACAATCTTTAAGTCCTAATGCATCTAATATCCAAGTAGTTCGTTGATAGTGGTATTGATTGTGAGGTTGAACAGCAGTTATTTTAGCTTCATTTGTTTCCAAGCCTAGGCCGATTAGTAAATAATCATTTGAACCCATTGAATCTCTAAGATTTGAATAAACACGACCTGTATCAGCTTGGTTTCCTAAAGTACCACCTAGAAACAATAATAAGTTTGCACATTCTGGGTCTGCTTTACTTTCAATTAATAGATCACTAATATTTGAAGTATCGAAATCAATTAAGTTACTTGTATATTTTAAATCTGGAAAATTTTTTAAAAGTTCCTCTTTATCAATGTCAATCATTCTTTGACTAATATCTAAGGCTGTATATTTAACCTCCTTACCCATTTTGTTAAGATGTGTAATAATAGGAACTACAGGCAAACCATTGCCACAACCAATATCAAAAATATTAACTTTTTTAAATCTTTTAAATCTAAATAAAATATATTCAACGTTTTCATCCAATAAAGTTTTTTCTTTAACCACAACTCTCTCTTTGTCTTCAAGTGATACTAGGTAGTGCTTTTTCCACAAATCTGCACCACCATTCATATATGTATATTTGTAGGGTATTTCCCGAATTGAAGTCAAACTTGAAACAATTTCAGATAACTGTTTAACGTTAAAAATTCTATAAAGCTCAGTATCTACACTTGTATTAATCTTTTTCGTACTCCATGAATGTTTTTTACCTCTCTCAATTAATTTTTTTATAACATCTCTATTATAAAGATTATCAATAATCACCTTCCTTTTTCCAAGAGTTGTTAGCTGCAAACTATTCTGATTTTTTTCCGCTGCTTCAATCCAGTTTGTAACTGTAGTATGTGAAACATTGAATAATTTTGCTACTTGTGAATTTTTAAAGACTGACATTCAGTTAAGTTTATTAGATTTATTAGGTTTTATCAAGTATAAACGAGTTTAAACTTTCTACTTGACAACCTTTCAAAAATATTCCAAATGATATTGCCTGTTTTTTTGATGCAAATTTTTTAAACAGGATTTTTTAAAGATTTAAATTACCTTTATGAACAAAGGGTCTAGTATTGTTGTGCCTAAAAAAGTAGATAAAAGTTCTACAACTTTTGAGTTTTTATCAGGATTACTGAGGGAGTTTGAATTAATATATAATTTATCTCCAAAACTAAATTTGCAACAAATTAAAAAGTTACAGTTACAATTTTCCAAAATTATTAAAAGTTAACTATCAGTAGCACAACTCCATTTCTTCAAACCTTAAAATACGTTTTCCGTCAATGTCCGAATTTAACAAATATCTAATCCTTTTAGGAAGGTCAATTAAAGAATACCGCAAAAAACAAAAACTTACTCAAGCAGAGTTTGCTAAAAAAGCTGGTTTACATAGAAGTTATATAGGCTCTATCGAACGAGGTGAAAGGAATATTTCTTTTTTGAAAATGCTACAAATATCGGCAGTTTTAGAAACTAAAGTATTTGATGTAATAAGCTTTCTGAAAAACTATCCATTTTCTAATAAATCCTAAGGCTCTAGACTAGATAACTCACCACAGTTATTATTAGTTATAATGATCAAACATGTTCGAATAAATCATAATGAAATGAAAAAGATCATGTGGTACTTTTGTGTTTAATATGGATGCTACTAAAACATATCACTTAATTACAAATCATGCTCTAAATTTGCTTCTTCAAATTCCCAAATCTTTTCTGTGACTCCTAAATTTAATAATTTTAGTACCTTCTGAATATTTGCTTGGGGCTCGACATCAATTGCGAAATATTTATCGTCTACTCCTTCAAAGTAAGCATGCTCTTGATCAAGTAATTCAAGCAGCTCTTCAAATCTAGTTGTTTGCGTGTTCTCAGTTATCATAATTCTATAAGTAGAGTGGCCACCAAGTTCGTGCGTATTTTGAATAACCCTTTTTTCGATGCTAGGATCAAATTTTGCATAAACTATATCATTAAAACTATAGCCATACAAATAAAATGGGGAATTGCGGAGCCTGTATAAATCATTACCCAAATCCTCAGCCCACATAGATTCACCACTGCAGACTTCAGCCCAAAAACCTGTAACCTCAGCCCAGACTTTAACTAAGTTTTCGTTTTGTTCTTGATTTGAATCCGCCATAATTAAATTGATGTTATTAGGAAAATATCTAAAATTTTATGACATAAACCAATCACTTTTTGAACCGACTGTCAATTAGTTATAATTTAGCTTAATTATAAAGATGAGGTAAAATTGCCCAAACCTAAAAAAGGTGGTATAATTAAGTCATAATATGTCTGAAAATCACGTACGGGAAAGAAATATAAAAATAGAAATCAAAGAGTCTGAACTTGAAAACGCTTTAAAAGAACTATCTCAAGAAATACAAAAGTACTCACACTTTGAAGAGGTAAAATTTTTAATAGGTTATGAATATGTATATTATCTGGGTAACGCTACAGATCATACTCGTAGAGACGATACTCGCATTGTAAGCTATTTTTATAAAAATAAAACTATCAATGTTGACGAAATATACCCTTATGGTGCGGAAATCAAACAAATAAATCGATTTAAATTAGCAGCTTGGGTCTTTGGTTACTGCTTTCTATTTAGTTTCACTATTTAAAATAGGCTTAGAATACAGTCAGAATAATATACATGCTTCTGTGATTTCGGATGATATGGCTAGGCTTTTAGCTAATAAATTCAAGTTTCACATTCTTCAAAAAACACTTAATCCTGATAGAGACCCATCAATTCCTTCGCCAAACAACTACGACTACGAAATGCAAATTTCCCTTTCCGAAGTACAAAATTCATTAAATTATTACGAAAAATTACTTCGGGATTGCTGTAAAAGCAGTTTATCAATTTACTTGCGATCAGGAAAATCTTTGGAAGATTTAAAAGCAGAAGTTGTAAAGGTGATAACTGAAAGAGAAGACTAACTCTTGTGTGGATAAGTGAATTCTGCTAATGATTTTAATGTCACTTACAACCCATTTATGCCCAAAAACATTGATAACCAAGCTCAATTATTTGAAGAAATAGAACAAGTTTTGAGCCAAGCTAGCCAAACGCATAAACCTTTAATTATTGCAATTGATGGTAGGGGTGGAAGTGGCAAAAGTACACTAGCTAAAAAGTTGCAAGAAAAATTTGATTTCCAATTAATCAACACGGACGATTATTTTGATTTTATAAATTTATCACCGGCAGAGTACTTTTGGAATAGCGAAAGTTTTGTTGATGAATTACTTCAGCCTATTACCGAAAATAGAACCGGAACATACAAAAAGAATTTGTGGACGGATAACAGCTATACAGGCAAAAAAGAAAATATTAATATCTACCCAAATAAACCGATTTTGATTGAGGGGCTGATTGCTTTGAATAAAGATTTATTGAAATACTATACTTTATCTATTTGGATAGAAATGGACCTGCAAACTGCACTAGCAAGAGCCAAAAATAGGGATATTAATGAGAAAGGCTGGAGTGAGGAATCAGTTGATAAAAACTGGGAAACTTGGATAAATATTCAAGAGCAATATATTACTGACAATGAACCTGATAAAAATGCTGATATCGTATACAGTGAATTTGTTTGACACCACCAGTTAGCTTAATCGCAATTTATTCGCAAAATAATCGCATAGTCACTGCGATTAAATTATGCATAACAAATAGAATCATTTGATCGTTGAACAAAATTAATTTAAAAAGGTATATTAACTAGATGAATTTCATCATATCTCCTCATATCTCCTCTAATCTCCTTATATGACGTAGGAGAAATTTTTATATCATAAGTACTCGACTTAATTTTGACTTAACTAGTAACATTAAGGTACAAAATTTCTTAACCTATATTGATAGTCAAAACAGGGAGTGGTCAATTTCTAGTAGTTTATCTCCACGATTTTTAAAAACTTTAGAAACTAACACCATTGTATCTAGCACCGGAGCTTCAACTCGTATTGAGGGTTCAAAAATGAATGATGATGAAGTAGAACTATTTTTAAAACAAACAAAGATTAGGAAATTAGAAACTAGAGATCAGCAAGAGGTAGCCGGATATTTGGAGATGACTAAATATGTGTTTAAGGATTTTCAAAATATTGAATTTAATGTGCTGACTATCAAACAAATTCACTCAGTGCTATTAAAGTATAGTGAAAAGGATGATAAGCATAAAGGCGGCTATAAAATTACGTCAAACCAAGTAGTAGCAATAAATGAATTAGGTCAGGTAATAGGTATTATTTTTGATCCAAGTACAGCTGAAGAAACTCCAGATGAAATTAAAGAATTAGTAAAATGGACCCAGGAAGCTTTTAATAACAAAATATTTCACCCACTTCTAGTAATTAATAATTTTGTATTTGAATTTCTCTGTATTCACCCATTTAAAGACGGTAATGGAAGAGCTAGTAGGGTACTAACAAACTTGCTATTATTAAAATCAGGTTATACTTTAACTAAGTATGTTTCTTTGGAAAAATTAATTGAGGAAACTAAAGTTGATTACTATCTATCTCTTAGAAAATCAACTAATACCTGGAAAACTGAAAAAGAAGATTTGACTTTTTGGCTTTTTTACATGCTGGAAATCTTAAAAAATCAGGCAGACCAGGCTATTAATTTAATTAAATCAGGAAGTATCAGGCATCTTTTGAGTGATAAGCAAAATCAGGTTTGGGAACTATTTCAGGTAGAAAAAACACTGAGCCGAAAAGAAATAGCAGATAAAACTGGTATCTCCATTAAAACAGTAGAGAATATTATAGCTACTTTATTACAGCTTAAAAAGATTGAGCGAGCAGGTAGGGGAAGGGCCAGTAAGTATGAGTTGATTGACCCAAATAGGCAATAGATTGCAAGCTATTTAAAAATAACTACAATAGCAATATTTGGTATATTTTTGTTATTTCACTAACAATTAAAGTGCTATTTCTGTTATCATTCGTGAAAATTATTGGGAGTTTTTAATTTAGAGTTAAATTTAATTATTGAGTAGTTGGAGTAAATAAGATATGAAACCAGGTGTTAAAAAAATATTTTACCTAAATAAACCGTCTTGTATTTAAATTAACCACCTCCGCAACATCTCTATGATTTTCAGGTGTAAAATGTAGACCGTCTTCGCTATCAACTACAATTTGCTTCAAATTTATTATATTTTTCTTGTGTTTTGTGAGTATATCTGAAATTTCAGTAAATTTTTTATTGATTCCAT
The DNA here is from genome assembly GCA_963784355.1 of uncultured bacterium. GTDB lineage: Bacteria > Patescibacteriota > JACMRA01 > JACMRA01 > JACMRA01 > JBCDGH01. The sequence continues at coordinate 162,033 of CAWAQU010000003.1, read as the reverse complement.
CAAAATTAGTATCAGCAATAGTAAATGTTGGAGGAATTATATATATTAAAGGTATATCAGGAAAGGTTTTGTGAAGCACCTCTTCGTATTTTAATAAATTTACTACCACATCTTCCGGACTTTGCTTATACTCTGCTTTTAAATCATTTGTCCCCAGAAAAATCAAAACAAAATCAAAGGGAAATTGTGAAAGTAATGTCGGAAAAAACATGCCAAATCCGTTTTGATAAGTCTTTATTCTGTCTATATCACCGGCACATCTACCGCATAAACCTTCTTCTATCATCTCAAAACTACCATTAGAAATAGTTTCAACAACTTTGGTCCAGCGAATGCTTTCCAGATATCTTTTATATTCAAATGGTAACTGCCCCCAAGTATTTGAGTCCCCATAGCATAAAACCCGGCACTCTTTGTTCATATAAATAAAATCTTTAGACTAGTAAATTAGTAGTTTAAGATTGGTTTTATTACTTTTGTTGTCAATTGAGGGGGGCCCTATCTCTTAATGAAATCAACCACATATTGACAGTTGTTATATATTGTTATACAATTACATACATAAATTATGTCTCAAACCAATTCAAAGCTAATCGCTATTAGAATTCCTACACCTTTATATAATTTAATAAAGAAAAAAGCACAGGAAGAACATAGGCCGTTGTCTAATTATGTAAAGAAAAGATTAATCGATGACTTAGATGCAACTGAATATCTACTTAGTACAGAGGCCAACAAGAAAAGTATGTACAAAATGCTAGAAGAAGCAAAAAATAATGAAAAACCTTTAACCTTCAAAAATGTAGATGAGGTAATTAGCTATGTACAAAATATCGCTAAGTAAGCAGGCTATTGAAGACATGGTATATTTTGCTAAAAATGAGCCCAAAACTTTAGCTAAAATTGCTCAACTATTCGAATCCATAAGTAAAACCCCATTTGAAGGTATCGGTAAACCCGAAGCTCTCAAGCATGATTTTAAAGGTTTTTGGAGCAGACGAATAACTAATGAACATAGATTAGTTTACTATATAGACAAAGATAGTGTAGTTATTGCAAAATGCAGATTTCATTATGAATAAGTTAGCTTATCATAGATTTGTTACTATTATATACTCCATTTTCTCTTCAAAGCTAGAGAATTGACTAAATTCACTTTTATAACTCTTTTTCAGTAGAACACATTTTTTAATATACCTAATGCATAATTTACTTAAACCTATGGAATCCACTCAAAAAATAGCTTTAGTTACTGGAGCAAATACCGGAATAGGATTTGAACTATGTAAGCAGTTAGCTAAAGGCTACACAGTTATTTTAACTGCTAGGAATAAAGAAAAAGGCTTGGAATCAACTAAAATACTTGAGTCTCAGGGTTTAAAAGTTGTATTTAAACAACTAGATGTAACTGAAGAAAAAGATATAGCACAAGTAGCTCAAGAAATTGAACAGGAATTTGGAAAACTTGATTTACTTATCAATAATGCTGCCACGCTACCTAAATTTTTGGTGGAAGATGTTAGTGAATTACCTAAGTTTAATAAAATTGAAGAATTTGACGGCGCAAGAATTTTGCAACTCATCCAAGTCAACTCAATATCGGCGATGATTGTGCTAAAACACTCTCTAAAATTATTGCAAAAAGGAATAAACTCGAAGGTGATTGAAATGTCCTCAATTTCCGGTTCAATTAGCCTAACTACTAGTGGAGGGGCCTACGCTTACACCATGAGCAAAACTTTACTTAATATATTTACTAAAATATCAGCAGCAGATTTATTGCCGTTTGGTATAGTGACTGTAGCACTACATCCGGGTTTTGTTCAAACTAGGTTAGGTCGAAAAGATGCCGATGAAACTCCTGAAAAGGCCGTAGAGTCTATGCTAAAAGTAATTGAAAATTTGCAGTTACAAGATTCAGGTAAGTTTTTGAATAATAAGGGCGAAGAATTACCTTGGTAAAAGTTTGGATTATGATTGTTAGGAAGTCGTTATTAAGTTACTTATCAATTCTCAATATAAAAATCCGACAACATTCTCAGCTGTACATAACTACATTTGATCTAAAACCAATCCAAACTTTTTCAAACTAAATAAGTTTTTGAGTCCTTGACAAAATCGAATAATTTCTTATACTTATTTATAGTGCTGATATTTTACACAGAAGTTCTGTAAATAATGACTATCCTTGTTTCAAGGAAATTTTTGCGTTTACAAACAAACTCTACAGAATGAGATTGTATCAGATATCAAAGTAAGTTGCAAGGTATTTTAACACGCTAACAAAACCAAACAAAAAAACTAACTCTTTATCAATTTCTGTTTATGCCCTACGTAGCCATTCCAAGTAACTTAAAAAATGTAGATTCTGTAAGCTTAGAATTGATGTCTCCTGAGGAGATGTTAAACATGAGCTATGGAGAAGTATTAACTGCCGAAACAATTAATTATCGTACAGGTACTCCCCAAATGAACGGGCTTTTCTGTCAGGCTATTTTTGGTCCTATTAAAGATTGGGAATGTGCTTGTGGAAAATACAAGAGATTCAGATATTCCGGTGTTATCTGCGATAAATGCGGTGTGGAAGTAACTCACTCATCTGTACGTAGAGAAAGAATGGGGCATATTACTCTTGCAGCACCTTGTGTACACCCTTGGTTTTTGAGGGTTATCCCTTCCAGAGTAGCTTTACTTTTGGACATGAAAACTACTGATATTAGTAGGGTAACTTATTTCTCAGCTTATATAATCACTGAAGTCAACGAGACAATTCGCGAAGAATATTTAGCTAAAATTGAAAAAGAAGGGCAAACAAGAATTAAAACTACTAGAGCTGATTACGATAAGAAATTTGACGAACTTTCAAGACAATATCAAATAGATAAATCAAGTGGCAATTATGAGCCTGAGGCTTTGAAAAACAAGTACGAAGCTGATAAAGAAATTTTAAAATCACAACAATCTGAAACAGTTGCCAGAATCGAAACAATCGCTGAAGTAGCTAAAAAAGAATTGAGTGCTTTAACTTACAAAGATGTTATTACTGAGGTAATGTATCAGGAGTTAGCTCAAAAATTCGGCCCTGTATTCAAGGCTGAAATTGGTGCTGAGGCTGTAGAATCTTTACTTAGGAATATCAATTTGGAGCAAGAGTTTAGTGATCTAAAGGATAAAATGAATAGTAGTAAGGGGCAGGCTAAAAAGAAATATTCAAAGAGATTTAAACTTATTAAAAACTTTATTAATAACGATACCAGACCTGAGTGGATGATCTTGAGAAGGGTAATGATTTTACCTCCTGACTTGAGACCTATGTTGCAGTTGGATGGTGGTAGATTTGCTGCGTCTGACCTTAATGAGCTTTACAGACGTCTGATTAATCGTAATAACCGTTTGAGAAAATTGATCCAAATTGGAGCTCCTGAAGTAATTTTGAGAAATGAAAAGAGAATGCTTCAAGAGGCGGTAGAGGCTCTTATCGACAACTCAGCTAGAGGTGGAAAACAAGTTATGGCTTCAACCGGAGCTAAAAGACCTTTGAAATCTTTGACTGACGTATTGAAAGGAAAACAGGGTAGGTTTAGACAGAATCTATTAGGAAAACGTGTAGATTATTCAGGTCGTTCTGTAGTTATTATCGGACCAAATCTACAGCTTGATCAGTGTGGACTTCCAAAAGAAATGGCACTTGAGCTTTTCAAACCGTTTTTGATGGGTAGAATTATCACTAAATCAGAACAGGGCCTATTACCTGAAGAATTCCAAGCTTTCAACGTACACTCCGCAAGAAGATTGATTGAATCAAAAAATTCCACGGTATATGATATTTTGGATGAAGTAATTCAGGATAAATATGTGCTTTTAAATCGTGCTCCTACTTTGCACAGACTATCATTTATGGCCTTTAAGCCTGTATTGGTTGAAGGTAAAGCAATCAGAATCCACCCGCTTGTTTGTAGAGCGTTCAATGCTGACTTTGACGGTGACCAGATGGCTGTTCACTTACCAATTACGGTAAAAGGACAGGAAGAAGCTAAAAACTTAATGGTTTCAACCAAAAATCTACTGAAGCCTGCTAGTGGTGAGATTATTATGATTGGAGATGATAGAGATATCATGTTGGGAATTTATTACTTAACTCGAAGCGAAGAATTTGAAGATGATAGAAAATTAAAAGTTTTTGCAAGTGAAAATGATGCAGTCTCAGCTTTTGATAATGAAAGAATTGCTATCAATCAGCCAATTAAAGTAAAAATCAGTAAAGGTTTTGAAAGATCTAAGATCTTGGTTACTACAGCTGGCAGAATCGTATTTAATCGTTGTTTCCCTGAAGAAGTAGCTTTTGTAAATGAGACTTTAAGTAAGAAAACTTACGGTAAGCTTATCAACTCTTTCTTCTTCCAATTAGGACAAGACAGAATGTCGAAAATTTTGGATACTTTGAAAAATGTTGGATTCAAATATGCTACAATTTCAGGTATTTCTATGTCATGTTTTGACCTTGAACAGCCTGTTGGCAAGCATGAATTAGTTAGTGAAGCTAGAGAAAAAGTACTCCAAATCCAGAACAAATTCGAAAACATGGGAATGTTAACAGAAAAGGATAGACATAAGCAGATTGTTAATGTGTGGAGAGGTGTATCTGATGATATTGCTAAAATGACTGAGAAAAAGCTTGATTATTCAGGTAATATCGCGATGATGATTAGATCTGGGGCTAGAGGAAATGTATCTCAGTTGAATTTGATGGTAGGTATTCGAGGTTTGTCTGTAGATGCTGCCGGTAGAATTATTGAGTTGCCTGCTCAACATGGATACCTTGAAGGACTTACAGGTTTGGAGTTTTTCATCAGTATGAAAGGGCAAAGAAAAGGACAGGCCGATTTGGTATTGAAAACTGCTGATGCGGGTTATCTAACTAGGAGACTTGTAGACATTGCTCAGAACATGATTATCATGGCCGAGGACTGTGGAACCGATGAAGGAGTTATGTATACTGTGGAAGATAGTAAGGCTGTTAATAAGACATTGTGGGAAAGAGTATATGGTAGATATTTATCAAAAGACATTGTAGTTGAAGGTAAAGTAGTAGCAGCTAAGGGAGATTTATTATCTAGAGATTTCATTGCTCAGTTGGAAAAAAATGAGTCTATTCATAGTATTTGGACTAGAACTTCTTCAAAATGTCAGCTATCTAGGGGTATCTGTCAGAGATGTTATGGTGTAGACTTTAGTACTCACCAACCTGTAAAATTGGGTGTAACAGTGGGTATTATTGCTGCTCAGAGTCTTGGAGAACCAAGTACACAGCTTACTATTAGTTCTAAACATAGTTACGGTGTTGTAACTAAATCAGATATCACTACAGGTTTACCTAGAGTAGAAGAAATCTTTGAGGCTAGAACTCCAAAATACATCGCTCCAATGGTTACTATAGATGGTATGGTGGAAAAAGTTGAGGGAAATATTGATGAAGGCTATGAAGTTACAATTTCAAGCAAAGACTCAATATACAATTTAGACTACAATGCAAGTAAAGACACTTTATTACTAGCTGAGGGTGTGGAAGTAAGCGATAAAGATACATTAATTATTCAATCAACTGGTGAAGCTATTCCAGCAGGTGCCAAAGGTAGACTAGAGAGCCATGGAGGTCAATTGATAATCAGACAGACATCTCCTGAAGTAATCAGTTACAAAACATTACCTGGTATATCAGTAACAGTAAAAGAAGGTAACAAAGTAAAAAGAGGGCAGGCTTTAGCGGAAGGAGCTTTGGACTTGCAAGGGATTTTGGATTTGGTAGGTCTAGACGCTTTACAAGAGTATATTGTAACTGAATTAACCGACATTTATGTAGCTAATGGTATCACAGTTAATGAAAAGCACATTGAGGTAATTGTAAAACAAATGTGTAGTAGGGTGCAAGTAATTGATCCTGGAGAAAGCGATTTTATTACAGGTGATCTTGTGAGTTTCTCTGTAATTTTAGCTCAAAATAAGAGCTTAGCTGGTAACCATAAAAAGATTATTACCTTTAAACGTGTTATTACAGGTATCTCTAGAGCTTCTTTATCTACAGAATCATTCTTATCTGCGGCATCTTTCCAGGAAACTGCCAGAGTACTAGTAGAAGCTGTAATTAGCGGTAGAAAAGATAATTTACTTGGATTAAAAGAAAATGTAATTTTAGGTCAGTTGATTCCTGCCGGTACAGGATTTGATCCTAAAAAAGCCATGGAAGCTGAAGTTCAAGAAGAATTTGACGAGCTTGAAATGGTTGGAGAGGAATAAAATAAGCTTTCTATCAACATAAGCAAGAAATTAGTTCATAATTTAGCCCCCTTTTGGGGGTTATTAGTTTTTGTTTCTAAAGCTTGCTTTGGTGTTCTGATACAAGCTCATTTTGTTTGCTAATTATTAATTTACAGGTCTACTGCTTTTATAAATCCCTAAGATCTTATGGTTTTTTGTAAATTTAAAAGCTTTATGAACTAATTCTAAAGTTTTGCTTAAGTCAGCCTGTTCAAATTCAAAGTCAACGTAAAAAATATACTCAAAAGGTTTGTGCTGAATAGGTCTAGATTCAATTTTGGTGAGGTTTATACCTTGCCCGGCAAAAAGATCAAGAAAGCTATGTAAACTGCCCGGAACATGGTCTAGTGTAAAAGCTAGAGATGCTTTGTTACTGTCCAGACTTAAAATTGTATCACTTTCATTTAATTTGATTGCTACAAATCTCGTCCAATTATTAGGATCGTCTTGAATATTGGTTTGAATAATCTCCAAGTTATATAATTCTGCGCATTGAGAACCGGCAATAGCAGCTATAGAAGTATCCTGATTTTGTTGTACAAATCTAGCAGCATCGGCAGTACTTAAAAACTCAGCTCTTTCAAGTTCAGGATGCATTTTAAAAAACTTTTCACATTGAGCTAAGGCCATAGGGTGTGAAAGTACCTTTTTCAACTGCTTAACATCATCTGTCAGCCCAAGTAAACACTGATTTATTGGTAAATATATTTCTCCAATTATTTCTACCGAATATTGATATAAGAAATCGTAATTTTGAGCTATTGAGCCGGCCAAACTATTTTCTATTGCTAAAATAGCGGAATTTGTTTTATATGTATTTAATTGTTCAAAAATTTCTCTAAAATTAGTCGCTTCCACATATTGCTCTTCTTGTCCAAAATATTTATTGGCCGCTTCATAAAAAAAAGACCCTGGAATACCCAAATAAGATATTTTTTGCATAAAATCAAAACTAGCTAAGTACTAATTAAAAGTCAAATTAGATATTCTTGACAATCTTCATATTCAGAGGCACCTATTTATATATGCTCAACTGTGACTACTTAATCATTGGGGCCGGCCAAACTGGTCTAATTACCGCCCTTACTCTTGCTGAAACAGGCAAAGAGGTGATTTTAGTGGAACAGGGAGAACCGGGAGGAGCGTACCTATATTCATATGAGATACCTAAAAAGCTTTTAACTAACTATGCTAGGGAGTTTTCCGACAGCTTGAAGATTTTTAAAGATCATCCTGATACTTTTATGGTGCTAAGAAAGTACCGTCAAAAAATCAATCAAAAAATTTCTGCTCAAATTAGTAACTACAGGGAAAAAATCAATAAATCCCTAAGCCTAAGTAAAAACTTACATCTAGTTAGAGGTGTAGCGGAGTTTACTTCAAAGACTTTAGTAGAGGTAAATTCAGATACGGAAAGACATTTAATAAGTTTTAAAGAAGTAGTTTTGGCTGTTGGAAAAAATACTATTGTACCGCCCAATATTAATGGTCTGATAGATATAAACTTTTTACATAAGCACAACGCCTTTACTTTACAGGATATTCCAAGTACCTTATCTATCATCGGTATTACTGCTGAAAATTTGGAAGTAGCTGACATTTATGCAAATTTAGGTGTAAAAGTAAGTTTTTTCGAACAAAAAGAATCAATTTCAGGCATCAAATACTTAGATAAAAGTACTTATAATTACTTAATCAAAAAACTACTAGCCAAACAAGTGGAGTTTAATTTTAAGCAAAAAATATCTAAAGTAAGTCAAGAAACAGGACAAGTCATACTTGAAAATCAAAATAAAAAAAAGTTTAAATCATCTCACCTATTTGTATCAATTAAAGAAATATTCCAAGACGACGCTCTGCATTTACAAAAGATAGGAATTAACTATTTACCAAGAGGTGTGCTTGTAGGTCATAAATACAATACCCAACAAAAATATGTTTATGCTCTTGGAGAATGTAATGGTAATATCAATCACCTAAATAAATTTGCCGTAACCTACACATTTCTAGAAAAAATGAAATACGCTCACAATCTTTCCAACTCTAATAATCATATAGGTAAGGTTACAAATGGTTTTTTTCCTGGAATATACAATGCTGAAATTTACCCACTTCAAACTCAATACGTAAAAATTGAAACCGAAAATCCTGTAATGACTGTTGGGTTAACGGAAACTGAAGCAGTTTCGCAATACGGTTCGGATATTAAAATTGAAATTATTGATTCCTCTATTTTTGAAGGATTTGCCAAATTAGTAATCAGACAAAACTCCGATCAAATTATTGGGATGTCTTTAGCCGGAGATTTTTATAGCAAATTGGAGAGCTACGCAATTAGGAATATGCAGAAAGCTTTGGCTTATAAAGAATTTAGATATTTTATCAAATCTTGGCTTGGAGTATAAGTTATAAATTAATTCCGATAGCGTAAAATTTCCGGGATTTATTTTCAATCAGCAGATCAGTTTTGACAGAGACTTAAAAAGAGGTTATACTTAAGATATAAATTGGTGAAAAGACAAAAATAAAAACACATTAACTTATGTCATTAAAAACCAAATTGATTACACTTTTTCTACTTTGCCTCTTAATGGTACCGGTTTTTATCGGTCCTAGGACAGCTGGTAATGTGCTCGGAGCACAAGAAAAAAGGTCAATTCAAGATACCTTAACAAATACAAGCTCAGTTAAGCAGATAGGCGAAATTGGAAGTGGTGCAATAGACTTTAAAACTGTAGAAAACACAAATCCTAAAGGTAAAATTTATCAAGGTAGAGCTATTTGGGATAGTAAGGCTCAAACACCTGTATCTACAGACAAATTTGGTTTAGGTAAAGGTCTTGCAATTAGTAGTAAAAATGAGAAATTATCTTTAGTTGTAGGAGATGTTCGAGTCTTGCCCAACGATGTACTTTTAATCTTAGACAAGAAAACATTTACTGATCTTGGCGGTGATATTCAAAAAGACCAGAGCCTAGAAATTAGTGTGATACCTGATTAATTTTTCTATGAAACCCTACGTGTTTTTTTCGATTTTACTATTTTTGCTTCTAGTGGGCTCACTGGGATTAAATATATATAGTCAGTTTCAGCTCACTGAATTACAGATAAAATACAAAACGGACACAGAACAACTTCAAGCTCAGGTTAAAGCTCAGAGAGAAGATAAAAACAAAATCAGAGATCTTTGGGAGACACAGGCAGCAGAAAATGATAAATTGGTAACTACTCAGCTTGAATTGAATGATAGGATTGCTGACTATGTAGCTGAAATAAAAAAGAGTATTAGGTTTGTAAATACAGTACCGCAGCTTTTACCCGAAATAAGTGAAGAAAAACTTAAAAAGTCAGAAGAAGAGCTGGTAACTCAGCAACAAAAGCTTGAAGAGGCTACCAAGACCAATAGTGATAAAAAATCCGACATTAAAGATGAGATAGATAATATTTATCTAAAATCCAACGAAACCCAATCTAATAGGGCTAATCCTAGATCTTAATTTAGAGAGCTCCTTGACAAAATTAAATTACTAGAGAAGTTTAGAGATATATATGCCTGCAAGTTGCGCTATTACCGGAGTTAGTTATAAAAAGGTACATAAGAGAACAAAGTCAATGCAATCTACTATTACCAGAGTTAGGGCTAATCTTCAGAGAATTAAAATCGGGAACAAACGAATTAAAATTTCAACACGAGCTTTGAGAACCTTGAAAAAGAAAATGAATCTACAAGGGGTAGCTTAGTATTGTTTAATATTAATACCGATGCAAAAAAGTGCCAAATTGCTAAATATTTTAGGGATAGGGTTTTTAGTACTGGTTATATTCGTAACCGGTTTTTGGTTTGGCTACAAAAATGCTAAAGCAAGTATTAAAGAGAAAGAGGAAGTTACTATCAGCAATAATCCTGCAATTAAACAATCAAGTATAGAAGTAAAGGCACTAGATGTTGAAGGGGCCTATTGGATAAAAGCCGGTCAACAACCTGTTTGCCCTGAGAATTACAGCATTAAAGGTACTTTTTCCGACAATTCGGGTAGTTATTATACTAAAGATAACCCGCGTTTTGATAGAATAAAACCTGATATTTGTTTTGCCTCTGAAGAATTTGCTAGAGATAAGGCCGGCTTTATAAAAAAGTTTTAATACTTTAAAAGTCTTGACAAAAGGCTGTTTTGAGGTCAAAAGTAAACAAAATATGAATTTGAAAAGAGCTTTAGAGGTATTTGAACTGGAAAGTTTAGATAATCTTAGTATTAAGGGCCTTAAGGATCTTTTTAAGAAGCTGGCTAAAGAAAAACACCCTGACCAAGGTGGTAATGATAAAGATTTTGTTTCTTTAAAAGAGGCTCACAATTTTCTGGAAAATGAGCTAGCTAAAATATTAAGTACTGGAACCGATTTAAAAGAGTTAAGTAAAGAAGAAATTTTGGATAAATACTATCATGATACCAGAGAATTACAGGTAAAGTTAGATGATTTTGAGATAAATTTAAATAATCAGGCTAGTGAGTTAAATGGTATAAAATCGGAAGTCAAAAAGGTACTAGATAATTTTGAAACTAGAAAAGAAGAACTGAAAAAGGAGTTTGAAGAAAAAATTTCAATCCTGCAAAAGAGCTACAAAGGTAATGTTTTTAATAGAATGTTCTTTTTCCTGCCAAGAATGAGTGAAGCACAATTTTGGGAAAGATATAACATGGAAGTGCAGGAATATAGTAAAATCTATTCAGCACTAGATGTAAAATTTTATAAGACGATGTTGTCTGTTTATGGTGAAGGGCTAAATAATATAGCTAAAAGATTAGAGAAAAAAGATTAAAAGAGCTCAGGGTTGAGTGAACTAAAGTTTTGAACTAGTGAGCAGCAGCGATACTTTGGTCTACCAAATCCATAATATCCTTTACATCAAATTTTGCATGTCCATAACGCCAATTATTTATTTTGTTCATATGTGCCGGTCTGGCTTGATAAAATAAATGTAAAGTGTCATCCAGTATTATAGCTGATGCATGCCCATTTTCTCCTGAGGCCCAACCTTCTGTAGTTGGAGTCAAAATAGGGCCTAAAGTTTTATACGGTCCGTAAACATTATCTGCAACTGCAAAAAAGATTCTTTGTCTTGTACCTCTGGCTCCCTCCGGCAAGAAACAGACTGCATTTAATAAAACTTTTCCATTAGGCAATTCAATAAGCTGTGAGCCTTCCAAGCCCCACTCATAATCTTCGTGATTTAATTGATTGTGATGTTCAACTTCTTCATGCTTTAAAATGGTTCCCATTCTTTCCCAAGGCCCTTTCCAAGTATTGTTTGTACTTTTTGCAATGTATATGTCAGGGCGGCCTATTTGTGCAGTACCCGAGTAGGTTAAATACTTTTCTCCTTTGATTACTGCAGGGTGTGGATCATAAATTCCGGCCTCCTTTTCGTTCTCTAGCGGTTTAAGCACTGTGTCTGTATGTTCAAAAAACTGCCCATCAGCTGAAACAAGACGTTCTATGGTGCCACCAAGCGACATGAAATCCGTTTGGATAAACATATTGAATAGCTTTGTGTCAGGATTGTAAATTATACCTGGGGCTGCTACGTGGTCACCTTTTACACCTTCCAGGATAGCAGGCTGTTGCTCAGTCCAGGGGCCGTCTAGGGTTGGTGCAGTAATGTGCAAAATTTTCCAGACTTCATTTTGGCTTGAGCCTCCAGAGCCGTAAATATGCCAGGTGTTGCCGTCCCAAACGGGGCAAGGATCTTTGACGTCATGGAATTGTTGTGTTTCAAATAATGGGGCTTCTGAAAATTTTACTTTCATATAGATTATTATTAACGTGATTAAATAATATTTAGTTTTAACCTTTTATAAATCTTTAGATCCAGCTTTGTCAATATAATTTTTAATAACTCCCAAAGTTTCTTCATGAGGAATACGTTTACAAGTAGGGTCATTTTCTTTAAAATCCCATAATCCCGAGTTTGCTGCCAAAAAACCAGACTTCTCAGGACGGTCAAGTACAGGGTAGGCACATACACCCAAAATCGGAACATTTCTATTTTTAGCCTCATCAATTTCTTTAAGAATTCTGGCCCACCACTCCTTTCGTTTATTTCCGTAAGCTCCCGTTTCAGTAATTACCAAAGGCCTATTATATTTTTTATATACAGGCTCTAACATGTCACAAATCCTTTTTCTATGCTTACTATTCCAAGCGATGGTTTTGTATAAATAAGAACCCTGCTTTGTTATTTCTGGAGTTACCCGTTCCTGATTATCGTAGTAATAATTTATTCCAATAATATCAAGATACTTAGGGTCTCCGCCTATTTCAGGATCCGATTTACCAGCCAACATATCCCAAGCTCTAAACTTTATCTGGCTATTATACTCTTGCACTGCAGCTCTTTGCGATTTACTGCTATTACGCCTGAACTGTCTTTCTATAAAAGGGTCCACTTGAATAAATCTAACATTTTTATCTACAGACCAAATAGCTTCTTGCACTGCAATATTAGCTTTTACCAGCTGGATTTTTAACTTCAATTCACTTTCTTTATCAGCTTTATAAGGAGCCCAATAACCCATCCTGCCGGCTATCCAAGCAAAAAAAGAAATTTCATTAAAAGGAACAATAAAAATAGTGTCCGTTTGGTATTTACGAATTATTTTTACACATTCCTTGCCATAAACGGCAAATTGCTCAATAAAATCCTGACTAAAAGGATCTAAATATTCAGGATAGTCAAAATGATTGAGGTCCCAAATTTGTTGAATACCGGCTTCTTTGGCGGCCTGCATCATGGGTTCAAATCGGGAAAAATCGTAATTTCCGTTGTTTTTATCTATTTGACTCCAGCTAAGCCCTTCTCTAGCTGTGGTAATCCCCAGGTCTTTTATTAATTTATAATCTTCTATAATGTTTTGATCGTGTAGTGTATCTGCTAGTAAGTCCATGCGTTTTCGCTCTTCATTTAAAGCATAGGTACATTCAAACCCGGCCATAAAAAAAGACGAAAAAAGTCGCTTTGATTCTGAATTCATATTTGTGTTTGTATTTTAAAAAACGTAAAATGAGTATAAGAAGTATTGAGGTCTAAGTCAAGAAATTTTTTGTTACAAATATTGCATTACTCAAATACTTTTTAATTGATAATCGTCCAATTGACATGACAGTGTTTCTAAAATATTTACAAAGTATGTACAAAATCGGATTTTGTGGAGCTCATGGCACCGGGAAAACTACCCTGGTTGAAATTTTAGCTCCTGAATTAAATTTACTTTCTATTAGCGGGACTATAAGAAGTACCTGGCAGAATTTTGGAGTAACTGATTTTGAAAAAATGCCTTCAGACGCTAGAAGTGTGTTTCAAAATTATATGCTACTGAAGCAGATTGAAAGGGAGGACATTGAAGGAAAAGATGGCTTTGTAGCTGATAGGACCGTGATTGATATACTAGGTTATACTGTTTTAAGTGCGAGTATGAGTGAGTCCCAATTAAAGATTTTTGAACAATTAGTAAAAGAACGGTTAAAATCCTATACTCATTTTGTTTATACACCCATTGAATTTGAAGCGGAAAATGAACACTTAAGAGCAAATGTCAGTACAAGAGCACAAGTAGATAAAATCATGAAAAGTTATATTGATAAATGGCTCGTACCGGAAAATTATTTGATAGCTACAGGCACAGTTGAAGAAAGAGTCCAAAAAGTTAAAAATTTCTTAAATAAATAATCAAAAATCTTGAGTTATATCTAAATTGACAAAGTCCTAAAATAATCACTAGTATAAAAAAATAATATTTTATGCAGCTATCCGATATTGATATAAAAAATGCCCTAAATGCCGGAGATATTTTGATTGATGATTTTGATGAAAAAAGATTGCAACCCGCTAGTTATGACGTGCTTTTAGGTTACGATTTTTTAGTATTTAAAAGTCACAAACTTGGTTGTATTGATCCACGTGAACCAATGAGTGAACATATGTACAAAATCAAATTAAAATCTGATGAAGACTTTTTCACCATTCATCCGAATGAATTTGTTCTTGCAGCTACTCTTGATAGATTTGGTGCAGGTCCAAAGTACGCTTGCCAGTTGATGGGTAAAAGTAGTCTTGCTCGGCTCGGTTTAATTGTACATACTACAGCAGGTTTTATTGATCCAGGCAACGTTTTAAATGCCACTCTGGAACTTGCCAATGTAAATAACGTGGCGATTAAATTGTATCCTGGAATGAAAATTGGCCAAATTGCCTTTTACGAATTAAAAACTCCTGCACAAAAACCCTACGGCCATAAAGATTTGAACAGTAAATATTATGGAGCTGGAACTGTGCAGGCAAGTGAAATGTGGCAAAATTTTTCCAAGTAATATGGATGAGGATTTTAAAAAGCAGCAGTTACAAGATACAGAGGAAGTTAAAAATTTTCATCAAACTAGAAGAGCTTTTTTGTGCATTTCTGATATGTTGTTAATTGCTCCGTTAAATGTGGAGTGGTCACATCTGGAGTGGCTTCTAAATATGGGTTTTAGTGAATTGGATGCTGATAAGATAATTGTTGAGAATTGCCGTGGTTACTTTTTAAATAACGAACTGCATTTTTATACAGGCTATAATTTTGATTCGAGTTTGGATACAGAAAAACAGTTTTTTAAAACATTACCTGAACTAGTTGCAAGATTAAATTTAAATAAACAAGTTAAAATTTTTGGAGGAAAAATCAAGGGTAGGGGAGGAGAAAGTTAGCCTCCAATAAAAGCATTTGGAGTGGTAGAGGATTATAATTCATAAGACAATTGGACAACCTGGAAATTATTTGTAATTTTTGGCTAACAGCTATTTTATGTATAAATACAACGATTATTTCACCTTCACAGTTTCTGACCCAGACAAGACTGATTTAGTTTTGGTTTCTCTGCACGATTCTAGAACTAACTATACTGTTAGAACAGCTTTACCAAATTCAGGCAAGCAAACTGCCTCAATCATGGCATTTGCCGGGGCGAGATATTCCAGATCAGATTTATCTGCTCAAGATTTATTTAAAGAAATAAAAGAAGCGAAAAAAACTGCAAATGAAAAATTGGCTGCGATTTTTAGAAATTATGGCCATGCCTCTGTAGCTGATATGGCCCAGCTCTTTGCTTATATCGAAAACATACCTCAAATTCATGCTTGCAAATTTTACAATGAAACTTCTGTAGGGGGTGGCCAAGAAAGATCCACCAGGTATCAAGATTTTAGTGAAAATACCCTTGACAATTTAGACAACTATTTTACTACTGAAGAGCTAGCAAGCTTAAAAAATTCACCTGAATATACAAAAATAAGTCAAAAATTTACTGAATTGCAGGAGCTATCTTTCTCAAATTACAGAAAATATGTTGATATTCTAAGCGAAAAATATACCGAGGTTTACGAAATTGATTCAAACGATAAAAAACAGACTGGGGCACTTACTGCAAGAGTATTTGATTCAGCAAGATATTTTCTACTAAGTGGAACTAGTAATCGCACCTCAATTTGTTGGATAACGGCTGCCAGAGAATGGGCCAGAATTATTTCTCAGTTTAAGGCTTCAAAAGCTAAGGAATTAAATCATTTAGCTGAGCAGTTAGAATTGTTATTTGCCCCGGACTCTGAATTTGCTACAAGTATTGGCTATACACCTGAGGCTCCCGACTTAATTCGCTACACAAGCGCTGATGAGACAACCAGCTCAAATATAGTTGGTTTGCAAACTTACTTGCTTGATAATGATTTTTTGAGCATAGCTAGATTTGATCGCGATTTCGGATATAAAGAGCTAAAGACTAAATTAATAAATCAGGATATTTCGGCCGGGCTTAAGGTAATAGCTCAAAATATTTTGACAATTTACCCTACACTTGACGAAGAATGGCTAATTACCTGGCTAAACGCATTGTCAGATAGTAGAAAAGAAGAACTAAGCAGTGTAGTTTTGAAAAATTACAATCATCATCAACAAATGGGCGGACAATTTAGGATAAATACTCATAGTTTTGTTTTGTATTGTTCAGTCGGAGAGGGTAGGGATCTAAATAGACATCGAGCTTGGGGTAGATTTATACCTATAATTGCTGCGGAAACGGATTACTTGGACAACTATAATTTGGGGTATACACTTCCAGCCTACCTAACTGAAAATCCTTTATTAAGCGATGTAAGGGAAAGTTTTGAAGCTGATTTGATAAACTACTATCAAAGATTAAAGGAATTCATGGAATCAATCGAAAAAACTGAGTGGTTTCCTAAATATCTATTTTTGCAATTATTGCCCTTTGCTCATGTAATGAAAATGTGGTTTCATGGTTCACCCAAAGAAATTAGTTATCTCACCAAGCTTAGAGTACGTCCCGGTGGCCACATAAATTACAGAATGTTAGCCTATCAAATGGCTTATGAAGCAGGACAAAGTGATCCATTTTTGAAAAATCTAACTTTAAATGAAAGCGAAAAACCTGATCCGTCTAGTAGAGCTGAGTTTATTGACCGAGGTTAGTTAACTATCCCAACTTTAGATTTCACAGATATAATAATATTGAAGAAATACCATTATTACTGAGCAAATTTATTGAAGAACTAAATTAAGTCTTACCCTTGTTTTTCAAAAAAAATCCAAAAAATGTCTATATTGTTTATCTTGACAAAAGCGAATAGTTAGTTTTAAATTTATGCTATTCTAGCTCAATATATCCATGTGAGCTATACATTCTTATTCAACCCTAACTCCAATGAAAAAAAGACGAAATAATATCAGCAAGCGCAAAGAAGATAAAATATATTTTGATGGCAAGGTAATTGAAACTTTACCCGGTACTAGGTTTAAAGTAAGGGTTGATAGAAATAAAGGCCTAGAGCCCTTAGTTATTGACTCACAAATTAAAACAATGTTTAAAGTAAGAAACATCAAGATTATCAAAGGAGATTTTGTTACTATTGAAGTTGATCCCGAAACCGACATTGACGCTGAAAAAGGAATTACAAGAGGGGTTATAATTCAGAGACTAAATATAGAAAAAACTGCTGTTGACAATAATCAAAATAATCTCTTGAATCCTAAAGATAGTAATCAGCCCCCAGTTAATGCTAATTTAGCTGTAGAGAAAAAGATTTAATATAATATTATGAAAGTACTAGTATCTTTAAAAGGTAGAGGTAATAAGTTGTCCAGAAGAGGTAGAATGGCTCAAGGTTATTTTACTAGAAGAAAAGGTATATTGAGATTTTACGCTTTTGATGATGCTACTCTAGGTAACAAAATAAATGCAAGACAACCAATCCCTCTCAAGAAAAAAAAGAAAATGAAATATTAATAATTGTTTATGATACGTATTGCAGGTGTAACTTTAAATCCTAAAAAGCAGATCAAATTTGCTCTTACTCCTATTAAAGGTATTGGTAAGACAAATGTGAAAGTTGTTTTAAAGCATTTTAACATTGATCCTACAAGTTCTTTAGGTGATCTTGATGAACAGCAAATTATTGACTTGAGAAATCACATTGAAACTGGCTACCTTATTGAAGCTGATCTAAGAAGAAAGACAATGTCTGATATCAAGAGATTGGTCGATCTAAGCACTTGGAGAGGCTTAAAACATAAGTTAAACTTACCTGTAAGAGGTCAGACTACTAGAACTAACTCAAGAACTAGAAGAGGAAATGCAAGAAAGACAGGAGGTAGCGGAAGAGCTAAATCTGCTGCTAAAACCTAGTATATTATCTATTAAAATATTATGGCAAAGAATACAACTAAATTAAAGACCAATAAGAAAGTAAAAATCAAGCAAAAGTATCCTATTGTAAGAATTTTTCTCCGAGCTGAATTTAACAACAGTATTATTACCTTAACAGATTTACAAGGTAAAGTACTGGCTTGGACAAGTAGTGGTAAAGTAGGATTTAAAGGTTCAAAGAAATCGACTCCTTTTGCAGCACAAAGAGCTACTGAAGAAGTATTGGATAGAGTAAGACAAGTAGAAGCAAGTACAGTTCACTTAGTTATACGTGGTGCAGGTATGGGTAGAGATTCATTTTTGAGAACTATTCAATCAACTGACTTACAAATTGAATCTATCAAAGATGTAACAGGATTTCCATTTGGAGGTACCAGAGCTAAAAAGAGAAGAAGAGTGTAATAATTGAAATAATATTTTATTAGAATATGGCAAGATATACAGGCAGTAAAACTAAATTATCCAAGAGAGTAGGTAAAAATTTGTATCTAAAAGGTCCTCGCAGTTATTCTGCAAAAGATGATTTTACAAAAAAACCTTATAAAGCAGGGGAACATGGAAGAAATAGACCAGGTAAAGTTTCTGAGTACGGTAAGCAACTTTTAGAAAAACAAGCAGTCAGATTTACTTATGGATTGATGGAAAAACCATTGATTAATTTGTTTAAAAAATCTTTCAAGCAAACAGGTGATACAGGTAAAATCGCCTTAGCTTTACTAGAACGTAGGTTGGATAATGTAATTTATAGAGGAGGACTTGCTAATTCACGCTCTCAAGCTAGACAATTAGTTGCTCACGGCCATTTTGCAATCAATGGTAAAAGAGTAGACATTCCTTCATATACTGTTTCTGTAGGTGAAGTTATCACTATTAAAGCCAATAAAATGAAAAGTCCTTTCTGGACTAACTTCCAATTGTTAATTCCTAATGATGTTCCGTCTTGGCTTGATAACTCTAAAAAACTTGAGATTAAAGTATTGAATCTACCTCTAGAGACAGATTTACCTACAGATTTCAAGATCGGTGCAGTTGTTGAGTATTATTCAAGAAGAGTAGCTTAAAAAATAGAATAGTTTGTTATATTATGTTAGTAATTAGATTTAAACCTTTAGGTAGAAAACACCGTAAATCATACCGTGTTGTGGTTGCAGATAAAAAATCCCACCCAACAAAGAAATTTCATGAAAGCTTAGGTTGGTACAATCCATATACTAAGGAAGCTATATTAAATGCAGAGAGAGTAAAGTATTATGTTACTTTAAATATAGAAATATCTGATTCAGTAAAAAGCTTATTTAAAAAGCAAAATTTAATATAATTTATAATATTTTTTAGTTATTATGACCATGTCTGATAGTATTGACGTACAAATTTTGCATAATATTTTGGTTAACTTAGTTACCGAACCCGATGATATTAAAATAGAGAGAGAGCTAGATGAACAAGGAGTGCTTTTGTCCGTAATGGTAAATAGCAAAGATATGGGAATTATAATTGGTAGAAGTGGTAGCATGTCAACAGCTATTAGGACTCTTATGCGTGCTGTTGGTAAGGCTAATAAAATGAATTTAAGATTAAATTTCTTGGAGCCTGACGGTACTATACGCTATAGTGCAGATAAAAAGCTAAGGGATGATAACGATGATACAGATACAATGCCATCAGCTCCTAGCTCTACCGAATCAACTAGTAAAGCTGAAATTCCAACTATAGACGAAGATTTGTCTGATTTTGTAATCAATTAATTTTAGTTACACAACCTATAATTTAGCCGGCATAAAGCCGGTTTTTTGTTTGGGGAAATTGATATATAAGTTATTAAGGAATTGTTGATGTTGTCCTCTTTTTTGCATTATTGTTATTTCTCGTTAGCTACACAGTTTTCATTATATAATTCTTTAGCTGCCTCGGATGTATCCTTTTGTACAGTTTCACAATAAGTATTGATAGTACAAATATTAAGCTTCGGAAATCCAGCTTTAATATCTTTATTATTTTCCAATTGCTCGCAGAATCTAGGTAATGTTAAATTTAGAGCTGTATAGTCAAGAATATTTGTAAATAATACTAAGCTTATGATACTGCCTAAAACAATTATTACCAAGAAGTGATAAAATAAATAGCGGTAATACTAGTTTTTTAAGTAGAGATTTAGCACTAGTGGTTGTTTTGGCTGTTGCTGTGTTTGTTTCTGATGCTGACATATTTTTTTTGTTTGTATTATATTTAATTATACCAATGATTCTGCACATTGACAAGAGATTCCCTGTAGGAAGCTGCTAATTGGTAATGGGCAAGCGAAATCAGTTGATTTGTCAAAATCCAGTTTATTGCTTTATAATAAAAACATTATGTATTCCAAACCAATTCTATTTTGTGACTTTAATGGTGTGTTGTCCTATAATAAGTTTTGGTCTACCTTTAGCGATCCCGAACACAAATTAAACCCTTTTCATAGTAAAATAACCAATTTTTTGTTTGTTGAGAACAGGGAAATATTTGATGATTGGATGATTGGTAAATATACTTCTGAAGAAATACATGAATTAATAAGCAAAGAAACCGGTATTCCTTTTACTGAAGCTTTTGAAACTTTTCAACAAGAATGTGAGGATTTGGATATTTCTGTAGAACTACTTAAGATAATTAAGGAGCTGAAAAGTAAGTTTTATTGCATATTGGCTACAGGAAATATGGATTCATTTAACCGATTTACCTTACCAAATAATCCACTTTTAACAGAGGTATTTGATGAGATAAACAATTCTTATGACATAAAAATGCTTAAAACAACCGAAAATGGTAAGTATTTTTTAGAAAAATGTTCAGAATTGGGTGTAGACATCAAAGACTGTATATTAATAGATGATTCTTCTAGAACATGCAATGCTTTCTCAAATCTAGGCGGTACTACATACTGTGTTTCAGGGGTTAATCAGGTTAGAGAGGTGCTGGATAACCTAAGTAATTAGGCAGCTATAAAATTCTACCTTAAGTAGGCCTTAACTAAAAAAACGTTGACAAACTCTATGGTGTACCTTTACAATTAGTACACTTCTCGCAAGAAGTATTTCAAATTTAACAGACTTGCGTATGAGTATTTTTAACGCAATAGAATTTTCAACATACACAAAGCGACATATATTATTCTCTTCTAAAGCGGTTAATGGCAAAGCAAAACAGGGCCAAAAAAGTGCAAATATGAATGGTGAAGAGGAAGATGATGAAGAAACAAATGGTAATAAACGTAAGGGATTTGCTTCCATGAGTCCCCAAAAAAGATATGAAATTGCCAAAAAAGGTGGTGAGGCCAGAAAAAGAGCTGCAGAAAGGGGTGAAGCACCGTCATATTCAGCAATTGGACATAAAGGGGGGAAATCGAAGTAATTAGAGAAAATTATATAGTTGCAACAATATCAGGCCGCCTCTAAGGGCGGTTTTTGATTTAGAAAAAATATTTTTGTAGTTACAAATTGTGTAGATTATGCTTTCAGGCCAGTTCCTTTGTTTAGGAAATTTAGATTAATGATTGTTAAGCCAACAGTTAAAACAATAAGTATAGTTAGACTTATCCAAATATTTATATCTTCTACACCAAAAAAACCATATCTAAAGCCGTCTACCATATACAGTACAGGGTTCAATTTGGAGACATTCTGCCAAAATGGAGGTAAGCTTGAAATAGAATAAAAAACTCCTCCTAGGTAGGTAAGTGGAGTAATCACAAAGGTTGGTACAATCATTACGTGATCAAATTTTTTCGCAAACATTCCATTTGTAAGTCCGGCAAGTGAAAATACTGCAGAAGTAAGAATAGTAAATATAATTACTAGGCCTAAATTGTGTACTTTCAGATTTGTAAAAAACAGAGATATTACTAATACAATCAAACCAACAATAAACCCTCTAAACATACCACTAAGCACATACCCAGCTACAATAACCCAATTGGGAACAGGCGCTACAAGTATTTCTTCAATACTCTTTTGAAATTTTGCGCCAAAAAATGATCCAGCTACGTTAGTAAACGAATTTGTGATAATTGCCATCATTACAAGTCCAGGGACTATGAAAGCTACATAGCTTACGCCATTCATTTCACCCACACGGGACCCTATAAATTTACCGAAAATTAGAAAATACAAAACTGTAGTAATTACTGAAGGGAGTAACGTTTGTGTCCAAATACGCAAAATTCTGACTACTTCTTTTCTAAAAATTGTTATTAGGGCCATTAAATATAAATTCGCAAACATATTATTTGTTTTCTGTGTCTTTCAAAATATTTAAAAATAATTCCTCTAGTCTGTTACCTTTAGGTCTAATTCCGACCATTTTTACTTTAGCTAGGCTCAATTCAGTGGTAAAATCATTTATATCCTGACCCTTAACTACAATTAATTCAACTGCATTATTGTCTGTAATCTCAAATTTAAACTTCTCAGACTTTATTTTACTCAAATCTCCCTCCACATCTATCAAATAGCGTTCTTCATTTAAAGAGTTTAGTAGATTTTTTACTGTATCTTTTCTTACAATTTCGCCGTCTTTAATGATTGCTGCATTACTACAGAGTTGTTCCACTTCTTCCAAGTAATGTGTCGTTAAAAGTATAGTGACACCCTCTTCTTGATTTAGCTTTTTCAAAAATTCCCACATTCCAATTCTAAGTTCTACATCTACACCTGCTGTAGGTTCATCTAAAATTAATAATTTTGGCTTGTGAATTAAGCCTCTAGCAATCATGAGTCTTCTTTTCATCCCCCCAGATAAAGTATTTGCCGTAACATATTTTTTGTTGCCCAATCCTAATTGGTCTAAAAGTGCTTCTGCTCTAGGAATGGCTTCTGCTCTGGGGATACCATAGTAGCCTGCTTGCCAAACAACAATATCAATAACTTTCTCAAAGATGCTAAAATTAAATTCTTGGGGAACCACACCAACCAACTTTTTTGCTTCAGTAGCATATGTATCAATGTCTGTATTAAAAACTTCCACTTTACCTTGTGTTTTGTTTACTAAGCCAGTTGTGATACCTATAATAGTGGTTTTGCCCGCTCCATTTGCACCCAAAAGAGCAAAAAAATCTCCTTGGTTGATTTCTAAATTGACATTTTTTAAAGCTTGTACTCCATTGGAATATTTTTTGGATAAATTTTCAATCTTTAGAGCATGCATATAAGATAAGGAAGCCAATATATTAGTATTGTTGTCAATATTTCATTTTGTAAAATGATTAGTATTTAATGCGCTAAATGTTTAGCTGCTTTACCTAAAGCATTTTACTAACTCCGCATTTTGTAAACACTTAACTCCCTTATCGATATTTTCGGGCTTAGAGATAGTAGTTTGTAATTGTTTAAAGTCTGTATTTGTATCCCTCTTTTCACTCACTCCCGCTACCTGACCTGTAGTTTTGCTGATACTTGGTATAGAGAAACTTAGTAAAATTCCTACTATAATCATTGTTAAGCCAAGTGCTCCCGTAAAATACTTATATCTATTGGGTTTGATGTATAAATTACTAAGAAGCCCTAAGAATAAAGATAAATACGAAGGTATGACAATTAAAATTACCGACCAAGGCTGATCTATCATGTAAGAAATACTAAATAAAACTGTAGCAAAAATAATTTCTGACCGATTTTTCCAAAAAGATTGAGCTATTCCAATTTCACTCGCCACTTTTGGAGTTACTAAAAATACTGCCTGCCCAAATAAAGCTTTTAGAGCTGCCCAAAAAGAAATAAAATACAAACTTCCATAAAGAGCTATACTTCCTAAAAAATACCGTAAGTAGCCAAGAGGATCAATTTTTCTAAAAAAATAAATTAAATCATTAAGTAGCGGGGCAAGTAAAGTCAATACAGTTGGTAATAATAGAATATCTACGTATCTTGGGATAAAACCTAAAATCGGGAAAATAATTAAATGAATCAGCAGGAAAGTAATAAATAGTACTGTTAGTGGTAAATTGTAGGTAAATAGCAGTATATCCAGTTTTTCAAACCAAGTTAACTTTTTCAATAAAAATAAAGAGCTAAATTTTTTAATAAATTCCATATTACCCATAGTCCACTTTGTATGGCGTTTTTTAAAAGCAAAGTAATCAATCGGATAAGTTTCCTGACAAACTACTTCAGGCACAAAAACCACTCTCTGCCCTATTTTTGCTAAATTAATAGCCAAACCAAGATCTTCAGCTACAATCTCCGGAAAACCACCTACATTTTGTACTGCAGCAGTCCTAAGCATCGCTCCATGCCCCAGCAAAGACATAAAACCGTAACGATTTTTAATTGATTGGTAGGTAGGCCAGTGACTATCAACTCCGGCGGCAAATAGTTTAGCAAAAATTGTATCAGATCTAGTAGCAATATGATTAGCTTGGGCAATTGCTATGTGGGAATCCTCAAAATAAGGTAAAATTCCTTTTATAAATGAAGGCGGAATAATCTCGTCGCTATCTAGAATTACAAAAAAAGGAGCTAGATTATGATTATTTTTTAGCCAAAAGTTTATATTTCCGGCCTTAAAGCCTTTGCTTGAAAATCTTCTGATAACTCTTAAACTATGCTTGAGTGCAAATTCATCAATTATTTCCCTTGATTTTTTAGTTTTAGAGTCATCCAAAATATAGTAGGTAAGTAACTGACTTGGATACTCTTGTTGCATGGATTGCCATAAACTAAATTCATCAAAATCGTCACAAACAGTATAAATTAGGTCTACTCGAGGTAAATCTTGATAAACTGAACCTAAAGCAGACGGCTTATAATTAAGTTTTGTTTTATCACTAAACCAGTAAACAAATGTATAAAATATATCTTTTAAGCCATTCAGCCAAAAATAACTTATTAGACTTACTGCTAAAATACTGCTAGCTCTCAGTAAAGTTAGCGATAATTTATCAGTTTTAAAATCCCAGGAATCTCTTACTACTTGGCTTAGATCAGGGTAAAAGGTGATTAAAAACACGGTCCAAACTATTAAAATACCGAAATAAAGCAGAGGACTCTTTTTTAACATGCGCTGTAAATTGCATTAAAATTGCAAATTCTAACAATTATCAGCAATTTTTTGCACTATGTCAAAAGTAGTTTTTCGAGCTTTAGCTTTGTAAATTTAATTTCGGAGCTATTCAATAAAAATACACAAAAGAATACGTACACAACAAATTTCTTCTCACTGTGTGAGATGGTGTAAATTAATAGAATTAATTTTTATGTATCCAAAGAAAATATGATTCCGTTTTTAGAATATCTAGTTCAAAAATGAGCTTAACCAGGGTACCAGAGCGGTTTCTTTTCACAAAAACTTACTTTTTTACCTCGTTACAAACAATAGTTGCTTTAACTACTGATAAAACAAGCCGTATATGTTATTTTGTTAATGCTCCCTAAGTAAATTGACTCTACTCTAAATTTTCGAAATATTCAGCAGCTTTTTTTACATCACCGGCACATTTAGGGTCAATAACCAAAATTCCTTCTGCAGATTCAACTAAAACTAAATTTGAAACTCCTATGAAAGCTACTTTCCTTTTTTGATTAGTCAATTTAACTTTATTATTTGTACCTGAAATTTCAATCTGATTTTTGTTTTCAACTAATTTAGGTAAAAATTTTGCAGCAATTTCCCAGTTACCAATATCTTCCCAGTCAATATCAATACCAATTACGCCCAAGCTTGGAGTTTTTTCAGCCACTGCATAGTCAAAAGCGATTTTTGGTAATTGAAGGTAGTCATTTGTATCTATCTGCCCGGTCTGTTTGATTTTTTCTACAATTTCAACAGTTTTTGGATCAAACTTTCTTAAATTTTCAAGTAATGTATTGTAGGTAAATGAAAAATAACCGAGATTCCATAAAAAATTTCCTGAAGCGATAAACTCTTCAGCCATTTCCACATCAGGTTTTTCTTTAAATCTCATTACTTTCACAGCCTGCTCGTAACACTCTTTAGTGTTTTTAGGATCAATTTCAATATAGCCTAGTTGAGTATTTGGAAACTTTGGTTTGACGGCCGCAGTAACAATCTCGAATTCCTTATTCAATAAAGTGTTGGCAGCTATTTTAAGTGCCTGGTTAAATTTTGGCCAATCTTTTTCTAAAATAAGATGATCTGCATGGACAAACACCAAAGGCTCGTCTACACCGACGTGGTGAGCTACAACGGCAGCATGTGAGATGATTGCTGCAAAGTTATCTCTTTTCACCGGTTCTGTTAAAATATGACTTGCTTCAAAATGAGTAGGCAAAGACTCTTCAACTAAATTTTTAAATTTAATATTAGTATTAACCCAAATCTGTTCAGGCTTAAAAGCTGATATTAGGCGATTGTAGGTTTTTCTAAGAAAACTGTATTCATCAATTAAAGGTACAAATTGTTTTGGTGTCTCATTAGTAGAGTAGGGCCACAGTCTAGTTCCGGTACCCCCGGCATTAATAATAATTTGCATAGCACAGCGTTTAGTAAAAAATTATATAACTCATCTTTATAGTCAACAGGTCAAAATTATAAGGGGCATAAGCCCCTCTGTTTTATAATTAAATTTTTAAAGTTAAGTAAGATTATACAATCTTAATACTAGGACTCAAGGTACTTGTAAGGTGAGCTGATACAATATATTTTTTCTTGATTACATCAGGTTTAACTTTCTCTACGGATTCCAAAGCAGCTTTTACATTTTCAGTAATTTTTTCTACACTGAAACTACTGTTGATTTTACCACAAGGAATATGTACATTTCCTCCTTTATCATTTTTGTAATCAACCTTACCTGCTTTAATTAAGTTAATAATCTCTTCTAAATTATCTCCAACAGTACCGGATTTAGGGTTAGGCATTAAACCTCTTGTACCCAGAATTCTAGCAATTGAAGGTAATTTTTTCATCATCTCCGGTTCAGCAATAGCAATGTCAAAATCAGTAACACTTGTATTTTTGATTTGTTCAATTAATTCATCAGAACCTGCCACATCTGCACCAAGGCTTTTAGCTTTATCTACATTTTCAGGATTTACAAAAGCTGCAATTCTGATTTTCTTTCCAAGTCCGTTTGGTAATACTATATTACCTCTTACTAATTGATCACTTTTGGTAGGGTTAATATTCAATTTTACATGTAGTTCTACCATTGGACCTTCCTTGAAAGTTGGTTGATCAAGGCTAAATAAGAGCTCTACAGCTTTTTCTAAACTCAGAGAAGTTTGTCCTGCTAAGGCTTGATTAATTTTTTCTGCGTTAGATCTATATTTTTTTGATCTTTTTGGCCCTTTTACGATTGTTTGGTTTGGTTGATTCTTGTTAGACATATATATAATTTGGTGTTAGCGAAATAAATTTCTTCCAATAAGTTTTAATTAAATGTTGATTTTAAGCAGCTGGAATGACTTCAACTTCAGAAGCATCCTTGATTTCAGAGTTACTTTCAACTTCAGCTAGCAATTTTTTGTAAACATAAGCCATTGCAGTTTGAGATACTGGAACCGTAATAAATAACCCGATTCCCAAAGCTAATAGACCTAATATATTTAACCCTAAATTAGCTAGACCAAATAGAAATAATTGTAATGTTTGACCTTTTGTAGCATTCCAACTGGCTCCGATAGCATCAATAGGGCCCATGTTTTTGTCTGCAATAAAGTATGAAACAAGACTAAATCTTATACTTAAAATTATTCCCGGGATAATCAATAGTATATATCCGATAAAAATTAAAGGAGTTAGTAAAATTGAAGCTACAATGTAACTAAATATTCCAGACTTAAAGTAAAAGAAATCACTAATTTCAGGTTTTTTATCCTCAAGCAATTTTAAAAGTACTTTGATGTATCCCAAAGTCACAATAGTTGATAATGCAAATGAAATAAGTGCACCTATTGATTCTAAAGCTGTTTGAGTATCATTTTTGCCATCACTGAAAACTGCGGAAATAGTGTATAATACTATAGAAACTGCTAAAGCAATTGCATAAGTACTAAGATTTTTGCTAAATGTTTGCCATCCCTGATTAATAGCTTCAGAGATTGAAAAAGATTTGTCTGACATAAATATAATTAAGCAATTATGCTGCAATTTTAACGCCCATACTTCTACATGTTCCTTCTACTTGCTTTTCAGCTGATTCAACAGTATGACAGTTTAAATCCTCCATTTTCTTTTCGGCAATAGATCTAATTTGAGTCTTTGTGATAGACCCTACCTTCTTTTTGAGAGGGTCGTTTGAACCTGAAGTAATACCAAGTGCTTGTTTAATCAATTCAGATACTGCAGGAGTCTTTAAAATAAATTCAAAACTTCTATCATCATAAATAGTTACAATACAAGGTACACTACCTGTCATTGTAGAGGTTTTCTCATTGAATTCCTTACAAAATTGCATTAAATTGATACCTTGTGGTCCCAAGGTAGAACCTACTGGAGGTGCAGGATTTGCTGCTCCGGCTTTAATCACTAGTTTGATCTGGGCTTTTATTTTTTTGCCGCCTTTTGCGTCTGCCATATTTGTATAAAATAGCAGTAAATTTAGGATATTGTCAAGTGTTTTTAGCTAAAGATTGACAAGCTGATGAAAATAAAGAACTTTTTTGGATGTATAAAAATCCTTCTTAGAGCATTTAGTTATTCCCATAAAAATACTAATAGGTAACTAAAGCAAAACCATTATTATCTATTTTTGATCGAATAAGGTTAGCTAAATTGCGAAGTTTAATTTTGTTGAAGTTGGTGAGATTATATAAAATGAAAAGCCAATATTTGTTTTAATTTGAAATATATTACTATAATCAAACCGGATTTTATTGTATGTCATGGTTAAATCTAACTTACGAGCAGGCGGAATCAATAAATCGAACTATTGATAAATACCATGATCCCTATTACTGGACTTTTGGTGCTATTGTGGCAAGTTTTTTTCTTCTTGAAAGCTTCTTACCTAGAAGGGACCATTTTGAATCCAGATTTGATAGATATTATACGCATTTCAAGCTTAGTTTAATTATTTTTTTCACATCAATTGCTATATCTCAAGGCATTTTAGGTGGTTGTTTCATTCAAATTCCTCAAAATTGGATTGCCAGACATTACCTGAATAGACCATATTGGTATCCTTATGGAGTAGTCTTCAGAGAAAATTTTCCGGAAAATCAGTGGTGGTTACTTAGATTAATATATTTAGTCGTTGGTATAGGTATTGTTTATTTAGCTTATAAATTTTGGACAAAACGTGTAAAAAATGTAAAATTAAAAAAATGACTAAGTTAAATATTGCTTTTTTTGGATCTTCCAGTTTTGTTATACCTATACTTGAGAATGTTCATCAAAATCAATCTAAAACTCTGTTGGAAATCACACTTGGGCAGCTAGAAAAACTAAAAACCCAATTAGATATTGATGATTTATCATGGCCTAAAAATATTGATGAATTGGAGGAAATTTTGTTGAGTAATCAAAATATATTAGAAAAAGAGATTAATTTAAAATGTGTAGTTAGCCAGCCTGATCGCCAAAATAGGAATAAAGTTGTATCCAATCCTGTTGTGGAGTTTAGCAGAAAAAATAGTCTGCAGGTGTTTTTGCCCGAAAAAATAAATAAGGCTTTTGATGAATTTGTAGATTTAGTTGAAGATGATTTAGGTTTAGCAATTGTAGCTTCTTTTGGACAAATCATCTCTGAAAAAATTCTTAATCAAGCTAAGTACGGCTTTATAAACTGGCACCCTTCTAAATTACCTCTATATCGTGGACCTACTCCTATACAAACTGCAATTGCGTTAGGTGAAGCCAAAATTGCCCTAAGTTGGATACAAATGACCAGAACAATGGATGCGGGAAATGTATTGCTTCAAGCTGGTGTGGATTTGGAGAATACCGATGATTTTATAGGTATTGCGGAAAAAATGGGCGAATTGGGAAGCCAAACTTGGGCAATTGTGACTGCTTTGCAAATTTTGGAAAGAGATGGCGATAATCTAGAACTCAAAGTATTGTCGTTAAAACAAGATATTAATAAAGCTACTTTCTCAAAAATACTTACAAAAGAAGATAAAATCGTCGATCCAGATAGACAATCAGCTAGTGAAATTTATAATCATTTTAAAGCTTACATAGCTTTCCCTGGCACTACATTTCACGACAAATATTTTGATCAAGAGATAAAAATTGTGGATTGTGGGTCGGTTTTTGAAAAATTGCCTGACAGCGCTGAGGTTTATTTTGAAAAAGATAGCTGGATGCAAATAAAAGCAGGCAAAGGACTAAAAACTTATTTAAAATGCTCTATGAATACATATCTAGAGATCTGTAAAATAACTTTGGTAAATGGTAAGCAAGTAGATTTCAAAGGCTATAAATTTAATTGATATGGGTGGCAGGGTTTTTAGAAAATTTTTAAATCCGGCTAATTATTTTTTATGTTTGTTGATAGCCCTGATTTTATGGAATTGTCACTTGAGTTATCAAGAATTTAGGAATAAAAACAATTTGAAAAGTAACGAAACGAATACAGTTAGGGTACTAAGCCAGAAAAAGAACAACTTTGGACAATTAAACTATACTGTTTGGAAAGATGGCAGTGTTTGGATAGTTGAGACCCCAAAAGTTATGGAAATAGGTAGGGAGTATAAAATAAGAACTGAAGCCCAAGAATATGTATTTTTGGATGATAAAGTAAATTATGATCTGAGTTTAGGTATTATTGGAAAATTAAAGCTAAAAGAGTTTAAAGAAATTAATTTAAATTGTGATTTGATTTGTATCAGTTTGAAGTCGCTGGAAAATATAAATAGATTTGTTTCGAGCCTATACCTGAAAAGTTTTTGTACGGATTTTATAGAGGTGCTGAGTTTTATTTATTCAGACAATTGTAGAGATATTTATGCTTTATCTAAGGGGTTAGTTTTAGGTGGTAGTGGAGATTTTACTAATCAAACTAAACAAAATTTTAGAAATTTAGGCCTGACTCACTTGGTGGCTGTTTCAGGTTTTCAAGTAGTTTTGTTGGCGAGTTTTGTAGAAAATATTTTTCTTAAATTAAGGCTAAGTAGATCTGCTAGGGTGTTAGGCGCTATATTTAGTATAGTTTTGCTTGTGTTGTTGGTGGGTCCCGAGCCACCGGTACTACGCTCTGGAATCGGAATTGGGCTTTCAATTTTGGTCACAACATTTTTAGGAAGGAAAATTTCCGGTTTTAGGTTGCTAGCATACAGTGCTATGATATTACTCTTAGTAAATCCGTTATATTTGAGTTCACTTTCATTTCAACTGTCATTTTTGGCAACTTTGGGTTTGATTATGAGTAGTAAAGATAGCTTTGATGTGGAATTTAAATGGTTTAAAGAATTGTTTAGCACATTGCTGGCGACTATATCTACTTTTCTATTCACTCTTCCGATAATTGTAAATTTGAATGGTTTCTTCAATCCCTTTTCAATTTTTATAAATATATTAATTTTGCCTGTTATTCCACTGATTACTTTATTTAATTTGATTGGCTTGATACCATTTTTAGGAGAAATATTTTTACTGGTTAGTGGAATTTTGCAGGGATTTATTTTAAGCATGATCAATGACCTCGGGAAAATCTTACCAAATATAGCTCTAACAAAATTTAGTGTTATTGAGATTATGATTTATTATATACTACTAATTAGTAGCTATTTAGTAATGAATAATCTTAATTTAAGTAGGATATTGAAAATAAAATAATTGTCAAAACAGATATGATTTTTATTTTGTAGAGTTTGAGCATCTCACGTTTAATATCTCTTATAATTTCACTTAAATAGCGAAAAAACAACCCCTGAAAACAGGGGAAATTTAGCTTTGATTGTAATTACTAATAAAAGTCTAGTACTTAGTAAATCTATTATAATCAATAGAGGTAGCTTGAGCCTCAATAGCTCTTAATACTTCTATAGTTACAGATACTAAGATTAATAGAGTAGTACCACCTACAATTCCATTTAATGTACCGTCACCGAAATTCAAACTCTTATTGAAGAAGAAAGGAATTATAGCAATCAGCGCCAAGAAAATACTTCCTGCAACATTTAATCTGTTTGCTACATAGCTCAAGTAATTTTGAGTTTCCTCACCGGGTTTGAATCCTGGAACATAAGCTCCACTTCTTTGGAGATTTTCAGCCACGTCATCGGTTTTAAAGGCAATAGTAGAAGTGTAGAAATAAGTAAAGAAGATAATCAACAAGAAGTAAAAGAGTGAATATGCTAGAACTCCATTCCATCTTACTCCAAATTCAGGTAAAAATCCTAGATTATTACTTGGTAGCTCAAATCTTAAGAAAGTACCATCAAAAAACACATTCTTAAGCTTTTTAGCCTCTTCTCTTTTCTTGTCATCCTCAGTAGGATTTTCCGGTAATTTATAATTATAATCTACTTTAAGAGTACTTAATGTGAAACCGAACAATTCTTGTCCTACTGTTGTGTCGTAGTTTTCTGCAGCTTTAAGGGCGACAGGATCTTTAGAGTTATAAAATCCGAGGTTTTCTTTTGGTAAATTTTCCGGAGCAACTGTGTTTTCTTTATTATTTACACTAAGGTAATTATCTACTTGTTGAGCTACCGTACGAACTTGCGATACATTGGAGGTGAATAGGAAACGGCCGATGATCTGAGGGAACATGATAAAAGATACCGCAAAGATAATTGGTAATACACCAGCAATATTTACTTTAATCGGTAAATCGGCTTTTACGCTTGATAATGTCCTGGATTTTCCTTCTGTATGTCCACGTCGAGAATAAATTACTACTAATTTTCTAACAGCGTCATTAACAAATACAACTAATAACAGTACTGCAAAAAATACCAAAAATAAAAGTAAGAAACTTCTTACAGCGTTCCAAGCAGGATTTCCCCATAAAAGTGCTTTCCAAACTTCTAGATTAGCAGCTTTTTGAAAACTGAATTTGCTAAAAAGTTCTTGGAAATTAGGATAAACCGCATTCCAATATTTCACTAATTGATTTGGTAATCTTACGACGATACCTGATAAAATCATGAGTGAGATACCATTACCCATTTTGTATTCAGTGATGATTTCACCAATCCACATCATAATCATACTACCGGCTGCCATAGCCATAATTATAGCAAACCAATATCCAAAAGTTTCCCAAGTTATTTCTGATTTGGTTAGTACGGCAGGTAATTGGATTTGTGCTCCACCATTTACATTTGAGCTAGATAAAAACTGCAAGATACCCCAAGCTTGAAGAGCTGCTAATGGTACGGTTAAAATTCTAGTCCATCTGTTGATTTTTTGTTGTCCAAGCTCTCCTTCTTCTTTTTGGATTTCTTTGATTTTAGGTACAATTACACCCAAAAGTTGGATAACAATAGAAGCGGTAATATATGGTCCAACTCCAAGCATGACAAAAGATAGCTGGCCGTATGATCCACCTGAAATTGTATTCAACAAGCCTAAAGCTGCATCAGAATCAATTAAAGGACTGATGTCTTGAGTTTGTAATACAGGAATAGGGATATGTGCTAAAAATCTGACGGCAATCAATAATAATACAATTTTGATCAACTTAGATCTTAGTTCCGGGTCGGTAAATACCAACAATAAACGTCTAAACATAATTTGGTAAGGGTTGTTTATGAATTTGACACAAAGCTACGGTTTTAGTCAAGAGCAGAGTTACATGCTACACTTAGTCTGGCGATATATTAACTGTAGACCTTTAGAAAATTTTCTTCTATGAAATTAATATATAATATGAATAATAAATCTGACATACTCGTCCAATTTGGCCTTGCAATTAAAAAACACAGACTAATGAATAATTTCTCTCAAGAAGAACTAGCCGGATTAACCGGCCTTCATAGGACATATATTGGTGCTGTGGAAAGGGGTGAAAGAAACCTAACTCTATTGAAGATATATCAAATCTCTCAAGCATTAAAAGTAAAAATGAGTGATTTGTTGATTGAGCTCGAAGAAAGTATTTAATACCTGGAGCTTAGTAACCTAGAGCCTCATTTACAAAAATAACCTTGATTCTTTCGGGATTAATTTCCTGATTTATGATTAAGATCTTATTTACGCTACTACCTGGCACGCCGTATGCAATTTTTGCTCTTTCAGACTCGAGCGGTAAGGTGTATTCGTACAATCTTTTCATCCCTTGCTCCATATTGGAAACAATCTTTTGAGTACCTATGACCCAAATTACTTTGTTAGCTCCAAAAGCATATGCCGGTAATTGGCTTCCGGTCATAGAAGCTATTATAACTTCACCTTGTTCAGTAACAGCATGGACACTACCAATTACATAATCAGGGGCTGCACCCATTTCTTGCATTCTTTTAGAATCAATCTCCCTATTCATTTGCATCAATTTTGGTTTTAGGGCAGTATATTCTCCAGAATTTTGAATTTCATTAGTAGCTCCAATTTCATCAAGCGTAACTGATGTCATATCCATAACTTCGCTACCTTTAGGAATTAGATTTAAAAGTAGCTGTTTTGCTTCTTCTCTGGTTTCTACAAATTGAGCCTGAATGTTGTGTGATTTTAATGCTTCAATTGTTTTTTAAAGACTTTCCTGAGATGCGAGTTGATCAAAAGACATAGTAAATACTTATTACTTTTAAAAGTAAAGTAACTGTATATAGTAGAGCAATTTATGTCAAGTTAGACTTCTTCGGCCAACTTATCAAGTCTAGTAACTCTCATAATAAGTGCCAAGAGATTAGGTATTAAACCGATAACGATTGGTGCTATAATGAAAAAGTAAGCTATATTGATATTAAATAAACTAAAAATGACTGCGAAAATTGAAGAAAATATCGAAATCAGCAATCTGGCGTTGCCATACAAATTGTCTTTTTTAGTAAGGTTAAGTGATGAAAGCTCAGGATTTTCAATTGTGCGAGACGTTTTAATATATTCCCGCATTACAAACATCAAAATAGAAATTATAAGTATGTTTATACTGTAAAAAGCTACAGATATTTTACTGGCAGGGTAGGTACCAAGTAAGTGTGAAGAAAACGGAATCAGACTGATAAAAGAGAAAAATAGCAAATTTAGATAGGCCAAGTTTCTATCCGTATTTTTAGCTAGTAAGCTAATCAAGAATCCGTGGAAAATCCAATAAGTGGTAAGTACGGCAAAGCTAAGGAAAAAAGAGAGAAAGAGTGGCGTAAGATGTTGTAACTCCTCTAAAAGTTTGTCTTCAGTAAAAGCCGAATGGAGTTCCGGTACTTTGATTTCAATAACCAGTAAGGTCATTACTATAGCAAAAATAGCATCTGATACTGCTTCGAGTCTGAATTTGGTCATATACAATTTCTATGCCACAGAAAGCAGCTAATGTCAAAATTGTTTAGTAGTAATATTCGAATAGAGCCTAAAA
The DNA here is from genome assembly GCA_963784355.1 of uncultured bacterium. Classification (GTDB taxonomy): domain Bacteria; phylum Patescibacteriota; class JACMRA01; order JACMRA01; family JACMRA01; genus JBCDGH01. Next base: position 126,572 of record CAWAQU010000003.1, on the reverse strand, counting down.
CTACAGGGTTTTATTGAGGGCTTGTTTTGAATGCTATATAAAATGAGTAGTTATTTCAACTGTAATTTATCTCCAAATATTTTGAAGAAACTATCTTGCCAGGCTTCAATTTCAGCAATCTCCAAGTTTCTAGTGTAGCTCACGAATTTTACATCAAAATTTAACACATCATTATTGTCTTGAGTAATTCTCTCAATCGGTTTAAATTCAATTTCCACATCTGGTATAATCAGTTGCTCCGAAGAGCTAAGAACCTCCTGCCATTTAAGATCTTTACTTGCCACTGCTGAATAACTCCTCTGAATGAATGGAAACTCACTTTCGTTTTTATAAATTTTATACTGAGAAATTTCTGACTGCCATTGGGTTAAATCTATAGAAAAGTACCATATATTTTTACTCAAAGGTAATTCGTAATTTCTTTTAACTTTATTATTGATCTGAACTAAACTGATTTTTATGAGATTTTTTAAGGTGTATGTAAACCCTTGTCCCAAATTTAAATATGGTTCTATTAAATCCGAAACTAAGTAGGCTGTGTTAGTTTTTTTGCTGATTTCATTAAACATTGAGGTAAGTGCGTAAGGATCTTTTCCTACAAAAATACCTTCAAGTAGTATGTTTTCTTCCAATTCTGGAGAGTTTTCTTTATAGGTCTTAGTATGTTCAAAAAGTTTAATTTCTTTTTCTCCAAGTAAAATATTTTCTTTGGCGGCACCAATCAAACTAGAAAACAAACTATCTCTAATAAAAGGCTCATTAGAATTTGAAGGATTTAATAGTTTTAAAGCTGAACCACCGCTGTCTAAAATATCACTTTGTTTTACGAAAGGTCTCGTAATTGTTTCATAAAAGCCGTAATCCAGTAAAATAGCCTTCAGTCTGCCGATCCTATCATATTTTTTATCTAGTTTAATATCTGCGGAAAAATGTAGAAAATCAGGTTCTAGTTTATCAAAGCCAACTAAAGGAGCGAGCTGATCCAATAAATCTTCTTGAGTCTCAATCCGGCCATAGAAAATGTTACTAAAAAATTGTCTATCCCTGTAATTACCTATTAAATTTAGCTTATTTTCTAAATTATCTTTCCAGTTATGTAGTCCTTGATCATCAATTCTCTGAGCTAGGTATGTAAAATCTACAGCTAATGATCTGTTTAAATAGTAATCCATGATTTTACTGGACTTTTGGAGTAAATTTTCAGTTTGAGTGATTTTGAATTGATTGATGTATTTAGGATTTATATAGCTCAGTAAATTGGTAATTTTGTACTCAGAATTTTCAAAATTTAATACCTCAATAAGCCTGGCCACAAATAAAAATTGTAAACTCGGGTTTACTTCGCTAGCCCAAATTCTTGCTCCATCGGATCGGTAATTTAATGCAAAACTTGATTTAGCAACTTCGCTAGCAGGAAAATTTGCCACTTCAATCAAAACTTCTTTTTCTTCACTATCAACTTTTGTACTTTCACCACCGGAAACTCCAAGTATAGTTAGTGTTTGTGTATTTTGAGTTAAAACCGCTATGTTTTCTGGTATGGTAGTATTTTTAAGTTGCCCAAGTCCTTTAAAGGGGGTACCTGCATCCAATTTTTCTATGGTCCAGTGAATCTCAGTAGAATCGCTATTTCGGCTTAATACCTTATTTTTACTATAAAAATGGCTCGGTTGACCTATATCATATAAGAGATAATTTGAGAGATCAGCTAGGCCACCGATTAAATTCTTCTCTATTAAAAACATTCTTTTTTGAAGCTCATGAGGTAATGAGTATTCTTCAGTAACTTTTAGATCGAATAGAAAAAAACTACGGCTAAACTCAGCTTTATCTTCCACAGTAATTTTTAAGTCGCTATTTTCAGCGGTTTGTACTTGAGTTAGCAAGTTTTCGGCAATATAGGCCGGATCGATTAATTGCAGTGCTTTTTGAGTTAATAAATTTGGTTGTTCCAGACACTTTGCAATTTCTAAAGCTAGACCTAAGTGATTGCCACAAGCAGCCTGTTTGTCAGCCAAATATTTTATATCATATATGGTATCTTGTGGAAAATACTCAGGTAAAATTTTACAGATTGATTGTCCTAGTACTTCTTCAGGGTTGATATTTTTTTCTGCCAATTTGCTATTTAATTCCCATAAACCACTGCTAAATTGAGTTTCCAACATTAATTCACTCATCCCTAGACACATTCCTTGAGATATTTCACCGCGCATTTTTCTCTCTAGAATAGTGCCCATAGACAATTTTGTATTAATGGTGGCTACAGGTACTATTAAACCGTCAGCTACGTTTGGGGCAGCAGACACGATTTGAATTTTTTCAAGAGAATCACCTAAATTTACATCAAAAATCTTCAACCTATCAGCATCTGGGTGTTTCCTAGTGTTTTCAATTTTACCGATCAAGACTTTTCCATCAAAATAATCATGAATTTCTTTGACTTCATCCACCTCACCGGATTTCATGGTGATAATATCTTTTAACTCAGTATTTGAGTAATCATTTAGATTGATATAATCTTGCAGCCAGGAACGTAAATAAAGCATAATTTTGACAAAAAACTAATATCAATAGAATTAGCACTTATATACTTTTGTCAATAGACCGCTTATGTTTACATCAATACTGCATCTACCTGTATTAAATTTAAATTTGCTTTATAGCCTTTTCATTTTACTCATATCCGTACTTTTGCTTATTTTCACAGCTTTTTTACTCAAGTACATGATTTATTCAAATTTGAAAGACAATGTGGGATATGTACCGACTTTTATTGGTCCTGTGGCGGATGCTCTTATTGACATTGTAAATAGGTATGTAGGTGGAGAAACCAAGAGTTATTCTTTAGTTGAACCGGGCGCTGGTATGGCTAATGTAACTAACTTTTTAGCTAGTAAATTTGAATGGAAAGAAGCTATTGCGATTGAAGGTGAATTATCAGTACATTTGCTCAGTAGAGTTAAGCAACTGTTTAGAAAAACCAAAATAAATTTTGTGTGCCGGGATATATACAAATATGATTATCCTAAAAATAGTGTTATATATTGCTACTTATTAAATAACATGATCACTAAAATGTATAACATGGGCAAATTTAAGGGAAGCCTTATAATCACACTGACTTTTAGTATTGAAGGGGTTGAACCGACCGAAAAAATTGCCATTAAAGGTTTCCTGCAAAAACACATGTATGTATATGATTTTAGAAATGAAAAGTAGAATATGATTATTTTTTATGCCTATACTTTATGAAGAATATAGTTTTGATCCAAGTTTAACTGAGTATAAGGAAGTTATCGGAGCTCATGCTATAATTTTCAATCCTGAAACCAAAAAATATCTGGTGTTTGAGGAAGTTGGCAATCCTTACGCCTGGGACAAATATAGTTTTATTGGAGGCAAATCCGACCTGGGAGAAAATGCGGAAACAACTCTACTTAGGGAATTTGAAGAGGAGTCCGGCATTAAAAAATCTGAAATTACTAAAATCAACTATCTTGGCTCAGTTATACAAGGTTTTGTGATGAAACCAAAAATGATTAACTACAAGTATTTTCATGAAATATACTATTTGGAAACTTCAAGTACAATCGAAGGTTTTGAAGCAGACCAATGTGTTAGCCGGTGGTTGAGCATTCAAGAAATTTTGGCAGAAATGGGCTCATGGGGAAATTGGTTACTGAAGAACTATAAATCTTTGATGTAAAGTAATTACTTAAAAGAAGAATATCATTTTCAAGATGGTTTGGAAACAAAGTACAGGGAAAGTTCAAAAGCGATAATTTTCAATCCTGAAACCAAAAAATATCTGGTGTTTGAGGAGCTGCATAATCCTTATGTAAATTTTAAGTATTCAGCTATAGGCGGTGGGATTGATGAGGGCGAAAGTCCGGACCAAGCTTTAATACGCGAGTTTGAGGAAGAAACTGGGATTTCTAGAGAAAGAATCACTAAAAAAGTTTATTTGGGAAAAAGTATCTACGGCTGGGTCTTTAAACCGGATAATTATAATCTTAAACAAACAAGCTATAACTACTATATGGAAATTGATTCGGATTTTGCCGCTTTTGAAGCGGATAGTTGTATTGCCAGGTGGCTAGATTATAAGGAATTACCACAAAATTTTCTATTTTCAAATTTCCAGAGTTTGCTTGATGGCGAGTATCAAAGTTAGAAATGATGTCTCGACTTGCCTAAAATTTCTTTTTTAGAAAAGATAAATCCATGTCTTTGCCTAGCAGCTATAATCCGAAAGAATTTGAAGAAAGTATCTATAATACCTGGCAAAATAATGGAGTGGGTTCACCTGAAATTCAAATAAAAAATCAAAATTTAGAGACTTCATTAAAAAAAGTCCTGTTTGCAACTACCAACAAACACAAAATTAAAATTTTTAAATTAGCTTGGCAAAAACTTGCTCTAGATAAGCATTTTGAACTGCTGACTTTGAATGATTTACCACATATTGATTTTCCTGAAGTTGAAGAAACCGGAGAGAGTTTTACACAGGATGCCCTGACTAAAGCTAAAGAATATGCTAAAATTAGTAATTTACCCACAATTTCACAAGACAGGGGCTTTGTCTTTTCAGCTTTAGATTGGCCTGGAACGGATAGTAAAAAAGTAATGTTTGGAGATAGTGATGAATATTTCAACTCATTGTCTAAAGAAGATAGGGATAGATTTGCCGAGCAAAAAATTCATGAGGCCTTAGAAAAACTTGAAGGAAAAGACAGAAAAATGTATGTGGTGCAGGCTCTGGCTATTGCCTTGCCAAATGGAGAAATATTAACTGAAGAACATATCACACAGGGTACTGCTACAGAAAAGCCTATATTTGGAATTGAAAATTCTTATTCTACTTTCTTTATACCAGATGAAATTGGACACACCACTAATGAATTTACATCTGAGCAGGAAAAATATGACTTTTATGCGACTAAAATGTACCCAATCAGTCCTAAAATAATTGAATTTTTACATAAGGAGGTAGGTGCTAACGAGAATTATAGCATTTTAATGCCCCCGCCAAATCTTACTGGAGCCTTACATACAGGACATGCTTTTCAACACTATTTAATGGACACTTTAACCAGAATTCACAGACAAAAAGCTCAAAAAACCTTATGGTATCCGGGAGTAGATCATGCCGGAATACAGTTGGAAGGGGTGATTGATAAATTGATTAAAAAAGGTGATTTTGATGAAAAAATCTTAGAAACAGCACCTGAATTGAAAGATATTGAAAAAAATACTTGGCCAAAGTGGTTAAAACAAAATAACCGAGAACTTTGGGTTGATTTAGCTTGGTCCAAGGTGGATGAGTGGCGAGATCATCAAAAAATGCAAAGTTCTATTTTGGGAGACACTCCGGACTATCAAAGAAGTTTGTTTACTTTAGACGAGCGAGCTAATAAAATGATAAATTATGCTTTTCAAAAGTACTGGGAAGATGGGTTGATTTACAAAGGGAGCTATTTGGTGAATTGGTCCGTTGGCCTGCAAACTGCGGTGAGTGATGTGGCCGGGGAAATTGAGTACGAAAATAGAGTGGATCCGTTTATTACTTTTGAGTATAAATTTAGTGGGGTGGAGTTTGATCAAAATAAAAATCCGGACAAAGCCTTTTTGTATGAGTTTGCTTCTAAATATATTAAATCCGCTCTTGAATTACCCAGAGTAAAAGTATCAACTGTTAGGCCGGAGACAATTTTTGGGGATATTGGAATCGCCATGCACCCAAGTAAATTTTATGAATACTTTAACTTAGATCTTTTTGAAAGAGACCATGGGGGATTTGATGAAAAAATTGCATTGGAAACCATTGAAGCAATTAAAACGGGTCTTTTAGGTATATCTTTTGAGCTACCCAGTTTGGATATAAAAAAGATTAGGCTTCTGATTTCTGAAAAAGTCGATCCGGATTTTGGTACAGGTATATTAAAAATCACTCCGGCCAGTGATCAATTTGATTATGAATTATATCAAGAATTTTTAAATAAAAGTTGGTATAGCTTTGGATTTAAGCATCCTATAAATCGAGATGGAAAACTTACTGAAGCTTGTGGTGAGTTTGAAGGGTTGACGGTAGAGCAGGGTAGGTTAGCAGTTATTAAAAAACTTATAGAAACAGAATTTGTACCAGTAAAAACCGAATTTATTGAACAGGAAGCAAAAATTAGGGAAAAAGTAGCCAAAAGTCTAAAAAGTGAAGCTTTTGATCCAGCAAACTACTCATACAAAGAAGGAATAAAATTTCTACGTGATTTAATTGGTGAAGAACTGGATATAAATTGGGATTATGAGCATAATGTGGTAATTTGCGAGAGATCAAAAACGGTTATTGAACCCCTAATTTCAGAAGAGTTCTTCTTGAGCTACACTAATCCTGTAGTAAAAAGTACTGGTGAAGATAGCAATACTAAAACCTGGTCTTTAAATTTTAGAAATGATCTACAGTTAGATATTTTAAATAAAATCCTATCAGGAGAAAAATCTGTTGAAACTAGGGCTTTAAATCCTGAAGAACCAGACAAATACTTTGGTGATATGAAATCAGGAGATATTATAGAATTAAATGATAAAGTAAACAACAAAATTTACAAATTTAACATTAAAAAAGTTGAGACATATCAGAATCTAGATTCAGCTGCAAGTGTAAAACTTGATTTCACACAAATTGTACCCGAAATTCAAGAAAATTATACCATAAATGATATAAAAGAAACCTATAAAAATCTTTTTGGTGAGCAATACTACAACAAAATTCAAAGCAACGGTCTTGTAGTAATTTGGCTTGAGAAACCCAATAATTTACAGCAAATCGGTTTACAAGCTGCTGAGGAAACTAATTTTTACCCGGTAGAGTTTAAAGACAGAGCAATAAGCTATCTGGAAAGTGTAAAAGACTGGTGTATTTCAAGAGACCTGGTTTGGGGTCATCGATTCCCTGTGTGGTACAATTTAGAAAAAAATCCAAATCGCATTTTTTATAATTTTAATGAGTGGCAAAATGATCCTGCAGTCCAAGAAAAAATCCAAATCGGTACGGAAAAACCTGAAATTCCAGGAAATTGGATGCAGGAAACAAAAATACTAGATACATGGTTTAGTTCTTGTTTGTGGCCGCTTAGTACACTTGGATATTTAGACCATCTGCAAGGGCAGAAAAATACTGATTTTGAAACATATTACTCTACCAAAGATTTAGTTAGTGCCAGAGAGATATTTTACCAATGGATTGTGCGCATGATGTTGGTCTCAAAATACTTTACAGGCAGCACTCCTTACCAAAATGTAGTTATTCACCCAACTGTTCTAGACGAGCATGGACGAAAAATGAGCAAATCCCTAGGTAACGGGTTAAATGTGGAAGATCAGATTGAAAAATTTTCTTCAGATAGTCTTAGATTGGCGATGATGAGCAACATGATTCCAAATCGTAATTTTAGACTCGGTGGAAAACTTGCGGACAAAATGTGTGAAAAATATCGCAATTTTGGAAATAAAATCTGGAATGTAGCTAGGTTTTTTGAATCAAAAGAATCATAATGAGCCTTATTACTCCCAAAAACATCATTTACTCAAAACGCAAAACTCTCAGTCTGCAAATCACCAAAGATGCGGAATTGATAGTAAGGGCACCCAATAGAGCAAATTTAAATCTCATACACGATTTTATTCAAAAAAAACAGATTTGGATACAAAATACTATCAAAAGAGTTTTAGAAAGAAAGCGAAATACTGCCCCCAATCTTGGGGTTGCTAAAAGCGAAGAGGTTGAAGTTAAAAAGAAAGCCAGAGTTTTACTTAAGTCTAGACTGGATCATTGGTCAGAAGTTATGGACTTAAATTATACTAAATTTCGTCTTTCAAGTGCTAATACGCGCTGGGGTTCTTGTAGCGGTAAAAATGTGATTAGTCTAAACTGGAGACTGGCCTTGGTGCCACTTGAGCTACTAGACTATGTGGCAATCCATGAACTTGCTCATGTAAAAGAAAAAAACCACTCTAAATCTTTTTGGGATCTGGTCGGCAAGTTTGATCTTGATTTTAAAAACCATAAAAATCAATTGAAAGGCTATCAGTTTAGTTGATTGTTCCTACGCATCTATTGACCTAAATTAGAAATTGTGCTTTAAATCAAAGGATGGGACTACTTTATGCAATTATAAAGTGAGTTCAATCTAATTCCTAACTTTTTCACAAGAAAATGAATACCATTTTGACACGAAATAGATTATTTGCCATAATTAAAGCATGTTAAATTTTGCGTTACTTTTAGCTTGTACTTGTGACATAGACAATCCAAATTAAGGGAGCAAAATTATCTATACCAATTTTTTATCACTCCCATTTAGGGAGATTTTTTAATATTAAATTTTATGAAAATGAAAAAAATACTAATTTCACCAAGGTTTATGACCTATAAAGAAGGTTTGCCCATAATTTATATTCATAGTAAATGGTCCGATTTTTTACTTGAACAGAGTTTTTTACCACAAGTACCTTTTTTCCACACAAAAATTAATGATATGGAAACCATAAAAGATGAAATTTCCAGATATATCAGCGAGGCTGACGGATTAATAGTACTTGGAGGTAAAGACATTGATCCAGGTATGTACACTACTGGACCGGAAAATAAAACTAGCGAAAATTTTCAAGATTGGTATGACTACTATTTAATTAGAGCTGCAATGGAAAGGAATTTGCCTGTACTAGCTGTTTGTCGTGGCTTCCAGATGTTGAACGTAGTCCAAAACGGTACTTTAATTCAGCACCTTGATGAAAATGCTCCAGTGCAGCACATTAAATATACTGCAGAAAAGCAGGAAGATGGAGATTTTGATAATGAAAGTGTAGAAACCGGAAAAGTGCACCCAGTAGATTTAAAAAAAGATGGAATCCTATATGATGTTTTAAATAAAAATACAATCATGGTGACAAGTATACATCATCAAGGAGTAGACAAATTGGGCGAGGGTTTACAAGTAGAAGCAGTGGCTCCGGATGGTTTAATTGAAGCAGTCTCTATAAAAAACAAAAAAATTTTGGGGATGCAATGGCACCCTGAATTGGACCTAAAAGATGAAGACCAAATAAAAATTATCCAAACTTGGTTGAGTTGGGTTTCTTGACACAATTTGCATTTTTCAATATAATTAAAGTATATAGTATGTTAAACTCTGGTCTCCTTTGTATTATTATGGTCACTCCACACAAGGGGAAATAGTTTAGTTTATTATCATTATTAAAATTAAATTTAATTCCCCACCTAAAGGGGATTTTTTGTTATATAAGCCTATGTCAAACACAGAAAGTAATATTAAATATTTCCAACAGCATGCCAACACAAGCTTGTCTCATAGTTTTCAAATTGATTCAGGACTGCCGGGGCCACATCTAGTTTTTGTGGGTGCTTTACACGGTAGTGAACCAGCTAGTGTAGAGGCTATGATTGATTTTCACAAATATTTTACTAAAAATAACCATGCACTTAAACATGGTAAAATTACTTTTATTATAGGTAATCCTGAAGCATATGCCCAGAATCTAAGATTTATTGATATCAATATGAATAGAGTATTTACTGATAATATTTTGCCCAATTCAGTTGAAGAAAGAAGGGCTATAGAGGTGATGAAATTCTTAAAAGAAAACAAGGATATTAGTTTTTTACTGGATATGCACTCCGTAAGCGTGGGTAATTTTCAGGCTGTAATTTATGCTTCCGATGAAAAAAGTAAAGATTTAAGCACTAAAATTACCAATATAAAACTGCATTTCTCTACTGAAGAAACTCATACTCCAGGATTAATAGTAAGTGTGGCAAATCAGCTAAATATACCAAGCCTGGCAATAGAGTGTGGTAATAATACTGCTAGTTCAACTGTAAATGTAGCTTTGGAGCATGTTGTTATGGCGATCAACCACTTTAATTTAATGGATCAGGAAAAATTGCCTATTATAGAAGTTGTGGAAACAGATAACCAAGATGTAATTGAAGTTTACAAATTTATCGCCCCTATAAAGCCGGGAATTAATTTTAAATTTATTGTAGATGACGTAAAAACCGGTACCAAAGTAAAGTCAGGTCAGATTTTTGCAACAGATGATATCCAGAAGCATGTTGCCCCAATAGATTGCTATATTATTATGCCTGACAAAAACCCTAAATTGGGAGATCATGATGCGGGCTTTTTGGCAATTAAAGAGGTTATAAAAATGAGTAGCTAATTTCTTTAGTTGGACAAGTTGACAAGGGCTAAATTACAAGCCATTTATCAAACATGCTTGAGTTTATTAGAAATTTTTGTATTATTGCCCATATTGATCACGGGAAGAGTACTTTAGCCGACAGATTAATGGAGCTTACTGGCACTGTTACTATGCGTGATATGAAAGAGCAGGCCCTAGATAAAATGGATTTGGAAAGAGAAAGAGGCATCACAATAAAGTTACAGCCTGTTAGAATGAATTATAATTATCAGTTTACTGCTGAAAATGATGAAATGATTGATCTGAGTACTGAAGATATCCAAAAATACGAGTCTTGGAAAAGCAAAAACTTCGTTTTAAACTTAATAGATACACCCGGACATGTGGATTTTTCTTATGAAGTTTCCCGTAGTTTGGCCGCTTGTGAAGGCGCGGTGCTTGTAGTAGACGCTACCCAAGGTATTCAAGCTCAAACTCTAGCAAATTTATACTCAGCAATGGAACAGGATTTGGCTATTATCCCCGTTTTAAATAAAATTGACTTACCAAATGCGGATATTGCAACTAGAAGTGAGGAAATTGAAAGAATTTTAGGTTATCCAAGAGATGAAATATTGCATGTAAGCGCTAAGACAGGATTGGGAGTTGATAAATTACTTGAAACAATCGTAGAAAAAATACCTAGCCCCAAGCAAATTGTTCCACAAAATTAAAATATGCTGAGATTAAAAACCATACTACTTTCATATTTTGCTAAAACCCTGGCTTATTTAAGTAGAGCTTTAAAAAAAGGTAGTGGTACAAGTTTGCCCGGGCTCGTGATAGAGAAATACTTCATAGACATTTTAGGTTATATAGGCAAAGATTTTGAGCAGATTATTTTCATTAGCGGAACCAACGGTAAAACTACAACTAGAGCAATCCTGGTTGATATTTATGAACAAAACGGAGTACAAGTTTGTACAAATAGGGGTGGTGCTAATATTTTAAGAGGAGTGGCTAGCAGCTTACTATTGAATTTGGATGGTCAAGGCAGAAACATCAATAAAATAGCCATTTTAGAAGTTGAAGAAGCTTCTTTACCAAAGCTGTGCAAATATATTTTACCGGATAAATTGATATTAACTAATATTTTTAGAGACCAATTGGATGCTTATGGTGAAATTGATAAAACTCTGCATTATTTTGAGGAATCAATCAAATTAAGTTCCAAAAAACCTGATTTTAAACTGTACTTGAATTCTGATGACAAAAAACTGCTTAAGTGTGTAAATGACTTCAAAGGTAAAATTTATGGCTTTGGTTTAAATCTACCTTTAGCTAAAAAACCACAATTCGAAAGTACGGAAGATATAGAAATTAATTTCAGCGAAAAATTTATTGCTTACAACATTCATGGAAATAATTTTCAAGTAGCAACGGGAGATAACAAAATCCACAAAATCAACCTCAAATTACCCGGGACATATAATATTTATAATGCTCTGGCAGCTTTTTTACCTGCTTATGAAGAGTTTGGTACAAGAGCCCTAGATCCTATTATGAACTTTGAACCTGTTTTTGGCAGGGGTGAAGAAATTCAAGTAGGGGAAAGTAGGATTAAATTAATGTTAGTTAAAAATCCGGCCGGATTCAATCAAGTTTTAAACTATATTTCCGATAATAACCAAAAACAAGCAATTAACTTAGCTGTTCTGATCAATGACAAAATAGCAGATGGCAAAGATGTTTCTTGGCTTTGGGATATTGATTTGGAAGATTTTGTAACCACTCAACCTATAAATCAAATTTATACCGGTGGAACTAGGGGTCTGGACATACTTTTGAGATTTGAATATGCAAATAGTGTTGTGAATTCAGAAAATTATATTGAAAACCTTGATCAACTTTTGAATAAAATAATGGAGGCAAAAAGTGAATTTATAGTATTGAGTACCTATACGGCGTTATTAGAATTTAGAAAACTCGTTTCAACTAAAACAACAATAAAAAATATCGATTCTTCAGGCAATTAATTATGGACTTTAAATACTTTTACAGATTAGGACATCAACCTCAATTTGGAATCTCCGAATTTACTAAACTAACTCAGGAAACTGGTTTTATTACCGACAAAGCATACCTTCTAGGAAATACATTTCTGGACGTAAACACCACAGGTTCTTTAGTTTATCAAGGTGAAATTATAAAATCTTGGGAAAATACAGGTAAGACTAGTGAATTGGAGTCTGAAATTTTACAAACACTTAGAGACTATCTATTGAGTCAAGACGAGCCAATAAAGAAACTTGGCTTGGTTTTGCCTGTTGAGCTGCACAAAAAAGCTTATATAGTTTCTAAAGAAGTGGGATCCAAAAAAATAAATATACAAGATTACACTAACAATTTGGCATACGGTCATTGGAAACAAACAAAAAATTGGTTAATTACTTTCATATACGAAGATAAAATTATTTTAGGAAGAATAAGAAATTTTTTTGATCAGCAATTTTGGCAAAACTTGGACACTGGCTTGCCAGCAGGAGATATGAGTAGGGGGCTTATCAATTTAAAATTGGCTAGAACATTGCAGAATTATACTAAAAAGCAAATCATTTGGGACCCTTTCTGTGGTTCAGGGAGATTATTAGTTGCTGGGATTGATCTAAAAAATCGGCAGTATGCTTCGGATTTAGATGGGGAAGTGCTAAAACAAGAAATCAAGGATAATTTTGACTTTGCTTTGAATTATTGGAGTAGATTTAGAAAAGTGGACTTGGGTTCGGAAAAGCTTGCTGCAATATTTACACTAGATGCTCGTGATTTAGATCAGGCAACTAAGTACTTAAGTAAAGAGAAAATAAATGGATTAGCTATTGTGACAGAAGGTTACTTGGGTTTCAACTTTAAGCGGACTCCAACAGTAGAGCAGATTGAACAAGAATGGGATAATTTAAAAGGAATTTGGCAGAAGTTAATAAAACATGCTGATAATCTTGATATTTCTGAAATTGTTTTTTGTTTACCATTTTATCGAATACACGGCAAGTCACATTTACCGAACTTTTTAGATGATTTGGTGGCAAATACAAGCTATAACTATATAAATTTTGATACTGATAAGTATTTAACATACAGCAGAAAAGACTCTTTTGTGGGGCATTTGGTGCTTAAATTACAAAAATTTGACCAGGTCTAAAAATAGGTATATAATTGATGTTAAGTACACAAAAGAAGTTGCAACTTTTTAAGTACCACTTATCAGTTTGTAAAAACAAAACAAACACAAAAAACAAATATCTATGATTACGTCAAAACAATTACAAGCAAGTTTTATGCTACTTGCAGCTGCAGGTGTTGCTACCGCTCTCCCAGTTTCAGCTGCTACAACAGACAATACTCAAGTATCTTTAGCGGTTGCTCCAGGTCAGATTGAGATAAGTATTCCAAATCCGAGTTATACTTTGAGTGGAATCACTTTAAACAATACAGCCCAGACCAGTGTAACAGATATTCCTTTTACAATTAGTGATTATCGTGGTACTTTAGGTGGTTGGACTTCTACGTTCAAATATACCAATTTGGCTGGACAGACCTTAGCCAGTAAGAAAATTTTATTGGCTTCTGATGTTAGTGCTAATTTTGGAACAGCTTCTAAATATTTAGCCGGTAAGGTTAAAAATGTAGCTGTAACAGGAGGTCCTGATCTTGTATCAAGCCTTACAACGTACAACTCCTCTCAAACAATCTCTTCTCTTTCAGCTTTAACGAATGTTGGCTATAGTAATAATTTTAATTTACTTGATGCCCCTTCAAATCAGAGCGTAGGTGGAGGTAGTTATGGAGGTACTATTGAAACTAGTCTTACAATTCCTGCTAAAGGAGAATATCCTGCTCCAACTAAAGAAATTGTTACTGCTCAATCATATAGTGGTACTCTTACAGTAGACATTTCAGGTCTATAAATCATATGAAAGCCAGCTTGACACAAATGTGTCGGCAGCTTAGAGCTTTTTAAATAGTTAGAAAGCTGTAAATTGCTTAAATCATACCTCTCAAATAATTATGTTCTCATCAAAAACCTTACAAAACATTGCTACAGGAACTCTAATTTTTGCTTTGATGCCAGTCTTTACTTTTACTGCTGCTGTAAATACACAGGAAGCAGCTGGCAACAGCGGTATTGCTGTAGGACCAAATAGTGAAAATTATGATCCAAAAGAAATCTATACTAAAAGCTCTTTTATAAAAGTTTTAAAGCCTGGGGACAGTTTCCAGAGCAGTATTTCCATTTCTAATTTTGACCCTGAAGAGAAACGCTTGTTAGTTGATCCAGAGGATTACTCTTCTGCAAACGGATCTTTTTCTTTTACAGATCAAGAAGATCTTAGTGGGGTAGGTAATTGGATTAAATTAGACAGTAATGAGGTCACTGTGCCTGGTAAAAAAATGGTAAATGTCGGTTTTAAACTAACTGTACCAACTGATGTAAAATCAGGCGAATATGCAGGTGTAGTTGCAGTTAAAGAGGCACCAAAAGGCCCTCAAGGTTCAGGTCTTAATGTAGTAAGTAGAGTAGGAGTAAGATTTTATATTACAATTCCAGGTGATCTGAAAAAAGGATTTGAGTTTACAAACTTTAAATTCATTACTCCAGATAAAAAATACACATCCGAAGAGCTATATAGTAATTTCATTAAAGATAACGCACATTTAAATAATGAAGAAGTTTACCTAAACATGAATTTTAAGAATATCGGAAACGTGTTTACAAAAATGGTAGGTAAAGTAGAAATGACTGGCCCTGATGGAAAAACTATTGAGACCAAGTTTAATCGTGACTATGGTTATACAGATTCTCTTGTTAAAGTGGACTATTTGTCTATTCCCGGAAGTAAGTGGCAGGTAGGTAAGTACAAGGCTAGATTTACATTTGATGACCCACTGGTTGTTTCAAGTTATAAATCTGAAGTCAAGGAAATCAGTCCTACAAAAATGGTAGAAACAGAATTTGAAATGAATCAAGCTAATTTGGATCAAATAAAATCGGATTTTGAGAAATATAAGTCCGGTAAAACTCAACCCAAAATTGAAAATAAGGGTACAAAACAAACTCAAACTATTAAAGAAGAGACACCAAAAGAGGAAAAGCACGAGGCTAAGACTGAGCCTGCAGATTCCAAAAGTGAAAAGTTCCTTACATATACATTAGGATTTGTAGTTTTACTTTTGTTGGGAATTGTAGCTTATCTTTTACTAACAAAAAAGAGAACAGCTGAAAAGAGTTCTGATAAAGCTTTACCAAAAGAGACTTTGATAAATGAAGTAAAAGCAGAAAAAATAGAAGAGGTTACCACTAAAACAGAGTTACCTCAAGAAGAGCAAAGCGATATAGCAAGTTCAATAGTTGAAGAGAAAACTAAAAGAAGACCAAAATCAAATAAAAAATAGGTTGACAAAATCTAAATCATGTGTTTAATATATAAATGTCGGTTTTCCAAGTGCTGTGGAACCAACTCTTCCCATTCCGAACAGAGTCTTGAAACGCAGCTACGCTGATGATACTGGAATGCAGATTCCGGGGAAAGTAGGCCAAAGCCGATATCTGATTAGTTGCTCCGAAAGGGGCAATTTTTCTTTGCCTAAAATATTTTGTAATAGTTGGAGTGGTATACTTAAAATATTATTTTGTGTATTCACGTTGTATACAGTTTAAAACAAAAAGACTTGATAAATTCAGAGGAATTATTTTTATAATTCTATATATATAGTTAGTTCATTCTTACTGTATAATTGGCAATAAACTCGCCGTAAATACTATTTATCTTACTTTCAAATTTCCTGTAAACTTTATCCAGACATAGCTGGCAAAGTAGTGAAAATAGTTACCTATAAATGATTGCGGGATATCGTAAAATTCGACAAAAAAATGTGCTTGATGTAAATGTGAATGCTATTTAGTAAATGATTAAAAATTCTTTTCTCTTACAATAAAACATCAATACTACCGACATCTCTTAATCTAATTGATTCTAAAGTATCAGGATTGTAGGAATTGTACATTAATGCAATTAACTCCTCTGTATTTAGTAGATTTACTTTTAAGTCTAAATTGCTCAACCTAGAAGCCATTTGGTCCACTTTACCCATTAAAGTACGTCTATTTCTCACAAAATCTTCTTGTTTCTGCTTGATAATTCTAGTTGGGTTTAGAGCTCTAAAGAATCTGCCGAAAAGCCCCTCACTTAAAGTTATAGGTTCATATCCAATAATCACAAAAAAATCTTTATTCATGATATTGACTTCATGAAGCATCTCTTTGATGTATTCTATATACTCCTGCATTTTAACTCTCAGCAAATCGTTGGTCTGTTGGTCTTCCAATTGTTTTAATTTGGCAATGTAAGGATTTAAATCCAATTTCCTACTTTGTACTAAGATTTGGATAGGAAATTCAAGAGAGTTTAGCACACCTTGAAAAGTACCGATAATAATTTCTTGTTCCTGGGAACTTTTTAAAGCAAAATTTGCAGAAGAAACAGCAAGAATAGCCCTCATTTGACTTTCCCGAAGTACAATCACACTATCTCTGATTTCGCTGATTTCTACAAAAGCAAGAGTAGAGCTTTTACTTTTTGCTGCATTTGCATCTATGGAATTATTATCTGCCATTTATAATATTTTACAATAATAATTATCTTTTGACAAGCTGACTTAATTAGTGTAAAATTATTGCATAAGACATAAATATGGTGCAAGATCCCAACCAAAACCAATCATATAACCCTAACCCTCAATATATTCCTCCATATGTCCCTCCTGTTCAAGGTCCTATGCAAGGTCAACCAGTATATGGTAACAATAATAATGAGGCTTATCAAAACGTCCCACCGGATCCATATGCAGCATATTATAACCAAGATTACGGAAATCAGAATCCACAACAGCAATATCCCCCTCAGGCAAACAATGTAGGTCAGGGTGGGTTTCCAAATCAAGTAGGCTATAACAATAACTATAATCAAGGAATGCAAGGTTATGGAGTAGGAATACAGCAACCTGTCGCCTCACCAATAGGGATTCCAACACAACCACAACAATCTTCTCCAATGCCCGGGTATAATCAACCACCTACGGCTACATATGGTGCTAATATTCCTCAAAATCCCTATGGAGCATATCCTGATGAGCAAAGTCAACTGGCAGGTAGCCAAAATAGCTTTAAAGAACCAAAAGCAGGAAATAGGGGTCTTTTCTTTGTTACAGCTACCCTAATAATTTTGGTACTACTAGGAGCCTTAGGGTTTTTAATGTATAGAAATTACCAAGAAGCACAGAATAATAAAACACCAGCTCCAACTCAAGTTGTAGAGGAAAGTCCAAAATCTACGGAAAAGAAAACTAATTTTAATACTTCTCTAACCGGTGGTCCAAACTCACCTGCCAGTCTATCCAGAAAATATAATTTGAGCACTCTACCTAAAGATTGGGTTTTAAGTAAATTCGGAAGTGATGTCAGAGACAATACAGGCAGTTGTACAAATGAGAAAGCCTGTGGAGAGCAAGCTGATACTGATAATGATAATATTACCAATATTGAAGAGTATAATTTCCAGACTGATCCTTTATTAAATGATACTGATAAAGATGGTATCGCTGATGGAGATGAATTGTATGTATACTATACTGATGCAGTAAAATCAGATAGTAATAACAATAGCGCAAAAGACGGGAGTGAAATTTCAAATTGTATAGATCCTATTTTAAACTCATCTGCAAAATTTGAAAAAGATAGACTGCAACAAATTACAAATAGTATCAGTTTAAGAAAGTTGGTTGAACCTACAATCTCTACTCTAAAATCTACCGGAGCAACAGTGTCCGATATAGAAAAAGGATATGTTGAAGCAAAATGTAATGATACAAACACTACAACAAGTACATCTGCCGGTACGACAAACGCTACGAGTAAAGGTACTGTTCCAACTCCAAGTATAGATACAAGTGAAAATATCCCTACAAATTCTACAAATAGCTCTGCAACAAACTCAGGTACCACTTCTAGCTCTTCTACCTCTACAACTAATTCATCCTCTACAGTAAAAAGTAGCAACTAATACAAAAACTCTTTTATCTACCGGATTTTTTCAGATATAGAGAATAATATGAAAGCCCTATAATTATTGAGCACATCATAAGCCTTTCTATTAGACCTTTAATTTCTACTGGTGCAAGGCCAAGGGCAATGAGTATAGTGGCATTTACTATAGCAACAAAAAATCTGATTTTAGAAAAAGCATAGCTCTTAAAATTGTAAGCTAAAGCCATAAAGAATATCGCTGTAGCAGTGAAAGTAGTGACGGCGCTAAAATTATGAATTAGCCCTATATCAGTTTTGTTTGCAGTGACATCGGTCGGGAAAAAAGCTATAAGAAAGGCAGAGATAGCAGACGCTGCAATACCAAACCTTGAGATTTTATTAGCAATTGTATTTCTAACTTCCAATTTAAAAATTAAAAAAACTTTTGCAAGAGTCAGAAAAATTAAACTTAGTGAAAAAACCCAGCTATGTTTTCCTACTCCATAATCACTTATCAAATCTCTAGATAATCCCAAATCCGGTCTTAAAAAAACTAGGCTAAATTGTAAAATGGCAAATAAACCAACAAAAATAAATGCATTGTATTCTGTAAATTTTGTTTTTATTAACTGTGCAGTCATATGTATCAATCTTAAGAGAAGCATGATTATTGATATTTAGCAAGTGTTTTAAAATAAAG
Organism: uncultured bacterium; assembly: GCA_963784355.1. Lineage (GTDB taxonomy): Bacteria > Patescibacteriota > JACMRA01 > JACMRA01 > JACMRA01 > JBCDGH01. Next base: position 107,589 of record CAWAQU010000003.1, on the reverse strand, counting down.
ATGTGCGAGGGTGCTGTATAATTGCAAAAGCTAAAAAAATGTGCTATGTTATATATAATACAAATTTTTAATACAATTTTATGGGTTTAAATTTTTCGGAACATAATAAAAAAATGGAAATGGCTAGGAATAGTCGTGATTACTTGGCTCCGGGTCATAGCTATAAAATTGACATGTATAATCCATTTAATCGAGAAATAACAGAAGAACAATTTGAGAAAAGCGAACCAAAAGTGCTTGGGGTATTAAATTCAGATGAAGCCTTATTATGTAATGAATTAGTGAGACGATGTAATGATGAAATAATCAAGCAATATAACAAAGGAGTAGTAAAACGGGCTGAATTTTTAAGTCAACGTGAGGTTTTGGGGGTTTTAAAAAAATTAATTAGCCAAGGCAAAGCTAAAAAGGTTAGTATGTATGAAAAAAGTAAGCTTGTAGATAGATATTTACTGGAAGAGGCTAAACCTGATGTAATTGTTAAATAAAATTAAATCCCTATTTACAAAAAAAATTATTTTGCTCTAATTAAGGTGTTGACTTAAATTCATGCAATATGAAAGATCTCATCAGAACTTGTTACGAAAAAGCAGTAGAGAATTTGCTAAATAATGCTACTGAATATGGTTATTTGGCAGCTAATCCGGGCTCGGAAGAGAGTAAAGCAAAAGTGTATACAGCTCTTTTTTGTAGAGATGTTGGAGTGACAACAATCGGGGTTTTAAAATCTAAAAATCAAGAATTAATAGAAACCGCTAAAAAATCGTTGGAAACTTTAACTAAAGCTCAGTCTGAACTAGGACAATTCCCATTTTATTATCAGCCAGAGACAAATAAGGTAAAATGGTGGAATCCGGGATCAATTGACGGCACTTTATGGTGGTGCATTGCTTTTCTGGAATATTATAAATCGTCCAAAGATACGGACTTTTATGAAAAATATAAAGTAAATCTAGAACGTGCTTTTACCTGGATTACCTACCAAGACCAAAATCATGACGGGCTATTGGAGCAGGGTGAAGCGTCGGATTGGGCCGACGAAATGCCGAGGCAAGGGGCTGTACTTTATACTAATGCTTTATGGTACTGGTTGATTAAACTTAGGATTGAAGTAGAGGGGAGGGAGGAGCTAGTGAGCCAAAAAGAAATAACTTATGAGGCCTTTAATACTGTTTTTTGGGTACATAAAGAAAGTAGCGGAAATTTGAACTGTCTCCAAGATAAATCATATTTGCAAAAAAATCTGGGAATGGTAAGCACCCTTGAAAATATAAATTCTAAAGCAAATTATTTGCCGTATTATTTGGGGTATGTGAGTCACAAAACATTTGAAATGAGGTTTGAAGCTTATGGAAATATTTTAGCTTGTTTGGTAGGTCTAGCTGATGAGCAAAAAATTAATAAAATTGTGGACCATGTTTTTCGTTCAGGAGCAAATTTACCGTATCCTATAAAAGCTCTATATCCTCCAATTTATCCGGGAGAGCAAGACTGGAAAGAGTATATGTCAAAAAATAGGCAAAACTATCCTTGGCAGTACCATAATGGAGGAATTTGGCCTTATATTGGGGCCTTTTGGGTGACGCTATTGAGTCAGGTTGAACATCCTAAAACTGAGGAGGAAATGTTTAAGCTTGCGGAAGCAAACGGCATAAATGACTGGGAGTTTAATGAGTTTTTGCATGGTCAGCATGGTACTCCGATGGGTATTGAGAAACAAACTTGGAATATGGGCATGTTTATAGGCTGTTATCATGAAGTTTACAGCATAAATGCCAAGGCTTTTGAGAAAATAATGCTGGTTTAAATTTAAAGAGGGTCTGACAAAACTTGCTAAAATATAAGATTTGCTTCTAACTTGTTATCACACAATAAGCTCAAAATTGGTCTATGAATGATATTAAAATTATAGAGTATAAAAGTGAGGATAAGAAGATGCTTGTAGAAACAATTGCAGAATTGGAAGATTATGCTGGCTTACTAGACCCATGGAAACTTTCATATCGTGGAAACAATTCAAAAAAACTGAGCATTCCTAAAATATTGGATAAGTTTAATAATAAGTTGGGGAAAATATTTTTTGCTGAGGTTGGTGGACAAAAAGTTGGTTTGATTGTGGGTGTAATAGAATTTAGCACTCAAAGTGAGAATGTAAAAAACTCTACTAAATATGGAAAAATATTAGAGATATTTGTGGAGACGGAGTTTCAAAATCTTGGGGTAGGTAGGAAGTTGATTGAATATGTAGAAAGCTATTTTAAAGAAAATAGATGCGCTATGATTCAAGTGGAGATGGCAAGCCCAAATTTGGCTGCAAATAGGTTTTACGGAAATATTGGTTTTCAAAAATCCGGGTTTGAGTTTGTGAAAAAGGTAGTTTAGAATCAACTTTTCTTAAGCAATTAATTGGTTCTTCCATCCATTTTCACCATCAAATTTACCTCCTGGACATGAAGTTTTTGTATTTACTTCCTTATGGGCAAGAATCTGGGTTATTGGATACTTCTCTTTATACTGTTTAATGATTTTTGAAGCAGTGGTCAAAGCTTCCTCTGTTGGGCCAGCCTCTTCTAGATTATCAACAAAAGCAATTGCTATACTTCTGCAGTTGGAAGTCCAATTTCCTGCTTGCCAGCCTATTTGGTGATCTTGAAGTACCTGGCGGCTTTCACCACTTCGCCATATTAACCAATGATAAGCAATAAAAGTTTGTTTGCCTTCATAGAAATGGTTAGACCAGATTGGTTTGTTGTACTCATCAGGGTAATTTGGATTGGCATGAACTGAAGCATAAAGTCTTAACAATTGCAGTGCATTCACATAGTCTAAGTATTGCTCAACTGGAAGACTGATAATTTCTTCTGTACCACTTGTGTGGTGAATTATAATTGTATCAATTTCTTTGCGGTCTTGGTCAGTGTTGGGCCCATTATTGGCTATTGCCATTGCGTTTTGCTCGAGAAGCTCCTGCATCAAAAAAACCAACTCTTCTTTTGCTTCTGCACTTTCAATTTTTGGTAACTTATTATACCATTTAATATTAGTTTGAAACAATTCGACAAGTTGATTTAATTGTTCTTGAGTCCAGTAGCTGTATTTACGATTTAATTTTATCATTTTTATTCCACTTAATCTGGTTGAATCTAGCACATTTAAGTTTTTAGCTTGTGTCAACATATAATGTCATTGTTTAGTCTCCTCTGAAATGATGGCAAAATCTCGGCCAGTAAACTCATTCTAGCTCATCAAATCAAATCTTGACAAAACATGATAACTGAAGCTATTTTTTACATGTTGGATCTGTAGCTCAGTTGGTAGAGCAGAAGACTCTTAATCTTTTGGTCGTGGGTTCGAATCCCACCGGGTCCACCATTGAATTTATATAAACAAACATGTAAATGAGCTAGTATCAGAAACCAAAGCAAGCTTTGGAAACAAAAACTTACAGATTTTAACTCCGTTGCAAGTAACTAAGTATTCTGATTACTAATAAACAATTTAATTTTATGATTGAAAATATTTTAACACGGCTTCCATATTTTTTTGGAGCAGCAGGCATCATATTGGTTTTAGTTAGCTTGATTGGATTAATTTTTGGTGGAGGCAAAAAGGAAGGGGGCTTTAATTTATTGTCTCCAGGTATAGGGTGTATTGTACTGTCAATTATTTTATATTTAGTTAATCCCTTTTTAATAAGTTTCTTAAGTAGCCTTAGATAGCATGAAAATATATAGACCTGCAGTTACTGAGTTTGAAACTCCAGATGTACTTTTCAAAGATGTAGAAGATTTTTTAGTTGATCGAGTTTTTGATGCTATTGCTCAAAACGGTTCAGCAAGAATTGCTTTATCAGGTGGAAAAACGCCACTTCCTCTCTATTCAAGAATTTCTTTAAATCCTATTTTAGAATGGGACAAAATTGAAATATATCAAACAGACGAGCGCTATGTGGCTCCTACTGATCCTGAATCAAATCAATTTAATATTGCTCATAGTTTGGATCTTGCAGTAAAAGAGGCAAAAGAATGGAATTTTTTTAATACCAAGCTACCAATTGAGATGACAATAAAAGAGTGCATTGAAAAGCTTGAAACTTTGGATGGACCTTACTTTGATCTTACTATTCTAGGTGTCGGGCCTGATGGACATATTGCGTCTTTGTTTCCAAATGGAAAATACTTAAAGCACCAAGAAAAAACAGTAATTGAAACCTCTGCACCCAAGGACTTTAGCGTAACCAAACGTATCAGTTTGACCGTAGAGAGTATACTCAACAGTAAAGAAATTTTTTTGATCATTACTGGAGACAATAAAAGTGATATCCTATCTGAAATGTTGGAAGGAGAAAAATCAGCTGTCGAGTTTCCAGCTAAATTCTTGCTTGCACACCCTAATTTGAGGATTTTTCAGTGTTTGGCATAGTTTAATTTGACCTTTTTATTTAGTTGAGTTATTCTAATACGTATAATACAATGTATGCGTCCAACATTTAACTTACTTAAGTCAAAATTCAGAGACTTATTTTCAATTGATTTAAGGGCATTAGCTGCTTTTAGAATTGTACTTGGTACCACAATTTTAATATATTTAGGTCCTAAATTTTTGAATCTGTATGCTTTTTACACTGACAGCGGTATTCTTCCAAGGAATAGCTTTTTCGAGCTGATTAATCCCAGTTTTATTTCAATACATCTAGCAAGTGGCAATTATTGGTTTCAAGTATTTTTATTTGCAATTCAGTTATTTTTTGCTCTCTCATTAATAGTTGGATATAGAAGTAGGCTGTCAACAGTGGTTTCATGGTTTTTACTTGTTTCTCTGCAAAATAGAAATCCCTTAGTATTAAATTACGGTGATCAGCTATTTCGAATGTTGCTATTTTGGGGTATGTTACTTCCGCTTGGAAAAAAGTGGTCTCTAGATTCAATTTGGCAAGTAAATGAGCAGATTAAGAAAAATACCTGGCTTTCCGTGGCTACTGTGGCTGTTTTGCTACAAATGTTCTTATTCTATATAATAAATTGGTTTTTAAAAGATTCATTTGAATGGAAGGGTATTTTTGCACAAACACATAATGTTTTGGATTTGTTTAATTATAATCGGGGTTTTACTGCAGTAGAATATTCCATGCAAGTTAACTATATAGTAACACCTTTTGGATATTATTTGCTTGATTACCCGGTACTTATGAAATTGGGAACTATCGTTTATATTTATTTTCAATTCTTGGGGCCACTTTTACTCTTTTCTCCAATTTTCACTAAAAAACTGCGCTATTTAAGCCTATTTGTATTTTTCACATATGTTCATGGGATGCTATCCTTGATGCTGTATGCTGGGCTTTTCCAACTTTTTTGCTATGCAGGCCTGTTATTGTTTTTACCTAGTTCTTTTTGGGACTTTTTAGAAAAGAGAGCTGTTAAAAGCAAGCAAACTCTAAAAATATACTATGATAATTCTTGTGAATTTTGCAAAACAGGAGTTTGTATTTTGGGTAAAACTAATAATTTAAAACTGTCTGCAATACAAGATAATAAGGAAATTTATGATCTGGATCCGGCAATGAATTCGATTGTAGTGGAAGATGAAACCGGACAAAAATACTTTAAAATAGATGCCTTTATAAAAATATTCGAAAATAAACTGCTCACTAGATGGTTAGCTTGGCTTTTAAAAATAAAACCTTTGTATAGTTTGGGCACAAAAATTTATGCAATAATTGCACGTGAAAGACATAAAATTTCAAACTTTATAAACTATATAAAACCTAGGGAGGTGTATTCCCGCTTTGGAGAATTACTAGCTCAAGGATTTGCAATTACCTGTCTTGTATTAGTCTTATTTTGGAATATTGGTAATGTTATTAAAAAAGATTTTTTTGCAGATAAATTTTTCTCTCAAACAGTTTACACGTTACGTTTAGATCAGTATTGGGGAATGTTTGCCTCTAGACCGACAAGTGTAAGCAGCTGGCTTGTAATTCCCGGAGTGCTTGTAGACGGTACTAAAGTTGATGTGATGAGTAAGACGGTCGGTGAGCCTAGTTTTAGCAGGCAGACTGAAACTCCTTGGAGATTTTGGAGTCAGAGTTGGCGCAATTACTTACTTGAGTATCCTGCAAATTCAGATAAGTCCCTATACACCAAATTATTTTCTGATTTTTTGTGTAGAGAGTGGAATGATACTCTAGAAAATTCTAATAAAAAACTTTCCAGTTTTAAAATTCATTCGATAGAACAAAAAACTTTAATTGGTGCTGAGGCAGTTCCGGAGGAGAGATATAGTATAGAATTTCACTGTAATAATATATAATAAATCGCTTGCTTAAAAAGCAATTGACTAGAATCTATATCTGCTCTAGTGTTGAAATATTATTTTAATCTATACAATTCAATTCTATCATGCCTAAGCAGTTACAAAATGAACTAAAAGTAAATCGAATAGAAGGCTTGAGTGATGGAGTTTTTGCTATTGTAATGACTTTGCTCATACTAGAGCTAAAAATATCTGATGTAGCTCATGATACTAACTTGACTACTGGTTTAATTGAAGAATTGTCTCATCTGTGGCCAAAACTATTTACTTATGTAGTTAGCTTTATAATTTTAGGGGTCTATTGGATTGGACATCATTATCAAATTAATTTTGTAACAAGAGGGAATCGGGTATTTTTGTGGTTAAACATAGTATTTTTAATGTTTATTGGTTTAGTACCTTTTTCAACTGCTCTATTAGGTGATTATCCTTTAGAGAAAGTGAGTGTAATTATTTACGGTTTTAATTTAGTACTATGCTCTAGTAGTTTGTTTGGCGTTTGGCAATATGCTACAAGAAACAAAATGGTGGATAGCTCGGTCACAAAAGAGTTTATAAAGAGTGTGAATTACCGTATGATGACAGCTGTAACTTTTTATATAGCCGGAATTTTAGTTGGTTTAGTTAGTCCACCGGCAAGTCTTTTTATCTATGCCACTACAATTATTCTAAGGGTATTTCCCGGTAAAGTGGATAGATTTTGGAATTAATTAATATTGGTATTACTTGCCTCTAAAATAGATTTTGCTACTTATATAGTTCTTGACTAATTGCTACTTAATGGCTTAGCTCAGCACATGATTACCAAAATCTTCACGGCTACCACATTAGGATTAGAAGCTAGAGAAATAGAAGTGGAAGTCGATTTATCACCAGGTTTACCGGCTGTGGTAGTAGTGGGTTTGCCGGATAAGGCTATACAAGAAAGCAAGGAAAGAATAAAATCCGGGTTTAAACAAAGCGGTTTTGAGTTTCCACTGGGAAAAGTTACCATCAATCTTGCTCCCGCAGATATTGTAAAATCGGGCTCAGGATTTGATTTGCCTATTGCTGTAGGTATTTTAAAATTGACCGGTCATGTTAGTGTGGAATTACCAGAAAAAGCCCTATTCTTGGGTGAATTGTCACTGGATGGTAGACTTAGACCCGTTACAGGGGTATTGACGGTTTGTCTTTGGGCCAGAAAACAAGGCTATAAGCAAGTTTTTGTACCGGCAGCAAATGTCACTGAGGCGGCTTTGGTTAAAGATATTGAAATATTTGCAATAGAAAATCTAGATACACTAGTTAGGTTTTTAAATAAAGAAATCAAGTTGGATCCGGTTGTTCCCTTGGATCTTGAAAATCTGGAAAGTGATGAAAAGCAGTTTTTGACTGAAGACGGTCTTTTGATAAATGACATAGCTTATGTAAGGGGGCAAGAAATGGCTAAAAGAGCCCTAGAAATAGCTGCAAGTGGTGGTCATAATGTACTGTTTATTGGACAACCGGGATCGGGAAAAACTTTACTTGCTAGAAGCTACCCAACTATCTTACCAAGACTTACTGAAAAGGAGATATTGGAAGTTACTCAGATATATTCTGTAGCAGGGCTTTTGCATGGAGGTAATTTGTTTACTAAGCGGCCTTTTAGATCTCCTCACCATTCCTCTTCTCATATTTCTTTAGTTGGCGGTGGAACCAAATTGAGGCCGGGAGAAATCTCTTTGGCTCATCGTGGAGTGCTATTTTTAGATGAATTTCCGGAATTTAACCGTGAGTCTATTGAAGCTCTAAGGCAGCCCTTGGAAGACGGTTTTGTGACTATTTCCAGAGCTTCGGGGTCAGTAATATACCCAAGTAGATTTTACCTTTTAGCTGCTGCCAATCCAACTCCAAGCGGATACGATCCAAACGATGCAGACGGATTTAATAAACCTCAAAATAGAGCAGCTATTGCTAGATATCAAGCTAAATTTAGTGGTCCGATTTTAGATAGAATTGATTTGCAAGTAGAAGTAAACAGGCCTAGTAAAGATGAGCTACAAAATAAAGTTTTAGGTGAGAACTCTGAAACAGTTAGACAAAGAGTCCAAAAAGCTAGAGATACTCAGACTAAAAGATTTTATAACCAAAATGTTCATACAAATTCTGAGATGAGTTTACCCCAGATAGAAAAATACTGCCGGCTTGACTTGCAAGGAGAAAAGATTCTAGCTCAAGCTGTAGATAAATATAAACTATCTGCCAGAAGCTACATGCGCATTTTAAAAGTGGCTCGAACAATAGCTGATTTAGCTGGCCACGAAAATATAGAACTAAAAGATTTAGCAGAAAGTTTACAATATAGGGGTAGGTGGAGTTGATTAACTATAATTCAATAATGTTTATAAAAATTCTTAAAACCAGCTTGGCAATTTATCTAATTTTAGTTGGTCCTTTTCTGATTTTTAACATATTTACTTTTAGCCAAAATCAAAATAAAGATTTTAAAGTAGCTTTAGTTTTAGGGGCGGGAGTTTACTGCGATCGCACTGAATCACTAAGTGTTTGTAACCCTTCCTACATTTTACAAGAAAGATTGGATTCTGCCCTTGAAATGTACAATAAAAAAGAAGTGGTTAAAATTTTAGTCTCCGGTGATAATCGTAGAATGAATTACAATGAGCCTCAGGTGATGTATGATTATTTGATTTCAAAAGAAGTGCCACCTGATGATGTAATAGCTGATTATGCAGGTAGGCGTACTGTGGATAGCTGCTGGAGAGCCAAAAATGTGTTCAAGCTTGATAACATTGTAGTAGTTACTCAGTTATTTCATATTCCTAGAAGTACTTTTTTATGCAATTCTGTAGGGCTTGAGGTAAAATATAAGATAGCTGGAGATGCCTATTTATCAACCACGATGTATGGAGTTTTGAGAGAGATTCCGGCTTCCTGGAAGGTTTTTGCAGACGGATTAAATTATAAAGCTGAGGTTGGAGCTGACGGAAGAGAAGAGGACTTGAGTAGGTATAATTAATTTCCTTTGGCTTCCATTTCCCTTTCTTTGATTTTAGCTAAAGCTGATTGTACTTTGGAGTTGGCTGCCATGTTTGCGTGCCATTGTTTAAGAGAAGGATAAGCATCTAAGCTTATTTTTAGAAATCCGTAGCTATTAATCCAGGTCCACAAATTTATATCCGCAATTGAATATTCTCCGGCAATAAATTCTTTTCCTTCAAGTTGAATATCCAAAACCTTGAGCAATCTATTTACTTCAGTTTCATAGCGATTTATAGCATATGGAATTTGTTCTTGAGCAAAATTTTTGAAGTGGCCTAGTTGCCCCATCATCGGTCCTACGGCAGACATTTGGAAGAAAAGCCATTCAATTACCTCATATTTTCTTTTGATTTCTTTAGGTAAAAACTGCTCATGTTTTTCAGCAAGATACATTAAAATTGCCGCAGATTCAAAAATTATATTACCGTTTGTATGATCAACTAAAGTAGGAATTTTACCATTTGGGTTTAGTTTTACGTACTCTGCATCGTGTTGTTGCTGTTTAGCGAAATTTACGAATTTAATATCATAATTTATACCTAGTTCTTCAAGCAGGATTACAGGTTTTTGACCGTTTGGCGTGTTTGCAACATAAATTGTGTAGTCTGTATTTGTCATATGAGCGAAGGTTATAATATGTTATAAAAGGTGTCAATTTGAGTAATTATTATTTTTAACAAAAACTAGTTGAATTTGACAACAGATTTCAATTTATGGTATAATTAAAGAGTAATGAAATATTCAAACTTAAATTCAGTTAATTTCCCGCCTAGATAGGCTTGGGCTGGATTTATTTTATTTTGGCTCAAGCTTACTCCAATCCCTTATAGGGAATTTTTTGTTTTTAATTTAAGTCTATATTAGATTTAAAATAAATTAAGGAGTTGACCAAGATAAATTTGTTTTAGATAAACTGAAGATAAATTATATTTTTAAAATTAAAACCTTATCAATCAAAATAATTACAACATATTATGCGTCTTTCTAATCTTTTCACTAAAACAAGCAGAGATGTACCTGCAGATGAAACCAGTAAAAATGCTCAGCTTCTTATTAAAGCAGGATTTGTGCATAAAACCATGGCCGGGGTATATTCATATCTACCATTGGGGCTTAGGGTGCTAAATAAAATTGAGAATATTGTCCGTAAGCATATGAATGCTATTGGCGGCCAGGAGATACTGATGAACAGTTTACATCCAAAAGCTTTTTGGGAAACAACAGGCAGATGGGATAGTGTTGATATTCTTTTCAAGTTGGAAAGCCAAACTAAAACAGAATACGCTCTTGCTTGCAGTCATGAGGAGCAGGTTGTACCTATTGCGAAAAATTTCATAAAATCATGGAAAGACTTACCTATTACAGATCCAGAAAATCATGTATTACCTTTATCTGTATATCAAATACAAACTAAGTTTAGAGATGAATTAAGAGCTAAATCCGGAATACTGCGTGGCAGAGAGTTTAAAATGAAAGATATGTATGATTTTCATAGAACCCAAGAATCTTTTGATAAATATTATGAAATGATTAAACAGGCTTATCTGGCTAGCTATACTGAAATGGGCATGAAAGCTTATGTAGTAGAAGCAAGTGGCGGAATTTTTACTGAAAATATGAGCCATGAATTCCAAGTTATATGTGAGGCAGGTGAAGATGAGATACTGTATTCCGAGGAGGGCAATTTTGCTTGTAATATGGAAGTTTATGAAGATTTAAAGCAAAAAGGTGATTTACCTAGCAATTTAACTAAGGCGGTATCAGCTGAAGTTGGAAATATCTTTAAATATGGTGATAAATACACAAAAGCTTTTGAACTAACTTATAAAGATGAAAATAATGAAGATAAATACCCATTAATGGGCGCTCATGGTATTGGTATTACACGCTGCATGGGCATAGTTGCTGAATTATATAATGACGAAAAAGGGTTAAAATGGCCTAAAACAGTAGCGCCTTTTGAATTTCACATTGTTACCAATATCAATGAAAAAGATGATGAAAATGTAAATAATCAAATCCTAAGTATAGCACAAAATCTGTATTTAGGCAAATTTAGTTTAGTTGAAAACGATGATAAAACCTTCAATTTGGTTGAAAATACTAAGGTCTCAGCTGAAGAAATTTTGTGGGATGACAGACAGGGGATTAGTATGGGCGAGAAATTGAAAGATGCAGATTTAATAGGATGTGCAGTCCAAATTATTATTTCTAAAAAGAGTCTGGAAAATGGTGGGATTGAGATAAAAATTAGAGAAACAGGGGAGAATATGATTGTTAAGTTAATAAGTTAGTTATTGTAGTCTAAAATTTACAACTTGTTCAGGTAACCTAAAATCTATTTCTTTTTTATCCTCTTGGTTGTATTTTATTAAGTTTACAGAAGCTTTAAAATAGTTCAATTGAACCCAGCTGTTGTATTGGGAATTATATATGTGAGGAGTGTAAAGATACATTGCACATGTTATAGCATTTTCAAACTTTACAGGTATGCCGTCAAATGAAATTGTATTACCTACTTTGAATCTATTGTCATGAGAACTATCAAAACTTCTAGAGTCTTTACACATTTTTTCATGAATTCTAAAAAATCTCAAACCATAGTACATTTGTCTGAAAAACCCCTTAAAATATTTCCACTCAGGATTTTCATCATAGCAGGACTTTGACCTGTCAGGATTTTCAAAACAATAATAGCCTAGAACTCTATCAAGTAAAAATTTTGTAGAGCTTAAATTTGGATCCAATTTAGCATTTGTACCGTAAACAAGTCCTGATTCCTTTTGTATCATTGCCAGGATGTAAGCGGGGTTAATTATGGTTTCGCGATTATTTACACATAAATCTTGGTAAACTATAGCACAGCCGTTACCAAAATCTTGTGTAGCTAATTGCCATATTAATTCCGAAACTAGCATTTGCTTACCTGCATAGGGTCCGACTGTTTGTTTAGGCTGTAAATAATAAGGTTTGCTTGGAAAAGTAGCCGGGTCAACTAATGAAGTACCGGGCTCAAAACCTATGTCTACTTTGTAATTAGCTAAAAAGCTGTTTTGGGAAGCGAGATAAGATTGAATTAAGCCTTGTGAGCTTAGGTGTGTAGGAATCTGAGTTAGTGTGTCGTCGCTAATTATCAATCCTGGATTAAAACTACTTTGAGCAACTACCGGATTGGAATTTAGGATTAAAATTGAGATTAAAATTAACAATGATCTACTAATAATTCTCTTTAGAATAAAAAATCTTTTTGACATATTTATATAAAACAAATAATACATTAATAACTTATTCGTATACTATTTATTTGTCAATTTATGAAAATTAGAAATTACATTGGAGCTTTTATTATATTGGTATTAACCATAAGTTTAGTAAATTTCAGCTTTTACGTTGAATCTAAATCACAATACGATGTTAGCGACAATTTTGTTCCAGGTGAGGCTCTTATAAAATTTAAAAGTGATGAAGCAAAGAAGGTTTTTTTTAGTAATTTTGAAGTTAAAAATGAATTAAAAGCTACAACAGAAAAATACAAAGCTAAAAGTGATTATGAGAAATTAGACATATCTAGCTTGGATGAGATTAAATCTAACAGTGTAGAAGATAAAAATTTTGCTAAGCTTAAGACTTTGGATGTTATAAATAAATATAAAAACGATCCTAATATCGAATATATTGAACCAAATTTTATTGCAAAAGCTAATTATGTTCCTAATGACCCAAGTTTTAGTTCCCAATGGGGGCTGAGAAATACAGGGCAGTCAGGTGGTACTTCAGGAATGGACATGCAAGCAACTACTGCTTGGGATGCAACTTTGGGTAGTAGTTCAGTTATTATTGCTGTAATTGATACAGGAGTTGATTATACTCATCCTGATTTGAATGCTAATATTGTTGCTAATGGCCAAACTAATAGTGGTTATGATTTTGTAAATAGCGATTCTGATCCTAAAGATGATAACGGCCATGGTACACATGTTTCGGGAATTATTGCAGCTGTAGGAAATAATAGTGTAGGTATTTCAGGAACTTGTCCAAAGTGTAAAATTTTACCTCAAAAAGCTTTGAGTGGAGGAGGCTCCGGTACTTTCCAAAATATAGCTGATGCAATTATTGATTCAGTATATAAAGGAGCAAAAATTATCAATCTTAGTCTGGGATCACCATATGACAGTCAGACTCTTAAAAATGCAGTAAAATTTGCTACAGATCAGGGAGTAACAGTTGTAGCTTCAGCAGGTAATTGTGGTGTGTGGAGTCTAGCAAATTGTGATTGGAATGAAAATAATGTTCAAGATGCAGATGAAATTAACTACACTAGCTATCCTGCAGCGTATCCGGGTGTAATTTCTGTAGGTGCTATTCAAAGAGATGGCCAGAGAGCACCGTATTCTCAGACAGGAAATTGGCTTACTGTTGTGGCTCCAGGAAGCGAGATTTTATCAACCTGTGCAAATAATACATACTGTTTATATTCCGGAACTTCGGCTGCAGCACCGTTTGTAGCGGGAGGGGTTGGATTGATGATGTCAAAAAATAGTGCTATTGATAATGTTGTAACAGGTTATGCTATAACTAGCTCAGCCACTAATTTAGGTACTATTGGGTATGACTCAAGTTTTGGCAATGGGTTAATTAACTTAAATTCTGCTTTGGTTAAAGTGCCTGAGTTGAATAATGCTTCAAATAAAAAATACTACTACCCTTTTTATGCAATGGTAAATGGCCATGATGCTGTAAATTTAGTAGCCAATGCTTCGACCACTGAAACAGCTTTGGTTACTATATCAGTTCCAGGAGTACAAAAAAAATGGTACACCATAGCACCAGGACAAATGATTACACCATATTATCCAAATACAGTAGGTGGTCCAGTGGAAATAGAGTCTACAAATGGAGTGCCAATATTTACAACACAGAGATCAGTATATGGCTTTAACGGAAGTTGGTCATTAAGTGAATTTGCTGGAATACCAAGTAATCAACTTACCACAAAATACTACTACCCTTTTTATGCAATGGTAAATGGCCATGATGCTGTAAATTTAGTATCTAATCCAAGTAGTAGTCAATCTGCAACAGTTACGATAAAAATCGGCGGGCAGTTAAAAGGAACATACACCATAGCACCAGGACAAATGATTACACCATATTATCCAAATACAGTAGGTGGTCCAGTGGAAATAGAGTCTACAAATGGAGTGCCAATATTTACAACACAGAGATCAGTATATGGCTTTAACGGAAGTTGGTCATTAAGTGAATTTGCTGGAATACCAAGTAATCAACTTACCACAAAATACTACTACCCTTTTTATGCAATGGTAAATGGCCATGATGCTGTAAATTTAGTATCTAATCCAAGTAGTAGTCAATCTGCAACAGTTACGATAAAAATCGGCGGGCAGTTAAAAGGAACATACACCATAGCACCAGGACAAATGATTACACCATATTATCCAAATACAGTAGGTGGTCCAGTGGAAATAGAGTCTACAAATGGAGTGCCAATATTTACAACACAGAGATCAGTATATGGCTTTAACGGAAGTTGGTCATTAAGTGAATTTGCTGGAATACCAAGTAATCAACTTACCACAAAATACTACTACCCTTTTTATGCAATGGTAAATGGCCATGATGCTGTAAATTTAGTATCTAATCCAAGTAGTAGTCAATCTGCAACAGTTACGATAAAAATCGGCGGGCAGTTAAAAGGAACATACACCATAGCACCAGGACAAATGATTACACCATATTATCCAAATACAGTAGGTGGTCCAGTGGAAATAGAGTCTACAAATGGAGTGCCAATATTTACAACACAGAGATCAGTATATGGCTTTAACGGAAGTTGGTCATTAAGTGAATTTGCTGGAATACCAAGTAATCAACTATAATTTGTCAGAGTCAGTACATTTTACCTTAAAATAATATTGCTATCATTATACCAGTATTGCATAAGTATACACAATTATATGAATATTCTATTTATATCTGGAAGCTCTGTCCCAACTATGTGTGGCGTTGGCAAATTTACACACAGAATAATAAATATTTTAAATAGAGAGGGCTTTAACGCATTTTTATTAACAAATAAAAACCAAAAGCTCTTCAAAAAAGATGCATCTACTGAAAAGCAATATAATGCAACCTTTTTAGATATAAAAGTACCTAATCTGTTTAAAATCATACGAAATATAAAAAAAACTAATCCAGAAATAATAAATATACAATATAATTCAGTTGAATTCGGCAGAAGTTTATTTCCTTCGCTATTGGCTGTTATTATAAAGATTGTATTTCCAAAGATATATCTTCAGGTAACTATACATGAATTTGTAAATTACACACTTTTAGGCAAAATAAGACATATAATTCCCTGTCTAGTTGCTAATAAAGCTTTTTTTTCTGATCAGTCACAATTGAATTCAGCTAATGATTTTGTAAAAGGTATGATTAAGAGTAAAAGTACCGTCCTAGCCTTAGGTGCCCATTTATCTGCAGATCTAAATAGTTTTATTAAAATAGATCCAAATTCTTTAGCTAAAAAAGAGAATATCAACATTTGTTTCCATGGACTTGTACAACCTAGCAATGGATTGGAATATCTTGTAGAGGCTTTCCAAAAAATTGATTCCAAATTGAATTGTAAACTTCACATTCTAGGAGATATTAAACTCCTCATTGATTATGGGAAAATGAACAGTTCAGTAAAAAATTATCAGTTTAATCTATTGCAAAAAATAGACCAAAGCAAAAAAAATATAATTATTTATGGCGACATAGACCCGCAATCAGAAAATTTTAAAAATGTTTTGAAAGAGATGGATTTGTTTATCTTCCCCGATGTAAATGGCATAACAATTCGTAGGTCAAGTTTTTGGAATGTATTTATGCAAGCTAATTTTCCTGCATTTGTAACTTATGTAGACCAAATTTCCGATCCAATCTTAAAAAATTTAATTCATATAATGCCTAAATCTTCTGAAGATATTTTTAAAAAGTTACAAGAGTATATTACACTAAATATTGATGAGAAGGAAGAAATCATAGACAAACAACAACAAGTAAGGGATTATATGTCATCGGAAAATATTGAAAAGCAAGTTATCAATCAAATAGTATATGGTAAATAAATCAAATGTAGCGGTTATTATTTTAAACTATAATACTCCTGAAGATACTGTGGAGTGTCTAAATTCATTACTTGATATGTCATATTCAACATTTGATATATTCATAGTAGATAATTTTTCCCCTAATCCCAGCTCATTTACAGATATAGAAAATTATTTAAATAAAAATCTTAAAAAAGATACTGTTGGGTATTATATAAAAAATCAGATTAAGATATATGCAAGCAGAACCGATAAAAATCTAGGATTTGCCGGAGGGCACAACTATGGGGTAAGGCTAGCTGAATCAAAACAAGATTATCAATATGTTTGGTTACTAAATGCTGATATAAAAGTAGATAAAGATGCACTTGCTCATCTGGTGGAATTGGGTAGTAAAAATGAGAGTCTAGGATTAATCGGTTCAAAAATTGTTGTTCCTGATAATGGGGGTGAAAAAATCTACATTGGGGCTGAGTATAATAAATTTACTTCAGGTTCAAAAGATTTAAAGCTGAAAGATTTAGTTAAAAATACTAATAGTAGCGAGATAGTATTTCATAAGAAACATCTGTCGATTAATGGATCAGCACTATTTTTTAATTTAAGTGCCTTGAAAAATATTGGTTATTTATATGAAAAATACTTTCTATACTTTGAAGAATTTGACTCTGCAATTAGGCTGCACCAGAAAGGATGGGGTGTAGGTTTATGTTTAGACAGCACAGTGTATCATAAGCAATCACAGTCAATCAAAAAAATTCCAAAATACGGTATTTTTTATGGCGTAAGAAGTAGGCTATTATTTACATTTAACCATTATAAAATATTTTTTTTCATAAGTAATTTATATCAAGATATAAAAATTCTTTTACCTGTTTTATTAAAATTAAAATTTCAAGTATTTTCTTGGATAATTGAAGCACATGCAAGTTTTATAAAGCAAATTTTTACAAAATGATTATCACCCATGTTTCTACAAGAATAAAAATTAAATATGGGGGCGGGGAAAAGTTTTTAGAAAATCTAATTACAAATTTGACCAACTTTGAACATATATTTATAGGTCAAGATCCCGTGGTTTACGATATATTTAAAAAACACGGTTTTGAAGCACATAATTCTCCGGCAGGGTATGAGCCTATCACATTAAAACGGCAGTTAATTATTCCAATTTCATTTGTCTTGGGTTTTTTACAGTTTGTGAAGTACTTTAGAATATGGAAAAAATCTGATATAATCATTGCTTCAGCATCGTCAATAGCAGAGCCAGTTTTTTTGTTTTCCTGGATAAAATTATTTTTTCCTAAAAAAAGGTTAATACAATCTATGCACAGTATGTGTGTGGATTACTATTGGAGAAATCCTCTAGTCTCAATTTTGAGAAAAGTTTGGTCTAACGTAGAATTTATTTATATTTCAAAAAATCAAATGAGTGATTGGCACAGTCATAATTTAAAAGGTAACGTAAACCATTTAATTTATAACGGAGTACAAGTCTATGATCTTATTTTTACAGATAAAACAGATATCTCAACTATAAATATAGGCTACATAGGTAGAATGTATTATCAAAAGGGTATAGATACTATGATTGAGGCTTTATCTAAAATAGATTATCCAGGATTGAAAATTAATGTGTTAATGGCAGGTGATGGAGAAGATTTAGAGAAATTTAAAAAACTGCAAAATGAATTAAAAATGCCGGAAAATATTAATTTCAGCTGGCTAGGCTTCCAAAGTGACACAAAAAGCTTCTATGAAAAATGTGATTTGATTATTTTTCCAAGTTGGATTGAGTCTTTTGGATTAGTACTTGTTGAGGCTTGGGAAAGAGGTTTACCTGTTATCACTTCTGATATACCAGCCTTTATAGAATTGAAGCAATATGCCCAGGAAAGTGAACAGAAGTTGATCTTCAAATTAAAAGATAGTAGTGATTTAATATTAAAATTGCAGATCTTTTTGGAAAATAGGAGTTTGTACACTTCAGATGATTATAAACAAAGTAATCACCAAACTGTGCTTGATAATTTTAGTTTTGGAATACTATTTAAAAAATATAGTGATTTGTTCAAAGCTAATTTCTAAGAAAAGTAAATTTAAGTCAACTCTGTATTGTTTTTTGATATCACACTTAGTCTTCTGATTGAGAACAAGTCTACAATTTTGACATAATCAAATTTACTCATTAAACCTAGTTTAAATGTTAAGCTCTCTAAAAAATAAATTTAAACTTTACCTTTTCAAAAAAAAATGGAGGAAGTCAAATCTACATAATTTCACAATTCCTACAATTTTATTTAATTCAGAAAAAGTAAAAATAGGAAATTTCACATATGGTAATTTAGATGTAAGAATATGGGATAGCGGCAACGAATTTTTAGAAATTGGAAGTTTCTGTTCTATAGCTGAGAATACGAAATTTATGCTTGGTGGAAATCATAATATGTCCAATCTTAGTACATATCCCTTTAAAGCAATGTTTAGTGACCAGGCCGAGTCAATTACTAAGGGCCCAATCATAGTGGGTGATGATGTATGGTTTGGGACGAACACAATTATTTTATCAGGTATTAAAATAGGCAAAGGTGCTGTAATTGCTGCAGGCAGTGTAGTTACAAAAGATGTACCACCCTACTCAGTAGTGGGAGGAAATCCCGCAAAAGTTATTAGATATAGGTTTGATGAAAATTTAATAAAAAAACTATTAGAAATAGATTTAAATAAATTATTTGAAAAGCATAGGAATAACCTAGATTTTTTCTATAAGGAAATTGAGGAATATTTAATTTAAAGATCTTTATGTAAAGATTTGATACTGTACCTTTTTATTATATCAAAAATAGCAATAATTAGATATGATATTGCCGCGCCGGTAATTCCATAAATGGGTATCAGTAAAGCGAATAAAATTAAAAAAATAATTGCATTAGAAAGCTGGTTGTAAATCTCAAATTTTTCATTGTTCTCAAATACGTTTACATAGCGTAAAAACATGGAAATAAAGGAGAAACATAGACTAAGATTAAATATATGAAAAGCATCAATAGATACATCGCTGTATAAATTTTTTGGATCAATTACTTTAAATATTAACGTACTGCTTAGAAATAAAAATATGGAAAACAGTGAGCTAATGGTCAGTAAGTAAATTAAATACCTCTTTAAAAGATTTCTATCATTATTTTTTAGTAAATCCTTTTTCCTTTTATATCTGCTGCTTAAAACAGGCACAATAATTCCCGGTAGTACCATGGCTGTAGTAAATAGCTTTAAAGCATTACTATAACCGTTTATTAAATAGCTATTTGTATGATTGTATTGAAGAAAGATAATATCCCAGCTTGATGTAGATATTAGACCACTTACAGCTAAAAAAAATAATGCTTTCTTGTTTTTTGAAATAACGCTCCAATCAAATTTTGACCAAGAGACTATATTGCGATTAATGTAAAAATCTAAAATATAAGTTGTCAGGTAAGCACCTATGGACACAAAAATAAAGTAATTTAGGATGTCTACTTTGAAATTTAAAAACACACTTAGATACAATAAGAAAGTCAGAATAACTTTTCCTGTTAAGTCAGTTAGAGAAAATCTAATGCTTTTATCATTTGCGTCCGTGACCGAGCGGAAGTTTTGGTCTGCAAGTAATATAAATTGTGATGAATAAATTCCTAAGATCATGAATAAGTTTTCCACTTTAGAAATTCTATAGGTAACAACTATGACAATCAGTCCTACTATGTATGTTGCAAATCTTAAAATGTTTATAGTAGTCCACAAATTATTTAAATATTCTTTGTCATCGATTTTTGTAAACTCTTTATGTAAAAATTCTGGTATACCTAAGTTAACTACCGATAAAATTATTGCTAAGTAAGATAAAACAGCAGTATTATATTGATCTAAAAGTCTAGGTTCAAAATTAGTGTTTAGCCACCTTACAATTAATATTGAGATGAATATTGAACTAAATTTTATTAAAACTGATAATCCTAATAGGATGTTATTTTTATTTATTAATTTTAAAATATCACTAATGTTCATACACTTTATTTTATATCTACCTTTTCTTTCCAATACCCAATCTCCAACCCAAAATTTTGTTTAAACTTGGCCTTATTTAATACACTATAAAATGGTCGCTTGGCTGCTGTAGGGTAATCTTTTGATTCTATAGGATTTATCTTACAGCCTAGACCAGCTTGTTTTGCAATCACTTTGGCAAAATCGTACCAGCTAGTTACTCCCTCATTAGAAAAGTTATATATTCCATACTTACCATCCAAATCTTGTTTCGAGATGATTTCTAATATGTTTTCAGCCAAATCTCGAGCATAGGTGGGTGTACCAATCTGATCAAAAATTATATTTAGTTCATCTCTTTCTGACGCCAATTTAGTGATAGTTTTCACAAAATTTTTACCAAAGCTTGAATGTACCCAGGAAGTTCTAAACACTAGAGTCTTTTGATTATTTTCCAGGGCTTTTTGCTCACCTTCTAATTTAGTTTGACCGTAATAGTTTATTGGGTCTGCAAGATCTTCTTCAGTGTATGGTTTGTAATTCTGCCCGTTAAATACATAGTCCGTAGAAAAATGAATGAGTGTAGAGCCTTGCTTTGCACATTCTAGAGCAATATTACTAACAGCTTCAGTATTTATAGTATAACAGAGCTCCCTTTCGGTCTCGGCCTTATCTACTGCAGTGTAAGCAGCACAATTAATACAAAAATCAATTTTATTTCCTGCGAAAAACTTTTCTATCTCAGCCTTGTTTACAATATTTAAACTAGTTGAATCAGTAAAAATAAACTCCAGATTACTATATCTATCAGCTAAAAATTTAAACTCGCTGCCAAGTTGACCATTACTTCCGGTTACCAAGACTTTCTGCATACTATAGTGTAAAATTCATTTTAGCATTTTTAAAACTCTCTAAATTTTGATCTTTTTCAGATACTATAACTTTATTTAAATCAAATTGCCAATCAATATTTAGCTCCGGGTCATTAAATTTTATACCACTTTCATGCTCTTTAGAGTAAAAATTATCACACTTGTAAAAAAATTCTGCAGTATCGCTCAAAACTATAAATCCATGAGCAAAACCACGAGGTATAAAAAGCTGTTTTTTGTTTTCAGCTGATAAAAGTATACTAAAATATTGACCAAATGTTGGCGATTCTTGTCTGATATCAACTGCTACATCTACCACTTCACCGCTTAAAACCCTAACTAATTTAGCTTGAGCATAGGGCTCTAGTTGAAAATGTAAACCGCGTAACACTCCCTTAGTTGATTTAGATTGATTATCTTGTACGAATTTAGCATCAATACTAATACTGTTTTCCTGGAATAATTTTTCATTATAGGCTTCAAAAAAATAACCTCTCTCGTCTTCAAACACTTTTGGTTCAAAAACTACTAATCCTTCAAGATGGGTCTGGATAAAAGGCATTTTACTGATCTAGTTTAGTTTTGTAATATTTTATTGTAATTAAAATTGCTTCTTCAAAATTGTATTTAGGCTCCCAACCAAGGTCTTGTTTGATTTTAGCTGCGTCAATTGCATATCTGAAATCATGTCCAGGTCTATCTGCTACATATTCAATAAGTGATTCATCTTTACCTAGTTTTTCCAATAAAATTTTGGTAATTTCAATATTTGATTTTTCATTATTTCCACCAACATTATATGTTTCACCAGATTTTGATTTAGTAAATACTTCCCAGATAGCGTCGCAATGGTCCTCTACAAACAACCAGTCGCGTACGTTTTGACCTGAGGCGTACAAAGGCACTTTTTTGTTTTGTAGTAAGTTTGTAACAAATTTAGGAATTAACTTAGTTTGGTCTTGATTTGGCCCATAATTATTGGAGCATCGAGTCATTGTGGTGTTTAAACCAAAAGTATGACTGTAGGCCCTTACAAGCATATCTGAGCCGGCTTTAGAGGCTGAATAGGGGCTATTAGGAGCCAAATTGGTTTCTTCAGTAAAATAACCACTATCTTCCAAGCTTCCATATACCTCATCTGTAGATACATGATGGAATCTCTTAACTTTGTATTTATTAGCAAGGTGTAATAAATTTTGGGTACCGAGTATATTAACCTCTACAAATAAATTTGGATTTTTTATACTTAAATCTACATGGCTTTCCGCGGCAAAGTGAATTACACTATCAATTTTATATTTTTCAAAAACTTTTTCCAAAAATTCTAAATCACAAATATCTCCCTGCTCAAAAAAATAATTTTTGTTATTTCCTACTAAGATATTGTCCAAATGAGCAGCATAAGTAAGCTTGTCCAGGTTTATAAAATTTATGTCTGAATTTAGATTTACATATTTGTTTAGGAAATTAGAGCCTATAAACCCTGCTCCACCTGTGATTAAAATATTTTTGATTTCCTTGAGATCAATCATAATTTTATTTCAAGAGATTTAATAGATATTGTCCATAACCGCTTTTTAAGAGGGGTGTAGCTAAGTTTTCAAGTTGATGTTTAGTTATAAAACCTTTTTGATAAGCAATCTCTTCAATGCAGCCTATCTTCAAACCCTGCCTTTCCTCAATTACCTGTACAAATTGTGATGCTTGCATAAGTGAGTCAACAGTACCAGTATCCAACCAAGCAGTGCCTCTGTCCATAATCACTACTTTTAATTTATTCATGTTTAAATATGCCGAATTTACATCAGTAATTTCATATTCACCTCTTGGACTGGGCTTTAAGCTTTTGGCAATTTCTATTACTTGGTTGTCGTAAAAATAAATCCCCGGAACAGCGTAGCTAGATTTTGGCTTGTCCGGCTTTTCCTCTATGGAAAGTGCGTTATAATTATCATCAAAGTCTACTACTCCATATCTTTCAGGATCGTTTACATGGTAGGCAAAAATAAATCCACCATCAGGATTTGTACACGTTTCTAGAGTTTTGCTTAGTCCACTACCATAAAAAATATTGTCACCCAGGATCAAGCACACTTTATCATTACCAATAAATTCTTCACCTAAAATAAAAGCTTGAGCCAGTCCATTTGGTATTTCCTGAACTTTATAGCTAAATTTGCAGCCAATTTGTGATCCGTCTCCAAGTAATCTTTGAAAGTTTGGCAAATCTGTAGGGGTAGAAATGATTAAAATTTCATTTATTCCGGCCTCAAGTAAAATTGATAAAGGATAATATATCATTGGTTTATCATAGATTGGCATGGTTTGCTTGCTGATACCAAGCGTAATAGGGTAGAGCCTGGTACCACTACCACCAGCTAAGATTATACCTTTCATAGTTATACAGTGAGTATATAAATTCATTTAATAAGCTATGTCAAAATTTTGCCTCAGTTGACAATAGCCATAAGCACAACTAATAGCTATACCAATAATGTCTAGTAAAAAGTATCAAAAACTAATATTTTATAGCCTGAATAAATTGCAGTTAAAACCCACTTTGGAGTTTATATTAAAATATAGTTTTTTTGGCTATATAATATCCTATATAATAAATTTTTTACTTAATGAAGTTGCTAAATCTTTAGTAGCACCTCTATTTAGCCCTGATTCTTGGTCGCTTTATGAAATTTCAAAAACGATATTTTCTGATTACTATAAAATAAATACTATTCGACAGACACAATACAGTTTATTGACATACAGTGTTTCTTTCCCCCCTCTACATCCAACTCTTACAGCCATAACAAGAAAGATTGTCGACCTAGGATACTATAATAGCTACTTTTTAAATTTAGCAATACTTTTTGTTACTTCAAGTATTTTATTTATAATATCGCTGAAACTAACTAGACAATTGTGGTTTGGGCTGGGTTTAAATTTAATATTAATACAAAACAAAGATTATTTGGATGAGGTTTTCGGGGGTAGGACTATCCCTTTAAATTTGTTGATATTGTTGATATTGTTTTTATTTTTCTTAAGAGATAATGTAATAAATAAGAAAGACACTATAATATTGGCTATTATTTCTGGATTGCTAGTTTTAAATAGATTCGATACATTGTTGCTTACTCTACTTTTAGGTCCCGTACTTTTTGTAATAAATACCCATAAAATTCAACTTAAATCCAGATTAGTGAATCTGGTTATATACTTTTCTGTACTATTTATTACTATGTTACCCTGGGTTCTATATTCCCTGTATAAACATGGATCATTATTTGTCAGTGAAAGTTCTAAAGTGGCTTTTTCATCAAAATATATTTATCCTACTTATTATCTTACTAAAGTCTCAAATGGGCATACAATTTTTTTAGAGTTTGATCTATGGTATAATAAGCTTCTAACTAATTGGGATATAATAAATACATTTTTTTTCAGGGCTTTGGCTTCAAATAGTAATTTAGTAGCTTTAATAACCACATTGTGCTTGGTGTTACTTATTAAATTAATGTATTTTAAAAATATTACTTTTGAAATGAATTTTGATTCTAAGGTAATAAAAATTACTAGTTTTGTTTTTGTTTTATTTCTGGGTCTCACTACGACACTTTTAGCGGGCTATGGTGATACAAGGTACTTTATAAATATTTTATTTTTTTTATCACTTCTACTCTTTTACTTGTGTTATATAACAATAGCAAATTTTTCAAAAAAACAATACATTTTTACAATCACTTTTTTTTTGCTAATTTTTGTTTTATTCCACAATCTGAAAATTACGCATGAGCGGAAATTTACTTTAACATTCGAAAACTCAGCTTTAAATAGTATGCGTATTATAAAAAAGTTTTTTTATAATAAAGATTATATATTAGAACGAAGGATATCTCCAGATTATAAAAATTTAGCTCTAATTTTAGAACACTATAAGCCGGTTAGAGTCATGATTGATGCTAGAACTACATATATAAATCCATACGAGTTTGGAGCCTTAACCGGAATTGAGACCGTAATTCCACCACATAATTTAAATTATTGTACATTTATTCTTATTATCAAAAATTTGAGTATAAATTTTATTTATTCAACAAATCCTAACTGGATAAAATCTATGACTGAATATTTTGATATAGAAGTGAATAAAGACAATATTAATCTCTACAAAGTAATAAAGTTTAAAAATGAATTAAATTTAAATAATTTTAAAGATTGTAACGAATTTATTGAAAGTTCAGACTATTATGCATCATAACTACTCTAATACTGAAGTGGAGAAAAGAAAATAGCAATATACAGTTTAGAGCTGTAATTATTGTATGTTAGCTGAAAAGCAATGGCTTTTATTGAATCACAGCCTAAGTATAACTTATATATAAAAAAGTTTATTTATATTATGAAGCTCTACTTTTTTTAGCCTTTAGAGAAATAGACCTAGCTATATTTTCTATAATATTAATGTTGTCTTGTGCATCTTCCGTTGCTTTCCTCATTTCAATAGCTGTGTAGCCTGAATAATTAATCTCATTTAGTAGATTTAAAAATTCATCCAGAATCAAATCTTCTGCGATTGGCTTCAATTCAGACTCGCTTATATGTACATGGCCAAAATATCTAAGATTCTCCACATTTATGATATCAGTTAAACTTTCATTGTTCACTTTAATAGTACCCAAATCAAGATTCATTTTTAACCCACTGCAATCTATTTTTTTCACAAATTTAAGAGCTTGCTCTGTAGTGTATAAAAAATCGCAATTATATATCCTAGGGTTTGGCTCAAGACAAAAACAAATTCCACACTCTTCAGAAAATTTACCTAATTCAGCAAAAAAATCAATCGCAATACTTTCTATAGATACAGAATCTAAGTTTCCAACTTGTCTATTTACAGGTGACCCAAAAATCAAAGTTTTGAATCCCAAATCAGCCATGGAATTAACTAATTCTTTTAGATACGACAATGTTTTTAGCCTGCTTTCTTGATTATCGAAGATTTTGAGATCATTTTTTCCAAATAGCAACGATTGAACTCCTGCAGTTGATAGTTTGAACTCGTTTAATTTATTCCTAAATTTAGCCTTTTCATCTGCAGAAATATTTATTGGGTCAGTAAATATTGATCCTGGAGCAATATCAATTGCGTCAAAGCTATTTTCCATTAATATCTGATATACTTTATCATCAATATTTCTTGTCCATGCAATGTTAGAATAAGATAAAAACATAATTATTTTAATTTAATAATAAAATTTTATCATGATTTAGATAAGGTTTTCAAATACTCACCTATGAAGAAAAAGATTTCATCTTTAGTATATATAAAATCTCCAGTCTTATTAAAATTTATAGAATATTTTGTTTTGATAAGGTATTCTAAAGGTCCCTTTTCAGTTATGTTTTCGAAGTTAAAGTTAAAACATTCCTTAGCAATTTCCTTTGGCGTTATTTGTTCACTAATTAGATTGGCTGTCTTAATTTTTGATTCAGACAAAATTTGTATATCTCTCCACAAATTTACTACAGGGTAAAATTGGAATTTGCTTTCAGAGTGGGTAAAGTCTAAAGCATTATTATGAGCAAAATCAAATATAATATTCTTTTTTAAATTAGGACCAAAAATGGTAGCTGGTCTCACAATAATATGGTTGTCAGGAAAATTTTTTCTTATTGATTCCTCCAGTAAAAATCTGTGTTTTCCATAAGGATGCAAAGTGTTAAGAGTTTCCTCAATATTTGTGCCCTCATTTACATTTATAGGTGCAGAATAAACATCAACTGTTGAGACATAAACAAACAAATCAGTTTTCACGTTTTTAATTGTCTCAATCATGTCTAAAATATTATTGTAATCTTCTTCAGGATTTTGATTTACTTTCCATTTTACCCCTGAAGGTGCAGCACAAACAACTATTTTATACTCATTATGAGTAATTTCTTTTAAGTTACTAGAATTAAATAAATGATTAAAATGTGTTTGATTCATTAAATTAGATCCTACAAATCCTGTGTAACCAATAAGTGCTTTATTCATACTTTATTATATTTTATAGACGTTTGTTAATAATTCGTTTGATTTAATTTTGCTTGTATCAAACTTGCTGATCAAAGCAATAAGTATTTGGAGATACTTAGTTATTATAGTAAGCAAAATAAATAGTCCTGAAAAAGAAAAAGTTAGTATGAAATTTGTACTTGTCCATCCAGTTTCAACATGGCTATTAAATAGGTAATTATACACAACGTAAATAGATGATAAAACTGAGAAAGTACCAAAAATGGCAGAAGTATAAAAAGCAAATCTAAAACCAAATTCAGTATACATTAACAGCAGAGTAATTGCTTTATCTATCTGACTAAACAATTTTCTTTCATGATCTGGATACTTGTCAACATCGGTCTTTATAATTTTATACTTAAAACCAGTAAGTGGATAAACACTTTTATTATATCTAAATGGGTTATCGTACTTTGATATTGTATTTAAAGCCCTGCGGCTGATTAACCTACCAACTTCCGCCTTTAGTATTATATTGCTATTTGAAAAATGATTTAGTATATAATAAAAAATTGTTGCAAGTAGATCAGGATTATTTTTAACACAAAAAATTGCTATATCAGAACCAGAGTCCAAGGCTTTAAAAAAATTTTCAATAAGGCTGTCATTTATAAAATGTATGTTATCAATTTGGAAAACGAAGTCACCTATTGAAGCTTTTTCACCAGTAAAAATAGCAGACTCTTTTCCTAAAGCCCATGCTGTCTCAACAATTCTAGTTTTACCATGTAAAACATCTTTAATTTTAAATAGTTTTGCTATGAGCTCATCATTGCTAGAATCGTCAACAATGATTATTTCGTAATTTGAAAAATTTTGCTTGATTTTTTCATTAAGCAAGAGAATCTTTTCTTCAATAATATCAGAATTATTTCTTACATACAAAACAACACTTAAAAACTGAGGATATTTCATATTAAAATATTATCTAAATCATAAATTGTGTTTATTTTACCTGAAAACACAGTATAAAAATTAGGTTTACTATTAAGCTTTTTAACAATTGTTGGTCTTGAATCGTCAGATTCAGAAACTTTTAAAATTGGCTTTACTGTGTAGAGTGACCTAACATAATCAATCTTTATTTCTGGGTTTAGATATCTATGGGTTAGATTGCGCATATAATCCCAAGAAGATACAATATTTACTCCTTTATTTACTTCTTCGTCTTTTACAAATGTGTAGTGTGGAGTAAAAATAACAGATGTGAGCGAATGATAGCCTGAATATCCAAATGGCATAAGGGAGAAAAACGGGCCATCCATAACCGTTAATCCAACTTTTTTTATATTTTCACTTACATTGCACAAAATCACCTCACACATCTCGTATTTAATTTCGAAAGTATCTAAATTTAATAACTTTAAAATATTATTTGTATTGGCGTAAGTAGCATTTAAGAGATTATTTGCTGACAAGTTATAGTTATCGCTAGTTGTAATTTTAAATAAGTTGACTTCTTGACTTATACTTATCAATTCAGAGTTTAAATATAATGTAGCGTTTTTATTAGCTGATAATTCTTTAAAGTAGTAATCTTTGATTATCTCAGCGTCAAAAGTATACTCTTTTGTTTCAAATGCTGCTTCTACCTCGCTATTAAAATACCTTTCCTTGTTTATCGGGTCACAAGGTATATTTAAATTTTTACAGAAAGTTTTAAAGTTATCTCCAGATGAATAGGAAAAATTACTAGCTATAGCGTATATTTTGGTAAAAGACTTGTTAATGGCAAAGTCAAAATCTTCACAAAATCTATCAAAATACTCTGCACTTTTATAGGCAGTCGCAAAGCTCCTAGGGTAGTGGTAACCAAGATGTATTCTTGCTTGATTTGTATAAGAGGCCTCCGAGATCAGAGTGGAATTTTTTTCAATCAATGCAACTCGATAACCCAAGTTTGCCAATTCGAGACTAGCATAACACCCATATATTCCGCCTCCTATAATTATCCAATCATATTCTTTATTTTGGCTCATACTTACCCAAAGCAAGAAATAATAAAATTTTAAGTAAAAGCAAATTTCCTCTAACAGGACTTATTTTAGTAGGAATTTTACCACTGGCAGGATATTGTCTTATAACTGGTATTTCAACAACTCTATATTTCAACTTTGGAGCTTTGACAGCAATATAAGGTAATAATTCATAAGTATCAAAAACATTTCTAAAAATTGAGATGTTTTTATCTTCTAAGAGTTTTCTTGAATAACCTCTAAAGCCGTTAGTTGTATCAGTATATCTAAATCTTGCGCATAAAGAGACGAAAGGAGCATGTATAAATTTTACTGCATAATACCTTGAAAGAGGGGTATTTATAGCTTTGCCCCCTTCAATAAAACGTGAACCTTGAATGTAATCATACCCTTTGTCTAAATACTCAACAAAATTTTTGATAGCTTCAACACCATCTTTATTGCTTCCATCTACTGTAATTACGCCTTCATAGTTTTGCTCAAGACAGTAATTATACCCCATTCTTAACTGAGCACTCAATTTTCCTTTGCCTTGTTTAGTAAGTAATGCTCGAACACTCTTTGAAATTAAATAGTTCTCTTCCATTGATCCATCTGTACTGCCACCATCACAAATAATTATGTCTGCTATATTGAACAATCCCAATTTATGCATTTTATCAAGCTGCTTTTTTATTTTCTCACCTTCGTTGATTATCGGTATGCAGACACAGTATTTATTTTTTTTACCAAAAAACTCTTTGGATGAATAGCGTGGTACCTCGTGCAAATACAAGTCTTTTTTTTGGCTCATTACGTAACAATTAACCGACTTCAACAGGGTTGTCAACCGTTAGACCTTGACAAGAGTTTTAGACTCAAATATTTAATGAAGATTATAAAGAACCCTATGTTTTAATTTTTGCCAGACTACAAGCAGTTATTTAATAATCTGCTTATCAAATAAGCAAAATAAAAGAACAGAATAGTCGTTTATTATTATACCAACTAGGACACACTATTGCCTGTATGTTAAAATTATTTATCCAAAAAAAGCATCTTTTCATTAGCAAGTTGTTCATAATTAGTGCAGTGATATTTTTTCTTGTAGCAATATTTATAGGGCTATTCTACACTTTAGCTAATCCTTATTGGAGTGATGGCGATGAAGTACACTATTTAATTATGACAAATAGTTTTATTGTAGACAAAGATTTTAATCTACAAAATAACTATGAGAGTAGGGAATACTTTTCACATCACGGATCCAAAGTAGATCCTCACGTAGTAATAAGCCCGATTGATGGTTCACAAAGATCTTGGCACAACTTTTTACTTCCAGTAATAATTAGTCCGGGATATTATGCAATGGGAATAAAGGGGGCAAGAATTATGTATTTTTTTATTTGTCTGTTGGGTCTATTATTAAGTATTAAATTAATAAAATCAATTGGATTTTCTTGGCCAGTATCAATTTTTACTTCAGCTATTTTTGCTTTACAGATGCCTATTTTACTTTACTCTCAGTATATTTACACTGATATGCTAGCTGGGTATTTTTTACTAGCTGGTGGGTATTTCCTTTATTCAATGCTGAAGAAGAAAAAGTTAATATATCTGTTGCCAGCATCAATAATTTTTGGTTTGACTTTGTTTCTACATATAAAGCTACTTTTGATAATTAGCTTATTATTAATATTCTCAATTTTATGTTATTTATATCTGGATAAAAAATTTTACAGACCCAACAAAATTCAAATTTTTAAAATAATATCTTTATTATCTCCCTTTGCCATACTATTTTTAGCTTTTTGCTGGGTTCAATATAAGTGGTTTGGAGTATTTAGTTATGATGCCGCATTCAAAGTAATAAATTCATCTGCATCTTTAAATCCATTTGAGTATTTAATAGGTGCAGTTGGTAAAAATCCTTTAAGATACTTAATCGGATTATTTTTTGATGGCGAATATGGTCTATTTATTAATGCACCAATACTATTATTAACTTTACCAGGATTTTATCTGATTTATAAAAAGAGTAGAGGTTATTTCTTTTCCATTGTGATACCTACAATAATTTTTATGCTAATTCATTCTACTTATATAGAGTGGCGTACTTGGGGACCCCCGGCTAGGTATACAATAGCTATCCTGCCTTTATTATTACCACTATTGGCAGTTACAATAAATGCTTTATCCAAAAAAATTTGGACATTGATTTTATTAATCGCTATTGCTTTGTTCAGTTTAATACCTACATTAGGTTTATTTTTCTATCGTACTTACAATCGTGGAGGTTATCCCAGTAATGAGCCGATTAATTATTATTGGAAATTAAGCTTAAAGTATTTAAATCTACCAAACATACAAAAATTGTGGTATGTAGACATGATTTACAATCCTGCAAGTATTTGGTATATACTCGGGTATGCTTTGTTTGCAATAATGTTGATCCTTTGTGGTTATCTATTGTACCAATTGAATTTAGAAGTGAACAAAAAGGAAAGCATGGTAAAGTTAGATGTTTAATATACCAATATAAAGTTTTGTATTTACCCTTTTCCTATGGTAGTTTGATTAAAATATAGATTATTCTGAGGAGTTCAGTTGGAGAAGTTGCAAAATTCTAATGCTAGAGAAACTACTTTTCGAAAAAGAATCCATGCGTTAGAAAAAGTGTTGCTATAAATGGTAGAACAAAACAATCTCAATCGCTATTTTAATTTAGCTAAGTCTATTCCTCAGTTTAGAGAATAAATTACCTAATAAGTTTACAATCTTATTAATATTTTTTCGCCCAGGAATTTCAACAGATTCGTGGAGATAAATTGCGATGATTGTACTTACAATAGTAGTCAGTAAAAATAAAATCAGCCCTCCTTTTAGCGGTCCATATTTTAAAGCAAAGTGGTTGCCATAGGTACTGCCCAGTCTGGATAGTATTATTATATGTATTAAATATATACCATAAGAGAGTAAGCCTAAATAGTTTATAAAATTTGTGAAGTTTGTGAAAATATAATTCCTTTCGGTGCTTGACACTTCCTTTTGGTCCTCTATAGTGTATATTTCATAAAGTTCATAAAAATATATAAAAATTGTTGTAATGATTGATACTAACATAAAGCTAATATTACCCTTATTCGTAATGAATTCCCATGGAAACATCATGCTCAGAAGGCAGAATATAAAAGAAATAGGTACTAAATATTTATGTTTAGTTATATTGAATTTAAAATATTTTAATATTAAATACACTAGACTACCATATATAAAGTAACTGGTAAATTCGAATACTTTGTGTACTTTAACAAGTTCAACTATTGGACTATAAAAGCTGTATACCGTATTTAAAATTAAAAGCAATATTACTATTAGTTTGTTTTTAGATAAAATGGATAAAACGAAAAAGATTATAGGGCAAATAATGTAAAATGCTATTTCTATTGATAAAGTCCAATATACAGGGTTAAATTGGAACTGTCCATAGTAGTTAAAAAATAGTAGATCTGTTATAAGATACATATGATCCTTACTGTCTCTCACCCAATCAAGTATGTATGAAAAAACAAAAAAGATAGTAAATATTGTAACAAAATAGTATAGTGGGGCTATTCTCTTAAATCTATTTATATAAAATTTTAAAATTCCTTTCAAATTAAATTTATACCTACCGTTAAAAAAGTTTTTACCCATAAGGTAGCCTGATAAGGTAAAGAAAACAATAATCGCAAAACCACCACTGCCTAAAGTACCCCCAAACAGCCATCCTATTGGGAAGTTCAAAATCTTATAATTTGGTATTGGGAAAGCAACATGCTGCCGTACTACAAGTATGCATGCAATGAACCTTAATAGTAAAAATAGATCTAGTTTGTTACGCGTCATATTTTTTTCTTTAGTAGTACCATATTAAAACCTTGCCAATCAACGTACCTATCAATCTCAGTATAATTATTTAAGTATTTATCTACATTAATTTTTTCCTTGTCCTTCATTTGAGCTACGATTATAAAGCATGAACTTTCATTTGAGCCAAGCTCCAATCCGTATTGCTCTGCAATACCCCAAACTGTACCAAAGTTTGTATGCAGAGGCATTGAATCAAAATCAATTCCAACTGTCGGTTTAGACTTCCAATAATTAGCACTCAAACAATTTGAATAAGACTGTACGTACTCTTGTTTTTGAGAGTTGGCTGCCTCAAGAGCTTTGTAAATTGCCCAATCTTTGTGTTTTAATCTTGTGTTTGTATAACCTGAATTCCCAATTACTGTAATGGGTACTAATGTATCTCTAATGATTATGCTATAGTCTCCTAATGGCAAAGTGAGATTTGCTAAATTAAATACAAACAAAACTCCTGCCACAAAAGTAAAAATATGTTTATAAAAAATACTTAACTTACTTTGATGTATAATCTCTGCTAAAAATGCCACTAAAAATACAAATGATGGTATTAATATAATAATATATCTTGCATCTTTATTACTCTGTTTCATATGATAACCATACATTATTATCAAATTAATTATAGTATAACATAGATTAAAAATTAATGCTGAATTTACGAACTTAAAATTTGATTTTTTTGTGGTAACTAAAGCTGAGCCTATAATTAACAGGGCGAGTATAAATAGTAGCCAGCCTAACCAAAAATATGTGTTTATTAACACACTTAAGTAAAATTTAAAGGATTCTACTGTAAATCCTTGAGGATCCCCTTCAGCAATCCCTGCAGTACCAGAATTTTGGGTTAAATCCAACTTTAGTCTTGTTAGACTTGGTATATACCATATTCCTGCTATAGCGGTAACAAATATAACGGCAGTGCATCCTAATGCTACTAATTTCTTAAAATCATTTAAATAGTTTTTATTTATTAGAATTTGAATAATTTGTCTAATTGCATAGAATGCTAAAAGCAATGGTAAATAAACTAGAGCTGACCATTTAACGATTAAAGCAAGCGCCACGGAAAAGCTAAATAGTAGAATATTTCTGTAGTTAAGTTTCTTGAGTATGTTCTCTGTTGTGTATAAAACAAGAAATATTGTTGAGATTGCTGGAAAATCTAATTGATACTCTCTACTTTGTCCAATAATGAAAGGCAAGCCAAGTAAAAACATGAGTGCTATATTTCTAGCATATTTTGAAATACCAACTAAATCAAGCCAGTTTTTGACGCTAAAACATATTAATACAATCCATAATAAGTTACTAATTAAAGCTCCGTCGTAATTTCTACCAAATAGAATTAAAAAGGGTAGTGATATCCAATATACTCCCGGAGGGTAGTAGAAATAACCTGTAAAAAAGTTACTAATTGCATCAGTTTGACCATTAATCTTATTGGTAACAAAAATATTTTTAAAATAAGTCCAATAATTTAAGGTATTGTATAAATGTCTACCAGAGTCCCAATGAGGTGGTGTATTATCTACAGCTACATAAATCACAAAAAGAAGTAAATATACTCCCAATATAGCAAAAAAAACTATATTTTCTTTAAATATTTTTTTGAACATAATAAATTGAGTCAGAAAATTGTTATGTTTTTAATTTTGTAATTTACTTCCCTAACCACTTCCAACTAGTCTCAAGCACAGTCTTCAAATCTGAATACTCAGGTTCCCAGCCTAAAACTGTCTTAGCTTTTGTGTTATCTGCAATCAATTTATCAGGATCTCCGGCCCTTCTCTCAATCTCCTCAACTTTAATTTCTTTACCTGTTACCTCTCGAGCTGTTTCAATGATTTCCTTTACTGAATAACCATTCCCGGTACCTAAGTTGATAAATTCTGCTTTAATCTTCTCGTCTAGAATTTTCTCCAAAGCCAATAAATGACCATCTGCTAAATCATTTACATGAATATAATCTCGAATACATGTACCATCTGGGGTACTGTAGTCATTGCCAAAAACTTTAATTGAAGTTCCAGACTTTGCTGCTTTTAAAACCAATGGAATCAAGTGGGTTTCGGGTTCATGGTCTTCTCCACTTCTACTTTTCACGTCTGCCCCACAAGCATTAAAATATCTAAGTGCTACAAATCTTAAATCATATGCACTCGCGTAATCACTAAGTATTTTTTCTACCATCAGTTTAGTTTGACCATATGGATTGATAGGATTTTGGGACGTGCTTTCAGTAATAGGAATGTTTTCTGGTAGACCATAAGTTGCACAAGTTGATGAAAATACAATATTTTTTACGTTGTGATTTAGCATGGCTTCAAGTAAATTTAGAGTGCCGACTACGTTGTTAAAATAGTATTTTTGGGGATTTGTGACGCTCTCTCCTACATAAGCATAGGCTGCAAAGTGAATTACTGCATCAATTTTGTTTTCAGTAAAAACTCTCTCTAAATCTTGCTTGTTAAGTAAATCACCTTGAATAAACTTACTTGTTTCAGGTACTACTTCTTTGTGCCCATAGACCAAGTTATCAAAAATAATTGTATTATAACCCGCATCTAAAAAAGCAAAGTTTGTATGAGACCCAATATATCCTGCTCCGCCTACGATTAGTACGGTTTTAACATTTGACATAAGTTAATTCAATATTTGGGTATTTGCGTTTTCTGTCAATTTGACTAAAACTCTCTAGTTGGTAATTTTCCTACTGAATGCTTCTACTTTTTGCAATAATTGGCTTAACCATTTTAGCTATAATTTCTTGGCTGCTTTGGCACTTCGCTAAATTTGAATGGCTGGATAAAATAACTACAGGGTTAGTTCTATCACTACCTTTCGAAAGAATACCAAGTTTGCAAATCGCAGGGGCTAATCTTAGAATCGGACAAATACTAATTATCATAGGAATTTGGGTAGTAGTAGTGTTACTTGCAAAAAAAGATGAAAAATTACTTCAGGTAAGGCTAAATCCTATAAGCTATCTATTGTTAGGATTCATCATTTTATCCATCCCCTCATGGTTTTTTGTAATTGATAGTAAAAGATTTCTGGTAACCCAAATTGCTACACTTTTATGTTTTGGAGCTGTATTTTTACTTTCTAATTTCAGTGAAAATATTTATTCTAAACTCAGAAAACTTGTCTACGTATTTATTGGGGTTTCACTTTTCGGATTGTATCAATTCTTTGGTGATTTAATAGGAATTCCTCCACTTTTTACAGGGCTTAGACAACAGTACACAAAAATAGTATTTGGTATTCCACGCGTGCAAGCAACAGCTTTAGAACCTCTGTATTTTGCCGGCATGATGTTACTGCCAATTATATTTGTACTGGTGCATATTTTTGTAGCTAAATCTGTTCTTAAAACCAAATTCAAAGGTAAAATAATAAACTTTGAATTACTTGGCCTATTTATTTTAATATTTCTACTTACCTTATCCAAAGGAGCTTATCTAGCTTTAGTTTTAAGTGTAATAGTTTTGATTGCGTATGGTGCACGGAAATTACAAGTGTCACTTTTTTTAAAGTGGGCTAAAAACATTCTACTAGTAGTATCCAGCTTGCTTTTCTTAGGTATTTTATTTTTTGAAAATTTTAGGTTAATTGCTTTTGGAATTATCAACAATTTTATTGCCACATTCACTTTTCAATTTGCCTCTTCTCTTGAAAGATTAGCCTTTTTAGAAGGTGCATTAGTATTATTGCCAAATTTTATCATAACGGGGCTAGGAAGTGGTCAGTATGGAGCCTGGATGCAAAATGAAGCACTGGGCGGCATTCTATCAGATCCAAATAGTTATCTTATAGTAAATAATGTGTATTTGGAAGTTTGGTTGGAATTCGGTTTTTTGGCTTTCCTGGTATTTATGATGATTCTACTATGGCCTGTACTGAAAAATATTAAATTACTAAATCATTTAAAATCCTGGAATTCAGGCAGTAACCTTGCAAGACTCACTCTAATTTTTGCTTTGATAGCCTCATATATTCAATGGATAACTTTTTCACCTATTTTCATCATGCCCATTTTCATTATGATCGGGCTATTAGCTAATTTAGCAGAAAAAACAGAATATGAAGACTCAATTGATTGATTATTTTCAGCGTTTTTATAGTGGAGATGGTTTTAAATACCCTAAGTTCTTCACTCAATTGGATCTAAATGGGCACGTTCAAATTCTGCCATATTTATTTAACATAGAAAAATTCTGTCTACGCTTACTTGAAGCTAAAAAATATAACCACAAAATCTGTATTTACAGCGATTATGACACTGATGCAGTTACTGCTACAGCAACTATGTATTGGGGTTTGATCAGTCTAGGTTTTAACCAAGAGGACCTAGATTTCTATGCTCCGGACAGATTTACCGAAGGCTATGGAATGAATGGTGAAGCTGTAGAGAAATTAGCTAAAAAGTATGATTTAATTATCTCGGTAGACTGTGGAATCAATTCTGTAAAAGAAGCAGAAATTATTAAAAAATTGAAAGCTGAAAACAGTCAAAAAACAGCAGATTTGATTATCACTGATCACCATCATTTGCATGGAGAAGCGCCGGATTGCACAGCTGTAATAAATCCCAGACTCGGCAACTATTATTTAGAAAATCCTGAAAAATACAGTTTTGTAAATCACACAAACTTAACCGATGATAAAATACAGAATTACCTAAATAAACATGAAATAGCCATTAAAAATCAACTGATTCAACCGACGAACATTCTCTCGGAATCTGTTACTGGGGTAGGGGTAGCTTGGTTTTGCTTAGTTTGGCTAGGTTATTTTTTGCAAGAAATAGAGTTATCACCAGGTAATTCCCTTAAAAATCTCAATAAATTAATACCTTTAGTAGCTATTGGTACCGTCGCTGACTGTCAAAGTATATTGGAGCCTACAAATCGACTACTGGTCAGATCTGGGTTAAAAATACTCCAGGAAAATAACCACAATCTTAGAGGAGTTACTGAAATTTTAAATCAAACCGGTTTACTGGAAAAAATGCAGTTTGGATATCAAATTACCAGCCAAGATTTAGGATTTATACTTTCTCCAATTCTAAATTCTTCCGGCCGTCTTAGTCATGCCAACCTTTCAATTCAAAGTCTAATCAGCACAGATGATGAGCAGGAAAATCGAACATTAATCACAAAATTAATAAACACAAATAAAGAACGAAAATTGATGGTTAAAAACATTTTAAGTGAAGTAGAGAAAGAAGCAGAGGACCAATTTGTTGCTGGTAATAAAGTTTTGTGGTTGGAAGGAGAGTGGAGCAAGGGCATAATTGGCTTGTTAGCCTCCAGATTGGTAAATATCTATAATCTACCGGTTGTAGTTGTGTCCACAATTTGCTATGAAGAAGCTGAAAATGAGATTTGTGCTTCACTAAGAGCACCTGAAGGTTTTCATATTCCAAAAGCTATGGAGGAGATTAAAGAGCTATTTAATAAAGCGGGTGGGCATCCGGCTGCAGCAGGTTTTACGGCTCAAAAGACTAATCTACCGGAAATTAGAGAATCTCTATCAAAAGTTATCTCTGGGCAAGTGTCAGATCAGGATTTGAGGATCAACCAACTTCCTTCCTGGCTCTTGGGCAAAGAAAAATTACTGGACTTTCTACCTGAAAGATTGAATAAACTAAAAACACAGAAAAATTTAATTTGGCTTGAATTTAAGGAGATAGATGCAGTCTTATTAAGCGAAATATTCAGCCTCGATCCTTTTGGGCAGGATTTTCCTATGCCGGTTTTTATGTTTCATATAGAGCCTGAAAATCTTAACTTCCAATGGCTGGGTAGTGAAAATAAGCATATTAAAATAAAATCAAATAATCAACTTAATATAACAGTATTTAACATTTCTGGGGACTTAAAAAAGACTCTCTTGGAAAATAATTTGCCAAAACTTTGGGTCCAAGCTAAAGTAAGTCAAAATACTTGGAACGGTAGTACTAAAAAAGAATTAATTGCGGAAAATGTCTGGACTTGGTAAAGTTTTTCAAAATAAAACACTCAATTATTGGGGCTTTTTAGTCGGTTTGCTAATAATTTTGCTTTTTAGTTCGCTTATTTTCGCTTATATTAGGGCTGAAACTGCTACCAATCTTTACTTAAAAGAAATTAAAAATATATCCGAGCTTTGCGAGACTGCAGAAAATCCTGACTTTAAATATGCTAAAGTGATAAATTATGAAAAAGCTCTTACCAAAGCTAAAGTTTACTGTATTTATGAAGATTCCAGTAAAAATCTAGAACTCAATTTGATTTTAGAAGAGGATAAAGGTAGAATTTATTTGATAAAAAAAATAAATAAAGATAGAAATCTGTACTGGCCGGTTTATATTTAAATATATATTAAGCAAAATTAGATCTTTTCCAACACTCTCAACAATGCACTCCTACTTCTAGGATTTTCTTCAACCTCTTTTTCACTAGCCACAATTGCTTTAGATGTTATCAGCTTAAATGCTTGAGTTTTGTTGCCAAATACGTCGATTTCTAAGGGCTTTG
This sequence comes from uncultured bacterium, assembly GCA_963784355.1. Classification (GTDB taxonomy): domain Bacteria; phylum Patescibacteriota; class JACMRA01; order JACMRA01; family JACMRA01; genus JBCDGH01. The sequence goes on along the minus strand of CAWAQU010000003.1, from coordinate 67,779 downwards.
CCAGATTTCGCATAAATTTAGTTACAATTTTATCTTCAAGACTATGAAAGCTAACAATAGCTAACCTACCGCCGGGTTTCAATTTTTCGGCAGCCAGAGGTAAAAATTTTTCTAAACTACCAAATTCATCATTGGTCCAGATCCTTAAAGCTTGCCACACTCTACTTAGTGTACTATTTAGGTGTTTTTGAAATTTAGCGGGAACAGCTTTGGTTACCTGATCAACTATCTCTCCCACTAAAACTGAACCAGAATTTTCTTTAAGGAAGTTAAAAATATTGATTGAAATTGATTTGCTAAACTTTTCTCCACTGTAGGTATATATAATTGTCCACAAATTTTCTGCAGATTTTACTTCCCTCAACTTTTCAAAACATGATTTACCTGTGGTAATATTGTACCTCAAGTCAAAAATTTCCTCGCGATTTTGATAACTAAATCCTCGCCCTGAATGCTGCAGTTGATTACTGGAAAAACCGAGGTCCAAAACAATTCCGTCAAAAAAATCTTTATCAAAAGTCTCAATATAGTCAGCAAAATTAGAATTTACTACAGTTAGCTTTTCAGGATTATTTAATTTTGTGCGTACCAAATTTATAGCGTTTTCGTCCAAATCACTTGCATAAACTTCAAAGCCACCATTTAAAAATTTCTGAGTATAACCACCACCACCCAAAGTTCCATCGAAAATCTTACCACCTTTATTTTTAAGCTGAGAGACTGACTCAAATACTTCGTTTAAAAGTACTGGTACATGTACATTTTGCATTTTTAGAAAAAATTATTCCCCATTATGGGGATGCTATTATATAGTGGTGCAACCGACAGGGATCGAACCTGTGACCTAAGGCTTAGAAGGCCTTCGCTCTATCCAACTGAGCTACGGTTGCAGTAATTCTCAACACAATTAAACTAACTTAAAAACCCTATTTTGTCAACAAAAAACCTCCCATAAAGAGAGGAAATTTTAAATAAAATGAAATTTTAGACAGTTTTTACTTCATCACTAGTCATAAAATAACCAAGATAAATCAAACCTGCAGATAAAAATAAATGCAAGTAGTTGTCTGCATTGTTAATACTCATCAAACCAAGTAATTTACCTTCGCCCATTACAAATCCCATAAGAGTCACTAGCCCATAAATTGCACCAAATATCTGGCCGTATCTTTTTGCAGTATCGTTATTTTGCATACCGTAAACTAAGCCTGCAATACCTGTGATTAAGTGAACAAAATTGTGGATAGTATCTACATCAAAAAGGCTAAGTACTGGATCGTTGAAGAAACCTAATAATCCGATTAAAGTAAATACTGTTCCGAAAATAGTTGCTAGTAGTTTGCGACTTAAAGTCATATTTATATAAATTGTTGTTAATTTTTAAGTAGCCATAGACTTATAATTTTTGGATTTTTTGTCAAGGCTGCTTGCTTCAAATTGGACCTTTTAATTTAGAAATGTATAGTTGCTTTTTATTGAAATTTTATCTATCAACTTATATTATGTTTAGTGATCATTCTTTTCTTGGAACCCCAAATGTAGATAGTGAAGTCCAAACGAAAAATAATTCGGAATCAACTTCAAATCTACTAGTTAATAAAAAACAATACCTCCAGTCATTGCTTAAAGAATTTGCTAAACAGCTACTATACTATAGAAATCTGGAAAAATTACTTTTAACTAAACATGATAAGATATACCACTTGTTAGGCATTGAGGGGAAAATCAAACAAACAAAGGGTAATATATTTTTGATCAAAAAAGCAATTATGGAAACAAAAGAGGGTGGTACTATGGAAATAAATAAATATTTAGAACCCGGAAAAAAACCGGGCTTAGAGATAAGGCATCCGGAAATATCCCCGGTATCTGATAAATTATCTCAATTAAATGAAAAAATAAGTCCTGATAATCATTTCAGACCTCATATTGTTCACTCTGAGCAAAGAAGAACTGATAAACCTAGAAAAATTGCGTAGTAGGAATATAATTTTCTAGTTAACTTTTTTCTCTTTGAGACTATTAAGTTTTACTCTGTTTGAGTTGTTTATTAAAGGGATATTATTAAAGTTATTCGTGTTTTTAGGTTCTTGTTTATTTGAGTTGGCTTTTAACGAGACATTAGGAAATTCCGCTGTAGCTGCAGGATTGATTAACTTTGATATACCAAAGTCATTACGAAGTTTACGTAAATCGGCATAACATTTAAATATAATACTTCTATAAGGACCATTGGGATCCACTCGTTCTTCTGTAATTTCATCAAAGGTCATTGTTATACTATAACCCCAAGGTTTTCTACCAAACTTACCAAACTTACCAAATTTTGCAATAAAAGCAGCATCGCAAAGATCAACAGCATCCGAATTTACATGGCCAGCAGTTAATTGGATTGTTTCCATTATTCGCTCATCTAAATCCCAACCCAAGACTTGTGAAACGGCACGAGTTGCATTTATCGCAGCCTCTATTACTGTAGCAACTTTAGGATTAGCTCGAACTTCAACTCTACCAAAAGGCTCCAAAAATCTAGTCATATTAGCCATTTCCGTTTTATTTTGTGATGGCATGAGTACAGAAGATTTTTTATTGACACTGTTAAATTCTTTTTTAGCTGTAAACTTGTCCCTTTTTTCAAAACTTTTATGGGGCTTTGACACTTTTACAATGTTGTGATTTATAGGTGGAGTGTATTCAGACATAAAAAATAATAAAATTGTATTAAAAATGGGCAACATTTAATCTAACGCATAAAAATTAACTCTAGTCAAATTTAGAATTATATGCTATTGTTAAAGTAATATGGAACAATATCAAAAACCTATACTTTACGACCAAATAGAAATTTCAGAACAGGGAGAGCTAGTTCCTGAAACATTTGATGCAATAATAGTTGCTATTTTTGTTGTACTCTGGCCTGAAATTTTAAGTACTATGCCCAAACCTGAATTTGATACATTGGGTATGCTCGGAAAAGATAATCGAGATGATAGCAAAGCTATGTATTTTACATTATTTACACCACGGACTTTAGAAGAAATAAAAAAAGCTCAGGCTGCAGTTGATGAGGTTAGAAATAGAAAAGCTGACAAAGTTCAACCGCCTAAAGTTGACTAATATATAGATTACAACTATAATTAAAAAGAATATGAATTCGCTTCAGACTACAACAACTACTACAAACCCGTTAAAGGGGTAGCTGCAGTTTGACTAATTTTATTTTAAACTTCAATCTACTCCCAATCCAGGGAGATTTTTTATTTTGTAATTTTCCATTAAAATCCTCAAACCTTGTAACCACCATTCATTACTTATGTCCATCCCAAAATCTTCTCAAAATCTTTTATTAGATACCAAACGTCACTCTTTTGCCCACATAATGGCAGCAGCGGTCAAGCAAATGTTTCCCGAGGCTCAGTTCGGAATAGGTCCTGTAATCGATACAGGATGCTACTACGATTTTATTTTGCCTAGAACACTGATACCTGAGGATTTACCCTTGATAGAAAAACATATAAAAGATTTACTCAAAAAAAACTTGAGCTATAAAGTCCAAGAATTCAGCATTGAAGAAGCAATAACGTTATTTGAAAAGCACAACCAACCACTTAAAGTAGAATTACTTAATGATCTAAGAACTAAAGGCACTACATCAATGAGTGAAGAAGAGAAGGCAGATTTTGGTGGAAATGATGAGATAAAAATTAGACCAACACTTGAAAGCGATATTGAAGAAATAGTGGATATTAATCATAGAGCCTGGCTAAAAGCTTATGTAAATGAAGAACATGATATTACCGTTGAAGATATTGAAAATAAGGATTGGAGTCAGAAATTGCAAAGATGGCAGGATAAATTTCGAAAAGATGCTGTAGACAATAGCTTTACTTATTTTGTAGCTGAAAAAAACGGTCAGATTGTTGGTTTTATAATCTTAAAAAATGATCCCCAAGCTCCTTGGAATCAGCCACATGCATTATATGTTGATCCTAATTTCCAAAATCAGGGTGTGGGTTCCAGGCTTATGGACAAAGCTGTTGAGTATTTTGGGAATCAAAAAGACATGATCGCAGATGTAGTTAGTTATAATAATCAGGCAATCAAATTTTATGAAAAACTCGGGTTTAAGTATTTAGAAAAAGCAGAAAATTTTCCAGTGGGGAATAAATTCATGCCTATACAAAGAATGATCTTAAAAAAGGAAAATATTAATATTAATACAAAGTTACCAAAAATCACAGTTTACAGAATAGTAGATGAAAACACAGGGGAAATTTTGTTTGAGGATCTGTGTAAAGGTCCGCATATTGCTGATATTGGTGAAATTGAATATTTAAAAAACTATATTTCTAAAGAGGGTAAAACAATTAAGCTAAGAACAGCTAAAATAGAAGATATTCCTAACATTCTCGAAGTGCAAAAAGCGGCTATGGTTGATGCTTTTGTTGGGGAAAACTATGGTATTACTAAAGAAATGATAGAAAAGGACTATACTGAAGAAAAAGCAAATAGACTGATTGAGTATTTTAAAACAAGTAAATACTTTGTTGCTGAATATGAGAACAAAATTATTGGCGTAAGTTCTGCACCAAATGACGGAATTATAAGGACTGTTTGGATAAAACCTGAATATCAATCTCAAGGCATAGGTAAAGAGCTTGTTACTATGGCTATTAGAGTACTGAGTGATAAAAAAGTAATTAAATTAGAGACTGGAAGGCAAAAAGATGAGCAAGCATTAAAGTTTTATCAGAGTTTAGGTTTTGAATTAACCGGTAAAGAATCAAAGATCAAATTTTTCCCTGAGCAAATTAATGAAGTGGAAAATATAGAATTGGTAATGAAAAAAGAGAAAATTAAAGAAATTGCAGAAAAAAATTCATTTGGCTTCAAACTAGATAAATTTAGTGGTAGTTATTGGCGTGGGGATCAAGATAGAAATATTCAAATGCAACGTATTTACGCTTTAGTTTATGACACTGAAGTAGAATTGCAGGAATTTATTAACAACAGGGAAGAAGCTAAAAAGAGGGATCATAGAGTAGTCGGAAAACAACTTGAACTATTTACTTTTTCAGATATTGTTGGTGCAGGATTGCCACTTTGGCTAGAAAAAGGTGCTACTGTACGTAGAGTTTTGGAAAGATTTATTGTAGAGGAGGAAATAAGACGAGGCTATAAACATGTTTACACTCCAGACATGGCAAATCTTGGGCTTTACGAAAAGTCAGGACACTATCCATACTATAAAGATTCAATGTATGCTCCAATTGAAATAGATAATGACAAATACATGTTGAGGCCGATGACTTGCCCACATCATTTTCAAATTTATTTAGATAAACCAAGAAGCTACAGAGAGTTACCAATGCGTATTGCCGAGCTTGCTAAATTGTATCGCTATGAAGATTCTGGAGCGTTATCTGGATTAATCAGGGTAAGAAGTTTTTGTTTAGCAGATTCACATATTGTATGCACTCCTGAACAAGTAAAACAAGAAGTAAACGGGGCTTTAGATTTAATCGAGTATTGCGCTGAAGTTTTTGGACTTACAAAAGGCCAGAATTACCGTTACAGATTGTCTCTTGGAGATAGAAATGATGATAAAAAATACTTTAAGGATGATAATGCGTGGGGTACAGCTGAACAGGCATTAAGGGAAGTATTAGTTGAAAGAAGTGCGCCTTTTTATGAAGCTGAAGCTGAAGCTGCCTTCTATGGTCCAAAAATTGATATTCAGATGACAAATGTAAATGGCAAAGAAGACACAGCATTTACTGTGCAGTACGATTTTGTAATGCCTAAAAGATTTAATTTATCGTACTTTGATAGTGAGCAAAATGAAAAAGAAGCTGTAGTAGTTCATCGCTCATCAATTGGAGCAATAGAAAGATTATTCGCTTTTCTAGTAGAATTTTACGGTGGTAGATTTCCACTGTGGCTGGCTCCAACTCAGGTTAAAATTTTAACAATAAATGACAAAGTAAATGACTATGTGGCAAAGGTGCAGGAAGTACTCTCAGAAGTGGTTTTGATGAAGCCTTTAAAATATAACGAATTGCGTTATGAGCTGGATGACAGAAGTGAGTCTTTAGGTAAAAAAATCAGGGAGGCTGAAATGGAGAAAGTGCCTGTAATTTTGATTGTAGGACCAAAAGATGCTGAAAATGATCAAGTTAGCGTGCGTACTAAGGAAAAGGAGGAAAAAGTACTTTTAAGTGAGTTAAAAGGGTATTTGGAACAGCTGTAATATGCTGAAAATACAAAGCGTTCACTTTTTAAAACTTGTATAACAATCTTAAGTTTGCCACAAATTGAATTGCCAGAACTATAAAAACGTGCTATATATAAAATTAGTCCAAGTTTATTGCAATTTTGATGCAAAGGATTAGATCATGTTGGAAATAACATTCAGTACAGGCACTAAATACCAGCTCTTACCTAATGGAGATCTCCTAAGGAAAGGAGAGGACTTAGGCTTAAAGCTGATAGCTATTTATCCTCCAGAGTCTTATTACCTAGTTGAGACGTACGCTGTTATAACAGGCCTGCCCAAAACTACTAATAGTATTGAAAAAGGCGATCTAATTCAGGTTGCCGGTCAAACTCTTTTGCGTAAAGTTAGGGTAAATAAAGTTGTTACCGACGTAATCATCCTTCCCGACTAGTTTATTTAGTCTTTTATTTTGAAAGCTACTTACTAGATCGATGTGGGTGGTTTTTCTTTTGGAAAAAATGGTTTAAATTAATAAATCGTCATAAAATTTAATACTCTAAAATTCATTCTTTTAAAAAAGAATCCATAAAACTATAAAAATCTTTACAAAATTGGACTGCTGTTTGTAAATTAGATCATGTCATCTTTATTTGCAGGGCAGATGCCAGAAGTTAGCTATGAAGAGGTTATTCAAGAAATCCGAAATTTGGGAGCCAAGTTAAATTTGCCTGAAGACTCAAAAGTTTTAGGTCCACTCGGTGACGGAAGTAGTAGAGTATTATTTATCGGGGAAGCTGCAGGTCCAAATGATGCAGCAAACGGCGAGCCTTTTAGCGGTCCATATAGTCAAATTTTTAATCAAGAGCTTTTACCTGGGGTAGGGCTAAATCGCAAAAATATTTATCTGACAAATGTAGTTAAAAATAGCCAGCAGTTAGGCCAGCCTCTCCCAGTCAAATTAATCACCTACTGGAATCCGATTTTACCTATGGAAATTGCTATGGTTAGGCCAAAATTGATTGTCACAATGGGTAGATATGCCATGGAATATTTTTTACCTCGGGCGAAACTGACTGAAATACGAGGAAGAATTTTTGAAGTACCCTTATTTACAGATTTTGCAGCTCCTGTTTTAACATTGATTCATCCGGCAAATGCCCACAGATTTCCTGAACAAAAAGATCAAATCAAAGCAGATTTTATGAAAATCAAGCAGTTTTTGGAAAGTGATTTAGTGATTCCTGAACCAATTCCAGCTGAATTTGCAAACACCGATTCAGGTAGCGAGGAGTTGTTTTAAATCAGTTTTCTTTGCCAAGTTCCAAACCCAATTTATATAATTCACTTACTGTTCTCCAGTTGCGGGTAGTCGCTGTAACTTTTAGCTTTTTCTCCAAAAATGTGTTGGAAAATTTGGTTTCCCCGTAATTAATGGGACAATATAGGTAAACCTCTTTGTTCAAAATAATACATTTATCAGGTTTGTAGTCCAGATTTTTTACTACTTCAGTGTGGACAAGCTCTGGCAAATCGGCTAAAAAAGTTACGTGTAATTTATCTTTAGACATGTCTTCTTTATCTAAAAATGGGTTTTGGCTGCAAATTTTCTCAATTTCATCTAATGAACGAATAATTACCGGTACTTGAAGGTTAAAATTATCTAAAATTGCTTGCTTCAATAAAACTTCCAAATCTTTAGAATTCATTTTTTGGTCAGTTTCAAATACTACATTTCCACTTTGGATATAGGTTTTTACATTATCAAAGCCAAGTTTTTGATACAGGGCAGCCAAATCCGGCATAGAGATACGATTTCTGCTACCTAAATTTATACCACGCAAAAGAGAAATAAATATAGACATATCATATTGATATAGAATATCTAGTACATTTTTAAATTTTATATGTAAAGGGGACGACTCAGAAGCTTTGCAAATTATAGAATCAATCTTATATTAAAAGCTAATTTAACAAATTCAAAAGTATATTTTAAGCTGAAATGTAAAATACATGTCTATAACTATCAAACAACTTACTGAAACCGACTTTGGGCTTTGTAATCAAGCTAGTAAACTTTTATGTGAATCTGAAACTACTGTAGAGCATTTCAAACAATTTTTAGTTCAGGGATATTTACTTGTGGCTCTTGATCAGCAAACTCCGGTGGGATTTTTGTCGGCTTATAGATTGCCGCTTTTTCAGAATAAAGTGACGGAACTATTTATTTATGAAGTAGAGGTAGATGAGAACTACAGAAGACAGGGAGTTGGTAGTATGATGTTAAAATATATTTTGGAATTAGCAAAAAAAGAAGGGTTAGAATGCCCATGGGTACTTACTAATAAATCAAATCCAACGGCTGTTAAGTTTTATGAAAGTTTGGGTGGTAAAATAGCTGAGGGAGATGAATTAATGATTGAGTGGAAGAACTTTTAAAATCAATTTAAATTAATAATACACAATTACTATGTCGTTATCACCACTAGCTAAAAAACTAGGTTTCAAGCCAGGCTCAAATATACTACTACTTAACAATCCCAAAAATTACCTAGAAATATTAGATCCCGTAACTTCTGAAATCGACGTTATTACTGATATTGCCAATAAAACCAAACCTGAGACAATCCATTTTTTTGCCAAGGATAAAGCAGAATGTATTCAATATATGGATAAAATTAAGGAATTTCTAACTCCTGAAATACGATTATGGATTAGCTATCCAAAGCAAACAGGTACCATAAAATCCGATTTAAATAGGGATATTTTGTGGAAATTTATGCAAGAAAACTACGCTTGGAAAGCCAATAGGCAATTTGCCGTTGATGATACTTGGTCTGCCATGAAATTTAAAAAGATGTAGCAAAGCTTCATTGTTAGTATTCCGTTAGGAATTAAGCAAGTTGTTGTGCAAACCTAAAAATTGTGCTATAATTAGACTTTGAAACCTAGTTAGTTTGACTACCAATTATTAGCTCACTCCGCCTGATACTACCATATCATTATCATCCAAGCGAATTGTTTTGACTCCTTGAGTATTTCTACCAAGTTGTGAGATATCTTCTGGTGTAATACGTATTGTGACACCATTTTTTGTAGTGACAATTAAGTTTTCCTCGTTACCTTCCAAAATTCTAACTAGGATTGGCTTTCCGGTCTTTTTAGTCATGTTGAGGGTCTTCACACCACTGGCAGCTCTACTGGTCTTTCTGTATTCTCCAAGATGAGACTGCTTTCCGAAACCTTTTTCAGTAATAACTAATAGGGAAGGGTATATTTTAGCTTTTGACTTGGTAGAATTGTCCTCAATCAATGCTCCATCGCCTTCTTCATCACCCTGAGCAAAATCAAAGCTGGAAATTTGCAAACTAATTACTTCATCACCTTTTTTCAACTTGATTCCACGGACACCTTGAGCAGCTCTTCCCAAAGGATTTAGACTACTTGCATCAAAGATTACAGTTTTACCGTTAGAAGCTGATAGTATGATTTTGTCATTTTCATTTGCGTTGAAGGCTACTTCCATCAATTGGTCATTTTCTTTCAAACTGAGCGCAATAATACCGGTTTTTCTGATATTGGCGAAGTCTTGTAAATTGGTCTTTTTAACACATCCTAATTTTGTAGAGAAGACTAGATATACATTGTCGCTCTTTTCTTGATCCTTAGTTAGGGTTAAAATATTGGTAATTTTCTCACCGGGTTTAAGATCTAAATAATTTACTAAAGCCTGACCTCTACTTGTCCGACTGCCACTTGGTAAATCAAATACTCGAATTTTGAATACTCTACCTGTGTTTGTGAAGGCAAAGAAAAAGTCATGAGCATTACAGATGATGCTAGTTTTTACTAAATCTTCCTCTTTAGGGTTAAAGCTAGTTACACCTCGTCCACCTCGATTTTGCTGTCTGAAGTTACTGATAGGCAAGACTTTAATATATTGCTCATTAGTAAGTTGTACCAAAACCTCTTCATTTTCAATAAAATCTTCTTTGTTGTATTCAGTGATTACCTGCTCGAAAATTTTGGTTCTTCTAGGGGAATTAAATTTAGCAGTCATTTCCTGAATTTCATCAGATATCAACTTAGTTTTTACCTCTTGGTGCTCTAAAATATTTTGCAATTCAGCAATCAACTTTATTTTAGCTTCTCTTTCAACTTCAATTTTTGCTTTATCAAGACTGGTTAAAGTTTGCAATCTCATTTGCAGTACTGCTTCTGTCTGTCTGTCGCTCAACTTAAATCTTTCTTGCAATTTGATAGCTGCATCTTCTTTATCATCGGAGCTACGGATTAAAGCTACTACTTCATCAATGAAATCCAAAGCAATTTTCAAACCGTCTAAAATGTGTAATTCATCTTGAGTTTTCTTGAGATCATATTTTGTACGTCTGGTAATAACGTCGTATCTGTGATTGATAAATTCAACTAAAATCTCTTTTAAATTGAGTAGTTTTGGCTGTCTACCTTTGTTTACAAGGGCTAAAAGATTAAAGTAAATATTTGTCTGTAAATCACTGAGTTTATATAGTTGGTTTAATACGATTTCAGGACTAGCTTCACGTTTAGTTTCAATTACAATTCGGATACCTTCTTTGTTGGACTCGTCGCGGATATCTTTAATACCATCAATCCTTTTATCTTTAATAAACTCGGCAATTTTTACAAGCATGTCCGCTTTATTTACCTGGTACGGGATTTCTGTGACAATAATTCTGTCTTCACTGATTTCTGTTTTAGCTCTGATCAAACATTTACCTCTTCCTGTTTTATAAGCGCTTAGAATATCTGCTTTACCGTAAATTATACCTCCAGTAGGTAAATCAGGTCCTGGAATAAACTCCATCAATTCTTCTATAGTGGTATCGGGGTGTTGCAGTAAATGTAAAATGGCTTTGCTTACCTCGTCCAAATTATGTGGAGGTATTTCGGTAGCCATACCTACGGCAATTCCGGTTTGTCCATTGATAATCAAATTAGGTAAAATGGTAGGCAAAACTGAAGGCTCACTCTGACTTCCATCGTAGTTGTCTACAAAATCTACTGTGTCTTTTTCAATATCAGCTACCAAAAATACTGCAGGTCTATTCAACTTGCTTTCAGTATAACGCATGGCCGCCGCTGAGTCTCCGTCAATAGATCCAAAATTTCCTTGTCCATCAATAAGCGGATATCTCATGCTAAACTCTTGAGCCAAACGTACCAAGGCATTGTACACGGACATGTCTCCGTGGGGATGGTATTTACCAAGTACTTCTCCTACAACTCTAGCACATTTCATGTATTTTGCACCGGGAGTAAGGCCTAATTTGTGCATGGTATATAAAATACGTCTGTGTACAGGTTTGAGTCCATCTCTTACATCAGGGAGTGCTCTAGAAACGATTACACTCATGGCATATTTTAGGTATGAGTCCTGCATTTCTTCTTCCAAAACTCTGGCTTCGATCTGATCTTCAAGCGTAAACACACCACCACTTTCTACAATAGTAGTCTCGTTGACAGCTTCATTATCATTTTCTTTTGATTCAGGATTTGTGTTTTCATTATCAAAATCCAACCCATCTGTATTGGAATTAAAAATATCTTCTGATGACATACTAAAACAATGGTAAATAAGCCAAAACTTGTCAACTGACCTTTACAAAATCTGTGTCAAAAGTTAAGCTTAAGTGAATGAACAATTTTGTCTTTGATTTCGACGGGGTTCTTGGAAATACTTTTGCACCTCTTGTAAAATATCTTGCTAAAGCTACCTTTAGATCAGAGGAATCCACAAAAAAGCGGATAACCAATTACATGATGAGTAATCACAAGGAAAATTTTATTGAATCCTTTATAAAAAATTGGGCTTCTATCGGTTTTGAAAGGTTTTTGGACAAAGGTAAATTTGATCTGATATTTTCTCAGCACCTTGAAGAAATAAAAGATTTACCGGGCAAAAAAGCAATCTTAACAAATAACTATAGCTCACTGTGCAAAAAGCTACTAGGTCCGCAGTCGGATATGTTTGATGTAATTCTTGGTGATAAAGAAGCAAATACTAAAGTTGCCGGACTACATTTACTTTTTAATGAATATGGTTTTGAGAAAGAAAATACTGTATTTGTTACTGACACGGTTGGCGATGTAGTGGAAGCCAGTGAGATTTTAAGTAAAAATCAAATCTACGGTGCTACTTGGGGGTATCATTCCAAAAAATTGTTACAAACTGTTCTGCCTGAGTCACAGTTACTTGATAATTTAATGGTCCTAAAAAATTTAGATGAAATTGAGCAAATTGATCAAAACCTCTCTAGTAGCCATAACGTCTCCTAGCGCGTCATGTGCTTGAAACTTATCATAGATACCAAATTTATCTTTTAACCCCCCAGGCTTCGATAAGCTAGCCACAGGGAAGGGTATTTCTTTGCCTGCCATACTTGCCTTGAGGTTGATGCTCAAAACTAGACTTTTTGTATCAATAAATTTGTTGGTCAATATATCTCGACTCATTGTTTCAGCAAAACCACAGCGAGTAAAAACATTATCTAGCACAGCAAAGTCAAAAGGGTAAAATTGCCCGATGGCAGTAGGCTCCTCATCAAAATTATTTTTAACAAATTGAGAAAATTTATCACAAAACTCTTTATAGCTTGCACCTTTTTCAATTCTTTCAAGCGTAAAGCCTGTTATTTTCATTGCTTCCTCACTCACTTCGTACCCATCAGGCGGGCAAATATCCATTACAAAAGTATCTTTAATATTCAATTTTACATCCAGTGCGAGGGCCGCAATTTGGATCAAACCATGTTTTGTTGGACTCAATCCCGTGGTTTCTGTATCAATAACTAAAAACTTGCTACTTTTATTGGACATTTAAATATATTTAATTTAAAAATATGCTAATTGAAATATTACAATTTGACAATACCTGTCTAATAATGTAGGAAAATTGCTTTATAAAATAACTTGCTACTTTTTATGAATAAGACTTTAAAAATTTTAATCGCCGTTGGTGGTGGTATAATAATTCTCATAATATTTTTCTGGTTTTTGAATACATTTCTTTTACCACGTATTTTTGAATCTAGGACAAAAACAACCATAACTCAAACTAATTCAATAAGTCCACAAAATAAAGAAGTTAGTGTCTATCTACAAGAAAATCCTACCGACGATAGTCAGAATAATCAAAAGCAACCTGAAGAATCAAAAGCAACTACAACTAAATCAACCCCAGATACTTCCTCATCTCAAAATATAACTGTTACTCCTACAGTTACAACCCAACCAAGTGTAACTAAAAAACAGCCACAACCTTCCACTAGCAAACAAACTATGCCAAGTGATAAAGGGTATTTTGAATCTCAGGAGTCTGCATACAAGATATAATCAAATCAATCTTTTTTATTGCACAAAATAACCGCCCTTTTACAGGCGGCCTTTTATTAGTAATTGTGATAAACTTAATTACTTTTCTGAGTTAAGTTTCACTTGTGTGTACACTGCTGCTGCGAGTACTGCAAATGAAGTTAATGCAAAAAGAGCTGGAGTTAAGTTAGTGTTGAGCACATCCATTCGTGCTACCAAAGCTAGGTTAGACATAATAATTTATTCAATAATATTTGAAAATATATAAGCCCTTCTGCTCTTTTTTCTTTGGCGCCAAATTTGTCAAAGCAATCCAGGTGGCCCACTAAGGATATTTTTTTTAATCTTGTCAAGTAATGAAATATTTGTTAATGAAAGTCCACTATGATTTTCAATACAATTTACTATATTTTATATAGCTGCTCGATTATATTGCACTACACGATTTTTATTTTATTTACGATTTCGCTAGTGAGGTTTTTTATTTATAAACACACTTCTTACTCTGCAATTTTTATTGGCACCGTGGGTGTGCTTCAGTCAATTTTTAATGGTTGCCCTGTCACGACTCTAAATAATTATCTTGCAACTAAAGCCGGTGGAATAGATTTGGAGGATAATAGTTTTTGGGGTGGAATGTTTGGAGAATATACTAATTTATTTAGGGTAATTACTTTTGGTTTAAGTCTAATAATATTGTATTATGCTTATAAAACCTGGGGTAAAGTAGTGGTGAAAGTAAACCCTAGCTTAGTTTTTAGAAAAAACCTCAACTCGTTAAAACTGTCTGCTTAACTCATCAAAAAATAATCTTGACTAAAATAAAAATATTCAGTTTAATATTAGTACTGTTCCGAAGTAGCTCAGTTGGTAGAGCAGGTGACTGTTAATCACTTGGTCACAGGTTCGAGTCCTGTCTTCGGAGCCATGTAATACAACATGCGTTATACATAAATAAAAATTTTCAAAAAGCTTGTAGCTTTGCCCCTTTTAGGGGTGTTTTTCTTTGGTAGTGAGGATTTTGTCACTAGGCCTGAGATTGTTAATATCTTAGGGGTCCTACGAAGCGGAGGGAGCATCATACTTTCAATCAAGGACATAAAATAATCATAGTAATCTCCAAATTTATAGATCTACAGGAAATTTTACATTTGCCAACTTTAAAACATAAAAAAAGAACAGTCAGAAACTGCTCTAATTCATCTCTAATTACTAGAAATACTACTGGCTATTTATTGCACTAGGGTCCATGTAAAAGACTTCCCATAAGTGTCCGTCCAAATCCAAGAAACTTCTCTGGTACATAAAACCTTTATCATCAGCCTCTTTTGGAATAATTGCACCGGCTGCAATGGCTTTTTCTGCTATTTCATCCACCTTTTCCTTACTCTCAAAAGACAGAGAGTTAATTACCTCAATATTTTTTGTAGCATCAATGATTTGCTTATTGGTAAAAGTGCTGAAAAAATCTTCTACTAAAAGCATTACAAAACATTTGTCACTGATAATCATGCAAGTGGCATTTTTGTCAGTAAATTGAGGGTTGAATTGAAAACCTAATTTAGTAAAAAATTCAATAGATTTATCCAAATCTTTTACGGGTAAATTAATAAAAACATTAGTAGACATAAGTATATTTTAGTATGCAAAGAGAGCGTGTTTAAATGATAGCTGTCAAGTTTAGTCTACAAAATGCTATTTATATGTAGCAAAAATCTACTGACTATTATCTAAAATTAACTTCCAACAAGATAGTGAAACATTGGTACAGCAGGCGGTTGATCATGGCATTACTAATTTTATTTTGAACTTCAAAAAACCTATTTTGTTTTTGCTGTTTCTTATAAAAAGCTGGATAATATGTTAAGTATAAAGGAAATTCTACCGGAAGTTTTTGACTCCAAGAATCTGTCTCTAAATATTTCAAATTCAGGATATTTTTCCGAAAACTTATTCAATATAACTAACTGCTCCTCATCTGTTAGATTTTGAACCTGATTTTTAATAAAGTCTTTATTTTCCTCCTCGCCAGCATCTCTTTTAATATTCTTTGTCCTCTCTATAACTTCAATCAAATATTGTTGTTGGTCTTTAGATAAATTAGGTAAATTGTCTATATTTATGCTCATGTTTATTCACTTTAGATTAAAATTTTCTACTCTACTTATTATCATAAAAAAGCGTGTTTAAATGATAGATGTCAAGCTTAGTCTACAAAATGCTACAGCACCAAATAAAACAGCCCCTCAATCATCTAAAAAACTAAGCAGAATTAAAGTTCTAATTTCTAAAGCATATGCAAAATCTATAATTTTTGTAAGGGTGGGGTTACCTTTCCCTTTTTCAACTGCTACTATATAATTGCGATTAGTACCCATTCTATTTGCTAAATCAGCCTGAGTCAGGTTTTGCTGTAACCTTAATAGTTTTACAGATTGTCCAAATAAAGAAGTATATTTGTAATACTTAGGCATGCGTTTAATTAGTAAATAGTTTATAAATGTTGAAATATCCATCTGGGGAAAACAAAAGGGCTAAAATAGCAGCAATAACGATTATCAAAACCCAGTAGATTAATCTAAATGATTTGATTATCTCGAGTCCTTCATTTATGATATAAAAGTTTTTTGACATAAGCTGCTAAATATGATACTTGTTTTAGTTGTTTCTACCTTTGACAATTTGCTTAAAGTGTAGTTTTAGTGTGTTGATTTGTTTTACAGTTAGTTTTGGAGACAAATTATACATTAGCTCAAATTCTTTAAGCATAGTCATCAAAGAACTAGTTTTTTTAGCTTTACTTTCGGCTTTTTTGAGCAAAGTTACGCCTAACCCTTTAATAGGCATAGTGATTAAAAGTTGATTTTAAAAAATTTGTACTTAAAATTTAAGCGTATAACATAAACTAAAAAATTTATCTTTTGTCAAGTTAATAATAATATGAGCATAATTAAGAATACTGATGTAGCACTAAAATATAACGTTTCTAAAGCAACAGTAGCAATTTGGATACAAAAAAGTATAGATAAAAAAAATAATTTACAACTTGAGAAGGTGAACAATAAAGTTTATATTATAGACAATATCCATAATGATTTAGAATTATCTAAGCTTCGCGAGGAAGGTAGAAAACATAGAAGAGGTGATTTACATTTTGATGTTCATCCAGATCAAAAGTTTTTCGATATTTTCAGCAATGAAGCAATATGGGAGATGATAAATCATCTTGAATTAAAATGTGAAATTCCAAACAAATTTACCTTTGTTGACGATGGTGCAGAAGTTTGGGATAATTACTACAATTTAAATGCTATAGACGGGGATTATCCTACACCTAGAAGAGTAATGAATTTATTAGACAGTACTCTAGATTATCTTAAATACAAACTTAAAGACGTTGAAAGTATCAATATTATTGATATCGGACAAGGCAATTCACATCCTGTTAAAAAGTGGCTTACACAATTAACTAAAAATATCGTAGTAAAAAGATATATTGCAGTTGATGTAAGTAATCAAATGAATGAAATATCCAAAAGGAATATAAACGAATGGTTTCCTGAAATAGAATTTATAAGCTATGAATGTGACGTAGAAAAGACCTATTTTGACGGTATATTTACCCCACTAAAAGAAGAGCTAGATGGATCCAAAAATATAAATATAGTGCTGTACTTGGGTAGTATGATCGGAATGCATGAAGATAAGCTCAAAGTACTCAAAAATTTTCGACAAGGCATGGATCGATATGATTTACTGATGATTAGTAATACTTTAGATTCATTATCAAATCGAGTTGATTTTAGCTATGTAAAAAATCCAAAGGCAGATAGTCAAAATACTTGGATACCAGAATTATTGGGTATTGATATAAAAAATTGCGAATTAATTTCAAAATTTGATAACAACACAAATAATAGAATGCTTAATTTGAAATTAGATAAAGATTATACTATTCATTTCAAAGTATTTAACAAAGAAAAGAGAGTATCATTAACAAAAGGGCAAGAAATTAATATTTGGAAGCATGAAATGACCCATTTGGAGGAGGTTGTTTCTGATTTTGATAAATCGGACTTACAAATAATTAATGTTGCTTTAGAAAGAGATTTGTCACATGTACTAATTTTATCTGAAGCAAAAAAAATTTAGGATAAAATCTCTACAATACAAAAAAGTGGGCTTAAACGTGTTAAACCCACCTCAATATCTATGCAAGGTTATACTTTACCTACTCTTTATTTTGTAAAAGCCTTTACTCCGAAGTAAACTACATACAAAAAGGTTAACATAGGTAAACCTAATCTGTAGATTTGTATCTGTTTGTCTTTATCATTTTTAAATCTAGGTAGCAACGGAATTGTGATTAAGACATTTATAGCTATTATCATAGTAAATGGCATGCCATCAGTAAAGAAATAAAGAAAAAATTCAGACATAATAATATAAAAGATAATGAAAGATTATTAACAAACAGTCCAGAACCAATAAACAGGGCCTCTATATACATAGTGTAGCATAACTCCATTTCCACCACATCTACTATTTAACCAGTTAATATATCCTAATTCCAAACCCATTATAATGGCTAGTGTACCACAAAACCATCCACATGGTGTTGCGGCTAATGCACCCATAATGGTAGCATATCCACCACCAACCCAATTAAACGTATCAATATTACATTGTGTAATATGAGCATCTACGCCCCACCAATACCAATACAAAGGTACATAACTACTACACCAGCCTGCTTCAGCCTTAACCCCACCAACCAAACCACTTACTAAAGCTGTTTTGTTATTAACTCCACTAGTAATATTCTTACCCTCTTCATTTAAAACATTATTTAAATTACTTTTTTGCGCTATTGATAACTTATTAAATTCAGTAATAGCTTGTTTTACAGAATTTTCTTCAACTTTAGCTAATTTCAGCTTGTTTAGCTTATCTTGAGATAAAACAACATTACCTGTGTTCTCATCAATAGTTTTAATAGATTCTACCTTTTCTACTGTTTTTTTAGAAATATTACCTAAGTTACCATTTTGCTGATTTGCTGAAAATTGTTTTAAGTACTGGTCTAAAACTTCTACTGTAGCTTGCTCCTTAGATTTCTTTTCTTTAGTAACCTTATCATTAATTTTATCTTCAATAAGTTTTTGTTGAATCTTTAACTCTTGAGTAGTAGTATATTGTATTTCTACTGTAGCCTTATTAAAATCTTTACTAATTTGTGTTTTAATTGTTTCAAGTATTTTAATACTTCCTTGAAGTGACAAAGAGCTGATTTTTACACTGTTTGAAGAGCTGTTGTTTGAGAGTAGCTTCTCTAATAAATTCTTTTTCTTAACATCTTTTTTGGATTCTTGGAGTTTGTTGCTATCTGTATTCTTCAGTACAGGTTTGATTTGTTTAGCTTTATCTAAGCCTTTGTTATTATTCAAATTTTCTAAAGCCAATAATTGATTGTAAAAATTATCACTACAATAATCTGTTACTTCAGATATTACTTTAGGTGTTTCTAAATCACAAGCTAGGTTAAGCGTCTCACCTTTAATAATACCATTTACTGCAATTGATAATCCACTTACTGCATAATCAGTACTAATGGGTAATTTACTAGTTAAGTAACCATAGCTAGCATAACCTTCCACTGTACCATTTGAATTTGTTTTACCATTAACAGTTAAATATGCTTCAGGGCTGTTAATAGCTGATAAAGTATCTGCTTGAGTTTGAACTGAGAACAAACTTGATACTGGAGCCGCAAGGGTGGAAAAAGCAAGAAAAAATGCGGTGACCGCTGTTGCGAGCTTGAGAGGTTTGAGTGTGAACATATGTATAAAACAAATATATTATAAAAAGCTAAGAATCTGTACAGAAATTCGAGCTAACTGTGCCTATTTATTATATAATCTCTTGTCAAGACATATATATGTATCATTTTAAGTGAAATGTGTGTGAGCAGGCTTTAAAAATATGGGTGTTTGAATTTGTGAATTTTATTTTACACTTCAAAAAATCTATTTTATTTATACAATGCTACACTTAGGGTGTTGCAAAGAATGTTTTTTTGTGCTTAATATGTACAATTAATTTTTTGTTACAGTTTATGTTTGCTTTAAAAAAGAGCACCGAGAATATATTAAAATCGGTACTATTAAGTTTGATATCAGTTTTGCTCTTAGGTCAAATCTTTCTACCAAATTTACCAGTATTTGCCAATCAAAAATCTTTGGAAGGGGTACAGGAAGAAATTTTGGAGTTGCGGACTTCTACTACTAAAATTTTTAAAATTGTAGATACCGGCAAGCCTCTTGGTTACAGATATAAAACTCAGTCTTTTGCTGACAAAGTTCACTTCAAATCAAATACTAATTGGTTGGAGGTTGATAATTCCATTGTGCCAAGTAGTCAAAAAAACTGGGATTTTGAAAACAAAGCCAATGACTTTAAAGTTTACTTCAGTAATAATCTAGAAAATGGGGTAAGTTTCAAAACTCAAGATTTAGAGTACAATATTTCTAAAATTTTTGTGGGTAAACAGCAATTGATAAGCCAACAACCTCCCATAATTACCAAAAATAGCATTGTTTATAAGCAAGTTTTGCCTGATATTGATTTAAAATTTACTGTTCAGTCTGAAGGGTTTGTCAAAGAATTAATTTTGAATAACTTCCAAGCTTTAAATAATGATTTGAGTAAGTTGGTATTTGAAATAACTACAAACAAGCAATTGGATTTTTCAAAACAAAATAACCTTAAATTCAATAATCTTGCTCAAGAAATAAAGTTAAATCAGGCAGTCATTTTTGATGGAAAGCTTGATAGCAAAGAGGAAAAGATAGAGTTTGATCAGACTAGTAAAAGTTTGAGTATCATGCCAAATCAAGAGTTTTTATATTCCAAAGATAGAACATTTCCGATTGTGATTGATCCTGGAATTGAGGTAAAAACACCAACTGAAGATACTTTTGTGAGTTCAACGGCTACCACGCCACAATATTTCAAAAAACCTAGAGTAGTTGGAAATTATCATGAAGTGACAGTTCCTGGACAGCCGTGGTATATGGACAGCCGAACTTTTCTAAAATTTGCAGGTCCGGAAGTTCCTGTAATCTCGGCAAAGTTAAAGGTAAGTCATTACGGTACTACCAGTGGTCCTTTTAGTGCAGGTATTTTTAGAGTAAATGGAGATAATTTTTCTGAAAATAGTACTAGCTGGGCAAATCAACCTAGTTTAGGTTCAAGTTACGGCAATTTAAATTTTCCTCAATACAATAGCAACGCTCAAATATCTGTGCGAGAAAGTAGTGATATTAAAGATTTAGTAAATACCCAACTGGGCACAAATAAAGTGGTTTTGGGCTTGAAATCTTACAACGAAGATGAGTATAAAGGTGTAGTCTTTTGTCAGAAAAATACTGATTTGGCACCCTGTAATGGTTTTAGTACTCCACCTGTTTTAGAATATGAATCCAATTTCCCCCCGGCTCCGGCACAACCTATTACGCCTGATAATAACTCTGATTTAATAGGAAATTGCGATCAATCTGTCAATCCAGCTAGTGGGCAATGTGGTGGAAACATGCAAGTGAATTTTAGGGTAGGAAATATTCAAGATGGAGATCATCAAAATAATGACATTAATAACAAAGCTACTGCAAAAATCCAATTATCTCAGAATAACCAAAATTGGTGGGATTTGAACAACCCCTATTTGTGGCAACCAGGATACTACTATAATCAGGCTGATTTTGGGCGTGTTGTGGGTGATGGAAGTTATTACTGGCGTCCGGTTTTACGAGATGAATACAATACTGAAAGTAATGCAAATTCCACTCCTTCTAAATTTATCAAAGTTGATACTACTCCGCCGGAAATTCCGGATGTGCCGAATTTGCCTGAATTTTCACCCGGGAATCAAATTGAGCTTAAATTGAATAAAAATTCTAGTGATAATATAGCTTCACCGGACAATATTGTCTATTTTTTAGAAGTGTCTCAGGATTCAAGTTTCCAAGATAACAGCAAAAAATTAGGTATATTCCAAACAAACGGAAGTATAATTAACGGTGTATCACAGCCTGTTTCTTTTGAAATTCCGGGGCTTGAGGATGCGCAAACTTACTATTATAGAGCAAAAGCCAGAGATCGAAGCCTGAATAATTCCCCCAATTACGGCAACATTTCAGCATGGTCCAAAGTAGTGAGTTCTACCCAAGATGCAACTTTACCTGTAATTACCGACTCCAAGCTGGATTTGCAGAGATTCTCACCGGGCAATACTACCAGTAGTGGTATAAAAGATAAAATAAATGTAAATTTCGAATATAGCGAAAAAAACTTTGCCCGAAGTGAGTTGAAAATCAAGGATAGTCAAAACAACATTATCAAAACTGTTACCATTTGTAATATTAACGAAAAACAATTACAAAACTGCGATTTCAGTGATCCAAACTTTGCTCCAGCCAACTCTACAACAGGAAATATTTCTTTTGTATGGGACGGAAAAAGAGATGATGGCAATTTTGCGATTGATGGTGCATATAATTTACAAATTGTAGTTTACGACAAAGCAGGGCAAACAAATGACACCACTCAATCCCAAGCCAATCTCAATCTAGTTTTAGACGATACAGGGGCCAACATTGCTATTGTGGAGCCAAAAAACAATTCCTGGGTCAATAATCCTGATCAGAATATTCAGGGAGCTGTAGCAGGGTTTAATCAGCCTGATAAACAAGATAAAGATTTTGTGATCGAAGAGGGAGCTAAATTGGAAATAGCTAAATCGGATGTAAGCGGAAATTTACTCGAAATTTGGCAAGATATTACTGAAAAAGTGGATGAATACAAAAATTTTAATATTTCAAAAGTACTTGAGTTCGGGCAAAATGTTTTTAAATTTAGAACTACCGATGGAACAGGTAATAAAATTGATAAAATAGGTAACCCTGTTGCAAATCCTGAAACTGAGTTAAAAATAAATTTTGAGCAAATCAATCCGGAAATTTTGAAAATTGAACCAAGTGGTCTATTAAAAAATGCAGATAATAATAAAAATCCGAAAATCCAGTTTCAAATTCAAGATCCCGATCTGATTGGTGATTTGTCTCAAACTTCAGGTTTTCACTTAGGAACAAATCCAAAAGGCTATCATGTTTCCCTGTTGCAAAATTTAGATGGGCAAACTTGGAAGGAAATACCCTTATATAATGACGGAAACAATCTAACAAATGGCAATCCGAAGTTGGCTGATGATTTAAATTGTGTGCAAGCTGGTGGTACTCAGAATTTAGTAAACTGCCAGATACAACTAAATAATCTGCAGCCTGACGGTAAGTACAAAGTTTATCTGAAAATTAAAGATAAAGCCGGGAATGCTGTTTGCAACAAAAACGACCAACAATACACTGCGATTTTACCGGAGTTTAAATGTAACCCTGAAAATCAACCTGTGGCTGATAAAATACAAAATTTAGATAACGAATTTGTAATTGATACTCACACCTATCTACAAAATAAATCTCCAATAAATCAAGCTATTGTAAATCATAGTTTAAATGGTTTTGAAGGAGCAGGTGAGAAAGGCTCTACAGTTGAAATCAGCAATGACCTATTGGGTAGGAAAATTGTGTTTAAATTAGAACCTGAGGCAAATAATACTTTACCGAACGAATTTGATTTGAATGATAAAAATGTTAGTCTAAGAACATTCACTACAGAGTCTGAAAAACTGTCGGTAATTTGCGACGATTTATTAGATATCGATCAAAATCCGGAAACTAGCCCGGTATCTGTTTGTAAATTCAAAATTAACTTACTGCAAAAGACTAATTACACTAGTAGTACAATAAACCCTAATAATTCACCTAAAAAGGCTATAAATAGGAACCTTGTTAAATTAATTGATCCTGCTTCCAATGCTTTGGAAAGTGAGATTATTTTAAATGTAGATTTGTATTCCATTAATTTAAGTATTAACCCTGATTTAACTAATATATCTCCAAATGGCGACGGAAGACAAGATGGAATATTTTTTGCTACCAACTTAGTAAATCCGAACAACCCGGCTGATATAGCTCAAATTCAGAAATACAATCTGAAAATCAGCAATAAATCAACCAATAAAGTGGTCCGGGAATTTACAGGAAACGCTCTTCCACCTATGATTGAATTTGATGGTAAAGACGGGAACAATAATTGGATTAGTGATGGAAATTACGACTACGACTTAGAGGTTGAAACTACGGATGGAGTGCGGGTGAAAGTGCCGGATCAGACCTTTAGTGCTTACACAAAACTATTAGATAAAGTTGTAATCACTTCTCCTAGAAATAATTATGTTACCACACGTGGAGTAATTAATATACAAGGGCAAGCACCGGTGAATACTCCAAATTCAGGTTATGGTGGTTATTTGCGAGGAAAAACCATTGTAGATATTTGCATTGATATAGTATTAAGCCCTAATACAGTTAGTTGTGATTTGGTAAAAACGGCTGATGTTGATGAAAACGGTTTTTTCAGTACTGTTGTTGTGTTGCCTAGTAGCTCAGTAACAAATCAAATTTACTTCATTTCTGCTATAGCTAAAGATGCTTATGGTAATCAGACACCCAAATCTGATGAAATTAAAATTATTTTGGATACTACCGAAAGCATAAAAAATTTCAATATTACTCCTACTTTTCAGGGCCTAAATAGTAAGCAGGAAATTGATGATTTTTTGAGTGGTAAAATTAGCCTCAGTCAAATTCGTAGTCTACAACTAAAATCAACCGTATCGCAAAATACTGAAGCTCTTAAGTTGGAATATGCTGATTACACTAATCTGCCGGAATTGCCAGGCACCGATAAACGTACGGGCTATACGGATGTTTTTGATCCTACTGGCCGGATTGCTGTTATAAATAATCAGGTTGAAGACGATATAAAATTCAATCCATTAAATGATGCTAGAGTGAAAAAAGATCATAGTCCTAAAAAACCAAAAGATTTGGAACCAAATAATTGCAATCAAACTGAATGTGTCTGGATTAAAAACTATCCCATACCATTTTTCTTTAGCGGCGGACAATATGAAGTTATGGCTTCAGGTTACAAAGGTGAGAGCATAAATCAAAAAAGTGCAGGATTTGTTTTGGATGGTAGAATTACCTCAGCCCCCAGGGTTCTTAGACAAGAGAAAAAGAGTGGTGAGGGTAAATATTACGAAATGAAAGAGTTTCAAAATAAATTTTATACAAATTCTACTAGAATCAGACTTACAGGGGTGGCTGATCCTGAGGCTAAATTAAAAATATATTCAGGTAGTAAATTATTTACTGAGATTATCGTACCTGTAACGGGCATCTGGCAAGTAGAACTTAATTTACCTGATGTTGAAAATCTGTATAATTTGGATTTAGAGGCTAGCCTGTCGGATAAAGCTTCAACTAAATCTCTCGAACCACTACAGGTAGTATACGATAAAACAAATTTAGGTTTGGAGTCTGTAAAAACTTCTGTACCGGACAAAGGTATAAATCCTTGGGTATTTACGGGTGATCGAGTTGACTTCAAATTAGTAGCTAAAGAATACATGGATTATTGTGATTTGATTAAAGAAGATAGTTTTATTCAAACTCTAATTTCCACTGATTCCAAAATTTTTCAAGAGTCTATAAATGTTGAGCGTAAAAGTGAAGGGATTTATCAACCACTTATACAGTGTAGCGATTTAGCGGGTAATAGCACAATATTTACTAATGATAAAAATAGAACTTTATTGGATGGAGCCCCTGTAGTAATTTATCCTGTAGGAGTTTTAAATTATAGTTCAAAAGCTAGAGAAGATAGTCTTGATTTCAGGTTATTTATTGATAACACCAGGCCGGATGTTTCTGAGTTTAATTTGGACAATTGGGGCGATAATAAAAATGGAATAGAGGCTGATGGTGAATTTCCGGAAAAAGATAGGCTTGTAGATACATTTGTAATACGAAAAGATTATATCACTTTGGGTGGGTATGGAGAGAGGAATCAAAGATTGCAATTGTATTTAGTGCAAAAAAATCAAACTCAAATAAAACTACCGATCATTGAAATTGGCCCCCAGGGCTGTAGCAGACAAAACGGGCAGGATAAAATACTAGGAGGGCTGACTGTAAAGTTTAACAGAAACTGCCGTTGGAATTATGAGTTTAAATTTGCGGATAATGGTTTGTCTCCACTAGGAATTCCTCAGAACTGGTATGTCCTTCAAGGACAGGTAATTGATTTGGCCGGGAATACAAGCGATTTTAATAAATCTTTGACAATTTACCACGATGCCGACGCACCAAAAAATCACCTGATGAAAAATATTACTTCGGTAAATTTCGGTCCGATCATTGATTACCCACAAAAAGGAATCACTCGAGATATACAAATAAAACTGGATCATGAAGGTGAAAGACAGGCTGATATGGAGTATGAAATTATTAGACAAGAAAATGATAGAATGAGGCAAACTGTTTTTAGAAATGGTGCTGACGGATATGGTAATGCTGTTTTAAATTTAGGTTTACAAAGGCGCGACGATGAAGTGAGTAATTGTACCAGAATTATAGATACCCGTAGACTTGGGATCTGTCAGGACGGCAATTATTTGGTCAAAATGAGAGCAGTAGATACAGCCGGGAATGCAGGAAGTTGGCTGGAGACTAGATTAGAAAGAGATACTGTTGCTCCCAGAAAGCCCACGCTTGATTTGGACACTACTGGAGATATTTTAGCACAATTTATTAGCCTACAGATTAAAGGCGAGAAAGATGTTAAGGCTGATATAGCTATAACTAATTCCAAAGGCGGAGTATCTAATCTAAATGTAACTTTAAATAATCAAGGGATATATGAAAATACTGATTTAGTTGGCCAACTACAATGTGGTAAAACTGAGTATGTTATTACAGTGAAACTTATAGATAGGGCCGGAAATATTTCTGATGAATCAGTAAAGAAAATTACTACAAAAGAATGTCCCAAATGTGGATATGGAGGTAACGACGGGGTTTATAAAAAACCGCTGCACAGTGAAGACGCTTACGTTGGTTTTCCATATGGATACAGCCAACAGTATTTTAATAAAACAAAATACCATACAGGAGTAGACTATAACGGAGTTTTGCCAGGTGAACCTGTTTATCCTGCCGCGGCCGGAGTAGTTTTGAAAACTGTTTTTGGTTTTACCGAATCTGACAAAGGGCAGTACGATGACACGGGTAGACTTATAGACACAGCAAATTACGTTTTAATTGATCATGGAAATAATATTACCAGCTTGTATGTGCATTTACAGCATGAAAAAAATCCTTTAGTAAAACCTGGCGATGTTGTAGATACAAACACTATTATTGGTCGGGTAGGGAACACCGGTAATTCTACAGGAGCCCACTTGCATTTTGAAATTAGAAAGAAAAATCGTGCCGTAAACCCTACTACTTATCTAGGAAAGGAAAAAGATAATTTGACTCCAGAACAGTTCCAAAAATTTTGTGTTAAAGCTGGAGAAGGTGGTCAAGAGGATTTGGAAAATTGGTTTTATGATAATAAGGGTGCAGATGTTATTACTGTTGACTTTGATAAAAATTGGCTCGGATCAGGCGGTACTTTTAGGGGAATTGATTTCCCGGCTCCTAAAATTACCAAAGTAGTTAAAGTTTCTGAAATCACAGGAGAAAGTTCAGCAAAATATAGAGTTTTTGCAGTAGCTCCCGCTAAAGATCAAGAAATTAAAATAAGATTATTTGATAAGGATAAAATTGTTGAGGAAAAATATGAGAAATTGCAAAGCAGTAAATGGATTGGTAGGAAAAATACTATACAGCTATTTGACGAAAATATAACTTCTGAGCAAGAAAATACAAACTCTAGTGGTAGATTCAGTTTCGATGTAGAGACGAGATGGTCCAGCGATCCAAATAATAGAGGTGACAAAGTAACTATGCAAGATGAGATTTGGTTTGATTCAAAAATTTTCCATGAAACTGAGTGTTTTGGAGGTAGTTGTAAGTTGCCTGATAGAAGTACTTATTGGAAAAATGAGAAATCCAGCAACAGAATTAGGCTAGATAAAGATTTGAGTAGATTGCCTGAATATGGGGAGGGCGTGGAGCGTACTTTTACAGTGAAAGGAGATAGAAGTGATACAGGCGGGGTATTAAAAAACGGAGATAGTAATATAGGCCGTGAGGGAGATATAGTAGATAGAAATCAAAGACGTATCAAACTTAAGTTTTTGGATGATGAAGATAGAAATATGTATAATTTTGGTTATGAGCAGGGTAAAAAAGTCTGGGTTGTTACCCATGGATGGGATGATGAGCCTGTGGGAGAATTTGAAAAAATAGGTAGAAATATTAAAGCTGAATATCCGGATGATATTGTGCTATTACTTGACTGGTCTGAAGCTTCAAACAATGATAAAGGTCAATGTATATTTGGTACAAATTGTCCAACTGGGGTGGCAAGGGCTGCTACTTGGATTGGTCCTGTGGCAGATAAAACAGTGGAAAAACTAAGAGAATGGGGGTTGAGTGATGGAGATAATCTAAAGGTTGTCGGGCATTCTTTAGGGTCTATCTTGAGTGGGGAAATGGCTGAGAGATTTGGTAAAAAACCTGATTTAATAGCTCTTGACCCGCCAGCTGAGGTGGCAGGAAAATATAACGTATATTTAAATCCAGATCAGAAAAGGAAAGATTTTAAAGAATATTCTGATTTTAGTAGGGCCTTTGTAGGTAAAAGGAGCTTAGCTGGAAATCAAGAATACGCTAAATCAGCTTCAGAATCTTTCAGAATGGACTTTGGGAGTTTATATGATACAGGGAGCGAACATGGCTGGGTGGTGCAAAGCTGGCAAAGAATGAATAGGGAGAAAGCAATACTAGGTGACATAGACCTAGTTCTTGATATAAAAGATTTTGATTTACATAATAACTGGCAAAAAGAAAAAATTGACACGTGTTACAAATTTGTTATCATACCCTATGAATGCAAAAAACAAGCTTATGATGGTCATAATGGATCTTTAATCATTAACAAACCGAACAGTATTGATCAGCTTAAAGTAATCATAAATGATAGAGAAAGCACTTACTATCCAAAATAGTAAAAAATTAACCCATATGTCTAAAAAAATAACAATTATATTATTAACCCTAGTAGTTCTCATAGCATTATTACTAACTTTCATCCCACTAGTTTATGCTCCCTATTTTATAAAATATATGGACAATGATCAACTAAAGTACCTAGAAAACTTTAGTGATAAACAGGAAATAGTGCTTTCCAAATTTGATCTGTTCAATCCAAAATATACATTGATTTAC
The DNA here is from genome assembly GCA_963784355.1 of uncultured bacterium. Taxonomy (GTDB): domain Bacteria; phylum Patescibacteriota; class JACMRA01; order JACMRA01; family JACMRA01; genus JBCDGH01. The sequence continues at coordinate 38,853 of CAWAQU010000003.1, read as the reverse complement.
AATACTCCCGAACCAACACCTGAAGGTCAAAGAATAATACTAATATATCAGCTACACAGAGATAAATTACTACTTTGGAATATAGACAAACAAAATTCAGTAACAGGAGGAACAACAAAATATTCTTTTGAAGAGACAGTAAAGTTAGCAAAAAAACAAGACTTATCACAGAATAATCCTGATAGTGGTGATATTGAGTTTGAGGGGCAACAAGATCAAGATGATAATTCAGACTTAGCTTCTCCAAGTGGTACTAAATATGCTGGAAGGAAAGTTGAACAATTCAAGTTACTTAAAAAAAATATGATTTATTCTGAGATTGAAAAAGCAATTGACCCAGGAGATAGGGTCATGGTTCATGGAGCTGTTAAAAAATATTTCTTGGATTTCATTGTTCAAGATAAAGGTGTAAGTTTTGTAAGACTAGAGTTTGACCGTAATATAAATATATATAGTGATGCTAGTTTGCTGGGTGCACAAATAGTCTACAAAGACAGGAAAGTAGAAGATTTAGCCTTAGCAGAGTAAATACTAAGTCATAATGTGAAATAATTGATTTATAGTTAGTTGGTAACACGAACTCCTAACCATCCAATACACTCTTTTACTCAGTTTTGTACAAGAGCTTAAAATTATGCTATAATAAGAAAATATTAATTTTTATAGCAATATGAACGGAAAGGCTGAAAAATGGGTTTCATCTCTTGATAGAAAGCAAATGCCAAAAAAAGAGATTAAAGCAGCAACTCATGATAATTCAGGTACACATAGGCTGCCCGCTAAATGGATAGAAAAAGATATAAAAGACTTAGATTCTAATGAAAAATTTGTATCGACCGAATGGAAATTTCCATATCCAGAACCAAAGCTTAAAGATAAAGAGTATGTTGCTTGGTATCATGACGATGAAATCCGGACAAAGCTGGCTCCAAAAGAACTTAAAAATATCCCATATGAATTTCTAAATGAAGACCTATTTTATATTATTAGAGTGCTGGATTATATGGACCACCTCAGAAATGCTATTAAAGCTTGGAAGGCATTAGCAAATCCTAGTACTTGTAACAGTCGGGAGCATTACAAAATAGCAATGTCGACATATCATGATTTACTTGAGCAATTTGAATTTCAGAAAGTAAATTTCTTTAAAACCCTATACAATCAAAAGTCACAATTTTATTATCCTGCTAACTATGTAGATAGTAATCGTAGGTTTGTAAGATATCCTTCAAACTTTAGAGAAGAGCGAGAAAATAATCCAGGAATTTATTTCATGTTTCCAAAAATTGAAGAAATTAACCAAGAGTTTTTGGATACTAACCCAAATCACGAAATTACCAAAAACCCCTCTATTCCACAAAATACATACCCAAACAAACTTCTAACGTAATGAGCTAAATACCCGTTTATTGATCTTGGTACTGAAGTAATCAACTGATACTTATCTTTTAATATTGAAAATACTGTCTCTATCTTTGATCTCATATTCATTAGCTTTTGTTGGTATATACTAGCCAATACTTTCATATTAGCTTTTGTTGCTGTTAGAAAATATGTTCCTGAATTCCAAAACTTACTTTCATACTGCTTTGATACATATCCTGCATCTGCTACTAAAGTTGAATTTGTAAACCTAATTTTTTCCATAAACTCATTTAAAACTATTCTATCATCAACTGATCCTGTTGTGAATTTAAAACACGCTAAATGATAATTCTCATCACAAATTAGATGTAGTTTTAATCCATAGAACCAGCCTGTAGTACTCTTTTTCTTACTGGCTAATAGTTTCATTGTTTTATGCCCTTTACTTCTATATACTTTACAGACCGGTACAGGAGTTGAGTCAATGAATTTGACCTTAGTAAGATAAGGCTTACCTGCTTGTAAAACTAAAAGCAATATGCTTAGGAGAAAAGTACTACTTTTATTCATTATGATTACAAAGTTTTGATATGCCGGAAGTTTTGGAAATATATCTGTATATTTTTCTTTCAGTAAATTGTGAAGTGATTTAAGAGTTTTAATCTGGTAATGTTTTTGGATTAGGGTAATTGTAGCTATATCCGGAGGTTTTAAAGTTAATGGCCTACCTTTGTTTTTCCACTTCTTTTCCTGATAAAACTGAAGAAAGAAATTATGTACTTGTCTGATTTGTAAAATTTCCGTAGATTGATTTTGGGTGTTTGTAGTCATGTACTTGCACCCTTTTTTGTTGTCTTAATTTAGTAAAGTTTGAAGTAAAAGTATAGGAGTCTAAGAGTTCAAATTTAAGTTTGAAGTAAAGATGGTTGTTCTAAGATTGTTTTAAGATTGATTGAATTTGTTGGATTAATTTATTTTCGTGATTTGGGTTAATATGCAGATAACGGCAAGATTTTATCATTTAGACTAATTAAAGCTTTTATAAATGTAATAAATAATGCTCATATTATAGCTGGAATGGTTAGTTTTAGCCCCAACGATAATGACGGAGAAATGAGCTTTGTAAAGTCACTTTTAGTTGACTCAGATAAATTGCAAGTTGTGAATTTAGTTAAACGGGTTTAAAGGCCCGTTATGCAGCTTGATCACATATAATTTTTATTATTAGATACTCGGTATGAGCATATCAATAGACAATTTACCTAACTTAACTGAAGAGCAGCAGCAATATTTAATTGCTATAATTAAGAGTATAAAAGGTATTAAAGAAAGTGATAGTGCAGAAAATGGTAAAGACTTTATTAAAGATCAAGTTCAAAATCTTACAGACGAGGAGCAGTTGGCTATATTAAATGAGTTTTCGGAAAAATATCCTGAATTTGAAATTTATAGAGATAGATTTTTAGAGTCAAAGACTTCCGGTAGATTTTCTTTCATTTTTAATATTTTATCCAACTTCCTATAAAAAAGCTAGTATGAGTAACATACACAATTTTAAAGGTCTTTCATGCACATTTTACCCAAAATGATACTTTTAAGTATCTTGACAAGAGGATTTATAACAAATAGGCACAATCAGCTTGAATTTCTGTACAGATTCTTAGCTTTTAAAAAATATATTTGTTTTATACATATGTTCATACCCAAAACTTTCAAACCACTCCAGCTCGCAACAGCAGTTACAGCGGTTTTCCTTGCTTTTACAACCCTGACAGCCCCAGTATCAAGTTTGTTTTCAGTTCAAACTCAAGCAGATACTTTGTCAGCTATTAACAGCCCTGAAGCATATTTAACTGTTAATGGTAAAACAAATTCAAATAGTACAGTAGAAGGATATGCTAGTTATGGTTATTTAGCTAGTAAATTACCTGTTACAACTGATTATGCAATAAGTGGACTCATCATTGCAGTTAATGGTATTATTAAGGGTGAAACGCTAAACCTAGCTTGTGATTCGGAAACACCTAAAGTAATATCTGAAATAACAGATTATTGCAGTGATAATTTTTACAACCAGTTGTTAGCTTTAGAAAATTTAAATAACAACAAAAATACAGACAAAGCTAAACAAATCAAACCTGTACTGAAAAACACAGATAATACTAAACTCCAAGAAGCTAAGAAAGATGTTAAGAAAAAGAATTTACTGGAGAAGTTATTGAATAACGGCTCAAATAGTATAAAAATTAGTTCTTTATCATTGCAAGGTAGTCTCAAAACACTTGAATCTATTAAAACTCAAATTAGTAAAGACTTTAATAAAGCTATAGTTGATATTCAATATACAACTACTCAGGAGTTAAAAACTCAGCAAAAACAATTTGATGATAAGATTAATGATAAAGTAACTAAAGAAAAGAAATCCAAAGAGCAAGCTACAAAAGAAGTAGCTGAAGAGTTAATATCAAAATTATCTAAAGAAGAGCAGGCTAAACTTAAAGAATTACAAAGTCAAAAGCCATTATCTCAAAATGTAATCACCAATGTAGAATCAATTAGAATTATTGATGAAAGTACTGGAAATATAGTTTTATCTCAAGATAAGTTAAATAAATTGAAGCTAGATAAAGACGATGAAAAAACAGTTAAGTTAGCTATTGGTGAGTTTAATAAACTATCTATTGCAGAAAAGAATAATCTAAGTAATCTTTTAAAAGTAGAGGGTAGAAATATTGCTAGTGCAACTAATAGCAAAGCGGCTTTAGTTGATGGTTTGGTTACTGGAGTTAAAACTGAGGCTATAATTTGTAACGCTTACACCATAAATGAAACTTATTGGTGGGGAATTAAAACAATACTTGATCATTGTGGTGCTGTTAAAGTATCTCTTGGGTTTACTTTAGTTTCAATTGGAGCATCTGCATTTGGGCCTTTTGGCTGGTTAGTTTCGGCTTATTCTGGTGTACTAGCCGCGTTTATTTCCGCTAATGATTCCGTTTGTGGAAATGGAGCAATATTATACAGAACTTGGAATTCTGGCTGGTGGGTAGGTTCAAGATGTTAATAATTATATTTTATGTTACCTTTAATGATTTATACTCCAGGAGTTATTTTTGCTACTGTGATAATACTTAAACAACTTTATAATAAAGCTATTATTAATAAAAAAGAACTAGGTTATTTAGATTTTCTTGGAGTGGCTTTAATTTTATTCTTTTGGTCATTTTGGATTGTACTGTCGGTAAAAAACAATTGGAATGTTAACTAGGTCATATGAATTCGAGTTCAATATTTCGTATACGAGTTGATTTTATACAGGCCAAAGATAAAATTTAAAATTTTATGGAATTAATCAAGTTTATTAATGAAAACTTTATACTAGTACTAAATCTTCTATTGATAGGTGAGTTACTTGTTCCTGAAAAATACAAACTTTGGTATCATCGGATAGGTCTTGCAACAGTAGGTATAATCTATGCTTTTACAGTATGGTATATAAAGCAGAATACATAAAACATTATGTATTCTCAAGTTATTCAAATTATAGGTTTGCTAGTAGGACTGTTTGGTGTCATCAATGCAATTGTAAAATATAAAAAAACTAAAGATAAGATTTGGTTGGCAAATATAGTTACATTTATATTTGTAATAATCGTATTTCTTTTTAATTACATGAACATCAAGTAAATTAGTCTAGCAATTTATAATTAGGTGGGTTTAACAAGTTTAAGCCCACTTTTTTTATAATTAGCGCATTATATTAGTTTGTACTTTAAAAAACCTAAATTTTACTTTTCATACTTAAAACTAGGGTAACTTCTTCTCTATCATCAGATGTAATAGAGGCGTCAATATTGAATCCAAAATCGTCTAAATCTTTGATTAACTCATGTAACAAGTGGTGAGTATGTCTCCAGATTAACAATTTGTCACCTGCTCTAAAATATACATTTTTAATACCAAGATTTGTATTAAATTCAATTTCTATATCATGATTGAAAATTATATATTTTCTACGCTCTCGTGACTCATAATTGTATTCATCCAACACATCATACATTGAAGGCATTATTCCAAGCAATTCTGGTATCCATCTTTTCTTTAAGCCTAATTTTTCGTCAGGTGAATCTTTTAAATCAGGAAAACGAATAGGTTTTGATGAATCAATATCTAAACTATAGGTAACAACTAGAATATCAGAATTGTTCATTGAATTTTTGATATTCAATAAAGTTTCAATTTTGTTTCTTAAATTCTCAATTGTGAAACCCAAAAATAATACTACATTTCTTCCTTGATCTTCATGTTTAGCCAAAATTTCTCTAAAATGACTACCTGCAATATCAACAGATTGGCTATCTACTTCAATTGAATCACCAAACCATTTTTTGATATTAGCTAGTCCCATATTAATTATGTCTTGGCTAATATCCAATCCTATATAAGCATTTAGTGAGTTTCTTTGAATTAAGCTGTTTAAATAATTTTTAACTGGGAAACAATCACCCAGACCTATATCAAAAATGTTTATTTTAGAATCACTCAGTTTATTCTGTAGAAATTGATTTACTGTTTCTAAAGCTTTGGTTGTATTAGTTGTTCCAACACTTATTTTTTTATTTACTGTATCCTCAACGTATTGACCCCACCTTTTCGCTCCAATACCAAGATATGTAAATTTGTGTTGAATTTCATTGTAATTATTTAAATCATGTATAATTTCAATTACTTGAGTAGGGGTAAAAATATTATAAAAGTCGGGATTTGCAGTCAATTTTACAGAATTAAATCTTGGCTTGTTTTTTCTTCCTTGATCGCTTAATCTTTTCATCTCAAACAGATTTGCTTCAGAATTTATAACATAATATTTGTCTTTTACCTTTTCTAATTTTAAAAGGTTTTCGTTATTTATTGCACCCTTTATCCAGTTATAAACTGTGGTTGTGCTAACATTAAACTTATTTGTTATGTATTGTGTTTTAAAAAAAGTCATTGACAACATTATAAAATTTTATAAGGTTATATCGCTTTAAATTTTAGTACAAAAAATTCTAAAATTTAGCTTTGATTCATAATTAAACCTTAATTAAAAGTAGGTTAGATTAACTATGTCTAAAAATTCTAAGCTTTCAAGCGTTTATAAAAACCTTTATGGGTCTATCTTAGAATTTGAACTAAGCTTTAAGTTGAGTCCAAAACTCAGTTTGAAGCAAATAAATAAATTAAGGCAGAAAATATTAACAATATTTAATCAAGAAAAATTACCAAAAAAATAATCTTGATATTCAAAGTCTGATAATCTTAATTACTTCAAAAAAGTGTAGGTACTAATCAACTAGCAAAATTGATTAAATGACTCAAACTTCAAATAGTATGTATTGTCAAAACCTAAGACATCTAAAGGTACTACCATAATTACAAGCTTATGTCAAAAACTATTAATTTCATAAAATCAGAACTTGAGATAATTAAGTCATTCAAATTAATTCATTGGGTTTTGATAATTATTATTGCTGTTATTTTAGCCTTACTATTTTCACCCAACGGACATTTCAATTTTTATAAACTCTTTATTAATTAATAATATGAACTTTTCTGATTTAACTAGTAAACTAAAGTCTTTTAAATTTTCAAATAAAGACTTTAGAGCCTTCACAGAAGCATTTGAATTATTATTTAATATTTTATTACATGTAGCAGTTTGGGTCTTTTTAATTTGGGGAATATTTTGGTTTCTAATACCCTCAGCTATTAATACAAAAAACTATTATAACACAAAAGATAATGATTTATAAGTGCTTAGTGAGAAAGACTACTGTTTAAAATATTACTCAGATCACTATATAGATACAATACGAGTTAAGTGTATAAAGTATTTTACTGATACTGATGTTGAGAAATTAAACACTAAATAAAAGCATTTAAATTTTAAACTAACAACACAAAATATTAACTTAATTTATAAATGACTAAGTACTATAAATATACTTCATTATTCGGACAATCTGTAAAACTTCTCAGATTACAAAAAAATATGACTCAGGCTGCTTTAGCAAGTAAAATGGGTTCTAATCGTAACTATATAGTAGCAATTGAAAAAGGTAAAGGTAATCCAACACTGACAAAAATAATAGATTTTGCTGATGCACTAGATATTAGGGCTTTGATTTTGCTTAACTTTCTGGATGACTGAAAATTTCATCTTAAAATGATACTTATAAGCAACATTTGCAAAAAGCCTAAAACTATGCTTTGTTACTACTAAATAATAAGCTCATCACAATATAAATCACAATATTCAATTAACTTTACTATATATTATGTCTAAATTACAACGTATTTCACAATTATCAATATTTTTAATATTAGCTTTGCTTTGCCTGCCCGTATTTACCTTTGCAGAAGTCATACCAATTCCTGGTTTAAGCAATATTTTACAGTCTTTAATTGATACAATTAGAGAGTATGTTTACGCGATAGATGCTTTAGTATTTGTTTTTTTTGGTGTTAGATCGTTAATGGATTTGTCTAATGCAAATAAAAGAACACAATTTTATGAAGCAATGGCAGTATTAGTTGGTGCGAATATTCTAATCTTTGGAGCAGAAGCAATTACAAGCTGGTTAACTGGTATTTTGAAGAAATAGTAGTTTATGTTTTTTAAAAACGCCAAAGAGACTACAGCAAGTTACACAAATAGCTTGATAGATTTGATTGGTATGCTTTTTAAAAGATATCTGAGTGCATTAAATGAGTTATGGTTAAAAGATAAAAAACAAGCAGTTTTAATATATATTGGAATATTTCTTTTATTTATACTCTCTATTATAATAACTAATCAGTTATTGAGTGACCAAACAAATTTTAATTCTTCTGATTTACAAAATAAAAACAATACAAGCTCAGTATATCGAAGTAGAAAGTATGTAGAATTTGATGCACAGTCAATTTCGCATTCAAGAAATAGCCTTAAAATTCATACATTGGAAAGTAGAAATGACCCTACGTTTAGTCAAGATAGCACGTTGAACATTCAACAATTAGATGATACAGTTGAGCCTATTGGTGGTAATTTTGGTGATTCGGTTTATCAAACAATAAATGCATTAAAAAATATAGTAGCTGGCTTTAAACCAATTTTAGATGTTTTTGTATCGAATACCCCAGATGTTACTGGGATTAGCACAAATCAAGTAAATTTTGCTACTGGTAGTTTCGACACAGCAAAAACATTTAGTAACAAATTGTTGGGTTTGGTCATTTCTGTGTATACTTTGTTTTTAATTTTGGAAGGAATTATAATATTAAAAGATATTAACACAAAGAAACAGCGTGATATTGGTAGTATAGTTATGAATCATGTATTTACTATTATAATCCTAATTTCAACTCCATACATATTAAGCTATTCAATAATTGGTGTAAATGCATTTTGTCAGTTCATTTTAGGAGGTAAAGATTTAACTAGTTTTCTTGTAGAGTTTTTAGACAAAATTCAGCAAGGATTTCAGCCAAACAGCGATCAAAGTCCACTTAGTATATTATTAGGCGGAATTCAAACTTTCGCTAATCCAGTGAAAACATTATTTGATGGATTTAGAGCATTTTTGGCATTGTTTCCGATTGTATTGATTGCTCTTTTATACATTCTTGTAATTGGCCAATTTGTTATTAGATTTATTAAGTTGTATTTCTTGGCTGCTATTTACCCAATAGTTATCATTTTTATGGCCAGTCCAATCAAGACAGATTATGTTGGTAGGTATTGGAATACTTGGATTACAACTTTATTGCATCAAGCTTTTTTTATTTTCGGATATGCTATTATACAAGGATTTCTGCTTAATATGTTAGCAAATGGTGTTGGTATAGAGCAAATTGTAATTTTAATTGGTTCATTAATATTTTTATATAATGTGAATTCGTTTTCTAGTGAAATAATTGGTGGAGTGGTACATAGAGGAGGTAATGCGATTAATGCGGTAATTGGAGACGTAGCAGGTGGTAGTATTGGAGCGGTTTTATTTGGGCAAAAAGCAGCTATGCAAAGTGTTGGCGGAGGAAATACAAGTCACCTTCAAAATTCAGGTTTATCTAAAAGAGAAGCTTTTACTGGTTTCCTACCAGGCTCTACCAATAAATCCAGCGGTTTTAATAAAAGTTCAAAATCTACTGGGTTTGGAAGCTCTAATGTATCCACACCTAAATCTAACTTTAATTCTAACAATACAGGTTCTGCAACTAATAGTAAACATAATCAATTAGCTGATATAACACAGAGCAAACAAGCACAAGCTTTCAGCAAAAATAATTATGCAGTAAGTCCAGTTTATCAAGAAGAGGGTGTCATTGGTGTTGAGGGAAATTGGTGGGCATATAACCAATCAAATGGTATTACTACTTTATATAATTCCAAAGAAGATGCTTTAGAAGATAGAGTACCAGCAAGTGACATTTATCCAGTATCAGGGAAATTTAATTTACAGGATACCAGTAATTACGCTGGACGAACTGTATATGAGGAAAGGTCGGGTGTGGAGTTAGGTGTAAATGCTACTGATTCAAACATGAAAAAAAGTTTAACATCAGCACGATTTGAAAACAAAGAAAAGGGGATAGACGGAATAACAACAACACAAGTTTCTAAAAATCAGAAAGCTAAATTGGGTAGTGAAGAAAAAATTAATAAAGATACCCCTCGAATTCAAAAAACAACAGTTTACACCAAAAACCTTAATAAAACAAATAATACTTAGTACTCAATTATGTTTAATATATTTTATAGCCTGCTAAAGCTGCATAAAAGAACTCTTGTTTTCTATATTGTTCTATTTATTCTTCCTTTAATTTTAATACTGACCTATTTGTTTACAGCTCAGCCTTTCAGAAACGATACTGATAAATACTTAAATGTTAAGACAACGTTGAAAACTACAATAATGAGCCAAAAGACAGAGGAAGCCACAAAACAAGCTTTAATCATAGCAAATAAAGATTTAGGTGGCGTAAGGTGCGACAAAGTTAACTCAATTTATCAAGTAGAATGCGATAGACTAAAAACTAATATCAATCAACTTCTTCCTCTAATTGAATCCAGCAGTAAATCTGCACAAGCTAATTATTTGGCAAACGATATTGTAAATCTATTAAAATAGAATCATGAAAGCAGCTAGAATTTTAAAAATTAAACAGATAAATCAAAATCCACTAAGACAATTGATTAATATAGAAGAGTTTCTAAGGTTTGGCCTGCCTGCCTCAGTTTTTGTAGTAGCTATTACTTTAACTCCTAATCTACCCACACAATTAAGAATATTGGTTGTAGGTTTAGTTGCCATTTTTAGTTATTTTGCAATTAACACTGAGATAGATAGACAACCAGCTTACACCCTAATTATTCCTTTTTTAAAATATCTAATTAGCAATAAAAAGCAAGCAGTAGTGCAAGAAATTGACTTTGATCTAGTAGATAACATGCTTATTTTTAAAGATAAAATTGTAGCTGTTTTCAAATTAGAGCCAATTGATTTGATGTTATTGTCAGAACAGGATCAGAATATTTTTATTAAAGATATTCAAGCTTTCTTGAATAGCCAGCGAGGAATTCACACTCAAATTATAATGAGGAACAGAGGGGCTGAACAAAATGATTATTTAGCTCATTTTGACAATATAGCTAATCAAGAAGTGAACCTAAATTCCGTAGAATTAACTAAATTCAGAGATGATAAATTAGGACAGTATATAGAAGATATGCACAAACTATTAGATAAAAATATTATTCCAATACGTGACTTTTATTTCTTAATGGAGCAAAAGGGTGATACTTCAAACAGTAAATCAACAATTGAAATTATTGAATCATTAGAAATGTTTAGTAATAGGCTTTGTAATCTACTTGCTCAAGCGAAAATTGAATCAAAACAAGTCAAAGATGTGGAGCTGGATTTATTTTTAAAAGAATTCATTAGACAAGTTTAGTATGAATAAATTTGAAGAAAAAAAATTCCAAAGTAAAGTTTTAAAAAATTTTAATGAGCTATATTCACCCAAATTCAAAAAGGGTAAAAATTTAGTTGAGTATGTATCAAATGCATTTCAATATTGGTATGAGAAAAATGGATATGAAAGAGATATTCAAAAGCTCTTCAAAATAAAAGGACAAGGGTTGGATAAAATAGTTAATAGGTATCGAATGGATGGATTGATAGCTAGAAATAGAGAACTAGAAATAAGTGATAAATTAGTTAGAGTTTATTACTTAGCTGAGCTTCCAAATTCAATTTTGCCAAGCTTTTTATTTAGATTAATCAACTTACCTATTCCTTTTAAACTTTCTTATCATATTGAAGGGACTAGTCAAAAAGACATGATAAATAAAGGAAATATTAAAATCTCTTCACTTGAATCTACTCAGGCGATAAGAGACAAGCAGGGGAAAAATAGGGATCAGGCTTTAGACAGAGAAATAAAAGAAATTCAAGAGTTTATTGATAACTTAGTTCATGATATTGAAAAAGCTTTTTATGTTAGTTTGTACGTTACTATTTCCGCTAATACTGAGGAAGAGCTGAAAACTTATGATAAATTATTTCAAGAAAAATCTCAGGATATTGGATTTACTTTTAATGTAGCAACGACCAGACAAAAAAGTGCCTTACTATCAGCTTTACCAATTCTTCAAGAACAAAAGGAACAACAACATATTTTACAAACCTCTGCGGTAACAAATTTGTTACCTTTTCTTAGTCGAAACTTAAATGATCCTACAGGGATTTTTCTAGGTTTAAACTCTTATAATTCTACAATGGTATTAGTTGATATATTTAAAGCTGCTAATGCCAACATCAATATCGTGGGTATGAGCGGTTCAGGTAAAAGTGTTACTTCAAAATTATTGATGAGTAGGTTAGCAATAAGGGGAGTACAAAATATCGTAATTGACCCAGAAGGCGAGTACGTACCTTTAGCTCTTAGTTTCAAACAGACACCTATTAAGTTTAGTAGAAACAGTGGAATTAATCCTTTTTTTACTGGTGCTGCCGATTCACAGGATGTTGACGCAAAGAAAAATCACATTGTTGTTTTAAAAGAGTTCTTTAGATTCTTTATCGAACCTAAAAGATATGACGGTGCTCTTTTAGATAGTCTGCTTGTAGAACTTTATACAAATAAGGAGAAACCAAATTTAAATGATTTTCTTGATCTTTGCAAAAAGCATAATGCTATATTTTTAAGAGACATTTCAACTCTTTCTGACGACGGCTCTATGAGCGGACTATTTAATTCAAACAATGAAATCGATTTAGATTCTCACTTATTAGTATTTGATTTGTCAGACATTAAAGATGATACACTAAAAATTCCAACAATGTACCTGTTATCTAACATTATTTATAATCTAATTGAGCAGAATAAAGACAGGAGAAAAATGATTTATATTGACGAGGCCCATAAATTCTTGAAATACCCTGCTACAAGAGAATTTTTAGTAGACTTATCTAAGACAGTGAGAAAAAGAAACACTGGGCTTGTCTGCATTACCCAAAATCTTGAGGATTTTAGAGAGGACAATGGGGGCAAGACAATTATTACTCAAGCAGAGACTAGTATTACACTAAAGCAAAGCTACTCATCAATGTCATTTATTAGAAAAAATGGTGTATTTCCTCTTACTGAACAAGAAGAACAACTTTTACCTACACGAGACAAAGGTCAGGCACTTTTAATCAGGCAAAATGAAAGAGTTTGGATTGATATGTTCGTATTACCGCTTGAGAAAGATTTAGTATATACTAGCAGTTACTCCTCAACTAAAGATTAGGGTATGAATAGGGACACAGAAGATACTAATAATTTGACAGTTAACACCGGTGATTACATTTTATCTGGTCTAATCCAGATTATTAGCGGAACTATTGGTGCTTTAGTTGGGTTTGGCCCTTTTCAGACTGCTAGACTTGGCAAATATTTGTATGATAACAAGGGACTAGTATTTTCCTTAATCATCTCACCATTTTTGATTATTGCTCTGGTTTTCATGTCAGCAGACCAAACCGCTTCAAATATCATCCAAACACCTGGCGGAGGAGATACTCAAGAGACCAATATTGAAGGAATTACAGCAACTGTACTCAATGTACCATACTTTAATCAGTGGCTCGAACCAGATGGCACTTATTCCCCTACTGAACCTAAAATACCTGTTGGTAATGAAAATTGGGATTTGGGCAACGTAATATGTGGAGCAGCGAGTTCGGTAATGGTTGCAGGTTACTTTGGAAAACTACCTTATGATCCTAACAACGAACATGATTTAAAACGGTTTGCTTATAGAGATGAGGGTTTAAATCTACCAAGTAAATGTGCTAATCAAAACATTGGAGGAGCATTTGGCATGACAGCTTACGATACAACTTGTAATCAGAGTGGCTTTGCAGGTATTTCAGCTTATCTGAGTAGATTTAATTTAAACACAAACTCAATCGGTACCCTAACCTTTGAAAAAGTAAAAACTTCTATAGATCAAGGTCGTCCACTCATTGTTTCAATTATTTCCCCTATAGGCCATATTTCTGTAATCAAAGGCTATACTGCGGACGGTAGACTAGTCATGAATGACCCATATAAAAATGTGCAAGGTGGTACTTCTGGCTACAGCTACAAAGGCAAAAATGCTCTATATCAGGTAAACACTGGCTGGACTGTCAACTACGTTATGGAAATTTCAAATTAGAACATATGAATAAAAAAGTGCTGATTATTTTAGGATTCGGATTATTAATAGCCTTATTAGCAGGTTATTACTTTCTCAACTTCCTTACACCCAAACTAGAGCCTAAAAAGCAACAAATTGCTGAAAAAGAGTTAGTTTCTATTGTACCAACAAAACCAGAAATATTTTACATTGGTACAGAAAGTGAAGGCTGGAGCAAAGAAGTATTACAGAGTGAAAAGCAGCAAAGTAGTAGCAATGAAATAATTGAATTTAAAAATGGAAATATTAAAGTAACTGTCAGCATTCTAACTCTAAAAAGTATTCAAAACAAAAGTGTATATACAGGATACATACCTGAAACTAGAGAGTTTCTATACACAGAAGAGGCAAATCCAGTAGTGGTTGGAAACAAAGATGATGTAGAACTAGCTAAAATCAAACAAGAAAATAGTTGGGTTGTAATTGATAAAGATTCCTACCTTAAACAGGAGGGTAAAAATACCTACATTTACGAATTACCATTGCTTGTAAAACTGGATGACTATACAATCAAAACAACAATAAAATATGAATCTAATGATCTAAAAGTACAATTAACTGATGAGGAACTGAAGAAGGCTGATGATTTAGTTTTATCCTTAAAGTCTAATATGAAATAATATAGCCTTATGATTTTTGAAAAAAAATTGTAAGGAAGTAATTCAATTAATAATATGAATAAACAGCCTTTAACCGTTTCAAGACAAACTCTACTTACCCTAGTATTAATATTAAAAGTTTTGCCTCTACGTTGGTTTTATGGTATCAGAAACAGTCATGGTGTAAAATATTCCAAACTTACAAACAAGGTTCATGATGCAGTATCTGATGGTATGATAACTATTGAAGAGACATACCCTGAAGAAAAATTTATTTACCTGACAAAGAAGGGTTACAGCAGAATAACCCAGAAAATCAATGCCAGTTATATCTATAGAGATTGGTCAAAGGGGCCAAAAAGAACTGAGACTATTTTCCGTTTACATCACTACCAGACCTTCAGATTTATTTTAGAATACTTGAATTGCAACGAAATACCTGAGTCAATTTTAACTGACTATGACAAAAATTGTTCTATTGGAGTAAAAATAGGTAGTCATACCTACTTTGCTTATCCTGACTGTTTAATTAGACCAGCTAGCACAAGTAGTAGTGATAATTATTACAATTTAATTGCTTTGGAGTCAGATACAGGTATAGAAGAAGTAAAGAGATTGTTCGACAAGCTCCTAAGATATTTAATAATAGCCAGCAAATCTTTCGACCGAGAAAATATAGAGCAAATCAAAATATATTTTAGTTTTAATAGTGAAGCTAGAATGAAAAGCGTGTTTGATAAAAGCTTTTTGTACCCTCTATTTGAGCAAGGTTCAAGAATCCGCTTTTTGAAAGATAAAATGGATGCTTCTTTAAGTATTTTAGAATTATTTTCAGTTTTAAGTAGTGGTAAAATAGAACTTTACTCAGGACTATATACCACCCCATTTGAACAATACACAAAAGAAGATACTGTAAACAAAATATTAAGCTTTTGCCCTGAATTAGCAGAATTATACAAACAAATTTAGTCATATGGCCTCACCATTATTTGAAATCAAGTACGAAAAAATACCTGAGTTTTTTATAAATATCTATAATAATTTAACTCCGGAAACTAAAGCCTATTTTATTCTAGCCTTAGGCTTAATAGCTATTTGTTTTGTACTTTATCTTGGATATGTTTTCATTGATACAATATTTGATAAAAGAAAGAAGATTTACAAGCTAGAGTTAATTTTTCCAAAAGCAGACCAAACCAATGAGGCTAATTACATTAGATCAATGCAATCCTTTTTTTCTTCAGTTCACTCGGTTTGCGAAAGAGAAAGGCTCAGTTTTGAAATTCATAAAGTAAATGAAAATATATCAATAATTCTAACTACCACAAAATTGGAGATTTTAGAGACACTAAAGAAATATTTAACTAGTATACAAGGCATTAGCATGCAGGTAACAACAGAAGAACCTCTAAAGAATTATGAGAAGAGCTACGCTAAAAGATTGTATTTAGACTATAGTTTCTTTACTATTAATTTGGAGGAAAAAAGCTTGTTTACAAGAGTTGTAGATTATTTAGCTTCGCTAGACAACGAGTCCAGAGGCAGTATTCTTTTTTTTATCAGACCAATACGTGATAAAGACCGGCAAATTCATCAGTTAATTAACAAAAACGATCAATCTCAAAAATCCTCTAGTATTAGATCAACTAAACAAACACTAGATTCAGAGAACCTAATCCAAAAGACTAAAAATCACATGTTTTTAGTTCAAGTTTATGTTTTAGGAAATAAGAAACAAATACCACGGGAACTAGCCTCTATTTTCAAAATAATGAATGCTAAAGCTAGGTTTGTGAGTAAGTCACTTCTTGGCAGAAAAAATGCTTCTAAATTAAGTAATAGACACCTTCAAAAAGAAAATTTGTTTACAAGGTACCTTCGAGGCTGGTTTGGCTCATATCTAAATTCAAACGAACTATCTTTAATGATCCACCCAACTGACGTAGAAAGAGGAATATTTAAACCTACTAAATCAGTAATTATTGAAAGTAGCCCTGAGTTTTTTGAAGCAGAAGCGAATAAACTATTGATTGGATCCTCACATAACAAATTAGGAGAAAAGAAAAGTATTTACTTACCTGTAGAAAATCTCCGCAGACATTTATACATTTTAGGTTCAACTGGCTCAGGTAAAAGTACAGTATTAATCCGCACAGCACTATCCGCCTGTAAAGATAAAACTAAATCATTAATCTTTTTCGATCCGCATGAAGTTGATCTTGAGATGATCGCCAGACGGCTACCCGACCTTAGCGATGTGGTATATTTCAAACTAGGAGCTGAAAACTCAGACAGAACAATCTCTTTTAACCCGCTTTTTAGTTTCCGCACCACTGATGTACAAAAGGACACATTAACCGAAGACATTTTAAATATTTTAGAACAGGAAGCTAAAGACAATGATTTAGGAACTTCAATCAAAAAGCTGCTAAAGTTTTTAATCTCTACTGGAGTACATTTTGCAGACGCCTATTACAAATATCTAGTTGAAGTCAAAGCCTTAAGCCCTGAGCAAGCAGAAAAACTTGTCTACGAAAGGCAAATCACCCTACCCGATTTAAGTAATGTCTTAAAGAAAAACTCTAGTTTTAAAGACACCCTACTCACAATATTCAGTAACTACGGAAACAAAAACATAGCCTTAAGGTGGCAACAGGAGCTTGATGATTATTTAGTTAATAAAGCAATTTTAGACGGTATTGATAATAGATTATCAAACATAGTCACAGATACTACTCAACCACTCTTAGAGGGTAATTCTTTTGATATCAGGGAGCTGATTAAAAACAATAAAAAGATATTAATTCCAATATCAGAGTCAGTATTTGGAAACGTTTCAAAGAAAATGATTACAAAGCTTCTTCTTGCTCAAATCTGGTCTTACGCCCAGTTTATTTACGACCCTGATAATGAAGCTGAAAGAGTGCAGATTATTATTGATGAAATGCAAGAAGCTGAAAGCCCCCTAATTCCTCGTATGCTATCTGAAGCTAGAAAATATGGTGTAAGTCTAGTTCTAGCCCATCAATATTTAAATCAAGTATCTCAAAAATTTCTAAATTCAGTACTTGGAAACGTAGGCTCTACTCTAATTTTTAACATGGGAAATCAAAAAGAAATAAAAGAAATTGTAGGACTCTATGGTGGCGATATTGAAGAAAAAGACATCTCTAATTTGCCTCCATTTTCAGGTTTCCTGAGGACTCTAAAAAACAATAATCAAGGCCGTGCATTAATGAGTTTTGAAACAATGGATTACCGAACTGAGTTTGAAGAAATTAACAGTAGAGAGGTTATTAAAAAACTTATAACAGATAATCTTGAAGAATATGGTGAAGACAAAAATGTTCTTTTTGAAAAACGTCGAGCTAAAGTTAGTGATGCAGAAAAATACTTTTTTTACAATCTCAAATAGTCTAAAATTTGAAATTTATGGTAATTAATGTTGGTAAATACAAAAATTTGTCATAACCTAAAAATTATGCAATAGTAAGGTAGTGTCTAGTTAAGGATCAATTCCTTTAAAGCACGATTTTACAGTTTAGGAAAAAAGAGAGGATATCATGGGATTAGCAGGATATATTTGTGAGAAGATCTTAGATAACTTGGATATTCTACAAAAAAAATTTCCGAAAGATTACGAAAAATTTGGTCACATACTTGTTGACCTTTTGAGAACTCGCTCGGTTAAATTTGTTGTAGATAAATACTATAATGGAGATAATTATCTTTATTATGGTAATGGCCGTTATGAAAATCGGGGAAATTCAATTTTTTACGCGTGGGGTTTAGAAGAAGAGCCTCAAGGTAAATCCAACGGATTATTAAGGCATCTAGCCATACTAATTGACAATGAATTAGCAAAACAAATAGATCCAGCTACAGGATTGCCAGGAAATATTAATTCCCAAGCACCACGTAGTTCCTATTCTAACGTTAATCCTAGCGTAGAATTTTCAGAAATTAAAAATGAGGTATTTGATAAATTTGCCGCATTTGCACCACCAGTGATTAGCTTACTGGAACGTTATTTAATTCCACTTCAGGAGGAAAAACAGTTTCTTGAAAATGAAAATACTGAGTTAAAAAATTCAAATGCCGAGCTGCAAGCTGAAGTTACAAGATTAAAACAAGAGTTGGAAGATATTATTCCAGCTGACGACCAACTCAAAAAAATTGACCTAATTCTAAAAAAATTAGATGCAATGAATGATTCTTCTGAATCCTCAAATGATTAGTTTTTCCTAAATTAATTTACAGTAGGAGACTTGCAAAGGTTTCTTACTTTCCACAACAATCAGTGTAGCTTTATTCATTTATTGCTCCTGATTGTTAATTCCATTGGCTTCTCCCTAAAGGGGAAGTTTTTGTCTTGTTAAAACCATTATTTAGTTTAGCTTAGTAATCCCATTATTGATTTTTTTACCAAATATTACCCAAATAATATTTGGCTAATTTGAAGTTGTCATTGAAGTGGATGGGCCAATTCGTGGGGTACCGTATCATTTACATTCACTAGCTTGCAGCTTCCCCCACGAATTGGCCCATGAAGTGGTTGCTGACGCTGAATATAATCTAGATTTTTTGCTTCGTTTTGGATTTGTTCTTTTTGTTCTAATTCACCACTTTGCAATTCAACACTTTTTAGATTTACCACTTCACTTAGCACTAAGTCTACGACCATTCCAGTTATAATTTTTTCGATTAGTGTGCCACCTTTTTGGTACTGTTTAAACAGCACGCTATATTTTTCATATAGCTTCTGAATCACTTCTGCTTTGAACTTTTTAGCTTTGTTTGGATTGTTTACCAGCCACACTTTAGCCTCGTCTTTTTTCTTAGCTTTTTCTTCATTTAACTTCTGCACTTCAACTTCTTTTATATCCTGTTCTTTGATTTTTTTACTTAGCTTTTTATCTTTAATTGCATAGGCAATTTCCGCTTTAAAATCATATACTTTTTTCAAATCATATTTATTTTTAAGAGCGGCTCTAAGGAAAGCTTTAGGGGTTTCTATTTTGGATAATTTAGTTAGCTGGATGTAATCCAAGATATCTTCAAATGAATATGTTTTATACAGTTTCTCTATCTCATACTTGCCGAATCCTAGTTTTAAAAGTTTTGTTATGGCTTGCGGGGGGATTTTAGAATCATTTAAAAAAGAAAAAACAACATTACTTTGTTCAAACTTTTTATTATTAGTTGTTTTTAAAGTAAATATACTTATGGTTGCCCCTACCCTCTTTTTTGGTGTCTTTGAGGGGCTTGAATTGGGCATTTCTCGGTTGCCCCTAATTTTGGGTAAACTTACTGCTGGGTTATACGTTATTACTATGCCTAAATCAAAGTTTTTACCGTCCTTAATATTCCTTGTTTTGATTAGATTAATTTTCTCCCATTTAGCAAGTTGATAGCGAGCTGCTTTAGGTGTACACTCCCATTTTATGGATAATTCCCTTAAAGTTGTAAAAAACTGCCCTCGTGTCAAAACTATGGTGTTTGCAGATCTTGTAAACTTAGAAAATCTATAAAATGTTTCTATCGGTTTTCTATTAACCGAATGATTAAGTACAAGCTCCCTATGTGCTTCGAGTTTACTTCTGCAATTTGAACTTAGTAAGTCCAACGTAAGGTTAAAGCTTATTAGTATTTTTTTATCTGATACTTGACAATTTTGATTATTTTTGGCAACATCAATAGTAAGGTTTCCCATAAACCATCATTTATATTCCTCGCGCTAACGGGGAATTTTTTTTATAATAAATTTTTTTACCTAAATTTCTAGGTACCTTTTCTTTAAACTAAAATTTATGTTCGGTCAAGATTATAACACATAACACATAACACTGTGTGATTAACACTGTGTGATGTTTGACCTTTTAAGCCTTTAAATACAAGGGTCTATACTTTGAATACTTATAAGGGTTTAAATTTCTGCTATTTCTCCTTCTTTTAAAAACCTTCTTTTAGAAACAAATTTTTTATATTTCAAAAATAATTTTTTGATTTCTATTTCTGTTAAATTTGTGGATATTTTTATGCCTTGCTTCTCACCTCTCTTTTCAACTATAAAATATTTACCAAACTCAGGATTTTTAAAAAGCTCACGCCAAACCTCTCTCTTTCCATTAACTGATTGTGCAAACGAATTCAAAGATTTATAGGTAATATAATTTTTTGCATCAGTCATATAAATCTAAATAGACCAATATTGAAGATATTGTAAAGTTTGTGTTTTAATAACACCAGCTTTATCTAACTTGGAATCTGTTATACTGTGTTATTAACACATAACACATAACACTTGACACAGTGTGAATAACACATTAATGTATATTCATTATTTTAATATGTCTATAAAAGCTTTTTTAAATAAAAAAGGTGGTGTAGGAAAGACTACCACAGCAATGAACACATCTGCAATTGAAGCAATTGAGCATGGTAAAAGAGTTTTATTAGTTGATCTCGATCCGCAGCATAACCTTACACTAGGAATGGGTTTCCAAAACACTGGAGATATAGCTAAAGAGCTGAATGCTGGCAGAGGTTTCTCAGTTGTACCAACAAAAGTACCTAATTTAGACCTTGTGTTAGGCAGTAAAGCTTTAGAAGCAATTGCTGCAAGCGGCGAAAAAGATTTTTTTAAATTCAAAAAAAGTTTGGATAAGATAAGTGCAAATTATGATGAAATAAACATAGATTGTCCTCCATCTCTAGGCTATCTTACACTTTCAGCTCTTATTGCATCAGATTATGCTATTTGCCCCCTAGAACCTTCAATATTTGCTTTAAGTGGATTAGTTGAGGTACAAGCAAAAATTGCAGAAGTACAAAACAAGGCAAATCCTGATTTGAGATTTTTAGGAGTACTAATTACTCGATACTTTTCAAATATCAATATACATGTTGAATCTAAAGAGCAATTACAACAAACTTTAGGAAGTTTATTATTTGAAACGATAATTAGGCAAAATATCTCTATTGCTGAAGCCCAAACAGAAGGTAAAGATGTTATGAGCTATAGCCCGAAATCTAATGGAGCAGCTGACTATAAATCTTTTGTGAAAGAATTTTACAAAAAAATAAGTAAATAACACAGTGTTAATAACACATAGTACCAATGTTTAATATTGAATTATAAAATTATGCCTTTAGAAAAAAAATCACGATTAGCTGATTCTGAAACTATGAAAAAATTAGCAGAGACTCAGAAGTCCTTAAATTTAATTGATGGAGTCGAGGAACTAGAAGATGAAAATAATTTTTATGTTGATACAATTAAACCAACTGATTCAGTAAGTGATGAAAACTTAGTACCAGCTTATAAACGTAGGCATAATGTACCTATTTATGACGATCAATATGAAATTCTACAAGCTATCAGTAGTATTGAAGGTACTCCTGTTACAGAATTGGCACGTAAGGCTTTAGATAAGATAATTTTAGAAAAAAGAGATGAAATTGGGTATAAAAAAATAGAAGAAATGGTAAGTATAAGAAAACGAATAAAACGGCCAAAAAATTAAAGTAGATAGATTCAAATTAATAGGGTAGGACAAATGTTAGATAAGAATTTAGGGTAAAGCTGCATTTATAAAAGGCCGCTTACGACTTAAACAACCAACCAAACATTCCCCTACCCTTACTTTTCTCTTCTTTTATCTGTTCTTGCATTAAAAGTAACTGTTGTTTTTCTTCTCTAAGGCTTTTTAACTCTTGTTTATCTTGATAATGAAATGCTTGATTCTTCTCTAAAACATCATTTAACCTTCTGATTTGGTCATCCTTTTCATTAAGCTGCCCTACTAATAATTGAATAGTTTCATCTTTTGCTTGAAGAACTGGAGATATATCATGAAAAGTACGATTAAGCTCTGGTTGAGTATTGCTTAATTGCTGATTAAGTAAACTGAGTTTTTGCTTAAGCTCGCTTCGATTAACTTTATCAAGCAAATCTTTAATATAATCTATTAAATAACTCTTTTTCCCGCTTTACCCGATTTTAATCTCCTCATCCTTAGCTTTATGCTCATTTAGCCAGTTCTGAAAAGTACTCACAGGTATTTCTAAGGCAGAAGCGACCTGATATTTAGTATAATATTTATTTGATTCAACATCAATTGCTAGAACTGTATCCATAAATAAGCAAAGTATATAAATTGTTTATACGAAGTAATTAAATAAGCAATAATTAACCTCTACATATGTATTACATAAGCAATACTTGAGTAATTTGTCAATGTTTTCCTATTGACTTCGTATAATATTTTAGTATTTAATTGGATAATTAATGGTTAAGCTTTAGTTACTCAAATATTAATAATTCTGGTTTAGGTATTAAAGTAGGATAAATCTTTGATGGCAAACTAAAGTTTCCTAGATAAAACTGGTATAGATAGACAATTATGACCTCCCATTTTTACATCTGTTCTTTCCCTAACGCTATTGCTTAAACTAATTAATAAAAACAAATTATTTCGTCTTTAGGGGCAGATTTTGAGGGGGTTTATTAAGTTTTCTTATTGACTTCGTATAATATTTCTGATGATTATATCTCACTTTCAAGCTTTGACAAAAGCTCTAAATTACGCTATGTTACTGGATGAAGGCATCAACTTCAGGGAAGCTGGGGGTGTCCTTTATAAATTTTTAAGCCGCATAATATATGCGGTATATTGTTGCCTAAATCCTAGCCACAAAAGCTCCGCCTAAAGCTTTTTCCTGTAATTCATGTCTTCGTTTATTAGTTATTTGAAAGTAAATCATCGTATTTTGAATTACACGATGCCTCAGGTGGATTTGTACTACTTCTACCGGAGTACCTGAATCAGCCATGTGTACAGCGATAGAGTGTCTAAGTACGTGTGGATGGTGTTTTGTGAGGTCTTTAATTCTAGCTTTTTTACAGTATTGTACAAACAATTTACCTATTTGTCTTGTCATTAGTTTACCTCCTTTATTAGAAATAAATAGTACGCTGGTATCAAGCCTCATCTTTTTAATTTTAGCGTCACGGTAGGGTAGGTAGTCTTTAATATATTTCTTACATTCTTTACTTAAAATATATTCTCCACTTACTCCATTCTTTGCTGCTCTAATAAATATCCTATTATCTTCTAATCTAATATCATCTATTTTAAGGTTAACTAGTTCAATGCAGCGAAGTCCTAAATAATACATTAGGGTGAACATGGCTTTATTTCTCACGTCATCTATTTTACTTAATACTTTTTCTACTTCTTCAGTAGTTAAGTATTTAATGGTTTCAATAGTTGGTTGGGGCATATTAGATCGTTAATTTAGGGGTCTGAGTTGAAATTGGGAAAAAAACAACGCTAAGGATTTCTATTTTTAAATTTCACTGTCAAATAAACTCTATCTTGACAAAAATCTAATTTTCTTCTAAAATATATACATATTTGGGGATTCTCCCACGCCCCTCTCGCAAGAGAGGGCTTATTTATTGCCTGAGTTTTTGTTTGCATACAATAGTTTAAATCCTTTGCAAACACGGTTAAAATCATTTTCTGCTAAATCTCCGAGTTTGTTTTTAAGTCTGCGATAATCAATTACTTTTACTTGATTCAAACAGGCTAACATATCAATTTTATTTCTAGTAAATTTAATAAAGCGGTTTCCAGCTTTAGGCGTACCATTTTCATGGTATAGCCGAGTTGTTAGAGGTACTACTAAAAGCATGTACTTAGATAGTTTAGTATGAACGATAGCAGGTCTGGCAAATTCTTCTCCTTTACCGCTAATCTCGCCCCCTACATTTTCTCCAAGTTTACACCACCAAATTTCTCCTTCGTTAAATAGTGGAGGTAGGTGGTTTTGAGAATCTAATTTTGGTTTTAATTTAAACCAGCCCACAAAGTTTTTTACAAAATCAGTCATGTATATATAAGTTTCTTAAGGGATAAAATTTCCGATTTTTATCTCAGAGCCTTAAGGTTAATATAATCTCATGATAAATACTTCCAAATTTATTGTCAAGACGTAATATAACTATTTTAAGTCATTATGAAAATAGCTTATATTGTAGACAAACACTAGGGTAGGGGGATGATTTAGGATAGTATGAAAATACTAATGACCTAAAATAGTGAGAAAAAGGGATATTTTCCAGGGCCTTCCCGTTCTAAATTTTAATAACGCTATTTACTAATTTTTAAGTTATAGTCCAGACTATTATAGTTTAAACTATAATCTTGTTATTATTTATTCAAGTTGATAATTAGAAACAGGACTTGGACAAATTAAATGACAATAAAGGGCCTAAATAAAAACAAAATGCTTAAATCCTAATACACATTTGGTTAAAATGTGCAGCTTCAGGTTTATTTAAAATATAGGCCTCAGCTACACAAAAGGCATAAATGTTACATAGGAATAAAATTCACTTATAATTATATAATATATAAAACAAAAACTTCCCCTTTAGGGAGAAGCTAATGAAACAAGATGGAAGGAGCAGTTTCAAAAAAAAGGAAACAATGCTGGGGTAGGGGTGGTTTGACTGTACAAACTAGCAATATATAAAAAACGAAAAAACTTGATAATAATTAAAATTGACTTATATTTTTAAAAGAACTACCATTCTTATATTAATTCCAAATTATGTTTAAATTAAAATATATTGCTGCAAATTTTGCTGTTATCACAAATGATAGCCCAATATTAAATGACAGAAAAACTATAGCAGAATCAATTCATAAGGAATTAGCTGATATATTCAACGGAACATGTAAAGTAGTACAGGACTTAAATTTAAGAAAAGATCAGCCAATATCTGGTATAGATTTTCGTATATTTCAATTAACTAATAAAGCCGAAACAAAATCCATAAATTTTTGTAATACAAAATTTAAATTTGAAATACAAAATTTTGAAGATAAAGAAGGTGATTTAAAACTTGATTATCTAAATGAAACATGTACTAACGAAATAATTACTACTTTTACTAAATTAAAAGAATATACAAAATTTCAACCTTGGAATCTAGACTTTGATATAGAACTAGAATCAGATGATAAGCATTTAACAATTGAATCTGTTGAGCGTGCTATACATGAGTTTGTAGATAATGCTAATCGAACTGAATACTCTTTAAAAATATCTCGTAATGAGGTTATTGGAGGCTATGAATCTAACATCAATACCGAAATGGGCAAGAATAATATATATAATGAAAAGTCGAATTTTAAAATTTCATTTGAATTCCATTTAAAACATTATGCAGATTTGGTAATTGATGAGAAATTGATTCAAAATTATTTAAACGGTATAGAAAAATATCTTGAAAAAGTAACAAAAGAACTGTCATCAAATTTATAAACGTTAAAAAAGGTTGTATAGAGTCCACTTTTAACATGCTAGCCTAACCAACGAAACACCTTTAAATTGACAAATATGCTATAATCAAGCTCATTTGTTTAATTCAAATTTCTATGCAAAATAAGATTCTTAGCTACATTAAAACATTATATAATAAAGATAAATTTGCATTTTTTAGTTTAATATTTTTATTTTTACTATTCTTCACAAGTAGCACCACATTTTTAATTTTCGGGGTTATTTTAACTACAATCTATTTTACTAGAAGTAAATACATACATCAGCAACTTGATAAAATTATTGATAAATCAAAGTTATCACCAAAAATAGCAAAGATTTCTAACACTTTAGTATCATTTGGGTGGGGATTCATAACTTCTCTATTCTTTTTTACATTAGTGTCATTTGCTTCACCTGCGCAGCCATCAACTACACCTAAACAGGAAGTAGTTAAAGAAGTAAAAGTTGAAGATTCTGAATCTAAAAGGAAATTGGAGGAAGAGAAAAAAAACAGGGAAGAAGCGGACAAGCTAGCTAAGGAACAAACCGAAAAATTAAAAAAAGTTGAACAGGAAAAGAAAGACCTTGAAGATAAATTAGCTCAAGCTACTAAAATCAATACTAATTATGATGTAGAAAGTAATCTTGAAGAGCAAAAAGCCGAGGAGGCTGTATCAGCTAATAAATCAATAGCTAAATTAGGCCTCAATACTCAAAATCAAAAACTTTTCGATGTAATTAATGTTGTGGATGGTGATACAATTAAAGTCAGTGAATTAGGCACACTACGCCTAATTGGTATGGATACTCCTGAAACTAAAGACCCCCGTAAACCAGTCCAATGTTTTGGTAAGGAAGCAAGTAATAGAGCTAAAGAACTGCTGTCAGGTAAAAAAATATATCTTGAATTTGATCCAGCTAATAGAATTGATAAATATAATAGAACTTTAGCTTACGCCTATAGAGAAGACGGCTATTTCTATAACAAAGAGATGGTAAAAGACGGCTTTGCCCATTCCTATACCAAATTTCCGCACCCTAAATTAGATGAATTCAACCAAGCTCAAAAAGAAGCTAGAGAAAATAATAGAGGTTTTTGGGGTGAGAGTACTTGTAATGGTGATACCACTAAAGCAGCAGATAAAGCTTCAGTGAATAATAAGGCTCCTACCTCAACACCTGCCAAGTCAGTAGCACCGAGATCATCACAGCCAGTTGCTCCTAAACCAGCAACTATTCCTGCTGTAGACACAAGTTCAAACTGTAATCCGTCATACCCTGATGTTTGTTTACCGGCAAGTGGCCCTGATCTTGATTGTAAAGATGTACCTAAGAAGAATATTAAAGTTTTACCTCCCGATCCCTATAGGTTAGATGGAAATAATAAAGATGGGATAGGGTGTGAAGGCTAGTGATCGTTTATATTATTTTTTAGTAGGAAGTAAATAATGATATGAAAAAATTAGAGCGGACTAATGAGCTGGTAAAAGATAGTATAGTAAATAGGGTAAATGAGTATATCAAAAATAATTTATTATTATTTTTGATTTCTCTGATAATTATAACTCTTTCCTCAATTGTATCGTTAGTTGAGAACAGTTTAAAAATTTATGATTACTATAAAAATGCTAATTCACACTTTAGAAAATACGATATAGCTCAGGAAAAAATAGATAAACTTAGTATTGAATTGCAGGTAGATTATTATAAAAGTATATTGGGTGAACCTGCAATAATTAATAAATTCAAAGATGAAAATCTAAATGATAAGCTTCTTGATGCAAATTTTATCAAAGAAAACTTAGATTCTTGTGGCCAACTGGAAGAATATATTTTTAACGATGATTTGTTTTTTGTTCAGGCTGTTGTTGAACATGAAACTAAAACCGTAAAAGGTTACTCAATTACAAGTAAAAAACTTGAATTCAAACCTGTGGTTTTTGGATATAAAATAAACCAAGATTTTTTTAATAAACTAGATTTTAATCCAATTTTTACAAATATCAGTGCAAATTTATCAGTAAAAAATTTTGAATACAAAGAATCACATTATGGTGGGAATCCAACAAATTATACAACTTTTTATTTAGGCCAAAACGATTCTTCTCCAAATTATTTAACAGATTCGAGCTATAACGTAATAGGCTTATATGATTATAAGAAAGAAAGCGAAAGGGAGCAGTTCTACAAAGAGAATCAAGAAAGTTTTAGTCAATTTAGAGAACACTCCACTTTTAATGTTGTAGGCCATGATTTTGACCGATCATTATATTGCTTTGGGCTTGGCCCAGATTGGCTCCAAGCGAGAATAAATACACAACTATGATATAGGTATGAAAAATCGAATTGAGAATAAACTTAAAAATCTTTTTTTTGAAACTGTTTACCCAAACATTGTAAATCTTTTTATAAATAATAGAGATAATATATCCAGTAATGCAAAAGTTGAGTATTTGAAATTTCTTATAGAATATCAAAAAGACCAACATCAAGGTTTACTTTCTTCTATAACTGAAATACGCAGTGTTTCAAACTATGCTATAACCGGAGTCATAGCTTTTAGTGGTTTTTTATTAACATCGAATATACTAAATCAAAATAATTTCCAAAAATTTATATTGTTTACGCTCTTGCTATTCATTTTAATTTTGTGGACAAATCTCAACCTTTCCAAAGCAGTTTCTGTCGGCTTTGATCCAATTGCTGGTACTAAATTACTAGATAGCCTTAACAAGCATCAAGATCCAGAGATAAAACAAGACCCAGCAAAACACTTATATGAAGCAACGCTTAAAGCTTTAAAGAATGAATATTTTAATTTACAAAAAGTATGCAGAAAAATAACTAGACTAAAAACTGCTCTTCTAATTTGTTCATTGGTCTACTTTATTATTGCAATATTATTTTTGAACTTTACAGATTTTAGAATTACGATTAGTTTTTAACTTTATTATGTCAGACATAACCGATAAACTTGCTAGCATTTTGTCACCCAACTCAAATGATACTACAAAACAACCTAATAACAGTGCAGCCGATGATTTAGCTAAAATTTTAACTAGTCAAACTGAAAATTTCAATGACAATGGTATCCAAAGTATACTAACTTCTTCCACGCAACAAAGAGGTATAGATTCTCAAATTAACCAAAGTTCAAATACCGAAAATAAACCAGAGTAAGCTTTTTTGGTGTAAGGTGTTGACAATTGGCCGACTTTTCAAAATTCTAGAGTACTATTTAAATCAGTGAAATATGTGCGGTAGATTTGCTTTAATCCCAGACAACATGAAAGCTCGCTACGGGCTAGCAGGCGAGTTAATTGAAATTACTCCAAACTATAATGCTGCTCCAGGGCAGAACCTACCTGTCGTTGTAAGAATTGAAGGGGGAAATAACTTAGATATAATGAGGTGGGGACTAGTGCCACATTGGAGTAAGGATGACAAGATAGGCTATAAAATGATAAATGCTAGAAGCGAGACACTACTCGAAAAAGCTTCCTTTAAGCACCCTTTTAAAAGTAAAAGATGTTTAGTACCAATCTCAGGATTCTATGAGTGGAAAAGGTTAGATGAAAAGCATAAAATACCTTACTTTATCCACTTCAAGGATCAACCAATTATTTCTCTAGCAGGAATCTACGACTACTGGACTGAGCCAGTAACTAATCAAACCCTAACTACTTTCAGTATAATCACTACAGAAGCAAATAAAGAAATGCGAAGTTTACACGATAGAATGCCTGTAATTATAGAGCCTAAGGATGAAGAAAAATATTTAGAAGCAGATGTTGGAACAGCCTATAGTCTGCTTAAACCTAGTGATGAGAAACTAGACATTTACGAAGTAAGTAGGCTTGTAAATAGTCCACAGAATAATACCAAAGAATTACTGAATCAGATTAATTAGTATTTTATTTGTCAAAATATCTAATAGTTGTATTTATTAAGTAGAATATATTATGCTTACAATATCAGATTTTCAATCTGTAAAAGATGAAAATACCAACATAACTACTTATCTATATTTTAAAAATGAGGAATACGAAATTGCTATTGAGCTACTAATATATAATCAAATGTACGTAGGTATATATGATCTGGAAGGTGGTCTAATTGAGCCAAAAGTTGAATTCCCTAATAAGGAAAAAGCTTTAGAGTATGCTAATGTTCTACATGAAAAATATTTTAGCAAAAATAATGGAGATAAATGAATCCTATCTAACTAACTCTAAGCAGCTCAGTCCAAACAGTAGTATACCTCGGACTTCTCATCTCAGCTTTTATCTGCCACTTTTGTTTATTCCCTAGTACAGCTAGTTTTACACTGTTTTTACCATACTTTTTGTTAAGTTTATCAATTGTTTGCATGATTTTATCCTGCCTTTGAAACTCAGGACTTGGCTCGTCAAATAGACTCAATTGAATAGAAGAATCAGCAGTAATATTCTGCACCATAACACCGGCTTTTTGATATTCGTAGCCTTCTTTGTAAATACTTTTTAAAAGCTTTATAGCATGATTTATTAGGGTAGGGGTGTAAGCAGTTTGTATAGGCAAAGCCAGGCTTGCTGAATTGTAATACATATTGTCTTTAAATCTGTTAGCCATCAGGAAAACGTAGATAACTCCTGCGGCAGAATTTTGTTTACGCAATTTTTCACCAATTCTTGTAGTGTAGGTGGCTACAGCTTCACTTAGCTCATTAAAATCTGTTACTTTAGTACCAAAGCTTCTTGATGAAACAATACCTTTTTTTGGATCAGCCACTTGCTCAATATCTAAACACTTAATTCCCCTCAATTCTTGTACCATTTTTAAACCTTGTATTGTGAGGTGTTTCTTGACCCAATCATTATTGCACTGAGTAAGCTTATATGCATTTTCTATGTAGTAAGACTTAAGTTTCTTAGCGTATTGTCTTCCTATTCCCCATATATCTTTTACTTCAAATTGTTTAAGAAATTCATCTTTGTAGGGATTTTGATATAGATTTAATACACCCTTGTATTTACCAACTCCATCATCAGATTTTCTAGCTTCTTTTTTAGCTATTTCATTGGCTAGCTTAGCAAGGGTTTTTGTTTCGGCTATTCCCACAGAAACGGGAATACCTGTATCTTTGTAAATTCTTTGTTTAATCTCCTTCCCGAAATCTAATAATTGGCTAGGATGAACATGACTCAGGTCTAAAAATGCTTCATCTATGGAATATACTTCCAAATTAGAACCAAATTCAGCAAGTGTTTTCATTACTCTATCGCTCATATCACCGTAGAGGGCATAATTGCTTGATAACACCTCACAGCCCATTTTTTTCAATTGATCTTTCACTTGAAATAGAGGAATACCCATTGGGATACCTGCATTTTTTACTTCGTTGCTTCTAGCTACTATGCAGCCGTCGTTGTTACTAAGCACCACCACTGGCTTATTTCTTAAGTCTGGCCTAAAAACTCGCTCACAAGAAACGTAGAAGTTATTACAATCAATCAGAGCGATAGCCTTAGACATAAGATCATGGTTTATGCATTACTAAAGTGACTACACCCCAGACCTCAAAATACATATCTTTAGTGATTTCTATAGCTTCAAATTCAGGATTTTCAGGAAGTAGATACATTTTACTGCCCACTTTTTTATACCTCTTAATTGTAAAATCATTATTTACAATAGCTAAAACTACATCTCCATCTCTGACCTTCTCAGCTCTATCAATAATCAAAGTATCATTTGGGAAAATACCAGCTCCAATCATTGAGTCGCCTTCCACTTTTACTAAAAAAGTTGATGAGGGGTGTTGAATATATCGTTCATTTAAATCTAATTTTTCATTAATATAATCATCGGCAGGGGAGGGAAAGCCAGCCTGCACTAAACTCGAAAAATACGGTAGTGTAATCTTTTTTCCTATTTTTGTCTTAAAAATCTGCATACTTGAGCTAATAACACACAACTGATGATTTAGCAAGTTTAAGCAAAAAATTGTAGGTATAGTCTGTTATAGGGTAGGGGGCATTTGTACTTTGACTAAACAGCACAAATACTATTTCATTCTGACTATATATGACAGATTTTATTAACAGGACAAATCAAGAAATCATAGCAGACCTCAAACATATCGGAGCCAGCTATTTTACTGACATCCTTGAAGTTATAAAGGACTCAGAATATTCTAAAAAATACGCACTTAATTTCTTTGAAAAATTCTCAGAAATAGGCTTAGAGCTTGAAAAAGAAGAAGAAATTAATAAAGTTAATGAATTTGTTACAACTCTAGACCAGAAGAATCTAAAGTTAATAGAGTTTTTGGCTTCTAAGTTAAAGAAGTAGTTGCATTTTAAAACTCAGGCTTTAAATACACTCTATAGTCTGATACCACTCAGCCATCATTTGAATTTGTCCAAAAGAAATAACCACACTACTTGCAAATGCGTTCGTGTGGTATAAATCTCGTTCCTAAAAGTACTAGAGATTGGGTTTACCTAGCTTTGGCTAGGATTTAGGGGAGCGGAACTTTTCACTGGATTAGCCGAGGTGAAAAGATGACCGCTGGCGAATTCTGACTTTTTACCTTTGTATTGTTTTGCAAAGGGGGTCAAGGATTCGATTGAGTTTTGTGCTAACATGAGGATATTCTCCATTAACTAGTTTAAGACACAAGTAAAGCAAAATTGTAATAACTTCGCCTTACATGACTCTATAGCATAAATTTTAACTCATGTCAAAACTATTATTGCGGAGGTAAAAAAGCTGTATATAACAAGCTAGTATCCTCAGTTAGCTCTTGATTTGGATAGATTCGTGCATACTCATCTCTTGCATACTTTGACAAAGCAGCTAGACCAGAAGTCTTGTTTTGACTTTCAAAAACACATATTTTAGTTAATGAAAGATTGATACTTTCCAAAACAGAGTCAGTATTTAGACTAAACTTTACACTGCCGTTTTGCTGACTAATCTGAATAACATTATTCAAGATCATATCTTCCATGAAAAAGACTGCCGAAGTAATTTCTCGAATCACCTGACGAGTTTTATCAGGATTTAGAAAAGCGTCCAACCCATATTTGAAGATACGGGTTATTGTCACTAGCACAGCAAAAGCCTTACGAGTTTCTTGATCTAGATCAAGATAAAATGACAAGCCCACTGCTGCAAGACAAGCTCTATATTCTTCTATTGCTTCGTAGTCTTCACATTTTTTAGTTTCATCTAGTAACCAATCTCCACAAAAATGCCCAATGTTATGAAGCTCAGTATGTAGTTTGGTTAAAAAATCTAGCTTTGGAAAAACCTTACTTTCGATGTACTCAAGAGTAATATCATCACAAACTTGCTCTAACCTTGGTCTGATATCTAAAATAGATTTTGTCAGAAAGGTAGAGTTCATGACTAATAGTTGGTCAACATCTTTCTTAATTTCTTCACCTCCATAGTATACTTGAAAGATTGCAAAATCATTAGTTTCTTCACTGCCCGAATATGCTTCTTGCCATTTAGAAGTAGCTATTGTTGAGACATAGAGTAAAAAAGGTGTTAATTTTGGACATTTTAGTAGATCATCATTTGCAAATTTGGAATATGCGTTTTCGATCAATTGGCGTATTTGTATCATTTGCGAATCAAAATGACCAACCATCCAAACATATTTCACGCTATCATTGTAAACTACAGGAGCTATCCAAATGACTAAATTAGAGTATGTGGGTGGTAAGCCAAACATCCATTTGTTCAGTGAATTTGAGTCTGTTAATCCTGATTTTAGAGCTTTGTAAAGTTCCAAATCAGATTCAATTTCCAGATCCAACAAACTAGTTGCTGAAATAAGGAATTCTTCTTTTTTACCGTTTTCAAGCAATGTTAAAGCTGCAACCCAAGAATTGCTATCGTTAATCATCTAAGCTAACCTCACGATAATAGTTTTGGCTGTAAAAACATCTCTAGACAAAAAGTGCTAGAAATGACTAAATAAAGCATACAAATTAAGTTTAGTAAAGCGTGTCTACTTTAAATATCCAATTAAAACCTCTTTCTCATCAGTGGATAGATGATATCTTAAAAGAAAACAAAGGTAATATAGCAGAATACTTTATACCATTTAAAGATAAATCAGAAGTTGAGAAATGGGTTGATTGAAGCTATTAATACCATGCAAAAAGGAGTTAAGGTAGAAATGATTATACTGGATCAAGACAATCAATTTCACGGTATGGTTTCACTAAGAGGGTTAGATACAGACACTCCTGAAGTTGGGTTGTGGATTAAGCAAGAGTCTCAAAACAAAGGTATTGCAAAAAGAGCTATGCAAATCTTATTTGATGAATTATCCAAAAAACTGAATAGTAAAAGCGTCGTTTATGATGCAGACAAAAATAATGTAGGAAGTAATAAACTAGCTTTAGCACTAGATTTTAAATTTCAAAAAGAGTTTGTTGATAATGGTGTGGTTCTTAATAGGTATTTAAAAGGTTTCTAATAAAGTCCATAATTTTGACCCAATAACAAGCCAGCTTTTTCAGCTGGTCTTTTGTTATTTCTACCGCCCACCCTTTTAATTTTATGAATGGATTTTATTTACCCCACTTTTGCCGGGCTTTTTTTGTCTGGACTAGACGGTTCTATCAAGACGTATTTTCTATTTTCTCACTCACATCACCACCCCTGCTGCTCACTCGAAAACCGCAATTTTTTTATTACTTATAAAATAATCTATGACAGAACCTCGCTTTTCCTTTACTATTAAGTTAATCTAGCTAGGGATTTTTACTTATTAATTATTATTATATTATGGATTGTTACGATTGCAGGCAAGTGCAAGTTTATGATTTGTTGTGCCAACGGATGCCCTACGCGTGGCTTGATATGAAAAGGCGTACTGAAATTTTAAAAGAGGCTGGAATAAGCAACTGCGACTTTGCTATTTATGTAGATGAGTTTTTAAGTGACATAGGTTGGGATTATAAAGAAACTCCTGATATTTGCTGTATAGCCTATGATTATATTCTACAGAAAGTTAGGACAGAAATTGAAGAGAAAACAGGTATTGATATTTTAAACAATTTAGAATTAGGAAATTTCGGTACATGGGAATTATATGTGCAGTAGCTTCGATTGGAGTGATAATGAGCCAACTATAGAGGTAATACAGAAAATACAAGTGGAAGACAGATCAAAAGTTTTAAGCTGGTTTTTTGATGAAATTGGAGGGTATTACTTTAGAGCCTGAGGATAGATCAATTACTCAAATTCAAATGTCTATTTAAAATCTATTTCAAGCCCTTTTTATGCGAGCTTAGAACCTGTTTGAATACTTTCTAAAATTAATCTGTAATAAGTCAGTATGGCTTATCCATCTGATTTAACTCAAGCAGAGTACGAGGAAATAAAACACTATCTACCTGATAAAAAATGTACTAAACCTCTAAAATGGACAAAACATCAAATTATCAATGGAATGATGTTTATGTCTTGGTTTCCGGGTGTCGTGGAGGATGCTCCCTAAAGATATGCCGCCTTGGGAAACAGTATATTACTATTTTAATACATGGAAGAAAGCAGGAGTAATAGACCTGATTTTAAAAAAATTTCTTGGTAAATAAAAGTATCGATCTATTGCTGGGAAAAAGAACCTTTACCGACAAAAAGGGATATTAATAATGATTACCTCCAGAGTGTTAAAATAGTAATATACTGTTTCCCAAGGCGGCATCACTTTAGGGAGCATATCCTGCCACTGACACCCGGAAACCAAGACATACATCATTCCATTGATAATTTGATGTTTTGTCCATTTTAGAGGTTTAGTACATTTTTTATCAGGTAGATAGTGTTTTATTTCCTGGTCTTCTGCTTGAGTTAAATCAGATGGATAAGCCATACTGACTTATTACAGATTAATTTTAGAAAGTATTCAAACAGGTTCCTAACTCAGCATAAAAAGGGCTTGAAATAGATTTTAAATAGAAACTAACAGAATTTGAGTAATTGATCTATACCTCAGGCTCAAAGTGATACCCTCCAAACCCATCAAAAAACCAGCCTTAAAACTTTTGATATCTTCTTCCACTTGTATTTTATACTATTACCTCTAAGTTGGCTCATTTTGGCTTCCAATCAAAGCTCCTGCAGCATCTGGGGCCCATGTACCGAAATTTCCCAGTATAAATCATTTAAAATATCAATACCTGTTTTCTCTTCAATTTCTGTCCTAATTTTTCTGTAAAATATAATCATAGGCTATACAGCAAATATCAGGGTTTCTTTATAATCCCAACCTAGTGTCACTTAAAAACTTCCATTCCTGCATGAATCGCAAAGTCAGCAGTTTTGTATTCCAGCCTCTTTTAACCCTTCAGCCTGCTTAGCTTTAGGTATTAGAGGCCACGCCTAAGTCATGCATTGAGCAGCAACAAATCATAAACTTGCACTTGCCTGCAATTGTAACAATCCATAATATAATAATAATTAATAAGTAAAAATCCCTAGCTAGATTAACTTAATAGTAAAATGAAAGCGAGGTTCTGTCATAGATTATTTTATAAGTAATAAAAAAATACAGTTTTCAAGTGAGCAGCAGGGGTGGTGATGTGAGTGAGAAAATAGAAAATACGTCTTGATAGAACCGTCTAGTCCAGACAAAAAAAGCCCGGCAAGAGTGGGGTAAATAAAATCCATTCATAAAATTGAAAGGGTGGGCGGTAGAATAACAAAAGACCAGCTGAAAAAGATCACTTGTTACTGGGTCAAATTTCTGGACTTTATTAGAAACCTTTTAAATACCTATTAAGAACCACACCATTATCAACAAACTCTTTTTGATAAGCTAGTTTATTACTTCCTACATTATTTTTGTATTCATCATAAACAACACTTTTACTATTCAGTTTTTTGGATAATTCATCAAATAAGATTTGCATAGCTCTTTTTGCAATACCTTTGTTTTGAGACTCTTGCTTAATCCACAACCCAACTTCAGGAGTGTCTGTATCTAACCCTCTTAGGTGAAACCATACCGTGAAATTGATTGCTGTTCTTGATCCAGTAAATAATTTCTACCTTAACTCCTTTTTGCATGGTATCAATGGGGCAACAACCCATTTCTCAACTTCTGATTTATACTTAAATGGTATAAAGTATTCTGCTATATTACCTTTGTTTTCTTTTAAGATATCATCTCTGTATTCCACTGATGAGAAAGAGGTTTTAATTGGATATTTAAAGTAGACACGCTTTACTAAATTTAATTTGTATGCTTTATTTAGTCATTTCTTTCACTTTTTGTCTAGAGATGTTTTTACAGCCAAAACTATTATCGTGAGGCTGCTTAGATGATTAACGATAGCAATTCTTGGGTTGCAGCTTTAACATTGCTTGAAAACGGTAAAAAAGAAGAATTCCTTATTTCAGCAACTAGTTTGTTGGATCTGGAAATTGAATCTGATTTGGAACTTTACAAAGCTCTAAAATCAGGATTAACAGACTCAAATTCACTGAACAAATGGATGTTTAGGCTTACCACCCACATACTCTAATTTAGTCATTTGGATAGCTTTTCCTGTAGTTTACAATGATAGCGTGAAATATGTTTGGATGGTTGGTCATTTTGATTCGCAAATGGACTCAAATACGCCAATTGATCGAAAACGCATATTCGAAATTTGCAAATGATGATCTACTAAAATGTCCAAAATTAACACCTTTTTTACTCTATGTCTCAACAATAGCTACTTCTAAATGGCAAGAAGGTTATTTCGGGCAGTGAAGAAACTAATGATTTTGCAATCTTTCAAGTATACTATGGAGGTGAAGAAATTAAGAAAGATGTTGACCAACTATTAGTCATCAAACTCTACCTTTCTAACAAAATCTATTTTAGATATCAGACCAAGGTTTGAGTAAGTTTGTTATGATATTACTCTTCAGTACATCGAAAGTAAGGTTTTTCCAAAGCTAGATTTTTTAACCAAACTACATACTGAGCTTCATAACATTGGGCATTTTTGTGGAGATTGGTTACTAGATGAAACTAAAAAATGCGAAGACTACGAAGCAATAGAAGAATATAGAGCTTGTCTTGCAGCAGTGGGCTTGTCATTTTATCTTGATCTAGATTCAGAAACTCGTAATTCTTAAGCTTGTGCTAGTGACAATAACCCGTATCTTCAAAATATGGGTTGGACGCTTTTCTAAATCCTGATAAAACTCGTGGGATTGATCCGAGAAATTACTTCGGCGGTCTTTTTCATGGAAGATATGATCTTGAATAATGTTATTCAGATTAGTCAGCAAAACGGCAGTGTAAAGTTTAGTCTAAATACTGACTCTTTTTGGAAAGTATCAATCTTTCATTAACTAAAATATGTGTTTTTGAAAGTAAGAACAAGACTTATGCCTCAAAGTATGCAAACCGAATCTATCCAAATCAAGAGCTAACTGAGGGATACTAGCTTGTTATATACAGCTTTTTTACCTCCGCAATAATAGTTTTGACATGAGTTAAAATTTATGCTATAGAGTCATGTAAGGCGAAGTTATTACAATTTTGCTTTACTTGTGTCTTAAACTAGTTTTGAATCAACCTCATGTTAGCACAAAACTCAATCGAACAGTTCCTTTGCAAAACAATACAAAGGTAAAAAGTCAGAATTCGCCAGCGGTCATCTTTTCACCTCGGCTAATCCAGTGAAAAGTTCCGCTCCCCGAGTGCCAGCCCAAAGCTAGGTAAACCCAATCTCTAGTACTTTTAGGAACGAGATTTATACCACACGAACGCATTTGCAAGTCATGACAATC
>CAWAQU010000002.1:0-25471 GCA_963784355.1 uncultured bacterium | reverse complement strand
TATAGATTTAATTTATTTTTAGTTTCACTAGAATTGGTGAATGCAATGATTGGTGAATGCGGTCTCAATTTTGAAACTGAAGCAGCAGTATCGCCTTTTTTAGTAAATACAACAATTGCTTTTGCATTAAGATTATTAGCTAATATACATGCTCCAACAGCTATTTCCTGTTTTGGTGACGAGTCTGTTTCAGTGTGCTTAACTATTTTCTTTTCAGCTAATTTTTGCTCAGCTCTGATTGCTACAGTTTGCATCACTTCAAGCGCTTTTAATGGATAATTTCCATTTGCTGTTTCTCCTGACATCATAATTGCATCAGTTTTTTGCATTACCGCATTAAAAATATCAGTTACCTCAGCTCTAGTTGGAGTAGGATTAACCATCATCGATTCCAAAAGTTGGGTGGCTACTATTACAGGTTTACCAGCTTTTCTGGACTTTTCAACTACCTCTTTTTGAATGATTGGCACTTCTTCAATTGGTAATTCAGCACCCAAATCTCCTCTAGCTACCATTATACCATCGCTGGCTTCTATAATTTCATCAATATTTTTTACAGCATTTGTACTTTCAATTTTTGGTACTATTAGTATATTTGAATTTTTATCAGTTAAGTATTTTCTCAAATCATTGATAGTTTTAGCATCATTTGCAAAAGATAGGGCGATAAAGTCAAATTTTTCGGCGATTGCAAAGTCAATATCTTGCCAATCTTTATCTGTGATTGCAGGCAAAGTAGCACTTTTACCTCGAATATTTAAATGTCTTCTGGAAGTTAAAGTACCACCGTCAAGAACATCAAGTAATTACATCGGTATCGGTCTTTTCTAAAATTTTTAAATTCATCATTCCGCTATCAACTAAAATCACATCTCCTACGCTAACATCTGAAATAAACCCTTCGTAGTTAACACTTGTAGTGCCTTTAGGGTATGAAGCTTCTTGTTTTATTGTAAAAATTAACTTATCACCTTTTTGTAAGGGTAGGGGTTCTGTTAAATCACCACTTCTAATTTCAGGACCTTTTGTATCGAGCATGATTGCTACGGGTTATTTAACTCTTCGCTTATCCTTCTTACGGCTCTGGCTGTGCCACCATGCCATTCATGGGTGCCATGTGACATATTTAACCTAGCAACATTCATGCCACCTAGGATTAAATTTTTTAAAGCTTCAGGTTCAGCTGTTTTTGGACCAATTGTACATAAAATTTTTAGTGCTACGCATAAACATATGCTTTAGTTATAGACTAATTTAAATTATAGTCAACCCCTTGTCATTCATAAGACTGTGTAACTCATCAAAATTCACAAAAGCAGACTACTTGGCCTGATTATTCTCGTTTTCATCCTGATCTTTTTTACCAAAAACCCGATTGTGTAAATCTTTAATTTGCAAGTTTGTAATGTGGGTATAAATTTGAGTGGTAGCTAAATTTGAGTGACCTAAAAGAGTCTGCACAGAGCGTAAATCGCCACCCTCAGACAAGATTTTAGTGGCAAAGCTATGTCTAAGTGTGTGGGGCAAAGACGCTCTATAAATACCAAGCCTCCTAGCATAATTTTGCAAAATCATCTGTACCATTCTGGGGGTCAACGGTTTAGAATTTTTTGAATCTTTCGGCCTATTTTTGCTAATCGAGATAAACAAGAAGGATTTTGTCCTCTCCTCTTAATTTTAAATACTCATCTATTGCTTCTTTGGCAGCCGGTGCTAGAAATGTAGTTCTATATTTTTCACCTTTACCCTTGATTAATAACGGTTGAATTTCATCTTCTGTAATATCGTTTTGTTCGGTAGATTTAGAATTTTGATCAATAAACTCTTGAGCGGAAAGATTGGTTTCTTGTACATCATCATTTTCTTCATCCAAAAAAGGTACTGCACCAACTTCAGCTTTTCTCAATGAAAGCATTTCTGAAAGTCTAAGGCCCGAGCCAAACATTGCTAGTACTATAGCTTGATTGCGCTTTTTTTGTACCTCGGGAATTTTATTGGTATCATTTAAAATAGAATTGATTAGCCTCTGCACCTCTACATCAGTCAAATACTCGATACGTTGCATTCTTACTTTGGGTAATTCTAATTTATCTGGGCTTAGAACAACAGTTCCATGTTTGATCATGAATTTTAAAAAACTTCTTAAAACCACTATTTGATAGCTTTGAGCTCGCAAACTCATTTTATCTTTTCTAATTGTAGTTAGTTTATTTAGATGCTGTCTATAGTTATTGACTATGTCTAAATCAATGTCTTGAGTCCTTTCAATTCTTTTAATATCTAAAAACTCTTGAAATCGCTCCAAAGTATTTCGGTAATTTCTGACTGTATTCCCTGAATATTGCTTGGTTAATTCGCAGTATAGCAGAAAGTCTTCCATATCTCTTTTAAACGACATATACTTAAATTGAGTTACAATTACTAGTTAGTCAATTTTTTAATAAATATATCTCTAAATTTCTGGGGATTTCCTTTACCTCTTGATTCTTTCATAGATTGCCCTACTAAATAATCTAAAATCTGAACTTTACCTGATTTATACTGCTCAACTTGGGCAGGATTTTTTTCAATCACAGTATTTACAAATTCCTCTAAAGCTGAATCATCATTTTCCTGAATAAGTCCATTTGTTTCAACTACTTCTTGTGCATTTGCTTGGAAATCGTTTGCTAAAATTTCTGTAGATTTGCTTAGGCCTTGGTTATTAATTTTTTTCTCTGAAAGCAGTTGACTTAAAACTAGTAAATTTTCTTTGGATATTAGCTCTTGAATTGGTTTATTTTGTTTTTCAGAAAGTGCTAAAAGATTGACTGTAATTATATTAGCAACTGCCCTTATCAGGTCTTTATTTTCTACTTGTTGCAAAATCTCGTCAAAAAAGTGACCCACAACTTCTTTATTTACAAAAGTATTTACGGTTTGCAGATTTAGCCCTAATTCTAAATACCTTTGCCTTTGCACTTGTGGTAATTCCGGTAGATCATTGATACTAGGAATATCTTCAGATTTAATTTCTAAAATTCTAAGATCCGGTTCCGGGAAGTATCTGTAATCTTGAGCTTCTTCTTTACTTCTCTGGCTTTCGGACTTGTTTAAATCATCCCTCCATCCTCTAGTTTCTTGGGAAGGTATTTGTCCATTGTTTAATAGCTCAGTTTGTCGCTTGATTTCAAATTCCACAGCTCTACCAATGGCTCGAATGGAATTAATATTTTTGACTTCTACTTTGTACTTAGGTAATCTACCTGCCGCGTGTTCTTCTTCAGTTTGCAGCGAAAGGTTGCAATCAAAACGCATTTGCCCTTTTTCCATGTCTGCATCTGAAATACCAATTTTTCTAACCAAAAGCTGTAATTCAGCTACATAAGCCATTGCTTCAGCACTATCTTTCACAACGGGATCAGTTACAATTTCAATTAAAGGCGCTCCTGAGCGATTAAAATCCACGTAGGTTTTACCACCTGCATGCATTAATTTTCCTGCATCTGCCTCTAAATGAGCTCTTGTCAAAGCTACTGAACAGGGTTTAAACTGGCCATTATTTTTGTCTTCAATATAAAAATCCACTCGACCTTGCTCAATAATAGGGTTATCGTACTGGCTAATTTGGTAACCGGCAGGAAGGTCAGGGTAAAAATAGTTTTTGCGATCCCATCGTGTTTTTTCAGGAATAGTTCCATTTATAGCTACACCAAATTTAATAGCTTTTTTAACAGCTTCTTTATTTAGAGCGGGTAAAGCACCAGGTTGACCTGTACAAAACGGACAAATATTTTTATTTGGTTCATCAGGAGCATATTCATTTAAGCAGCTACAAAACAGCTTTGTTTTAGTATTTAATTGTACATGGGTTTCGATACCGATTACAGGATAATAGGCCATAATTACTTATTTCTTTACAAAATTTAGATCCTAGTCAAGTAATTCAATATGATTCTCAAATATCCCA
This sequence comes from uncultured bacterium, assembly GCA_963784355.1. Lineage (GTDB taxonomy): Bacteria > Patescibacteriota > JACMRA01 > JACMRA01 > JACMRA01 > JBCDGH01. The sequence continues at coordinate 21,522 of CAWAQU010000002.1, read as the reverse complement.
AATACTTTATTCAAACAGAAGACTGGGCAAAAAACTGGGTAAACGCTAATCTTGCAGGTCACAACTTTTTTGTTCTTGAGGTGAAGGATTCTAAGTCAGAAAATTTACTAAAAGGTATAGTTTATCAATATCCTTGGCACTTCAAACAAAACTTTTTGTATTTACCCAAAGGTCCATTTTTTAAATTAAATTCAGATATTTCACCAGAAGAAGTAAAATCACTTTTTGAGGAATTTTTAGAGAAATTGATTGCTCTTGGGAATCAGCAAAATTCGGCTTTTATTAAGGTTGATCTTGAAGATGAAGCCGGTAGACTGCTTAACTTGCATAATCTAGACGATTTTAAACATTTTATTTCTCATTCAACCGTTCTAAAAAATAAGTTAAAAGTCACAAAATCCTATAAAACTATTCAATATTTGCATACTTCTACTTTGGATCTTAGTTCTATTTTAAGATTAAATGTTACAGCAGAAAAGCTCGAAAACTCAGAATCACTAAAAAATTTCTTTCAAGACAGTAAGGATTTTTGGAAAATAACCAATGAAAATATACGTAGATATACTAAAAAAAGTCTGGAAAAAGGTTGGAAAATTGCTACTACAAAATCTGAAGAAAACTTTAATCATTTTTGGGAGGTCTACACCCATACCAGTAAACGTCAAAATTTTGCAATCAATACTAGGGAATATACGTACAGTATTTTTAAATCCAACTTTAGCCGAATTATTATTCTAAAAGATGAATTTAACAAGCCTCAATGCGTGTGGCTAGGAATTGTGTCACCAGATACCCTGACTTATTTGTATGGAGGAAATACAGCTTTTTCTTTTGAAAATTACGGTCAGTATTTAATTCATTTGATAGCGATAGCTCAATGTGTTTATGAAAATCTAAAATTTTACGATCTTGGTGGCTATGATTCAGAAAAAGGTTTTGGTAAATTTAAGGAAGGATACAGGGGCGATTATAGGAGCTTCCTAGGGCCTTTGGATTTGCATTTACAACCACTCAAAGCTAGCTTAACTAATAACATCATCAACTTAGCCAAAACATTCAAGAAATAGCCCTTTTTGCAATATTTGTGCAAATGTCGAGATTGTACTAGTTTGCAAATAATTTTTTATTATCGAAGTTTATTTTGACGCTCTGATTAAACTGCTTTAGTCTTTAATTACAACCTTATCATTAATTTTAGCTGAGGTAATTGCTACAAATTTTAGTGGAGCATCTGATATTTTTTCTACAAAATGAATATCTCCAGGCTCCAAATGAATCATAGCTTCAGGTTCCATTATAACAGATTGGCCATTTACATTTAGTACCCCTTTGCCTTCTAAAGTAATGAATATTTTTTGTGTATCTGTGTGATAGTAAGGATGTTCTTTTTGATATGTAAAATCAAATTCTGCCAAAGACACACTCATTGGCGCTATCGGAAAGTCATTATATTCACCAAAATAATAGCTGTTTGGGACCTTTTTAGATTTTCTAGGAAATATCTGCATATACTGTTTAAATTAAATAATTCAAAATATACTTTTAAAATTTTAATTGTCAATTTAGTGTACAACTAATTATAAATCAATCGGGTAGATGAGTCCCAAATTGACATAAATTCCTGAGTTGAGTATAATTATTAATGTATGGCCTTGAGTTATTTATCAAATAATGCTGATTTTAAGCTCTCTAATATATCAGAAGAATTGATCGCAGTTTTTGTTCTGGAGCCTTCCAGCAAACTTTTTCCCAAAGTTGAGGCTGAACTAAACAAGCGCGTTGATGAACTCAAGGCGAAAAATATTAAAATCCTTTTCCTGACTACAAATGCTACAGATGGAGTTACAAATAGTGATTATATCCTAGATGTAGATCGTGAAATTTTAAATCAAGCAGAATTTTTAAAATCCAAATCCAAATTACAGGAGTACCTAATTTTATTTAAGAAGGAAAATGATAATCTAAAATATTTAATCCACAAAGAGAATCCTGAGCATGAGTATGAGTGGGTTCAGGTAGTGTCCGACTTTGCTGATAACTATGTAAATCCTGATCCAAACGAAAAAGATCTATATAAATGGGGGCAAATAGTGCCTGAAACGGGGGATTATCTCTGTGTTGATTGTGGCTATATTGCTACTTTTGCAGAGGGAGAAATATTTCCGGTTTGTGAAGTGTGTTTATCCGGGGAGCCTGCCGGTCCAACTAGTGCTGATGGTGCGTATTGGGAAAAAATTTAGCTAAATGCAGACGATTAAAAATCTAGATATCTTATCAGACCGAAACTTTGCTTTTGAAGGTAGTATAATTACTATAGGAAATTTTGATGGAGTGCATCAGGGACATAAGTACCTAATTGAAAAAATTATAAATGAGGCCAAAAGCAGTTGTTTAAAAAGCTTGGTAGTGACTTTTGATATTCACCCTAGGGAGTATTTTCAGCCCGGCAGTGTAAAGGTTTTAACAACTTTGCAAGAGAAAATAGAGCTTTTAGGTAACTTAAATCCTGATTATTTAATCATTTTGCCCTTTGAAAAAATTTCTAAACTTACGGCAGAAGAGTTTGTGGTTTTTTGCAAATCAAGGTTCAATTTAAAAAAGATTTTAGTTGGCGGTGATTTTAACTTCGGAAAAGACAGAAAAGGGAATATAGAGCTATTATACAAAATGTCCCGGGAGCTTGATTTTGAAGTAATTCCAGTTTTAAGGCAAGATTTCCACAATTATCCGGTGAGTTCCAGTTTGATACGCGAGCAAGTTGGAATAGGTAATATAGAGAACGTAAATCAGCTTTTAGGTTACAACTATTTTCTAGAAGCTCGTGTAGTAAATATTGAAAATAGTACAATTGATCTGGACATTGAAGATAAAACCAAGCTATTGCCTCCAAATGGATTATACGAAGTCAATATTGCTAACTTGGAAAATCCTCAAGTGGCCACTATAGAAATTGTAAACAGCCAAAAAGCAGATGACAAAAATCGTATTGTATGCTATACTAACCTGTTAGTTACAAAAAAACAGCAATTAAAAATTAGCTTTAAAACATAAAATATGCAGAACTTTGTTCCACTTGATGAAATAGAAAAACGCAGGGTAAAATTGGTAAACCTAATGGAGCCAAATTCTGTATTTATTGTGTTATCAGGCGAAGTACAAAAAAGAAATAGTGATGTTGAATACCCTTTTAGACAAAATTCTGATTTTTGGTATCTCACAGGAATTGACGAGGAAAACAGCGCTTTAGTAATTGTAAAGAGCCAGTATGATACGGTAAAAACGATTATTTTCGGGCAAACCAAGGACAAGCTTAAAGAAACCTGGACTGGTGAAAGATTGGGACTTGATAAGATGTTAGAAATATCGGGAGCAAATGAAGTATGTAACTTTGAAGAACTTTTACAGAAATTAAGTGATATTTTAAAGGGTACGAGTCAAGTTTATTTTGATTATCAAGGAGATAATTTTGTGAATCTAAGAAAAAAGATAATGGATTTGGTAGGGGAAAGTGGCAGTGATACGGGTGTAAGTAAAAAAAGTAGTCTACTTAAAAAATTAAGAATTATAAAATCACCTTGGGAACTGGAGCAAATGAGGCAGGCAGCTAGAATAAATACCTTGGCTTTTAGTAAAATCAAAGAAAATTTAGAAGGTTGGTTTGGAGAAAAACAGGTAATTGCTCAACCTTTTTTGGATTCAATTAATTACCCTGAAACCTACGAATACCAGATAGAGGCCGAAATACTAAATACATATAAGCAAAATGGCTTGACCTGGTCTTATCCACCAATTGTAGCCGGAGGAAAAAATGCTACTATTCTGCACTATACCAAAAATAATAATTTACTTAAAAATAATAAGTTTTTATTGATAGATGCAGGTTGTGAATACAATTACTATGCTAGTGATGTGACTCGTACTTTTGTTACCGGTACTGAAATGAGTGGCGTGCAACAGGAAATTTACAACCTGGTTTTGAAAGCCAATCAGGCGGTAATTGAGGAGCTTATAAAAGTATTTGGAAGCAAAAATAAAGTAGATTTAAATAACGGTGGTGGAGTAGTAGAGGTTCAAGATAAAATTTTAACTCTACAGAGTTTGCATGAATTGGCAGTAAAAGTATTGTGTGAAGGTTTGATCAATCTAAATTTACTTGAGGGAACTTTGGAAGAAAATCTTAAAAAATCTGATTACAAAAAGTATTATATGCATGGCACTTCTCACTGGCTTGGTCTAGATGTCCATGATGCGGGAGATTATAGAGATACTCAAGGCCAACCTCTGCAATTAAAATCGGGTATGGTATTTACAGTAGAACCGGGATTGTATTTTGATGCCAATGATGAGACTATACCAGCTGAATTAAGAGGTTTGGGAGTAAGAATTGAAGATGATATTGCAATTACAGATCACGGCGTTGAAGTGCTGACTGAGGGTATAGAGAAGTAAATTAGGTTTTCTTTAAATGAACAAATTAAAACAAAAACTCCACCTTTAGGGTGGAACTGATGATAAATAAGGACCAGGAGCAAGAAAATAGCTCAACCGATCCTCTTGAAACTTAGGAAAAAGTCATTTAGTGACCTTTACCTCCTACTTGTTGTTGTAATTGTTCTAGGCTTTGTAGACCTCGGTAGGGGAGGCATTTTGCTCCCCGAAAATCTACATGTTGAGATACTATTTCCTTGAGTTGCACTAGTGCTTGTTGGCAAGATTGATTGGTTAATCCCATTTCAAGAATTTGTCCGCTACCATCTGCAAAATTGAAATAAACAATCAAGGCCCACTTTAAAATAGAAATACCCTAAAAAACTAAAGTTTGCACATAAACTCTTAACATAATATTCGACATAGGTCAAGTATGCTTTTCAATGTGGAGATAATTTGTGCAGATTAGCTAAATTTATATCCTACTAACACAAATCCAATTTTAAATCTCAACAACCGTTACCCAATCTTTATAATCAGTACTTCTATTTTCCACAATTTCCGTTATTTTCTGCTTTAATTTCTCCGTAATTGGCCTATTTTTTGGTAACATTGTACTTTCTACTTGATTTACAGGAGTTACTTTAGCTGCCGTACCAGTAAAAAAGACTTCATCTGCAATTAAAATTTCTGACCTATCTACTTCTCGTTCGATTACTTCAATACCCATATCCTTGGCTATGGTAATCACACTATCTCGAGTAATTCCTTCCAAGATATCTTGTGTTACATCGGGTGTGATCAATTTACCGTCTCTAACTATGAAAATATTCATGCCACTGGCTTCTGAGACTTTTCCTCGGGAATTAAACATGATAGCCTCATCAAATCCCGACTCTACTGCTTCTGTTTTGGCTAGAGAGGAGGTAATGTAGGCTCCGGTAATTTTTCCGCGCAGTGGCAAGGAGCGATCTTCCTGTCTATACCATGAGCTAAACCGGCATTTTATGCCTTCAACCGGCAAATAATCACCAAGTTCAAGGCCGTAGATAAGAAAGTTTTTCTCAATTTCATGTAATCTGGGAGATACACCTAAATCGGAAGTATAGATAAGTGGTCTAAGATATGAAGAAACTTGAGGCTTGTTGATTTTTATAAACTCAATAATCTTGTCTCTAATTTCCTCAGGACTAATATTCCAATGCAAAAGTTTGGCACTATTACTCAATCTTTTTGCATGATTATCGAGTCTAAATAGTAAAATTTGCCTTTCATTTTCAGGATTTGGTATGGCTCTTAATCCTCCAAAAGCTCCCGTACCGTAGTGTAGGGCATGAGTTGCAATAGAAATATTGGCATCTTTAAAAGGTAGAAATTTCCCCTCTAAATAAGCGTAGGGTAAAAAGGTATACATAAAACAAAGTTCTGATGGCTTAAATTAGCTGCTTGTCCACCTTTTTGTCAAATTAAAATTATTGACTTTTTTGCATGAATTAAATTGTTGCTTGAATACCATTTGTTTAAAAATAGGTATTATATCAAAGCTTTGTAAATAAGAAATTATAAAATTGTAAAACAATATCTTGTACTATATAACTGCTCAGGTTACCTACAATTGATTAAAATGCGAATCTGTGGTATAATTTAAAGTATAGTTAAAAATCATCAAAATATGGCTAACAATCATTTTTTAGAAAAACCCGTTCAAAAATCAATACCTAAATTAAATTTAGGGATCTTATCAAATCAAATACTAGAATTAATAAAAAATCGTTTTAATTTAAAAAACTTAGATATTGATAAGATAAACAATGAAGTAATAGCAGATATTTGTAATTTGATAGATGGCTTTGGATTAGCCATACAAATAAGTTTTAATTCACTCGAAGGAAGATATGAATCAAACTTTCCAATGTTACACTTTAACAGTTCAAACGGTAAAACAGAAGAAAGTAATGAAGAAATAGATAATTTAAGTAGCATCTTTACAAATAAAATTCAATATTTGGATGACATGATAAAGTATTGTCATGATAAAAACAATGTAAAAATTCCACTAAAAGAATATAAGCAAAATTTATTGCTAGCAGATCAAAAAATTGCAGACAGTTTAACAAAATTTTATCAAAATATCTATTTAAGTAAAAAAAGCAAATTCTATGAAATAGGGATGCAAAAACCTGCTTATGATTTCTTATTAAGCTTTTTTGATCTATTTGAACTTGATATTGAGTGCACTAATTCTATTTTAAATGATCCCAATAGGAAATATAATAAGTATGTTTTAACAAGTTTAAAATCATATGCAGATATACTACATATAATTCTAAAAAAAGATATCCCAACTTGGCATATAAATCAAAAGAAACTATATGAGTATAAAAACGGTAAAACTTTCTATGGTTTCAATTCTCATATGGCTCAATTTACGATTGCTAATTCACTTGAAATTTTAAATAAGATAGAGTTTGACTACCCACATCTCATAACGATACTAAAGTATTTTCATAAACTTAATTTAGGTAATGAAACGATTTCTACTGATTTGAAGCAATGGTATGATGCAATCAATGTTAAATAAACAATATTTTACCTGAGTTTAATTTTTTGCTTTTATTAGTTGACTTATCGGTACTATAGTTGTTTAGCTAGAAAATAGCTTAAAACACATTTTTATTATTCTTGCTCTTTTATCCTAATTGGATTATTAATTGGCAACTTCGGTGTTCTGGGTATTTCATTTAATATGCGCCTTATTTCACCTCTTTTTGGTATATTATTTCGATCAAAACGGTTTAAATTCTGTTCCCTTGTTTGCCTGCAAAGGTGTATATTTTGCCTTAAAATTTCGGTAGCAGCCTTTTGTGCGATATCAGCCATTTTCGGATCCCTAATATTGTCCATAATTCTGTAGATTCTGCTTAACTCAATTAGAAATAATTGTACAAGAGTTAAGTATTTTGGTGCACTGTTACCTAAAAATTTATATGCTTCTGGATCAGCATAATATGGAGTGTTTGGGTCTAATTCCTGAAGTCCGTTAGCTTTTCTAAACATTGCATTACAAAATTGGTACCTTGCACTTTGTTGCATAAGTAATATAAGCTCGGTAATCTGTCTTTTCTTATCTAAATTGTTCAGGTAACCGTACTTTGCAAGAAGTTGATTGATCAGATTAGTTATATTTGATGGTAACAATGGTTGCTCATATTCATTTACCATTGCTTGTTCTTGTTCGATTTTATTAGTATTGATTACGTTTGGATCTGAATATTGAGCAATTAAATTCTGACTAGGATTTAAATTTGAAACAGTCTCTTTAGTTTGAGCATGAACAGAGTTTTGAGAATTTTGGATACCAGCTGCAATAACAGCTGCATTATTTGACATTACAATTGCTGCGGTTGTAAATGAAGCAATTTGTTTAATGTTTAATGGAATTTTTTTTGCTATTAATCCTTTCTCTTGTCTTGTATTTGTTGTTTTTTGCTTAAATTGTTCTGACATATAATAAGATTTGCACTAAAAATGGACGCTAATTAAACTCAGCAAAATTTATATACCTTGTCAAGAGTTTATTTTCGAGATACCTAACTTTTAGTCACTATAATAAGCAAAATGTTAAATATTGACGGTATTTCATGCATAAATGTACACTATATTTTGCAGTAATTCACTTATTAGTCCTACCAAAATATCTTTTATGGAAATAAAGAAACTGCAGTACTTAAATAATGCTTTTTTGAGTATAATGTTCGGCTGGAGCTAAATCATCAGTTAGGGCAGGAATTTCAGATGAAAAGTTTTCTTTCCAGAGGTGTTTTAAATATTGTCTTGTAGCAAAATCCGGGCTTGTTAATCTGGGTTCATCAGTTGATTTTAGAGCAATCATCAAAATATTTTGAGGTAGGTATGCATCTATTGAATTTATCTGAAAAAGTAAAATATGCGGGAATACAGCTTTATATGTATTGTATACAGCACCTAAAAATTCACTTTTATCACCTTTTAATGCAGATATTAAATTTATCGCTACAACTCCATTTTCATTTAGGCTAGCATGCATTTTGGTTACAAATTCTTTGGTTGTCATCTGCGAAGGTACAAAATAATCCTTGAATACATCCACTACAATAGAGTCATATTTTTTTTGGTTTTGGTTTATATATACTCTGCCGTCCTCGTTGTAAATTTTTAACCTGGGACTATTTTTAAAATTAAAATATTCTTTAGCGATTTTAGTAAGACCCGGATCAATTTCTACAACGTCTATATTTACCTCAGGCCTGGTCTCCAAACAATATTTAGGGTAGGTAAAAGCTCCGCCACCAAGCATTAAAACATTTTTAATATTATCATTAAAGTGGAAACTAAGGTCAAAAAATTTTAAATAATCAAAAACTAAATCGTTATTATCTAAGAAACTTGCTGATTGGGTGCCTAAATTACTAGTTTTTAAACCTACGGCAATTTTATTTGTATTGAGGTCCTTAAAATTGAAGATCTGAACCCGTTGATATTCAGTATCTATATCTACGAATTGTTGATTTTTTGACTGAAAGCTAAGAAAATATAAACTAATTAGAAATAGTAAAACAATTATGGATGAAATCTTACCCGTTAGTTTTATAGTTCCTGCAGCTGATAGAATTGAAACAATCAACAAAATCAAACCCAATAAAAATAAAGTTTTAATACTTCCTAAATATACAGTAAAAATATAGCCACCCAAAAATGTCCCAATTATGCTGCCTGCTGTGGACAGAGCATACAAATTGCCTACTGTTTGTCCGACGTTTTCAACATCATCAATTTTTAATTTTGCGGCATATGGCGAGACTATTCCAAGTAATATACTTGGTACACCAAATAATACTAAACTAGTTATGATTGATGATATGCGTATATCTTTTATATTACTAGTAAGCAATTCTTGAAAAGGTGCATGAATGATGCCAACTATTGTAATATATATGCTACTTAGTAAAATTATTACAGATAAAAAATTGTAACTAGCGTTTTTGTCTGCCAATTTGCCACCAAAATAATAACCAAGACTTAAGCAGGTAAGTATTACTCCAATTAAGCTTGTCCAAATATAGGTAGATGAACCTACAAATGGAGCCATTATTCGGGAGCCTGTCATTTCGAGCACCATTACCACTAGTCCACATAAAAATACGACAAGTTCAAGTTTGTACTTCATAAGCTATATTAAACAACTAACAGAAAAGATACTGATGTTGTCAAAGTATTAGCTTCCAGTTTGCTGAAAAAATATGTAAAAATTAAGGTTTAGTAAAACATATTAACTCTTTTTTGAATCTAAGGTGAATTTTAATTGACAACAAGCCTAATATGACACGAATTAGTAACATAGATATTAACTTAAAATATAGCATTATTATGGTACAAAATATTAAACTCATAGTTTATCCAGTTCAGGATATAACAAAAGCAAAAGCATTTTACAGTAAGTTTTTGGGTGTGGAACCTTATGTTGATAGTCCTTACTATGTAGGTTATAAACTTAGTGATATGGAAATCGGTTTGGACCCTAATTCTAAAATCGGTCCTATTAGTTATACAGATGTTGAGGATATAGAAATTAGCCTTCAGGCGATGGTTGAGGTTGGAGGTGAAGTTGTGCAAGATGCTAAAGAAGTGGGTGGCGGTTTATGGATAGCTCAGGTCAAAGATGCTGATGGCAACGTTGTCGGGTTGAGACAAGAAACAAAATAGCTAAGATATGCAAACCGTATTGATGGTAATTACAGTAGTTAAGGATAAAAACAATATCTTGATTCGTAGAGTTGATCCGGAGAAAAACCCGTATAATGAACCTTGGGCATTGTTTGGTGGACGTATTTTAGGTGTAGGCACAGTAAATGATTTATTGAATGAAGAATTAAAGAAACGATGGAGTTTTACAGCCAAAATAACTGAAAAGCTTTGGTGGGATGAAGATATCAAAATTGATCACGATAATGAAGAAAAAAGATTTGTCTATATTGACGCAATGTGCGAGATAATTGAAGGTGAACAAAAACCAATTAATAAAAATGAAAAACTTGAATGGGTAGCAATTTCTGATTTGTCTAAATATGAATTTAATCCGCCAAGTGTAATTTTACTAAAAAAACTCAACTATATAAATTAGCTAAAATATTATGTCTCAGGAATATATTGAAATTCGCGGTGCCCGTGAGAATAACCTTAAAGATATTACACTGAAAATCCCTAAACGTAAAATTACTATTTTTACGGGTGTTTCTGGCTCTGGTAAATCTTCATTAGTGTTTGACACTATTGCAGCCGAAGCCCAAAGGTTGCTTAACGAAAATTTTAGTATGTTCGTGCGCAATTTTTTGCCGCGTATTAGTCAACCAGAAGCTGATGAAATTAAGAATTTGAGTATGGCGATCATCGTTGATCAAAAACCACTTGGTGGTGGTTCACATTCAACTGTTGGTACAGTTACGGATATTGCTACAGCACTGCGTCTTCTATTTTCACGTTTTGGTGAACCTCATGTAGGTTATGCTAACATGTTTTCATTTAATGATTTTGCAGGAATGTGTCCAAATTGTAACGGTATTGGGCAAAAACTGGGTCTTGATATGGAGGCAGCTTTTGATATGGATAAATCAATTAACGAAGGTGCAATTAAACTATTTGATTATCAAGGTGATTGGTCTTTGAAAACGATGCAGCACTCTAATCTATTTGATTTGGATAAGAAACTTAAAGATTTTAGTCAGCAAGAGCTTGAAATACTATATCATGGAAAGCCGATTAAGGTCGATGTTGGAGGTATAAATCTCACGCTAGAAGGTGTTGTAGATAAATTTGTACGTAAATATATCAATAACGATCTCAAAAACATGTCTCCACGTACCCAAAAAATAATCGGACCATTAATCACTATGGGTCCGTGTGATTTGTGTCACGGTACTCGGCTCAATCAAAAAGCTTTGGACTGCAAAATTCAAGGCTATAATATCGCTGATCTAAGCTCCATGCAAGTTGATAAGTTGCTTGAGGTAATTAAAAAATTTGATAATAAGGAAAATCATGCCCTAGTGAAAACAGTTCTAGAGCGACTATCTAATTTGGTTGGAATTGGACTTGGCTACCTAACTCTTGATCGTATGACTGATACACTTTCCGGTGGTGAGTCCCAGCGTGTCAAAATGGTAAAGCACTTAAATGGCAGTTTGGTTGATGTCATGTATATTTTTGATGAGCCTAGCGTAGGCTTACACCCCCGTGACGTTGATCGCTTAAACGAATTGCTACGTAAACTTTGTGATCAGGGTAACACGGTTATTGTGGTAGAACATGACCCTGATGTTATTAAGGCTGCTGATCATATTGTGGATATTGGGCCGCTGGCAGGTATAAATGGTGGTAAAGTAGTTTTTGAGGGTGCATACTCAGAGTTGTTAAAAGCTGACACATTAACAGGCAGACATTTAAAGGATCAAATATCAATTAAGCAAGTATCTAGGAAACCTTTAGGAAAATTGCCGATTAAAGATGCTTATATTAATAATTTACAGCATGTCACCGTTGATATTCCTACTGGAGTCTTCACTGTGATTACAGGTGTTTCCGGTTCCGGTAAAAGTTCTTTGATTCACCAAGTATTTTTGAAACAGCATCCAGACAGCATTGTAGTTGATCAATCTGCAGTTGGTGCTTCCAGCAGATCAAACCCAGCCACTTATATTGGTATCATGGATGTTATTCGCAAAGCTTTTGCTAAAGTTAACAAAGTTGATGCCGGATTGTTTAGTTTTAATTCCAAGGGTGCTTGTGATAATTGTAAGGGTGCCGGATTTTTGACTACTGATCTTGGCTTTCTTGATGATGCTAAAACACCTTGCGATGTATGTGGGGGTAGGCGGTTTAAAGATGAAGTATTAAATTATAAATATAACAGTAAATCAATTACCGAGGTGCTTAGTTTGACTATGGCTGAAGCTAATGAATTTTTTGACTTGCCTGAAATTGCCCAAAAACTACAAGCACTTGTTCAGGTCGGACTAGAATACCTGACACTTGGTCAGCCCCTAAGCACACTTTCCGGCGGCGAATGTCAACGTATTAAATTAGCAAGTGAATTACACAAAAAAGGCAGTATTTATGTACTTGATGAGCCAACAACCGGGCTACATATTTCAGATATTGCTCGCCTGCACAAATTGATTGATCAGCTAGTAGAAGATGGAAATACGGTTATAACTATTGAGCACAATGTAGATATTATTCGCCAGGCTGATTGGATCATTGATCTTGGGCCTGAAGGTGGTGACAAAGGTGGTCAAATTATGTTTGAAGGTACGCCAAGTGATCTTTTAAAGAACAAAAAAGCACTTATTGCCGAGTATCTTTAGTAAAAGATTCAGGTTTAAGATATCCAAATCATGATTTTTATTTGAAGGTTTAAATTACCTTCTTGTTTTGTTGCTTACCTACTAGTAAAATCCTGATAGTTGTATGTCCAATAATATTACTTCATCTATTGCTTATTTTTAAAATGTATGCTTTGCTTAAACTAATACTTATTTTGCAATCAATTTAGATAAAAAATCCCATGACTATGCTAGAAAAACTTACAATCAAAGTTACAGAGTGGATTGGCACACCAGTTTCAATATTGGTACACACAATTTTCTTTATCGGCATTTTTGCCCTAAATATTTTTGGTGTTTCTTTTGATAGCATCATGCTTTTACTAACTACAGCAGTGTCACTAGAAGCCATATACTTAGCCATCTTCATCCAAATATCAGTCAATCGCAGCTCTACTAAGATTCAAGATCTGCAAGAAGATGTAGAAGATATTCAAGAGGATATAGATGAAATACAAGAAGATGTAGAAGATATTCAAGAAGACGTGGGCGAAATACAGGGTGATGTAGAAGATATCCAGGAAAATGTAGAAGATATTGGAGAAAATTTTGATGAAGAGGAAAAACCTATTTCAGATCAAACTAAAATTGAAAACCTGGAAAAGGAAATTAAGGAAATTAAATCAATGCTTTTGGATATTAGGGAAAATTTAAAAACAAAGTCAGATAAATAATTCAATAACTTAAAAGTCAGATAAAGGAAAATTACTTCCTTCTCTTGCAATACGTATCCAAAAATGGCCTAAATATACGGCTCACTGGATTTGCTTTGATTTGTCCAAATTGTATTCTGGAGTCTGCGGAGGTAAGGTGAAGATACTTTTTAGCTCTGGTTACACCCACATAGGCCAGTCTTACTTCTTCTTCAATTCCATTTGCCTCAAAAAAACTATTTGCATGTGGCAAAAGCCCGTCTTCAATACCTACTAAAAACACAGTTTCAAACTCCAAACCTTTACTTTGATGAAGAGACATTAAACTAATTTTAGGTGTGTCATCTTTATTGGAGTTGTCGAGTTCTGACATCAAAGAGACTTGATTTAAAAACCTACTAAGTCTTTCAGGTAATGGAGTAGTTTTATCCTCATCAAAAGGAAACATAATGGAGTACAACTCACCAATATTTTCCATTCTTACTTCAAACTCCTCTTTATTGGGGTACTCACCCTTTAAATATCTAAAATAACCTGTAGCTACTAGTAAATCCTTTGTAAGTCCAATTAGATTATCGTGCTGTTGCCAGGAAAACTGCATTTTTTGCATTAAGTCCAAAATTTGTTCCTGATACCTAGCGGGTAGGGGATATTCGTAATCCTCTAAGTAGGCCAGAATCTTTTCCACAGTTTTAGGTCCTACACCTTCCAAAATTAAAGGTAAAAATCTACTCAGGCTGATCTTATCCGCACCATTTGCTAAAAATCTTAGGATTGCCAGTACATCTTTAATTTCTCGTCTGTCCAAAAATCTTACGCCGGATACAAGCCTGTAGGGTAGGTGATGTTTCAAAAAAGTTTCCTCTAGCGATCTACTTTGACTGTGGGTCCTGTATAAAACGGCGCAATCTCTCAATTTGTCCAACTTACTCCAGTCGTGAGACGGTACATTCCAACTAATAGGGTTGTAGTTCATCATACCTGAAGGCTGAAAATCATCAGTCTCTAAATAGACATCAAACATAGATGAAATAGGGTCTCTTGAAGGTAAGGCTTGTGGACGTTGTTGCTCTTTTTTGGAAAAAATTTCCGGATGGTCAAAAAAATCTTCAGGCTCAAACTTTATTTCGCTATCAACTTCCAGCTCAATTCCTTTATTTTGGATCGGAGCAGTATTTTCCACATAGTGGCTGTAAATTTGTCTAATAATATACTCTGCCTCATCCCTTTCATTTTTTGCCAAATAGTAGGAAACATCAATTTTTTCAGGGTTTTCTGTAAATAGCTCTTTTTTCTTTTGCTTTGGATTATGGGTCAGTACTTTTTCGGCCAGGTCCAAAATAGGCTGAGTCGAACGGTAGTTTTGATTTAAAACAATTTCTTTAGTTTGTGTATAATCATCATTAAAATTCAAGATTATTTCAATCTTTGACCCACGAAAAGCGTAAATACTTTGTGCATCATCACCTACTACAAATAAAGATCTTTGGTCGTCTTTTTCCAGCATACTATTAGGGCAAAGTAGTCTAACTAGCTCAAATTGGGCTTGATTTGTATCCTGAAACTCATCAATCATTATATGATGCCATCTGTCTCTTAAAATTTCTAAAACATCAGCATGATTAGCCACAATTAAGTAAGGCAAAAGTAGTAAATCATCAAAATCTACATTGTGATTAGCTCTCAACTTTTCCTCATATTTTTTATAAACTTGGTGAAAGACGGGTAAAAATTCCTTGGTTAATTTTCTGCTTTCAGCGGCTGTCAGTAGTTCCTGTTTGCATTGGGAAATAAAATAAGAAGCCAAACTAGGCTGTAAATTTTTTTCATTAACGTTCAATTCTTTTAAAATTTCTTTAATAATCTTTTTTTGATCATCACTATCCAAAATTGTAAATTCTTTCTTTAAATCTATTTTTTCTCCAAATTCTCTTAACAATTTTACACCTAGTGAGTGAAAGGTACAAAGCAAAGGATTCTGTAAATAATCTTCTTTCCAAAGTGGCATGTACGGCAAGTGGATTCCTGCTTTTTCGAGGATTTCCCTCACCCTTTTATTCATTTCGCCTGCAGCTTTGTTGGTAAAAGTCAGACAAAGAATTCTACCGGGTATCTCATCTTGAGCAATTAAATAGGCAACTCTTCTTGTAAGTACTGCTGTTTTACCACTTCCTGCACCTGCAATAACTAGTGTGGAACCGGAAATCGAGGTAACTGCTTCTTTCTGACGCTGATTAAGATTTTCTAAAAGTTGATGTTGGGCTTCATTTAGAACTTGCAAGGACACACCTTGAGCTAAATCTTATTTCCTACAAATGTCAAAATAGGAGGAAGTTAAAATTTTTGCAACTAGTATTAACCGATTTCAATAGCTTCAATTGTTGATTTTTTATTAGATGGCGGTAACCAAACTAAAATATTTAATCCAATTAATCCGACAACTATTTGAGCATCAGCAAGATTGAAATGGCTAATTTTAATAGAGATGTAATCTGTGACAGAGCCAAATAAAATCCATTTTTCTATGTAATTAGCGAAACTACCACTGAGAATTAGAATGCAAAATACAGGATATTTAGCTAGTAGTTTAAAATACCATAATACAAAAGCAATCGAACTGACAAATATCAGAGAGGGTAATACGCCGAACTGGAAACCTAACGGATTATAATTTGGTACAAAAAATATATCATTTGTTCTAACTATATAAGACGTGATCAAATTAACTCCAAGTAAAAACAAAGACACAGTCCAATGAAAAACGGATAATAGATTGCGGCTCATTTAATTAATTATATACTATATTTGCATAGTTGGCAATAAATTTAGCCATCTTTGTTAAAGCTAGTTTACTGGCCAAATCTTATATTTAAAATAGAAGTACTGTTCTTTACAAGAGCTTTTTTTGTGCTATATTCTAATTAATAAAGCCAAATTAAACCAAGACAAAATAGCCAAATTGAAGTCAAGGAAATCCGCAAAAAAGTAGGGTCAATTTTCTGCTTCCAAATAAAAATTTCTTTTAATTTATTTTTACGAATTATAATCATATTTTATGTCACGTACACCAAAGATGCAATCAATAACTAATGTAGGATTTGATATGATCAAGAACTCACTAAGCGTACTAAGCCTATTTATGGTTTTGGTATCAGCAGGAGTTGCTTTTACTAATACAAATGTAGTTGTCTCGGCTGCAGAAAATACAATTGCAGTAAACACGCACGAACAAGAAGCGCCTTTTATAAACAATGACAAATGTACTTTAGCTGAAGCTATTCAATCTGCCAACACAAATACTGCTATAGGAGAATGTACAGCAGGTAGCGATATTGATACTGACAAAATTGTGTTACCTGAAGGTATTTTAAATCTTACAAAAGCCTATGGTGATACTTTCACTGCTTTTCCTACAATCAGCGGTAATGTTAAAATTGTTGGTGCCCAGGACAATAAAACAGTTATAAGAAGGTCCAACGATGCAAAAACTGATATTCGCGGAAGAGTTGCCCCTTTCTTCAATATGTTTGTAGTAGGTGCTGAAGGAAATTTGAATCTGGAAAATGTAACTGTAAAAGGTAGTTATGTAATGGATGTAGCAGGAAATGCTAATAAAACTGACAGAACTACTTACTATCACCCGGCAATTGTAGTTAGAGGAGATTTAACTACAGATAACGTGATCATGGAACAAAATCTAGGCTCTAGAGCAAATGACATTTTAGTTTACGGTACAGCTAATATTTTAAATACTACATTTAGAAATAGCAACTTACCTTTAAATGTTGCAAAACCTCCAAGTGGTACTAGTCAGGATGATTTAAATAAGTGGGTGAATGAGTGGGGAACAGTAAATTTTGAAGGAGGAAACGGAAGAGTGGTCAATTCAACATGTGAAAATAATTTAAATGGATGGGCTGGTTGTTTTCTTGGTTGGTATGGCGCAGTAGTAGATTTGGATAAGGTCAATATCAAAAATGCTCCGATTTATCCAGATAGAGGCAATGGACATGGTGCAGTAAATTGGGCCGGAGATGGTACAAAAGAGTTGAATTGGGATGCATTTCCTTCTAAATACTGGAAATCAGGTCCAGCACCAAAAGTAGAGACCGGTAAAGGAAAAATGAATATCAAAGACAGTACAATTTCTAATACAAGTGGCGATAGTGTAACTGGTAACAATATTTATCTTACAAATACAAATATCACTAATTCTGCAAAAAATGGAGTAAATATCGCATCAGGCAAAATAGTAGGTGGAAAAATTGAGAACAATAACCAAAATGGAGTTGTATTAAGACCATATGATAAAGATGTTGTACAAGAATTATCAATAGAATCTACTCGTATCAATAATAATAAATTGGCTGGTGTCAGTGTAGAGTCTCAAAATAACAATCTTACAAACACTCAAATCAATCCAATTATACTTAAGAAAAATACAATAGTGGATAATTTAGGCGGAAATGTACTGTTAAATAATAACACTAAACCTGCAGTTACAATTAGCGAAACTGTTACTTTTAACAAAACTTCAAATAAAAACAATATCAGTCTAACTTCAGGAGATATTTCTTTAAACGAAAAAGCTAATGAAAACGGACCTAAATTGAACTTCTCTGTAATTACCTCAGTTAAAGTTGTAGAGAATGGTGGAATGGTTGTGGAAGGGTATGCACCAAAAAATAGTGATGTTGAAATTTTTAAATCTAATGGAAATGTAAAAAATACTCGTGGTAGAGGTGAGGCGGTAGAATTTTTAGGAAAATACAAAGAAGGCTCTCAAGCAGACGGAAATTCAGCTCAAGGTAGCTATGGTACTACAGTAAATAATCAAACTGTAGCCAAAGGACAAATAACTACAGAACTATTTAAATTCACCATTCCATCAAGTGTTATTGGAAACAGATTGGTTGCAGGTGACTATATAGCGGCTACAGCGACTAAAAATAACTACACTTCCGAACTAAGTAATAATGTTAGTATAGTTTTCGAAACTAATCAGCAATTGACCTTAGACAAAATAAAAGATACTACAGATTGTAATGGTGCAAAATCAGTAAATTTAAATGAAGTAGCTACTTGTACTTTTGAACTTATATCCCTACCTGGTAGCCAAAGCTATACTTTAGGCAATGTAACTGCTCAGTTAGACGGCGCTAGTGATAATGGTCTTTGTAATTTAAAAGAAGGTACTAGATTTACTCTAATTTGTTCGATACCTACTAAAGGTCTAACATTTCCCAACGGTACTAGTGAGTTAGTTAAAGATATTAAGCTTACGGTAAATGGTCAAACAGGAGTAAAAGGTAAGTTGAAAGTTAAAAACCCTCTAACACCTGGTGGTCCAATCAATCCAACTAATCCAGGCGGAAATGATCCTCAATTACCAATTCCTACTATGTCAACTATAAGAAGTGGAGGTTTAGCTTTTGGTAGTACTGGTTTATTGACCATGGCAGGATTGCTTTATAAAAAAACTAGAAAAAATAGGTTGTAAACGAAAAAGATTTGCTCTAAACTTAAATTCCCTTGATCTTCAGGGGAGTTTTTGTTAGAATAAAAATCAATGCCTTTTAATTACGATCAAGACTTTAAATTAATTAATTTTCGCGAACATCCTGAACTATATCAGGTAGGAAGGGGAGAGCAAGGTGTATTGCTTATAGAGCCTTATAAATCAGAAATTTTGCCTTATTGGCGTTTTAAAACTGTGGTAATTGCAATTGAATCAAGTGAAAAGATTTATGAATTGTTTTTAGCTTATCTTGATAAAAATGATTTTGTGGGTGCTGATATGGCTAGAAAGTTTTTGCAAATGGGTTTTACACGGGCAAGAAGATATGCAAATCATGCTAGCGGAAAAAAATATGCTACAAATCCACAAAAGATCACTGACTCAAATTTGGCAACGGAGATCCGTAACAATCCTAATATTCAGGAAAAAGACTGGCAATTTAGCGAAAAAGCTCAAGCAGCCCAAATTTTTAAGGACAAATGGTTTCTAGCTAAAAATAATGAAAAATATAAAGACTTAATGAGGACGCACAAACTAAAATATGGTGGTAAAGATTGACAAATTTCCAATTATCCGATGTCATACTTTCTTAAGTCAAAATAATATACATGAATTCAAATACAGGTTTTAGCACAAAATTGTCACTATTAACACTTGGAGGGAGCTTTGTATTCATTTTTTTTAGCTTTCTTCTTGCTGCTGTGAGCTATTTAGCCTCATTTTTTATTGTACAAAACGGTTATAAGGATTGGTTTATCAGTCAACCTGCATGGTATAATTTAACCACAATAGGAGTAACTATTTTTATATTGATGACCTTGGTGATTTATTTAGTTGATAAGTTTTTGTTTAACTTCTACCTGTCACTAAAAGGAGTATTTGGTAAAACTTTCCTTATGATACTGTCATTAGTAGCGTTTGTATCTTTAGCGATAGGATTTTACTATGGTTTCCCAAGTTTTTTGATCTATCTAAAACAAACCTTCTGGTTGTAATTTGCGTTTACTCTCGTTAAACAATGATTTTAAACAAAGCTTGAATGTTTTTCAGTGAATTTTTCCACACCAGCTCTACTTCTTGGCGTTTTAAATCAGCAACTTTTTCTGCAATTACGGAAATCATATCAGGTGTACAGAGATTCCCACGGTGAGGAACCGGTGCTAGAAAGGGTAGATCAGTTTCAAGCATATAGCTACTATCAGGGCAATATTTAACAGCTTCCTGCAAATCAGGTGCGGATTTAAATGTAACAACCCCACCAACTCCAATTTTTCCTCCTAAATCTAAAACTTTTCTCAGTATCTCGGTATTTTCGGTAAAACAATGAACTAAAAAATGATTATGGATGCTGGGATATTCTTTTAAAACTTCTATCAAGTCATCAAAAGCTTCTCTACAGTGAATGACTAGCGGTAGTTTTAATTTAAGTGCCAGTCTAATTTGCTCTTCAAAAAGACTAATCTGCTTCTGCTTAATTTCTGAATCTTGTGTGTAATGGTAATCTAGCCCTACTTCTCCAATACCTAGTAATTTAGAAAACATAGCTTGATCAGACTCAATTTGAACAATTACGTCCCTTTGATCATCTAAATATTTTTCTACACTAAACTTCTCGTTTACTATTTCAGGGTGAGAACCAAGTAATAAAAATATTTGTGAAAAACTATGAAAAAGTGTGTAATTTATTGAAAAGTTATCGGTACTTACGCTGGGATTTATGATAAACTCATGCATTTTTACCATGTCTTCCACTCTAGTTTTATCTAGTTCAAACTCTGATATGTGTTTAAGGGAACCATGTTCCAGGTCTAAGTCGTTTTTATCAGGTAAATAGCCTAATTTTTGCAATAATAAGTCCAGGTGTGCATGAGTGTCATGTAGCATATATTTTTGTTTTAATACAGAATAAATGTAATAACTTGTGAATAAAGTCAAATTATTTTCTGTACATTTCAAAAATTTCTCTAGCTACCCAAAAAGTACCTTTAGCTTTTTTCACTTCACCAGTACCGGTCTCAACTTCTATTTTCACATTGATTGAATCTGGAAATTCACTACTTTTAAAACTATCTCTTATTTGTTTTAGTTTTTCAGGTCCAATTGTTTTAGGTAAAAAAATGGTTGCTATCTCTGATAATTTGGATTCTGTTTGCACATCATTTTCAGAGTGCTCAGAATTTTGTAAGATAGATCTAGGATTATTTTTCATCCTTTTCCAATTAATTTTTTTGATCTTTTCTAATCGATTAAGTGCTAGTGGAATTTCTTCATGTAGAAATAAAGGTACAAGGCCTTCTTCAAACTTTACCAAGCTATCAATAATTAACTTGGGCAATTCATCGTACTCTCTTATTTCACCTTCCTCTTTTTCTTCTTCAATTACCGCTTCCACATCTACAGAATCTGATGCAGCCTTTTTACTATTTTTAGCCGCAGCCGCAGCCTTTTTACTTTGTTGTACTTTACCCTTTACCCAATAAATTTCTTTATCTTCCAAAAGTGGGGC
>CAWAQU010000001.1:0-52671 GCA_963784355.1 uncultured bacterium | reverse complement strand
AGTGTTATTATTTATTTACTGGTTCCATCGTATTGCTTAGAACAAAAAGGCGGTACTATGAGATTGGGGGTTTATGATTGTTATGTAAAAGATAATACATTAGCCTCCAAACTATTTAAACATAAGCAAATACAGGAAAGACATAGACATAGACTGGAAGTCCAGAATAAATTTGTACCGACTTTGGAAGAAAAAGGCCTTATAATCAGTGGTAAATTTTATAAAAATCAAGAAGAAGACAATTTTTTAGTTGAAATAGTCGAATTGGACAGCCAAGTCCATCCATTTTTCATTGCCACTCAAAGTCACCCTGAATTTCTAAGTAGACCGGGAAAACCGCACCCATTGTTTGACGGAATAGTAAAAGCAAGTTTAGATGCAACTAAAAAATAAAATATGTCCCAACAGAAATTAGACTCCAATCATAATATCCTCAAACCTTTTAATCTGGCAGTTATATTCCTAATTGTATTTACTTTTTTAGCATTCAACTTTGAGTTTAGAACTTCACTTTTGATGGGCTTCATTTTGGCTACTTTGACCTATCCGATTTCAAATTACTTAACTAAAATATTCGGCAAAAAAATTGATGAAAAAAAAGCCAAAAATATAGCAGCGATAGTTACCATTTTCTTTGTTACTCTAATCACACTCACTCTTTTAAATCTGATTACCAGTAAAATAGTTAGTGAGATACCTAAATTTGCCGAAAAAGTCTATGGTACAGTGAAAGACTTACCTCATAATCAAGGATTTTTAGATAAAGTTGGTAATTATGGAGTAAGCAAAGAAATTGTAGAAAATGCAGTAGCGGAATTTGATAAATCGCTGAGCCCTGTTATCGGCGGGCAAGGTGGAGGAAATATCAAAGATCTTTTAAATGAACAAAATTTAAATAGGGTGGTAAATGTAGGCCAACAACTGCTTAACTTAATTTTCAACCAAATTGTTTACTTGATTTTATTTTTCCTTGCCTGGTTTAATGCTCTAGTGTTTGGAAGTAAGTGGCTTGGAGCAATTTTTACTCTAACCCCTTTTGATAATTCTGAAAAAAAACAAGTTTCTAGAGATTTAGAAATTGGTGTGCGGAATGTAATCTACGCAAATTTACTGTCCGGAATCATACATACTCTCGCTAGTTTCTTAATCATGCTTGTGTTTGGCGTAGACAATATATTTATTATTTCCTTAATAGTATTTTTTATCGGCTTTCTACCTGCCAGTCCTTCCGAACTTGGGTATGCAATACCTTTAACTATTATATTTGCCAAAAATCCTGCAGCCGCTATTGTTTTAGCTATATTTGCAGAGTTATTGATTATTTGGGTCAATTATGTATTTTTACCAAAGATAATTTTGTCCGGTAATGACGGAAATCCGTTGTTTGTAGTTACTAGTGTACTTGCCGGAATTGGCTTTTTTGGTATTATGGGATTTATTATTGGCCCTGTGATTATGATATTTATAAATACTTTAGGTCAGATATTGTTACGTAGGGCTTCTAGTCAGCGCATAACCCAAGAAATTTCCGATTTGGAATCTCCTAAAGTAAAAACCACCTAAGCATGACAATAGTTTTAGACAATATTAGATCAGCCTGGAATGTAGGGTCAATATTTCGTACTGCTGATGCTGTTGGGGCAGACATCATTTTAATCGGCTATACTCCACGCCCTGTAGGTGACGTACTTAAGCTCATAAAAAAAACTGCCATCGGAGCTGAAAATTCAGTCAAATGGCAGCATTTTGAACATTATAGGGAAGTTTTAGATACTTACAAAGATAGATATCATATAGGTTTAGAATTAAGTCCTAAAAGTATAAATATCTATGATTTATTAGGCTCAGATAAGCCTGAGTTAGAAACCCTAAATGAAAGCTTTCTTTGGTTTGGAAATGAAATACATGGCCTTGAACCAAAGTTGATTTCTGAGCTTAATGAAACTGTGTTCTTACCTATGAAAGGAATAAAGGAAAGTATTAATGTAGCTAACTGTGTATGTACAGTAGTTTATATGATAGATTTTGTTTTATTTAAACAAGCGGCTAAATAACCCTGATGATTTACTTTTTCTTCTGAAAAATAATGGAGCAAGTAAAGCAACAATGTTAAACCCTGCTTCATTTACGCTGATTGCAGCATCTTGAACTTTATAAATCGCTTCCTTACCAGTGCTAATTACATCCTTACCCATATTAACTGCATCTTTGCCGGAATCAATCAATTCTTCAACTTTGTTTTTAATTGAGCCAAGGGCTACCAATAGATAAATACTAATAATGAATCCTGTAATACAGAATAAATTGAAAAAAATTAAAGCACCATATACTAAAATTTCGAAAAAATTGCTATCAAACATATATTTTTATTATTATAATTTTATTTGTAATTGGACTTGTTTTTAAACAGACCGTTTATCAACTTTGTGAAAAGCTGAGTCTAATAAAGACTAAATCCAAATTCAATGTATATTGTTGCATAAAAATTAATGGCTGTCAACAATTATCCTATTGCTCCTTCCATACTTATTTCTAAAAGATTCTGGGCCTCTATGGCAAACTCCATAGGCAATCTTTGTAAAACTTCTTTGCAATAGCCGTTAATGATTAAATTTGCAGCTTTTTCCTCATCAAATCCTCTAGATTTTAAATAAGTCAGTAAATTTTCAGAAACTTGAGAAATACTTGCTTCATGTTCGAGTTTTGCAGAATTGTTTTTTGACTCGACAACAGGAAAAGTATTTACTCTACACCCCTCACTTAAAATCAAAGAATCGCAGCGGGTATAATTAACACTACTTTCAGCATTTTGAGCCACTTTAACTAATCCACGGTATGTGTTTGAGCTACTGCCAGCAGAGATACTTTTTGAAATAATTCGACTCTTGGTATTTTTTCCGATATGTATCATTTTGGTCCCTGTATCAGCTTGCTGCTTATTTTTTGTAATGGCTATGGAGTAAAATTCCCCGATAGAAGCCTCGCCCTTTAAAATCACACTGGGGTATTTCCAGGTAATAGCAGATCCTGTTTCCATTTGAGTCCAGGAAATTTTAGCATTTTTACCTTCACAAATTCCCCGCTTGGTTACAAAATTATAGACTCCACCAAGTCCTTCCTCATTACCGGGATACCAGTTTTGCACAGTAGAATATTTTATCTCGCTATTTTGCAGGCAAACTAACTCTACTACAGCAGCGTGAAGCTGATTTTCATCTCTTTGTGGAGCTGTGCAGCCTTCAAGATAGCTGACATAGCTGTTTTCCTCACAAATGATCAAAGTACGTTCAAATTGACCGGTATTTGGAGCATTAATCCTAAAATAGGTAGACAACTCCATTGGGCATTTCGTATTTTTGGGAATAAAAACGAATGTGCCATCTGTAAAAACTGCAGCATTTAAACAAGCAAAAAAATTGTCAGTAGGGGGAACTACCTTACCCAAATATTTTCTGACCAAATCCGGATACTTTTGAATTGCTTCGGAAATAGGACAAAAAATAATGTTGAGTTTAGCGAGTTCTTGTTGAAATGTGGTTTTAACAGATACAGAGTCCAAAACTACATCTATTGCCACACCAGCAAGCCATTTTTGTTCTTTAAGAGGTATACCCAATTTATCAAAAGTCTTCAAAATTTCCGGATCAACTTCATCTAAAGAGTTCAAAGATTTATTTTTAGGTTTAGCAAAGTAGCTAATTTTTTGGTAATCTATAGGCGGGTAATGAATTTCAGCCCAATTAGGTTCCTTCATTTTTAGCCAATTTCTATAAGCCTTCAACCTCCAGTCCAGTAGCCATTCAGGTTCTGCTCTAAGTTGGCTAATATGTATGATTATATCCTCATTCAAACCTTCAGCTAAAATATCTTGCTTAATATCAGTACTAAACCCATGTGGGTAAGGTGTATCTAAATAATCTTTTAACGGTCTATCCATTGTTTTAAGATTGGTCTTAACTCGGCCTATTGTCAACGTACTGAATAATTTTTGTTTAAATAACACTAACAGTAATTACAGCATCATAAGGCTGTGCATAGGTATAAGCAGGGATATCTAGAAATATTGTAGCATTAACACAATGCTTAGCACTTGCAGCGTTATTACTATTTAGTGAAACCATAATAAAACTGTTTGAAACTCCCGTATTATCTAAACTTGATAGACTTGTAAGGTTAGCTATGGTATTATAGTTGGTTGCAGTAGCATTTCCTGTAATTGTGCTTACTGTACTTGGTAGTATTCTCAATCTTTTAATTGTGTCTATATTACTTAAATCTGTGCTTGAAGCCAATGGTATAATTTTGCTGGTATCATTTCTGCCTACAAAATTAGTAATGCTTATATTAGCACTCCAGCCACTTCCGTCTAATCTATTATCATCTATACATACACTATTCAAATTAGCCGTGACGGTCTGAGCATTGACTGAGACTGAGCTGGTTGTAAAAGAGACTGTAGTAGGAGAGTCTATAACAAGTGGTGCAATATAAGTATAACCTGAGGTAAGCGTAAAGCTACTGCCATCAGGATTAGTTATAATTATGTCTACAGGACCGATCGCATGCGGAGGTGTACTTAAACTGATGCTTGTAGCGGTGATCGAATTTATATTTGCTACATTTTGCCCTCCAAAAGTAATTTTAATTTGGCTAGTTTTAGATATAAAGCTGTCAGTCGTTGCAGGAGAGATTATATCTTGGCCAAGAATTGCTTGCGTATTTGCAATACCATTTGAAATGGTACCAGTCACATAAGCATCGGAGTTTGTGTCTATGGCTAAACCGACGCCTATATCATTTCCCTGTGTTGATCCGGCATACTGCCCCCACAATACAGTACCTGAGCTGTTGAATTTAGCTATAAATACATCCGTGCTATTTGCTGAACCTAATGGAAGAGATACTGTATCAAATGTAATTGAAGAGGTTGCACCAGTTCCTGTATAATATCCGGTAACATAAACATTATTACTATTATCTAGTGCAATACCTTTACCATAATCAGCTCCCGGACCGTCACCCTTTTTAAGCCATAATAAATTACCGTTCGTATCATATTTAATCACAAATACACCAAGTCCTGTACTAGTTATGCTTGTGGTTGCAAACGTAATTGAGGTTGCCAAAGTACCTAGTGAATATATATTGTTTAAATTGTCCAAAGCTAAATCATTTATATCAAGTAAAGCATTAGTTGAGGTGCTAGAATTTTTTACCCAAGTGATATTAAAGTTTGAATTGTATTTTGCAATTACTACTGCATGGTTTGTTGTTGCACCAGTATTTATACTAAGTGAATCAAAAGTAGCAGTACCTTTAATTCTACCTACAACTATAACGTTTCCTAATAAATCAACTTTTATTCCATTACCTTTATCATCAACGGTGCCACCAAATTTTTTAGCTAGTGATGAAACTCCTAATGTGGAGTACTTTACTAAAAATCCATCTGTACTTGAGTTTGAATTAGTCAAGCTTAAACTTCCAAAATTTGCATTTCCAATGAATGATCCGGTAACATAAACATTACCAATATTATCTACAGCAATACCATTACCGATATCAGCTGATGTACCGCCCGCTCTTTGCACCCATTGGTTGTTGCCGCTAGAATCATATTTTGATACAAATATATCACTACTACCGGAAGATGTTATTGAGCTCGTACCAAATGTAGCTGTACCATTAAAATATCCAGTTAGATAAACATTATTATTTTGATCAACTGCAATTTTATTAGGCCTGTCGTCTCCACTACCTCCCGCTACTTTAGACCACAAAATATTCCCTAAAGAATTAAACTTTATTAAAACTATATCATTACTATTGTTGCTCACATATGTTGTAGTTCCTAAGACAATATTATAATTAAAATAACCTGCAATATATACATTATTAGCTGAATCCATTGCTATACTTGTTGAATAAAGCTCGCTATAGGAATATAGCTGAATTACTGAAATGAAATTTCCAGTTGAGTTGCGTTTCGAAATAAATGCGTTATTCGTACTATTTCCGTTTGCACTTACATTCCCAAAATTTGCATTTCCAATGAATGATCCGGTAACATAAACATTACCACTATTATCTACAGCAATACCATTACCGATATCAGCTGATGTACCGCCCGCTCTTTGCACCCATTGGTTGTTGCCGCTAGAATCATATTTTGATACAAATATATCATTGCCACCACTTGATGTAACAGAATTTGTACCAAATGTAGCTGTACCATTAAAATATCCTGTTATGTAGAAATTACCTGAAGTATCCTGAGTGATTTTATTGGCTTTATCATCACCTGTACCACCAGCTTTTTGCACATAGAGCTCATTTCCTGAACTAGAATCATATTTTGATACAAATATATCATTGCCACCACTTGAGGAAAGTGAAAATGATCCAAATGTGGCCGGACTAGGGGCAGTAAAAAAATAACCTGTTACAATTACACTTGTTCCTATAAAGTTTATACTAATTGCACGATCCGTACCTTCAGCCCCGCCCCGCTTTACCCAAGTATTAATAAAATTAGAATCAAATTTTGCTACTAATACATCTTCAGCCCCACTTGATCCGCTGGAAGTCAATATATTTGTACCAATAGTAACTGTGCCTTTGAAAAATCCGCTTATGTAAATACTATTTGAATCACCAACTACAATTCCATTACCCTCAATTGTATTAGAAGAAGAATTTGTTGGGATATAACTTTTTGCCATTAAAATTGTGCCGGTGTTGCTATATTTTACAAGTATAAGGCCTATATAAGAATCACCGTTAGTTAAATTTTGGGTGAATTGGTCAAATGTATAATTTGATCTGGCATTAGCTATAATATACACATTCCCACTAGCATCTAAACTGATTGACCGACCTTCATCGTCAACAAACGGATTGGTGCTTCCACCTTTTTTTGCCCACAAGATATCGCCATTACTATTATATTTAAGAGTAATAACATTAACAAGTGTAGAGGTAAGAGTTGTGTTACCAAATGTTCCCGTACCGTAAAAAGCCCCAACTACGTAAATATTACCATTAGAATCAATAGCTATGTCCCCTGGTTTATCATCGTTGCTTGCCCCATCACTTTTTGACCAAATAAGATTACCGCTAGCATCATATTTAATTAATAGAAAATCTCCTAAACCATTTATACTTTTCAAGGTAATTGTTCCAACTACAATAGTACCGGAATATTTGGCAAGAATATATGTATTTCCAACGCTGTCTAGAATCATTTTAATACCTTGGGCAGTACCGCTAGCTACAATACTTTTACCCCACTTGAACCCAGCTATATCAAAGTTAGTACCCGTAATTGTAGTAGATGTTCCTCCAGCTGTAGAGCCTGAATTTGGTGATACACTTGTTGCTGAAGGTGGGGCAGCTTTAGCATTATTTTTATAATTGTTGTGATAAAACCAAAAACACACCAAAAAAGATGAAATAATAGCTGTTACACAAATAAAATTTGCTAGTAACCTTTTTGTCCTTAGGGCTATATTTCTTCTCAAAGACATAAAAATATTACACTTCTGTAGTGAGCTGAATTTTAAGGTTGTTTTATTTAATTATTTTAAGTCTGACTTTGGTTCTTTCTTAGACCTAAATTTTAATAGAAAGATAATTATTCCAACTAAAAGAAGTATGATTATTAGTCCTGCTGCAAAGACAGCGCCCACTATTTGTAAAAAGCTATCCTTTTTTATCTCGTTTGATTTTGTACCATCTTTTGATAAATCCTTATTTTGAATAAATTCTTTCTGGTCGCCCTCTTCAACTTTTTGAGCGGTCTTTTGGGTTTCAACCACGTTATTTTGCTTTTTTGTAATGTCTTCTTTGTCGGTTTTTATCTTATCTAAAGTGGCTTGTGTTATAACTGCTTTCGTCTTAACTTCCAGAAATTTATCGGTATCCTTAATCTGATTTTGTTTGTTACTTATAATTACAGGTGAATTCTCAATAGTAAATTTGGCTGTATATTCTCCCGGTGTCCATTCTACTTTTGTAGATAAGGACGATATAGCTACTTCTTCATCAAATGGTGCATAATCACGGTCAAAATCTTCTGTTACCATTCCTTTTGGTGTTTGAATTTCGATTTTACCTTTGATTTTTTGAAATATATTTCCTGTGTTTTGAAGTCTCAATGTAAGAAAAGCGTTTTTTTCAATTGGTTGAAAATAGTTAGTTGCTAAAAATTCATTATAAACTGAAGACTCAGGTGTAATAAATTCAAATTTTTTGATAGAGGTTCCAACTTTCAAATCACCGGGAATGGTTATGTAAATTCTTGCACCTGTTATGTTTACAACATTGATTCCTGCATTTAATTTTTGGTCCTTTTTGACTTCCTGCATACCAATTACTCCTGCATATTCACCCGACTTTATGTCTTTTGGTACCGTAATGGTAAATTCAATATCAACAGATTTTTGAGCTGGTATAGTTAATTCATCCTTACTTAGTTTTATCCAAGTACCTACTTCTTTTTTTGCTTGCTCTTTGTTTGTAAATGAAAAACTGTCGCCAGTATTTTTAATTCTGTCCTCAGAAGTTAATTTTACTGTTTTTTCTTCTTGTGAGTAATTTGAGACTGTTACTTTTCTTTTTTTAGATTCGCCAGGGTTAAGTTTTTCGATAAACCAACCTTTGGATAAAATGTCTTGTGTATTAGAGTCAGTTGGATAAATTCCAAGACCTTGCTGATTCACTAAAGCACTGACTAAATTATTTTGGGTGGAGGCTAAAACAAGTACAATAATGAATACGGCCGATATTGTGATTTGGATTTTTTTGAACATAGGTTTTTTACATTTTTAATTTAAGATTAGCAATTTATAAATTTCTATTTAAGGGTTTAAAAACTTATAAGTTGCCGATATTAGGATTAATTTTTATTAACACTAATACCAACAATTTAACAATGAATTTAGCTAACTTGGTAGGTAGCTATACTTGAATAGTTTTGCCCACTTACACTGGTACCTGTAGGAGCATAATAACCGTATGCTGGGATCTGAATAGATATTCCAACATCGACTGTATAAGTACCTGCACCACGACCAGAAGATGCTGTGGCAATACTAAACGCATTACTTGTACCACTAGCAGTTAAAGCTGATAAACTTGAGATTTGCGATGCAGAATTATAAGCTGTTAAACCTGTAGAGTCGCCTCCGACTGTTGTGATTGTGCTTGGAGTTATGGTTAAATATTTATTTGTTAAAGTAGTTGGACTAGCTTGTCCTCCAAGTAGTAAAATTTTACTACTATCAGTAACTCCGGCAAAATTGCTTAAAGTCATGTTACTGCTCCATCCGGCTAAACTACCTCTTAAATCTTCAATTTTTACAGCACTAATTGAACCAGTAGAATTTTGATTTGCGGTAGTGAGAGTGATTCCTGATAGTACACTTGCAACAGGAGAATCAATTATAAGTGAGCCTGCAGTAATAGTTACTGAGGTGGTTGTAGAGTCAGTTGCAGCATATGTAGGGAGAGCACCTAATCCTGTTAATGCAAATGCACCAAGCATTAGACTGCTTTGAATTTTATATGGAAGATTCATAAATAGTATATGTTTTTGTTTGACATTTTATATAGATTTAATACCAAAAAGTTGCAACTAAAATTGGATACTAATCTTGGCTATCCACCTATATTGATATTCTGGTCAAACGTCATTAACTCAAACAATACTATTTCACACGCACTCTATTATCAATTAATTTGTACAGTATTTTCTGTGCCAAAGTTTACTTGAAAAGGAAAGCTTATATTTTCTCCTACAACCAGCCAATCTCCTGACGGCAAAGCTAATTTGGAATCATCTTCAGACCATACTGAAGGTTTATTGCCGGTATAGCAACTATTATCTCTTATTAAATTAAAGGTACCAGTTTTACTAATACTAAATTCTTTTACGCCGGGAAAATTTGGTTTACAGCCCCAAAGTATATCTCCATCAGAGTCGAAAGTATGGTTTTGATTCTTATCCCAATAGATCTTTAAATTTTTTAGATTGGTTTTGGAGCTCACAACATTTAATTTAACCTCCTGAAGATTTTCAGCATCAAAGTAATTTACTAAAATTGAATCTATCTTAATTCCGGTTTTGTCCTTATCCCATAGTTTAAAATACAATCCATGTTTGAGTCCAAAATCACTAGGTAATGAAAACTTTTGGCTAAAATTTGTTTTGTCTATTTTAAACAGAGTTTTTTCTAGAGTAGATTTTTCATAATTTTTCAAGTCTACTTGCATTAGATTTCCGTCTCCAATAGAACCTTTCAATTCTATACTAGTAAATATAATACCTTGTTTGCCTAAACCGAGTAATCCGGGGGCAAAAGTAAAATAACAACCGTTGGCTTCCGGTGGTAAAATTTCTGTTTGGCAATTAGTATGATTTTTGGTGGCTATTTGGTTTTTTTGTAGTAGTAGTTTGGATCCTACCTCCGGAAATGCTTTGTTTGTAGTAAATTCATTAACTAGTTTTTGTCCGGCAGTGGTTTTCTGTGTAAGAGTGTTGTCTATGATTTCACTTTTTACTTCGCCAGCCAATACTTCTTTTGGGGCTTTATTTTGATTTGCCATGAGGTAAAAATTTAGAAACATGGAGAAAAGTAAGCAACCAAGCGAAAAACTAGTTACAGCGTGAATAAAAACCTGCTTTTTATTGGTTTTCAGTAGCTGATTTAATTTAAGGTTAATGTTATGCAAATTAACGTCTGAATCTTGGGGTTCGGAGATATTGGTATTTTTAAAATCACTATTCTCAGTTGTAGTTTTATTTACTTTTTTGCCCCTATTAAAAATGTTAAAATTTTTCTTGATTTCCTGTGATTGCTCAATATTGTTATCACCTTCCTCAGTACTGACATTTTTTTCCACAGGCACTTTTGTATCGATTTTGTCATCGACTAATGTGAAATTAACTTGGCTATCAGTACTTTGCATGTAACTACTTTTTTAATTTGAATTTTTTAACACCAAATATTAGTAAGCCTGATGAGGCCAAAACTAAAAGTAAGAGGGTTAGAGTTTTCCAAGGAAATAAAATATACTTAAATCCCAAGTTTTGAGTTTCAAGTTCACTACTGCTATTTGTATATACAAATTTCAAATCAAGATTTTGCATTCCGATTATAGGTGTATATACCTCTTCAGTGCTATCATAGATATTATCTGCAAACGCTAAATTATTTATAAAATTAGCTGACAACAAAGATGATTTTAACATTAGCCCGAAACTTCTCTTTGAGTCGGGTAAAATTATTTTATTGTTTGGATTGATGTCAATTGTGGATTGAGGTCTTTCGGCATTTTCATAGATTAAAATATTGCCCTCAGGCTTTAGGTGAGTATTGCCTTCTACCTTAATTTGATAACTAAGTTCAATGGGATCAAAAAAAGGATCATAAACACAACAAGTATCAGAAAATCCTAAATTTTGCATTAAATTAGTAATAAAACCTTGTTTTGAATTTATCTGTACTTTATCAAAAGTAGCCTGTCTTTGGATTACACCTTTAACTTGTAAAAATAATAATGTGGCTACAGCTTGGTCTAAATTAATTTTTGTTTCTGAAGTTTCAGAAGGATTTTTAGTACTGAAAACTAGTGCTAGATAATAACCTCCGGCTTTTGCTCCTACAGGTAAATTCACGGATACACTAATATCTTTTTTAGCTTTAGGTTGAAGATTTATTGATTTTTCTGAAAAACTTATCCATTTATAAATTGGATCTGCAGTTGAGAGCTCTTCAAGTATGGCTGATCCTTCTCTATCTCCCTCTTTAAAAGTTTGAATTCTGGGAAAAAGATTGTAAGTCTGATTTGGTGTGTCATTTTCTAGGGTTATATTAAAGATATTACTGCTGCCGGGATCTAACTCCGCTTCTATTATTGCGGGAGTGACAATTAACCCTCTATTTTGAGTAATCTGCTGAGATTCGGTTTGTATTGGAGCTAAACTGGAAATTAGAATAATTCCAAGGCAGAATGCGAGTATTTTCTTTAACATAACCCTATTCTATCTTATATTTTAAAAGTTTGCAACGGATGTGATTTCCTGAGTTTGGGTATAGTTACCTGCACAAGTATTACCACTGATTGCTGCATAGTTGGTTACTTGAGATGTATTTGTAGTGTCTGAGACAGCAGGATTATTTGGTCCGGTTGAGCTCATCATTAAAGTACTTGTAGTATTATTTATAGCTACCGGATTTGAACCTCCATTATATTGTGAAGCTAATGATGTAGTGCTTCCACTTGTAGTAGCACCTTTACTAACTATAGCTCCAAATCTTGGAGTACCTGCAGTAATAGCTGTGCCTCCTGTACCGTTGGTTCCTGCACTTGAATTTGGTAGTGCACAAGTTCCATTACTGAAATCACCACTTGTTTTCATATAAAGGTTGTATCCACTTGATGCATTTGTGTTGGTAATAATTCTATAATTACATGAAGCAACTGTAGTAGTAGTTAAAGTTCCTAAGTCACATACATTAGTTGAAAGTGCCAAACTTAAAGTAGTTGGTACAAAACCTCTTACCTCAGTTTGATTTGCTTGTCCTACATATTGTAAAACTGCACCATAAAATTTATTTGCTACTCCTAAATCAAATTCGTAATTACCTGCTGTAACGGGGGTTGTTAAACCTGTAACCTGGACAGTAACATTACCTGCTGCAATGGAAGTACCGGGTGTAAAACTATATGATTTTGTAGTACCGGATGTGGTGCTTGTAGCTGTAACTGCTGTGCCGTTTACGCTAAATGCGGGAGTTCCAGTGTAGCCTGAATTCATATCGAGCTGAAACTTTGATCCGGCACCAATACTACTTGATGATGTATAGCTCAAGGCAATTGTAGTAGCCTGAGATACAGTTGTTGAACTAGGAGTGATACTTAAACTGATTCCCTGTGAATGTACAGGAACCTGACTAAATGAAAATATTATTGTTGCAAAAGCAAATGTGCCTAAAATTTTTTGGAGTGGTTTGTACATATTTTTGTTTTTGTTACTTTGTTTGTAGTAAGCTTACTTGTTTAAGTATACTGCACAATTTATGCTTGGTCAAATTATATATCTTGAGTTTTATTACTCAACTTTTAAGCCTTTTTAACTCATTTATTAGACTAAAATCAGTTGTAAGAGTTTAAAAATATACCCTTTGTTAGTAATCAGAGTACCTAGTTGTTTCCAAAGCTTGCTTTGGTTTCTGATACAAGCTCATTTGACCTAATAAAATTTTAAAGATAGTTTATAGTAAATGCCCGTTGAAAATTTGAGTACACTTTTAAAAGGTGTAGGAGTAGGAATACATTTTGGCCACAAAAATATTTTGGATGAAGTGAATTTTGAGCTAAAAGAAGGTGAAATTGTGGGTGTGGTAGGTAGAAATGGATCTGGAAAATCTACATTTCTTAAAGTAATAGCTGGTTTAGCTGAGCCTGATGTGGGTAAGCTGGAATATAAAACCGGGATCAGCTTAGGCTATGTTGCTCAGGAATTTGATTTTGACTCCAGTGATACAATTTTTGAAGCAGTGGCTAAAGGTTGGTTTGAGACCAAGTTACTTTTTGATTCGGATGAATTGGTTTATGTAAGTGATTTGGTAGAGCTAGAAAAACCTTGGAAACATCTGGATTTGGTAAAGCATGAATATGTTGCCTCAGAGATTAATGATATTATACGAAGTCTAGTGGGTATAGATTCGACTAAGCCTGTGAAAAATTTGTCAGGAGGTGAAAGACGTAAAGTAGCTCTAGTTAAAGCAGTTATTGGTAGGCCTGATATTCTGATTTTGGATGAGCCTACAAATCATTTGGATATTCAAGCGATACAAAATTTGGAGGACATTATAAAAACTTATACTGGCGCTGTGCTTTTAGTATCTCATGATAGATATTTTTTAGATAACTTGGCTAACAGAATGATTGAGATTTACGATGGAAAAATGTATCAACATGCCGGTAACTACCATGATTATTTACAGGCAAAAGCACTACGTTTAGAGATATCCGGAACTCAAGAGGAACGAAAAGAAGCTTTTTTGAAACGAGAGCTTGAGTGGGTGAATGCGGGTGTGAAGGGTAGGGGAACCAAGGATAAAGGAAGATTACAGCGATTTTATGAGTTGAAAGATCAGAAAAAAGGTCTGATTTATGAAGATATGGAGCCGATATTGCCGCCAATCAAACCATTGGGAAATAAAATTATAAATTTTGAGGATCTAGATCTAGAAATAGGTAATAAAAAAGTTTTAACCAATTTCAACTTTAGCTTTGATCAAAATACTAGGCTCGGAATAATCGGACCAAATGGCAGTGGAAAAACTACCATAATCAAATCTATTTTAGGTAAAATTCCTGTGCAGAAAGGCAAAATTGTAATTGGTCAAAATACCGAATTCAACTACCAAGATCAAGAAAAAATGACTTTGAATTTGGATAACACACCATTTGAAGAAGTTGGAGAAAGCCAAGAGACAACTAGCTTTGGTGAGCGAACTATAAGTACCAGGGCATATCTAAGGAGATTTTTGTTTGATAACCAGCGTATTACTAGCCCAATCAAGGGTTTTTCCGGAGGTGAGAAAGCAAGGCTATTACTTGCTAAAATCTTAAAGAAATCCGGCAATTGTTTAATTTTAGACGAACCTACAAATGATTTAGATTTAGAAACTAT
Source organism: uncultured bacterium (assembly GCA_963784355.1). Lineage (GTDB taxonomy): Bacteria > Patescibacteriota > JACMRA01 > JACMRA01 > JACMRA01 > JBCDGH01. Next base: position 37,967 of record CAWAQU010000001.1, on the reverse strand, counting down.
TAGATTGCTTGAAGAATCATTGGAGCGCTACGAAGGTATAGCTATTTTAATTAGCCATGACAGATATTTTTTAGATAGAACATGCAATACAATTTTAGCTCTTGAAGGTGATGGTAAATTTACTCTAAGTACTGGAAACTATAGTGATTATGTAGCTAAAAAAAAGACTTTTAAACCTGTAAATGTAGATAATGCTAAATTTAATGATCCTCACAAAATATCACAAAAAGATTTAAGACAAAAGCAAAAAGACTTGAAAAATATTGAGCGAAGAATTGAAACACTCGAGGTACAGATTAAGCAACTTGAAGAAAAATTTAAAGACCCCGAATTTTATAGTAAAGACCCTGCTAATTTTACAAAAGAGACTGAAAGATTGGAAAAATTGAAGCCTGAGCTGGATACTTTGATAGCAAATTGGGAGACTCTGCAAATATTATAGATGCTATACCAGCTCTTTTAGTTCTTTAATAACATCTTTTTTCAATTGCTTATTCATGTGAAAGGCTAAATGGGTATTTTGAAATAGTTCAATTTGAAATTTATTTTGTTTTTTGGAAGCTACTAAAGTTTGTATAACATTTAATCTGGGGTAAATTTCTTTTTTCTCCGGAGGGATCATGCCTGCTATTCCTTGAAGCATAAAAACCTCAGAAGTAATAGACTGGATAGACTTTATTTTAGCTACATAAGTAGCTGTTTTATGATGAGTAAATATTTCTGTTAAGTGAGCGTTGATTTCGTTTTTTCCTGTAATTGTACTTCCGTCAAATCCCACTATAATACCTTGTTCTGAAAAAAGCTCACTCATTCCTAAACTATTTTGATTATTCCAGTTACTCAAAAGTTCAATGTACAGATTTTCAATAGGATCATCTAGTAAAGGGTTTAGTTTTTTTAGCATATTTTCCTAATCCATATATAATATTAGCAGTAATGTCAATGATTTCTTGAGATAATTAGGGTATTTTAGGTATGTCGAAATAAGTTTTTTGACTAAATTATGATTTTATGCAAGGATAAAGAGTTTGCAATTTTTGTTGCAATTTTACCTAAAAATTTCTTGTCGAATTATGAAGAAACTTATTGAATCGAACGTAATTAATGTGAATAAAAGGGCAGAGGTTCTAGCATTAACAGCCAGTATATTTTTACTATCAGGTACAGCGGTATTGTCTAAAGAAAAATCAACTGAATTGGTAGGCAAAACTGTTAATAGAACAGAACAGCGGGTAAAGCAAAATTTTCAGGAAAATCAAAGAATTCTTAGTATAGAAGCCAATCAATTGAATCAGATCGGTCCAAAAACCTTTTCCGGAGTGAAAATTGGGGATAAAATTGCAGTAACGTACTCAGGTAATAAACTTTTTGAATTCACTGTAAATGGTGATGTTTATGGTAATGTAAATCCTGAACAGATATTTCAAGTAGCTCAGATGAATATATTAAAAGATTCTAGATTGCAATCTGTGGCCAAGAATGGTTACGTTCAAATTGTAGGTCTATCAACTGAAGCATCAATAAATCAAGTTGAACAAAAGGGGGTGTCGAATAGAGATAAATTTGACAGAGACCTCAATACAATATTTCAAAAAATTAAAAATTTTGAAGGTGGTGAAATAGTTGATAGGTACAATAAACTACTCAATTTTTATTGTAAATTAGGCCCTGATCAAAATCCAGGTTTGGAACTATGGCAAGAAATGTCTAATTTAGAACTTGACCTAATAATGCTAGAAGGAAAAAAAGTTACTTTATTTGCAGGTGATTCAATTAATCATAACAATCCAGCTGCTCAAAACCTGTACAATATATCCATCTCTGGGTTAAATACAGGCCAGTTTATCAAGCTTATACTGCCAAAGCTTAAAAAAGTAGCTGAGTTAGGCTTAGTTAATGACGTAAGATTAAGTCTCTCAACCAATGATTTCCTAGCAGGGGAGTCTGTTGAGGAAGTAACACAAAATTTGCAGATAATCGTCAACGCACTGAAAGGTGTAAAAATTCTTTATTTAATGCCGTCTTATGTGCCTGGAGCAGAATATTTAAATCAGCTCGCAGAAAATGGTAAAATGAGTAGAGTTTATGCAAACAAGATAACTACTCATATTCAAAATGGTGATATAGCTCAGTTTAGAGCTAATTTATATTTATTGACCGTAACTAACCCAAATCTTATTCTAGTAAATCCTAACTTAACTGAAGATAAAAAAACTGATGGCATCCATCCAAATAGTGAAGGTTATAAAGATATAATTAATTTATATAATTTTGCATCACAACTTTTAAATCAGGGTAATTCCAATAGCTTCTACAAACAGGAAAAAAAGAAAATGAAGCAAACTAAAGATAATAATGTTAGAAATTTCTCGAATTTAAATCTAAGTAAACAAAATAACTCAAAATTTTCTGCACTAAAATCTAATTTCTAGCTTAACTGATTTTTATCGTAATTAAACATCCATCTGACACCAAATTTGTCAGTTAAAGTACCAAATATAGCTCCCCAAGATGTGTCTGTAAGAGGATCTGAAGGTGTGCCATCCTGACATAGATTATTATAAAAGGTGTGAATTTGATCTTCGCTGTCACACATTATACTTAAAGCCACCATACCACCGGGTATATATTTGTCATCGGGTCTGATCATATCAGAAGCATAAATACTTAAATCTCCTTTTGTTAGAGCTGAGTGAAGAACTCTATCTTTCATTTCAGCAGGTGTTTGGTCCGCCATTGGAGACTGACCTAGAGTTTGGATTTCCAAATCTGCATTTAAAGCATTTTTATAAAAATTCATTGCTTCTGTACAATTTCCGTTGAAACTTAAATATGCGATAATTTTAGCCATAATAATATTATATTAAATAATGACCAACAATTAACGGCTATTCATTTTCTGTCAACTTTACATTTTCTCGGAGTTAGCATAAAGATTGGATATGATTCACAAAGAGAAAGTATTAGCTTATATAATCAGAGAAATAAAAAGTAAAACTGAATTGCTGGTTTTCGACCATGTAGATATACCCAAGGTTGGTACTCAAGTTCCTGCAGGTACATTAGAATTGGGTGAATCACCTGAAAATGGTGTGATTAGAGAAATTTATGAAGAGTCAGGCTTAGAAAACTTCGAAGAAATTAGATTTTTAGGTAATTTTGAGTATATTTCTAAAGAAAAACAAGAAATTCATAATAGACATGTTTTCTGCTTAAAATCAATTGAAACAAGAGATGAGTGGGTCCATATAGTAAGTGGAAACGGAGAAGATAACATGATGAAATTCAAATTTTTTTGGGTTGAGTTGGATGAAGCTGAAAAGATTTTAGTTGGCGGGCAGGGGAATTATTTGAAGTATATCCAGAAATTAACTCAGGAGCAAATCGAAAAGCTGGGCTTAAAAAGTAAAAAATTGATTGGATCAGGAATGGAAGCAACTGTTTTTGATAATAATGACGATACTGTAGTAAAAATCTATCCTAATAATGTTGAACTTAGTAATTTTCACAAACTAAAACTATTTTATGATAGCCTAGATACCAAAAATTTAAATTTTGAACTACCCAAGATTTATAATGTGGAAGAAAAATCAGATTGTATTTTAGTTACCGAAAAAAAGTTAAACGGCAAGGTATTTACACTATCCAATATTAAAAACCTAAGCTCTGACGATGCAGAGAAGTTTTTAAATAGTTACGTTAATGCTTTATTCAGTATAAAAGAAATAAATTCCACAATTCCTCATCAAGGTGAGTTTTTATATAGAAATCCTAAAATATTTCCCGAAAGAAAAAATAATGATTGGAATGATTTTATTGTCGAATCACTGAAATATAAATATGGTAAACTAAATAATGTATTTAATGAAAATGTTGTTGATTTCCAGAAAAAATTTGAAAAGTTAGTTAGTGCTTTTAGTACCCAGTATACAGGTAAATATGATTTGATTCATGGTGATTTTTACCCGGGAAATATAATGTTTTCTGATAATTTGGAAGTTAGTTCAGTTTTTGATTTTGGGACTTTTACTATGAAGGGAGATCATTTATTTGATGTTGCTTTAGGTTGGCAATTCATGGACATGTATAATAAATCTAATATTGATTGGAAAAACCAAATTTGGCAGCTGATAAATATAAGAATCACTGAAGATGAAAAAGTTAAGATATTTAGATATATTTTGGTTTATAGCATTTTAGCGATAGACCAGTTTTCAGATGATATTAGTGACGGGCAATTTCAATGGTGTTTAAAAAATTTGAATAATAAGGATTTTTGGGAAAGGGCTAACGTATAAATTTAATGATCTGCTAATTAAAATCAAGATTGAACAAAGCAATTTTTTGTGCTATAGTGGTAATATTATGGAATTTAGACGCAAGTTTGATACGCTAAAGATAGATAATGGAATATACGACTTAAATTGCTTTCCAAATTTGGAACCTAATACTACAGTAAAATCCTGGGGTTTAAAAGATTTCACACAGGTTTATCCTAATTTGTATGAGGCAAACAACCGCACTTTGAAAATGCTTAAATCATATTTAAATATTCATACTTCGTTCGGGATAGCAGAAACATTGAGAAATTATATAAGAGACTTTGATGAATCGAATTCAGTTGACTTTTCTTTTGATATTTTGCCTAAGGTAGATATAGAAATTAAAGAATTTTATAGAGATAAGCAGCGTTATTTCGATTTGGTAAAAATTTTAAAGCATAAAGAAAGTAATGTTAATATAAAAAAAGCTGCCTTGGAATTAATTTTGAAACAAGTTCTGAATAGTGTATCTTTGGAACTTTTTATAAAAAAAGCTGAAACCTACAAAAATGATTTGATCTTGGAATTTGGGACCAAGGCATTGTATAAAAATGCGGATGGAAGGGAGGTTACAAAAGAGTTAACTGATTCTACTGGAACTAATGTAGATAAATTGCAAGTTATTATTAAGCCTGAGATAAGTAAGCAAATTTCAACTGCTCTAAAATTAACAGGTGGTGAACAGGCTATTGAAGTACCCCATTTTTTCCCTTATTCCGCAAATTATGCTGGATTGCGTCCTGGCAAACAAATAATGCGTTATATTGAAGAGCTAGCTAAACAAAATAGAAAAGATTATGTGCTAATTCGCTATGTAGCAAATGAACCTTTTTTTACTAATTGTGGTTATAAAATGATTGAAATTGAGCTGTGTGAAGACTATCCTGAAGTAACTGAAACAGTAGGATATAAACAAATAGTACAAAAGCTAACACAATAAAAATATATGGTCTTAAGTATAATATCAGTACCATTGATAATGTGGTATTTTTGTGCTATTATATATTCTAGCATCACATAAAGTAAATAAAATAATAAGTATATGGAAGATCCAATTAACTCTGAATATAACACTTTTATCATTCCAAAACTAAAGGAATATGTAATTAAATTAATGAACGATTTAATTCCTGCACTGGAACAGAATAAGTATGGTTTAATATGTTCTGATGATGTTAGTGGTCGTATTCCAGCTCTAATTATTGGTAAACTAGTTAATAAGATATTAAATAAAAATGGATTTTCTAATCTCTTAACTGTTGGTATAAAACCAAAAAGCTTGAGGCACTTAAAATTACCAAATCCACACAAATCAATTATCGATAACATAGAATATTTAACAAAATATAAAAAATTGATAAACAAACCTATTCTAGTAGTAACTGAATCCTTGATTACTGGAGAAAACTATAAAATTTTTGAATATTATTTTCAAGAGATAGGGGTCAACTTTGATTTGGTAACTTTAACCTCACTTTCACCATTAGAAGGATACCAAGTTTTACCGGGTAACAAAATCTATACTGCAAATGTAAAATTATTCAACACTACTGAGGAAGCTGTTGATAGATTGCAAGATAATACAAGCATTGTAGGATTTACGAGAGGTGACTCTGGTGAAAGTTTTATATTAAAAGATGAACATGGTTTACATAAAATGTTGAAAAAAGTAACCAGGCAAGATATCAACAAATTATCTGATGAAATTTTTAATGAATTCTTTAATGAAAAATAATGATTTTTATAGTTTAGTTTCTCTCCTTATTGTCAGACTACAAGTCATAATAACCGTATTTACAATAGGGACAATTGCCTACAAAACAAAAAACACCCCTTTTTACAGGAGTGCTTAGTGTTAAATGTGTTCTTAATATACTTTATTATACCATTTTTGCGATAAAATGTCAACTTACAAGTTAGTTACTCTGTCGACTAAATCAGCTAATCTGTTTGAATAACCCCATTCGTTGTCATACCAACCGAACACTTTTACAAGGTTTCCAGTGCCACCGATTACTTGGGTCATTGTGCTATCAAAGATACAGCTGTACGGATTTCCCACGATGTCGCTACTAACGATTTCATCAGTCTCATATTGCATGATTCCCTTGAAATTATCCATAGCCGCGTATTTTGCATAAGCTGCGTTAATTTGTTCTACACTTACCTCAGCATTCAATTGGCAAGTTAGATCTACAATTGAACCGTCAGGAGTAGGTACACGTAAAGACAAGCCGTCCAATTTACCTTTTAAAGAAGGAACAACTAAACCGATTGCTTTTGCCGCTCCTGTAGTACTTGGAACAATGTTGACTGCAGCAGCTCTAGCTCTTCTTAGGTCTTTGTGTTGTAAATCCAGAAGATTTTGATCGTTTGTGTAGCTATGAATTGTGTTCATGAAGCCTTTTACAATTCCAAATTCTTTTTCAAGTACAAAAGCGAGTGGTGCTAAACAGTTTGTAGTGCAGCTAGCATTACTGATTAAAACATGCTCAGGTTTTAGGGTGTCATCGTTTACTCCCATTACGATTGTAGCATCTACATCACCTTTTGCAGGGGCACTCAAAATTACTTTTTTAGCTCCGGCTTGCAAGTGAAGCGACATTTTTTCTCTGTCAGTGAAAATACCAGTACACTCAATCATTACATCTACTCCGTGATCTCCACTAGGCAGTTCTGCAGGATTTTTTACAGCTAAAATTGGGATTTCAACTCCATTTACTAAAATACCTTTGTCAGTTGCTTTCACTTCACCTTCAAATTTACCGTGTACACTATCGTACTTGAGTAAGTGAGCAAGGGTTTTGCTGTCTGTAAGGTCGTTTATAAAAGCTACCTTGTATCCTTTTTTGATGGCAATTTTGAATAAGTTTCTACCTATTCTACCAAATCCGTTTATTGCAATTGTTGGTGTCATATATTGTAATTATTACTTTAACTTTACTTGAAGTCTAACAATTATATATAATTTGTCAATGGTTCAAAAAAAATAGTATTGCCTAAAATTAAAATTTATTAATAGAGTTTTTAGAAGTAATTCTTAATTTACATATGTTAGAAAAATCAAAAATATTAGCACTAAACTGGAAAATGAATCCAGCTACTTTGAATGAAGCTACAGAATTATTTACAAATTACAAAGAAGCTTTTGAGGTTAGCGGTAATTTTGAAACTGTAGTCTGCCCACCGTCAATATATATAAATAATCTTGTTGAAATCAAAGAGAATTCAGCTCTTAATTGTAAACTTGGCTTACAGGATATCTCGGCTAAGGAGTCTGGTGCAGTTACAGGAGAGATTTCTGGATTAATGGCTAAAAGCATCGGTGTAGAATATGTAATAATTGGTCACTCTGAGACTAGAGCTTTGCATAAATTATCAAACTCAGAAGTCAATCAAAAAGTCATTCAAACAGTTAAAAATGGCTTAATTCCTATGCTTTGTATTGGATTTCAGGAAAATTCTGAGATTACTGATATTCAATGGGGTGAGCTTGAAAGTCAAATCAGAGAAGGATTACAAAATGTTGAACCTGATTCAAATCTGCAAAGCTCGTACAATTTAATTGTGGCCTACGAACCTGTCTGGGCTATTGGTACCGGTAAAACTGCGACAAAAGAACTAGTCGAGGAGGTAAATGAATTTATTAAGAATATACTAAGTGACATTTTTGGTGCAGGTTCAGATAAAATTGGTATCTTGTATGGTGGAAGCGTAAATGAAACTAATATTGCCGAATTTGCTCAGTCAGATTTGATTGATGGCTTTTTAGTCGGTGGTGCTTCATTGGTTCCTGCAAAGGTTTTGGGAATGACTAGAGGTTTACAAAATATATAAACTAATTTAATTTTAACTTTATGATTACTATTGCACATTTTGCCTTGGAGGACTGGGAAAAAGAATATATAAAGTCCAAGGTATCAGGTAACAGCCATATTTTTATTGATTCAGAGGATGTTGAGGGAAATATTGAGCAGTTTAAAGATGCGGAAGTTTTGTCAGTATTTATTTACAACAAAGTCACAGCTAAAGTAATAGACGCCCTACCCAATTTAAAACTTATCATTACAAGGTCTACCGGTTTTGATCATATTGATATTGAACATGCTAAACAAAAAGATATTCCTGTTTGCAATGTAAAAGCTTATGGATCCAATACTATTGCCGAGCATACTTTTGCGCTACTTTTAAGTTTAGCTAAATACCTACCTGTTCTAGCTGAAAGGTCCAAAAAAGCCAATTTTGAATATAAAGATTGCCTCGGATTTGAGTTAAATGGAAAAAAACTTGGAGTAATCGGTTCAGGCAGAATCGGTGCTAACGTAATTCAAATTGCTAAGGCTTTCAACATGGAAATTTTAGTCTACGATGTTTTTCAAAATGCAGATTTAGCTAAAAAAGTCGGATTCGAATATGTGGACTTGGACACTGTTCTCAAAAATGCTGACATTTTATCCATACATGTGCCTTTTAGCAAAGAAACTGAGAGTATTTTAAGTCGTGAAAATCTGGATAAACTAAAAAAAGATGTAATTTTTATCAACACTTCACGTGGAGCTTTAATTAAAAATGAGGATCTAATTTATGCCTTGGATTCAGGTATTTTCAAAGCTGCCGGACTTGATACGATTGATGGTGAAAATCAAATGTATTTGGGAAATGTTACTTTAGAGCAAAAAAATATTTTGGTGCGAGATAATGTAATTTTTAGCCCTCACTCTGCATATTATACTAAAGATGCTCTAATGCGTATTTTAGACTCGACCATAGAACATATTACCGGATTTGAAAAAGGGGAAATTAATGACAGAGTAAATTAGAATAAGTATTTTTATGATTGATATTAAACAAATGCAAAATAAAATTGTCCTAGTCAGGGTAGGTTTTGATTTACCTACTTTAGAAGATGTGGCTAGGATTGATGATGCTAAAGCTACTATAAAGCTTTTAATTGAGCAAGGCAACAAAGTAATATTAGCTACTAAATGGGGCAGACCTAAAGGTCAGGAGGAGGCTCTAAGTACACAAAAAATGCTTGAGGTAATCAATAAAAATCTTGGCGTAAAGGTGGAATTTATAAATCAATTTAATTCATTTAGTGAAGCTGCTAATAAAGTAAAAAGCTCTACTCATCAAGTTTTTGTACTGGAAAACACTCATTTTGAACCAAAAGAAAAATCCAAAGACAACGCTGAAAGATTGGAAATTGCTAAAGAATACGCGACTTTGGCTGATTTTTATGTAGATGAAGCTTTTCCATCAAGCCATAGAAAAGAAGCTACAAATTGCGAAATCAAAGATCTTTTACCTTGGTCTTATGGGCTTGCATACCAAAAAGAGCTTGAAAATCTAAACAAAATCAAAGAACACCCGGTATCACCACTAATTGTTGTCATGGCCGGAGCTAAGTTAGAAACTAAATTACCTCTGATCGGTAAAATTTTGCCTAAAGCAGATAAAATTATATTGGGAGGTTTATTAAGTTTTACTTTTGTAAAAGCCGCTACGGAGCTTGGTTGGCTGGGCTTACCACCAGTATATGATTCTATGATTGAAGAGGATTTTTTGGAAGCTGCAAAAGAAATGCTGCAAAATAATAAAGAGAAACTAGTTTTACCTCTAGATTTTGTCTATGAGTCTGAGGGAGAAAAAACTTACGGACGCGATGTGGGTCCAAAAACCTTAGAATTATTTAAAAATGTAGCTAAAGAAGCTAAAACGCTATTTTGGAATGGAACCCTGGGATTTTACGAAAAACCTCCTTTTGACCAAGGAACATTGGAACTGGCTACTTTTGTAGTGAGTCTAGATGATTGTTTTAAAGCTGTAGGCGGCGGCGATACTAATTCATCTTTCCCTGAAGCAATAATCAGTAAATTTGATTTTGTATCTATGGGTGGAGGAGCAACTTTGGAGTATTTAAGTAAGTAAATTTTTTGTATCAATATTAATATGTCTGTACCAACAAAATATCAACATGGAGTCTTTAGCGGTAAAGAAATGCGTGAAGTATTTTCCGTAGCTAAAAAAAATAACTTTGCTCTACCGGCAGTAAATGTAACTGGGAGTGACACGATAAATGCAGCAATGGAAACTGCAGCTAAAGTAAATAGCCCTTTGATTATCCAATTTTCTCACGGAGGTGGTCAATTTGTAGCCGGAAAATCTCTACCAAATGACAATAATCAAGCTTCAGTTGCCGGAAGTATTGCAGGGGCAAAATTTATACACGAACTTGCTAGTACTTATGGTGTAGCAGTAGGTGTACATTCTGATCATTGTGCTAAAAAACTGCTTTCTTGGATGGATGGTATGCTTGATGAAAGTGAAAAGTATTACCAAAAACATGGTAAACCACTCTTTACTTCTCACATGCTTGATTTAAGTGTGGAGTCGCTAAGTGAAAATTTGGAGATTTCTAAAAGATATCTGGAAAGAATGAGTAAAATTGATTGCTTGCTAGAGATTGAGCTTGGTATAACTGGTGGTGAAGAAGATGGTGTAAATCATGAGGGGATTGAAAATAATAAGCTTTATACTCAGCCTGAAGATGTAGCTTTAGCTTATAAAACTTTGAGTGAGATTTCACCTAATTTCAGTATTGCCGCTTCTTTTGGTAATGTACACGGTGTATACAAACCAGGTAATGTTCACTTGCAACCAATTATTTTGAAAAACTCTCAAGAGTATGTGCAAAAAGAGTTTAATACCGAAAGTGAGCCATTAAATCTGGTTTTCCATGGCGGATCAGGCTCTACTATAGAGGAAATTAAAGAGGCAGTAAGCTATGGAGTAGTTAAAATGAATTTAGATACAGATCTCCAATGGGCTTTTTGGAATGGAGTAAAAGGATTTGTTGATAAAAATTCAGGCTATCTTCAAACTCAACTTGGCAATCCTGAAGGAGAAGAGAAACCAAATAAAAAATACTATGATCCTAGAGCTTGGCTTAGACAAGGTGAAATTGGCTTTATAACTCGTTTGGAAGAAGCTTGTAGAGAACTTAACAATATAGATACTTGGCAATTTTTTGAATAAATAATTTGATATTTAGAATAGGCTTTTTGATATATGACTAAAAGAATAGGTATAATTAATAGCGGTGGAGACTGTCCCGGGCTTAATACTGTAACTGGTGCTGTGGTTACTTCACTATACCCTGATTACGAAATTTTAGGATTTTACAAGGGTTTTGAAGGGTTATTAGATAAAAATTACATAAAGTTGACTCCCGAAATTACGGATCCATATAGATTTCAAGGTGGAACATTTTTAAAGAGCGTAAATAAAGGTAGGTTTGCCGGAAAAATCGGACTTGGAAATGTACACCAAATTGATCCTGAGATTATTAAGCAGACTGTAAATAGCTATAATGAATTGGGGCTAGAGGCTCTAGTTGTTTTGGGTGGCGATGGTACTATGACTACCTTGCTTCAATTACAGGAACATGGTATAAAGGCTATTGGAGTGCCTAAAAGTATAGATAATGACTTACCTGGTACCGATTTTACTTTTGGTTTTCAAACAGCCGTGGAAATTACTACTGAAGCTTTGGATAGAATTTCTACAACTGCACAAAGTCATGACAGAATCATGGTGCTTGAAGTAATGGGTAGAAATGCCGGATGGATCTCACTCTACAGCGGAATAGCAGGTGGTGCTCACTGCATCCTAATTCCTGAAATACCTTTTGAAAATGATAAAATAGAAAAGTTTTTTGAAAAAAGATTAAATAATAAACAAACTTGGGGGCTGGTGGTAGTTGCTGAAGGCGCGATAGACAGGCAAAATGGAGTAAGTGTGAAAAGTGGCGGTGGTCAAAGTAGTGAAACAAAACTTGGTGGTGTAGGGAGAATTTAGCAAAATTTTTAAATTCATCAGGCAAGTTTGAGGCTAGAAATACAGTACTTGGCCATGTGCAAAGAGGAGGAAGTCCAAATGGCTGGGATAGAATCTTATCCCGTATGTTTGGGGCCTATGCAGGAAAAATGGTTAGAGAGCAAAAATTTGGTTGTGCTGTGGGATATGTAAACGGCCAGTTTGTAGAAAATAGTTTGGAAATGTACAAGCAAAGCGTAAAACTTGTAAATCCAGAAAGTGATATAGTTTTAAGAGCTAGGGAATTAGGAATCTGTTTCGGGGATTAGACAAGTTTCCTTGCTTGAATTTTTTATTGTGTGCAATACTATAACTGAGTCTACTGTGATTCGATATCAGGCCTGTTTTTACTTTTCCCCAAATCTCTTCTTGCTTTTTTGGTTACACTAGTAACTAAATTATATTTGCGCCTTATATCCAAAACTACCTCACTTTCTATTTCAATTCTAGTGTATCCTTTCCACTGACCTAAATAAATAAGCTCAGAGTACAATTCTTGTAAACACTTATCTTTGCTCCATGGATTGTTAAACTTGCTAAATATATATTTGAAATTATCGTGCGGGATTTCACTTTTGGCTTTATTGGCATATCTGTCAAAAATTTGTTTAACCTCATGGAAATACATAAAACTTAATAGTATGTCAGGATTTTGATTGTCAGGGTAGATTAATTCATAGCCCTGCTCAGTTAAGATCTTACCAATCTCTGAGTCAATATCTTCAATTTTTAAATTGTTGTTTTCCCCAATTCTTTCCTCGGTGCCAATTTCCCCAAAACTATCCCATGAGCGTCTAAGGTCAGCATTCAATATTTTTGATTTATCTGTTTCTATAGATATTTGTTTGATAAAATTATTAGCAAGGCGGCGATTGTCAGTTTCGATCCAAGGAAATTGCGAAAAGTGAATAGGCTGTTGATATTTTTCAGTTAACTGTCTAGTTGTACCTTCATTTTCAACTCGTTTCCAACCCATGTTTTCAATAAGTCCACTTCCTTCACCTGTAACAGCAGAAATTTTTTTTGTATCAAAACCTTCCGCTGTTATTATATTGCCAAATAATGTTATCATATTTGCTTCGTTAATCCCGCCAACTTCTTTAATAGGACGTGAATTTTCTTTGAATCTAAATTCTTGTTTATTAATTTCCGAAATCAAAAAATTTAGTATTGAAGATGTAGTGATATTATCATATATGATTCTACCTGTTATAAATTCAGCTGGCTTATGAGGATGGCTATCTAAGTTCAAAATTGCTTGTATATAAGAACCTGTTTGAAATCTCTACCCATCACTAAACTCCCCAATTTCCAAGTCTCCTTGCCAATAATCTAACGAAACATAGTTGAATCATTGCTTTACTTGTATTTATCATCCTCTCAGTATTTTTCCATAACCTATGGCATTTATCCAGCCAGGAAAAGGATCTTTCCACAACCCATCTTTTTGGTACTACAGCAAAACTTGTCTTAGTATTCTGTCTTCTTGGAACTACAGTAATTATCACTCCCGTATCCTGATATATTTCAAATTCAAACCTTTCTCCTTTGTAACCGCTGTCTGCATATATTTCCTCAAGTCTGACAAGCAGCTCTTCTTGGTTTAACAGAATTTGAAAACAAACATCTCGTTCACTTTCATTAGCAGGAGTAATGACAATGTCCAAAGGCAGACCATTAGTATCAGTTACTAAATGTCTTTTGATTCCTCCTACTTTCTTACCTCCGTCATAACCTTTCTGCTTTTTACATGCACAATCAGTATTTTTAACACTCTGGGAATCAATAATACCCTTTGTCGGTAAAGGTTCTTTTCCCAGCAATAGACGATACTTTTTTACCAGATTTTTTTAAAATCAGGTCTATTACTCCTGCTTTCTTCCATGTATTAAAATAGTAATATACTGTTTCCCAAGGCGGCATATCTTTAGGGAGCATCCTCCACTGACACCCGGAAACCAAGACATACATCATTCCATTGATAATTTGATGTTTTGTCCATTTTAGAGGTTTAGTACATTTTTTATCAGGTAGATAGTGTTTTATTTCCTCGTACTCTGCTTGAGTTAAATCAGATGGATAAGCCATACTGACTTATTACAGATTAATTTTAGAAAGTATTCAAACAGGTTCTAATATGGCGGTATTTTTTTTGGGTCAGCATCATTCATTGCTACTCTTGGCATTTCACTTGGTGTTTTATTCTTTAGTTGATCAAATAAACTTACAAAACTGGCATTAAGCTCCAAAGAAAATCTAGCAAACCAAGAAGAGACTAAATTTTCATATACAAACCTGAAAAGATTAAAAAATGTAGAATTAGCTAAAGTTTTTTTTGAACTTGTTAATGAATTACTACCCTACATCGAACTAACACCATCAAGCATGTCTAATTTTAGCTTGCTAGAGGATTCGGAAAAACGTCAAACTATACGTATATTAAATGAGTTTTATCAAACTACGCTTTTAAATGCCGTGGATAACTCAAAACTAATAGACAAATATAGTCATTATTGTAGCACTTCAGGTTTAAGACGTGGCATGCACAAAATTCTTGGCCAAGAAACTATAGATGGAGTAAAGCTTGATCCAACAAAAACAGATAATTGTACATTTGATATTGGTGCAAGACAAAGACTACTTTTCATACAGCAAAATGGCCAAAAAGTAAAGGTTTACATTGGTGATTATCATCCTGAAATTAGAAAGTAGTAAAATACTCAATAGTAGTTATAATATTTTAGGGGGTATTTTAAGTAACTTCCCTTTAATCCAAGTCTTAACTGCTGCCACTTGCCAAAGTCGACCATTTCCTATAAGTTACTATTAAAGCTAAAGAATCTTAAGAGTAAATAGTTTCATGAAAGGAAAAAACAAAATAAACTTAAACGATATAAATCAAACTGCCGACTTTGAGAAAATCTTGGATTTGCCGGTGCTGGAGCATGAGGAGGAGATAAAAGAGCTTATCAGAAATAATACTATCGCGATTATTATAGGTAATACCGGGTCGGGTAAGACTACGGAAATTGCCAGGATGATGTCGGAGATTGTAAACGGCAAAATTGCTACCACGCAGCCTAGACGCCCGGCTGCTATTACTGTAGCCGAATACGTTGCCAGTAAAAAGAGCGAGCTAGTAGGTGAGAGCGTGGGTTATCATGTGAGGTTTAACGACACTACAACCAAAGGCACAGTGCTGGATTATGTGACGGACGGAATTTTGATTGAGCAATTGATCTCAGGACAGACTTTACCCGAATACAGTGGAATAATTTTAGATGAAGCTCATATCCGTAATCTCAATGTAGATTTTTTGATGGGGCTGATTTTAACAGTCAATGAGGAAAGACGCAAGAGAAAAATGCAGGAGCTAAAAGTTTTAGTTACTTCGGCTACTATTCCAGCTGAAAAGTTTAGCGAGTTTTTTGGAGGCGCTCCGGTACTGGAAATTCCGGGAAAAATGTATCCGGTCCAAGTTTACTATGAAAAAGAACGTCCTAGAGACTATATCCAATCAATTGCAAAAAAAGTAAAAAAAGTTGTAAATTCAGACCAGGAAGGGGATATTTTAATTTTTGTACCCGGTGAAGCTGAGATTAGACAAACTATTGCCAGTATTAAAAATCAGAACCTAGACGATTTGGAAATATTGCCATTTTTTGGACAACAGAGTCTTTTAGAGCAAGAAAAAGTATTTTTGAAATATCCTGGAAAACGTAAAGTAGTTATTGCTACTAACATTGCCGAAACCTCACTGACAATTGACGGAGTACGTGTTGTGATTGATGCGGGGCTGCAAAGATCAAGCATTTATGATCATAAAACAGGTATATCCAGACTTGAGGATGAAGAAGCTTCCATGGCAGCTATAAATCAAAGAAAGGGTAGGGCGGGTCGAACTGCTCCGGGAGTATGTTATAGAATTTATGATGAACAAACACCTAGACCTGAGTTTGATGTACCAGAAATTTTACGTACTGATTTAGCCGGAACAGTCTTAAAAATGAAACGTTTGGGAATTCAGGATGTTATAAACTTTAAATTTATTGACCAGCCAAAAGCCAAAAGTATTCAAAAAGCTATCAACACTTTAAAAATTTTAGGTGCTTTAGACGATGCCGAAAACATCACTGGAATAGGTCAGATTATGGCAAACTTACCTCTGGACCCTCATATTAGCCGTATGGTTGTAGAAGCCAATAGATTTGGGTGTGTGGATGCCATTTGTACTATTGCGGCTTTTATGTCCTGCAAATCAGTGTTTGATCGTTCTACGGGCGACTTGCAAGAGATTGAAGCTGTACATCGTTCTTTTAAACTCAATAAAAAAGGTGAGCCCCTTTCTGATCAGGAAACTTCTCTAAATATATGGGATCAACATAGTAAAAATATTGATAATTTAGAGTGGCCTACAGCCAATTTTTTAAACCCAAAAGTGTTACAAGAAGTCCAATTAATCAGACAGGATCTGATTCAAACTCTGAGAAGGCACAGAATTGACCCAACTTCAAGTACAAACCAAGAACATATTGCAAAATCTGTGGCGGCCGGAAGCATCGGAAATTTACTCGAAAGAATAAATCGTGAAGAATACAGACGTATGTACGGAAATGGTGAGGGAATAACAATCCACCCCTCTTCAGCTCTAAGACTCGGTCCCTTGCCTAGATACATTGTTGCCGGAGAAATTATGACCAACGCGGCAGGCTATACAGGGGCTTTTCAATGCGAAAAAGTGGAACTTGAATGGATTCCCGAAATTGGTAGCCAAATTTTACATGAGCAATTTTTAGGTATAGAATACAATTCAAAGCAAGATGAAGTTCAGGAAATTATCCGTTATCACTTGAAAAATGATGGTCGTCCTATTGCTACTCAAACAAAAATTGCTGAAAATTCCGAAAAAGCTGTAAAAATCTTTGTACAACATCTTGTAAATCTGACCAAGGCAGTCTCGGCGAAAACCTTATCAGAATTTAATTTTCTAAAAAATATAAAAGATCTTGAAAAGCAAATTTTGGACTTGCATGTACGCTCAAATGGCCAGATACAAGAATTTAAAGAGTCTAGTTTGGCCGAAAAATTTACAGAAAAACTACTGCCTTTTGGGATTACAAGCAAAAAAAGTTTAAAAGAAGCTATAAAGCAGGGGAAAATTGACCTAGAATTTACACTTGAGGAATTTATTTCCAAAGAAAAACAAGCTAAGATTCTGGAGAAAAACCCTGATAGAATTGAAATAAACAACAAAAAATACAAAGTTTTCTACTACAAAAACAAGCGTAAATTTTATGCAGGGATCGAAATCCCGATTGAGGGTATAATTCAGCTGGAGGAGGTTCCAATTTTGCCGGGTAGAGATAAAAAGTCTATACTTATCAAACTTACTGGCACAAATAATTCCCATCCTGCTTTGCCTGTTACAGAATTCAATAACATTAAAGAAATTGCGGTACAAGAAATAGTTTTAAACTTGTGGAAAAAAGCTATAGAAAACGGTGTTATTCCTGCAGATAAAATTTTGGAAATTGATCCGAAAAGTTACGCTGAAAACAAACTACCTGATTTGCCCCAAAACATAATCTTTGCAAAACATCCGATTACTCAAGAAAATCTGGAGGCTGTTCCGGCAATTGCATATGATAGGCGAAAAAAGTATTTCAAAGTAAGTTACTATCCTGATAAAAATAGGGCAAAACAAACCCAAGATAATGCTATGAGGGAGTTTAATAAAAAGCCGGGAAAGTAAATTTATATTGACATTTTGTTCGCATAGTTCTTAAAATTTGAAAACAAATAAAAATAGAACATATGACTAACAATATATATAATCAACCCAAAAAACATAACTGGATTCTAACCTCCATAATTCTATCTGTAGGAGGTACTATAATTCTAAACTAATTCTCTGGCTACTAATGAGTGTCCCCGCGCTATTTAGATAGTTTTACAATTCTAAACTTCTAACAGCTTTTTCAAACTGAGATTTTATTATAAGATTGTCTTTAATAGGCTTATTATCTAGATATACTTTCTCTAAAATCAACTTCCACTCACCACATAAAATTTGATAGAATATTCTATGATTCCCGTCATAAGGCAAAGGTTTTTGGGTATTATAATGTATAAGATTAAGGTTTTCAGTTAAATCAGTATATCTGGCAGGATTATTTCTAATATCAATTAAAAGTTTATAAATTGGTTTTTCAGGACCAAAACTAAAAGGAAGTTTATCAATAAAATCTTCAAAATCTTTCAGGCTCTTGTCATGCCAAATTCCAAATGCAGGGGATTTTTGAACAAAATCTTTATAAATTATATCTAAATCAGCTTTTTTTACATCTATATCTTCAAGAAATGATTCAGAGCTTGTTTTTTCAGTATCAATATTTTTCTGAACTTTAAAAAGTGATATAAGAGGCGATATTATTTTATTAAGTAAAGGTTGTTTCTTGTTATTTGGAGGTAAATCTTTGTTATTATTCACGTATTTAATTATAGCATATTATCTAATAAATGACAAACATTGAGCCTGTTATCAGTAAGCTAAGCTATTTTTGTAGCTTTAAGTCTCAGGTGATTTAGGAAAGCTTATTCCGAATGAAATATTTCCCTTTTTATCTACTTTTATTCCTTTGAGCATATCACAAGTGTTTTTATAGAAATAGTGTTGCTTACTTCCATAAATATATTTTCGTGACGCAACATCACATTCAGCAATTAATTCTGCAATCCATAACTGCATTTGGACAATATCTCTAGGAATCTTTGACGTAATTACTTTGGACAACTGGGATACAATTGGAGAGCTCAAAGCAGTTTCTGATAAATGTTGAGCTAAAACTTCAACTGATTCCCCCCTTGCTTCTTTTAGTAGGTGTATTTCAGACGGAAACAAAATTTGATCAAAACGAATTAATAAAGAATCAAAAATATTTTTATCAGTATTCCTCATAATTTCGTAAAACTTTATAAGTTCAAAAGATAAATTTGGGTCTAATGCTTCAAATTTTTTCATAGTATCACGGTAATTTTTCGGCATTTGACTAATACTTACTAAATTATAGTTTTTTTCATTCAATTCATATTTTTGCATTTGCACATAATCTCTTTGAAAGTCTGGATTAATAAAATTTTGCTTTGAAAGATCACCTCTATCGGGCTTGTCGTATAATCCATTTACGCGAGATGCATGAAAAGGGGTAGATATTCCTGTGCTCTCACTTAATTTTTTAAGTAAATCTTGAAAATAGTTTGATGAAGAAATTTGGTTAAACAGAATTGTTTTGGCAGGTATTGATTCTTTAGGTAAGGATTCCAGACCATAAATAATTTTAGGTTGGTGTCTATTACTGGTTCTTTCATTTTTTTCAAGAATTGCCGCAATTACGACCGGTTCAACATTTATTTTATTTGCTAAGTTTGAGGGAAGTTCTTTGGAGTTTATTATGTGGTTTACCGTGCTATCAATATAGCGATTTAAGTTATCGGAATAAACACCATCGTCTAGAAGAATTAAATTGAACTTATTTAGATTTGACTTATGTTGAATATATTTTAATATAGTATCATAATCACCTATAGCAAATTTTATTTTTTCTTTATATTGCCTAATTATCTCTTGCTTGTTTTCGCCATTAGGAATTTTCTTGTTGAGTAGGTCTTCAATTTTTCTGAGTACTTGAATAGTTATATAAAGCTCACTTCGTTCTTGGCAGCTAATAATTACGCTTTCACCCCTTTTTACTTTCATTAAACAATCAAATGCAATAGTTTCATAAGCCTTTTCCATTTCTTGTTCTGAAATATAATGCGACTTTTCTTTAAAAGCTTTTATAAGATTTAAATTTCCCGCCAACTCGTTATATTTTTCCTCGTCAAATTCAACTTCCGATCTTAAAGCATTAATTTGCAGGGCATTAATTTGTTGCAGAATTGCTCTTTTACAGTCTTTTAAAAATTTTTCAAGCACTCGGCGGTATTCCAGTTCCGAAACTTTAATATATTTATAATCTTCACTTGAATTCTGATAAACTTCCTCATAATTAGTTTTATTACCCTCAGAATTACTATTTAGCTTAGGCCAATTATCTACAGGTATTTTAAGCACTACTTTACCTTTGAGTTCTTCTGATGGTATTTCGAATAAGTGAGGTGCTTTGCCTAAAATCGGTTTTTCCGGCTTTTTAAGTTCAATTTTTTTTTCAATACCAAAGGACATTACACTTCTGTTTTTATTTTTATTATTAAATAATTATAGCTCTTAATAAGATTTAGTGCAAATATTGTTCTTAACCTAGCTAAAAGATTACCTTTTTCCTGCTTTGTCAATAAGGTTTTCAATCCCTGTAGTATTTATTTCTAAAAATAATTTGATTAAGAGGATAATGAGATTATCATAATTGTGACAAATATATAGATAAATTGAGCTAATAAGTTGATTTATTAGGTATGGGTTTTGCCACTTATGTGTAGTACTAGTGTAGATTTTATCAAAAAATATTTTTTGCTTATGCTTGACAATTAATTTGAAACAACTCTTGAAGCTGATATTCTAAATATAAATATTATTTTATTATGCAAAAAATTACACCCTTTCTTTGGTTTGATAATCAGGCTGAAGAAGCTGCACATTTCTATACTTCACTTTTTGAAAATTCCAAAATTGGCAAGGTATCTAGGTACGGTAAAAACATGCCCCTGCCTGAAGGTACTGTTATGACAATCTCTTTTGAGCTAAATGGCCAAGTATTTAACGCTTTAAACGGCGGTCCTGAATATAAATTTACAGAAGCGGTTTCTTTTTTAATAGACTGTGAAGACCAAGCTGAAGTTGATAATTTATGGGACAAGCTAACTGCCGATGGTGGTCAGCCCGGACCATGTGGTTGGCTGAAAGATAGGTATGGTCTATCTTGGCAAATCGTACCAAAAGCTTTGGGTGAAATGATGGGTGATAAAGACCCTGTAAAAGCTGGAAGAGTGGCTCAAGCTATGATGAAAATGGGTAAGCTCGATATTGAGGAACTAAAAAAAGCCTATAATCAGGAATAAATATTTAAAATTAAATTTCTATGAAAAAAATACAATACACAATCGTAATTAATGCACCTGGCAAAAAAGTTTGGGAAACTATTATTGGTAAAGAAACTTATCCTTTATGGACTGCACCTTTTTCACCTGATAGTCGAGTTGAGGGAGATTGGTCTGAAGGTAGTCAAATGAGGTTTGTAGGGGTAGATAATGATGGAGTTGAAGGTGGACTGATAAGCGAAATTGCCGAAAGCAGGCCCTACGAATTTTTGTCTATCAAACATCTTAGTGAAATCAAAAGGGAAAAAGAAAATGGAAGTGTTGATGCTTCAAATTACCAATATCCGGCATTTGAAAATTATACCTTAAAAGATATAAATGGTACTACGGAGTTTTTAGCTGAGCTTGATGCTCCTGCAGATTTTATACCTTATTTTGATGAAACCTGGCCAAAAGCTATGGAAAAATTGAAAGAAATTTGCGAAAAGTAATTAAACTATTGCAGTTAATCAAAAACAAAAGCCCCCTAAAAAGGGCTAATTTTAATGCTTGGTATGATATAATTTACTGATTTTGACTTTCGGAGTACTTTTTGAAATTATCCAATATTGACTGCCATCCAGCTCTTTGCATTTCTAGTGAATTTTCAGTTTCAGGATCAAAAGTTTCAACAATTTCAGTTTTTCCATCGACTTCTTTAAATGTAACATCAACTTTTCTTCCATCGGCCATTACATAACTGATTTTTTCAAATTCTTTTACATCAGTATATGTGCCTCCAAAATCAAAACTTACGCTGCCATCTTTTGCAGCCATTGTGTATACGAATTCGCCACCAACCTGTAAATCATTTGTACCTTTTGGGCATTCCCAATCTTCACTAGCTTGATTCCATTTGGTGACGTGCTCAGGATTATTAAAATACTCCCAAACTTTTGAAACTGGGGTATTAACCGTTGTTTGTATTGTAATTGCGTTAGACATAAATATATTTAATTAATTTTTTTGTAGTGCAACATCATGACTCCGGTTTCTAATTGTTTGGATTCCAAAAGTTCTAAATTTTTTGTCTTTTGTATTTTTTCAAATAGAGGTATTCCGTCACCTAAAATAATAGGAGCTACAAAAATGTAATATTCATCAATCAAGTCCAAGTTTGTAAGCAAGTTTACGATAGTGGGGCTACCAAAAATTACCATATCCTTGGAATTGTATTTCTTGATTTCACGTATTTCTTTTACTGAACTATTATCTAGAATAAGCAGATCTGCTCGATCATCTTTTGATAAAGAATTGGAAAAAACTATTTTTCGTGCTGCATTGTACCAATTGCCATGCTGGATTTCGTGCTCTCCTGCGTCTGGTTCTTGCGCTGCAGTTGGCCAATATTGGTCCATCATTTCAAAAGTTTTGCGTCCGTAAATTGCAGTATCACTATTATCGGTAAGTATACCGGCGTAATCGAAAAATTCTTGATTAACGGGAAACCAACTGATGTTGTGATCTTTACTAGCTGCAAAACCATCTAAAGTGATAAATATTGATGAGGTAATTTTGGACATAAATATGTTTTGTTTATTGTTGATTAAATAAATTAAATTGAATGTTGTAAAGGGTAGGATATAGATTGTGGAGTTTAGCAAATTGGTCACTTGTAAAAATTGACATGAGTTAAAAAGTATGCTATCACTTAAGTTAGGCTTTTGTTGTTACAAAAAAGGAAAACAGCTATGTTGTTCGATTTAGTACTTGCGTCCACTTTGGTTGCCCAAGTCTCAGCTCCAAATTTTCAAGTTGAATACGCTCGTATTGAGCGTTCAGTGTTAGAACTTAATATGAAAGTAATGGCCGAACCTGGCTATTACATTCCTGTATGCTCTAAAAACACTATTACTAAAACATGGATACAGTCTATATACCTCAATAATCGCTTTGGTTGGTGGACCTGCCGTTTTACTGATGGTACTTATGGAATTAGTAACGATCTAGATGGACAGCCAATTAAGGTTACGCCATCTATAACTTTACAGGAGCAATCCAAAAAAATTCAACAGTTTCTATCCAATCGCCGTTAAAATTGTCTTTGCTACTTAGCAAATTGATTGATTTTGAATTTCCCAGCTGATGAATTACTCTCGGCTGGTTTTTTTGTTATCTATTAATTGCTATTTTGTAAAAAACTTTTACCGAATTTTGATATATAAAAACCGCCCCATGTGGAGCGGCTAGGTATAATCTCTCTAAAAATCACTTATTCTTCATTTTCATTGTTGTCATTTTCTTTTTTCCTACCTCCAGAGTGACTATTTTGACCACCCTTTTGACCCGCTTTTGATGCTTCTTCAGAGCTAAAACGGTGTGCGCTTCCATTGGATTGAGATGTTTTTCCGCCTTTGCTAGCTACTTCTTGTCTTGTCTTTTTAGATGCACTTGCAAGTCCTGTTTTAGAAGACCCATTTCCATTACTGTTTGCCAATAATATTTTGTTTGAATTCGTAATCATAATTAATATTTAGGTTTTAAATTCCTTCAAATGTATCTGAAGGGTACTCAAACTTTAAAGAAACCATGCTCGACTGTCAAGGTATTTTTACTAATCACGCTTCCGATTTATCCAGTAAATTGCTGCTTAAAGTGGTAAACGTATAGTAAGCATATGAGGCTAAGCCCCACAACTCTAAGCGTTAAAATTTATCCTTATATCTTTTTATTTCTCTGATTAGTCCACCAAATTGCTGCTATAATTAATCCGATACCGATAAATAGTAGATAAAGATACCATGGAATTTGTAACAAAACAATGTATAAGCGAATAAATAAACCAATTAATAAATACCCAAAAGCAATATAAGTAATTAATTTATTTTTTCTAAATAATCCGAATACAAATAAACAAACTGACAAACCTATTAGAGCTAAGCTATAGTATATTCCTTCCATTGTACTTGGCAATGATTGAATTAATAATGTTGCCAACTGCCAATTGTAGCCTATAATCTCTAAAGTTCTAGCATTGGATTGCTTCCTCCTGTACATCAAATATGATACTATAAGTAAATAGATAGTTACCGGGACGACGTAGAATTGACTATTTAGATCATAAACTCTAGCAAAGTTCCAACACATCAAAACTAGCCCAAGTCCACTAAGATATTGGAGTAAGGGCCGCTTTATAGAAGCTATAGACAGACTTGCGGTAGTGAATAATATTGCTAAAGTATAATAAATATTAGGAATATAACTAACATAGTTTAGCAGGACCAATAAAAGTATAAAACCGGATCCTGTGGCCAATTTTTGTATAGCCTCTTTTTCTTTATCTATTAAACCAATTTTTACTAAATCCGAACCAAGTAATTGCCAAATTATCAACAAAAAGCCATGGCCTGCTAAAGATTGCCAAAGTTGAAAATCAAAATTGTGTGCCATTTCAAAATTTAACCAAATACTCAAACCGAACAAAATGTAAATAAAGCCGGTTAATCTGCGTCTGATGAAAAGATATAAATTTATAATAAATAAAACTGCAAGTATCAAAGGTAAAACACCATACTGATAATCCAAACTTAGAGCAATTAATCCTCCTGCTAAAGTATATTTGGCAATTAAATTTTGCAATCTTAGGGTTTCATTTTTAAATTCAAAATCTGCTAATATAGTGTGTAAAATAATGATAACTAAAACTAAATAGACAAATTTAAGTATGTTTTCTGAATTTATAAGATTGTAATGCATCATCAAATTCCAAGCATAAAAAAGAGTAACGATTTCCAATACAAATCCTATAAAACTAACCTGAGAAAGTTTGTTAAATCTAGCCTGTATACTTACAGCAAGACAGCTCAAGCCAAAAATCCAGATCGCAAGCCAATTGTTGTCACTCAGTATGCTGATTATCATGCTAATTAAAATCGCAAAAATAGCCGGGCTAATCATTATGTGCCTCCAAATAGATTTAAACTGATTTAGTAAATAACTCAAACCGAATCCAATAGTAGCAAAAGCAAAATTCCCCCAAGCCAGCAATTCATTATCTGCATCAGGTTTAATATTTAAAAGTAGCCGATTAAAGATAACTACCAATAATAAGTTGACTGCCTGAAGTGCATTTGGTACTTTATCTAAAATTGTAGTTGTAGACAGCATCAGCCAGCAAAGAGTTAAAACAATTAATTGAGTGGTAGAATTTAGACTGTCAAAGTTTGTAATTTTTGAAAAAGCCACAATTTGCACAAAGACTACCCCAACAGTTTGTAAATAAATTAAGCTACTTGCAATCTTATCTAAGCCATCTCCTTTTGGCTTCAAAACAAAGTACTTGGCTATGATTAATACAGCAGAATATGCTAAGAAGCTGATACAATAGTTGAGAGCGTTAAATTCAAATATAGCTCCTACCAGTAATAATTTAAAACATAAAGCTATTAAGGCAATTTGTCCCTCAAAACCAAGTGATTTTCCTTTTTCAACAAAATGTGCCCATAGATTAAAGATTGTTGGAATAAGCATCGCTATAATAGCTGTCCATTGTAAGTTGTTTGACCTGATATCAAAAATATTATTATAAACCACCAAAATAATTCCCAAGCTCAGTAGCTGGTTCAAAATTGTAGCCGTGTAGCGTACTGTAGTTGTAAGAGTGCCAAAAAATTTCTGTGATAGATACAAAGCTAAATTTAAAACAGCGATAATGACTATACGAAAATTATTATCATTAGTAAGAGTTAGTGATAAAGAAATAATAAAACTATAAACTGCAGCAAGGAAAAAGTAGTTGTAGTTGTTTCTATTAGTAAATTTGGCTGTAAGTGAGTAAACTACTGCTAAACCAAGAGAGTAAATCAACCAATAACTTTGAAAATTGCCCGGCCAGTTTGTTTGTATACCAAAATTCCATAGTCCAACACCAGTTAAAGCCAACAATACTGAAGCAATTGCAATCAAGCTAAAACCTACACTTCTAACTCGGGGATTATTTAAAGTAAATATGCCTGCAACATAGAAGCTTAAAGTCAAAACAATTATCAACAACCCCTTGATCAAATCTGTAAAATTTTGCCAGTTAAAAGCAACTAAGGCAAGTGCTCCAATAATTACTAATCCAGCACCTACATATAATAGAGCAGAGGCAGAATCCATTCTTTCACTTGCAATTTTTTCTATAATAGCTTTAGCCTGAGTTTTTATATTATGGTCTGAATCAGAATTGGAACTAGTCTGAATAGTAGCCTTGGTCTCTAATGTGTCAGGTTTTAATGTGGTACTTTGTCCAATATCGAAAGTTTTTGACTGCATTGGGGTTTCAGCTATTTTACTTAAATCTATAGGTTTTCTCAGTTGACCTTGTTTTATATCTGAGGGCGCATTGGCTGAATTTAAATATTGAATTACTTCTTTTAGATCGCTAAACCCACCTTTCTGCAAATTCTCTAAAATGTTTTTTAGTTGAGATTTATTTAATTTGGGTCCGTATTTGCTTGATGCTTTGACTATCAATTGTATTGTAAAAATAAGTCCCGCAATTGGAAGGTAGACAGCTACAGCCGCTAAAATTAAATACCACATATAATTCAGTTGAGTAATAGAGCTTTTCTAACCTATTTAAGCATAATTGTCAAAGTTTTTGAATTGACTACATGCCTTACTTCGATCTTTACATTACTATGAAACATTTATTTGCAGTGTATTTGGGTGGGGGCGCAGAAAAAGCTTACATTGAATTACACGATTTGGTTTTTGCAGTAGGAGAAACTATTCAAGATACTCATGATCAGCTAGGAAAATTGTGGTTTGGTAAACAAGATGGCCTACATATTGACGGTTACATTCAGTTAGATTTTGTGGATGGATATGAAGTAGAGCTAATTCCTAATACTCAGACTGAAAAAGAGGAAAATCACTTGTATGCTATCAATCTCGGTGGTTATATATCAGGTAATTTAATTGAACAACATGAAATAGGTTTTTACGTTGCTCCGAATAAAAATGCTGCTGTCAAAAAGGGTAGGGAAGAGCTACTTTTGGGCTTAAAGAGTGTACATAGAGACAATATAATATCTGTAGATGATTGCTTGAAGGTACAGGACTTTTTATCAGACTATAGTATAAAACTAACGAGAGTTGATAATTGTCCACCGTTAAAAATAGTAAATTGCTATGTAGTTTTAAATCCAGGGAAATATTAACGAGTAAAATCTGTTTATTTGCTACCACTCTGGCATGTTGGTAAAGTAAACGGCTTGGAGGTTAATTATTCTCAGCTAGAAGTTTAATCTTTGCTAATGCTTTTGGGTATGTGTTTCGAAAATACTCCTCTTGAGTAGCTGGAACATCAAATACTGTACTTAAAATGGTAAGATCACCTTTTTGGCTTAAGGAATAAGTCTCTGCTCCACCTGTCCACTCACTTGCACGCTCTCTTGCGCCGACATCCTGGGTATCTGCCTTATGCCTAAGTAGCAAGAATTCTCCTGGTATGAGTTTTTCTACCAAGCTGGTTACTCCATAACCTGAATTGCCGGAAATAAACTCAATTTCACCTCCTTCCCTTAGCTCACCCTTCATATAAGTCCCCTCATCAATAATGTTTGACCATTCACGAAATGTTTTGTCTTCCCAAAGAGTATTCCAGACTTTTTCAGCTGAAGTGTGTATTTCTATTGAGAACTCAATCTTGTTCATGTTATTAATTGTTGTTTGCATAATAAATTAAATTGTTTTTAGTACTGATTAGATTGTTTGTGGTTACTCTAAAATTCATCTACATCTTTTAAATAATCTGCAAGTAGAACATATAAAAAAGCCTACATAGTCATAGTGTTAAAAATTCAAAATTGACTATAATAATATCCTGTGCTAACTATTTAGTATTTTAGAACTCTTAAGTAAAATTATATGGACCAGCCAAAGTTTGATAACGATAAAAATCATGGACGTAAAATTGAATTTAATGTAGAAAATTATAAACCATCAGACCAAGTGGAAAAGCTTAGTGAAGATTTGCAAAGTTTTACTACACCATATAGGAAAGTAATATCAGACTTAGAATATTTATTGATTAAAAAACCAGCCAACCTTGAAAACGTCACCGACAAAGCAATTTTAGGATTAAGTCTGTTAATTCATAATATTGGAGAATTTCCTAAAATATATACCGGGGCCCAAGCTATTTGGGGTGATTATTACAAAAATGTATATTTAATAATTAAGCGTCTATCATTAAATTACCCAATAAAAGAACTCAAAGAGAATATTTCAAAGTGTGAAAACGTTATCAAACTTATGGAAACCTATAGAAGTAAGTCCTTAGTAAATTTAGAATATTTCAATTTTGTAATAAATGTTTTAGAAGATGTAAAAATAATACTCGAAGAGCATTTACCCAAAGACAAACTATAGGCAAATTTACCTTATCTTGACAATTGATCGGCTGGTGAATTATGATGGAAATATGTCTACATCAACTCAATCAAGTCAAAAAATTATCTTTATAACCGGTGGTTCGTCAGGAATTGGAGCTGCTACTGCCCGTTTGGCTTTAAAAGCCGGACATCAGGTTGTTGTTACGGGACGCTCTGAGGAGAAATTAAATGCACTAGAAAAAGAATTTGGAGGTGAGAATTTTTTGGCTGTAAAACAAGATATTACTAGCTGGGCAGATCACGAGCAAATATTAGAGCAAACTTTACATAAATTCGGGCGTATTGATGTCGTATTTGCAAATGCCGGGTTATCAAACTCAATACAAAGCTTTAAGGCTGAGCCAAATCCCGAAGCTTGGAAAGAAATGATTTTAACCAATGTATATGGGGTCGCTTTAACTATTCAAGCTACTTTGCCCGAGCTTATCAAAACTAAAGGCAAAATACTTATTACAGGTTCTGTTGTGGGTAGAGTGGCAATCCCTGGATCGCTATACTCGGCTACCAAATGGGCAATTACAGGTATGGCCGAATCTTTGCGCAAAGAAGTAATTAAAGATGGGGTAGGGGTCACCTTATTGGAGCCCGGCGTTGTTGATACTGATTTTTGGCCTAACAGTAATAATGGAGGAAGGCCAGCTTTGTCAGCTGAGGATGTGGCGCAGTCAGCTATGTTTATAATAAATCAACCTGCGCATGCCACTATTAGCGAACTAATTATTAGACCAATGGGTCAAGATATATAAAATTCTATAAGTTTATGATTACCGTTTATGGAATTACCAATTGTGTTACCGTGCAAAAAGCTAGAGCTTGGCTCGATGAGCACAAAATATCTTATCAATTTCACGACTATAAAAAACTCGGGATTGATGAAAAGTATCTAAAATCCTGGTGTGAAGTTTTTGGTTGGGATCAAGTGCTTAACAGACAGGGCATGATGTGGCGTAAAGCTCTAGAATCCGAGAAACAGAAAGTGATAGATACCCAAACTGCTATTGATTTTATGTTGAAGGTACCAAACTCTATCAAACGTCCAATTATAGAGTACGATAAAGGGCTTTTGCGTGGTTTTGATGTTGCAGAGTATGAAAAAGCTTTAATTTAATTATTTGACATTACATTTAACTAAGTAAATCACTCTTAAACAAGGGTATGGTTGATCTTGAAATGTAATTTCTAAGTTATCAAATTCAAAGTTGGTTTGAACTATTTTACTATCTAGGCCTTGATTTCTTCTTTGATTAAGTAAAGCTCCTGTCAATTTTTTTGATATTTCAGATTTAATTGTCTTTTCAATTTTTTTGATTAATTCACTAGATGTTTCTTGAGTTATGGTAGGTACTTTTACAAAGCACGCCCTTCCAAAAAAGTCCCCATCATGGATTAGTCTAAAATTAAACGTACTTGCTGCTTCAATAGTGATTTCCCTTAAAATTTCTGCTGCTTTAGTCTGTACTAATATTTCGTTTGGATTGTTAGGTAATTGTTCGGACGACATGTGATAAATAAAAATTAACTATAATTATTGCCAAATATAGCATGTAATTTGTTTTTTGTGAAGATTCAGTTCGCAAATATTGTAAATAACCAAAAATTATACTATAATTATATGTATGGACAAATTTCCTCAAATTTTTAATTTGCTAGTTTCGTAGCCTAAATAACACCTTTAATAATACCTATAGTCCTCAAATTTCCAATTCTTTACTCATTAACCAAATAATCAGCCGCGTCTTTGATTGTCTCTTCAAAATCTAATGATGTATCAAAATATTCGACTCCAAAAGTTGCGCATTCTTGTTTTCGCCTGATATTGGCATTAATCATATCTTTAATTAAGCCCTCCAGCTCGGATTGAGAATAATTATGTGTCCATTCATTATAACTTGGATTATTACGGATATGTTGAATTTTAGTTTTTATATCAATATTATCAAAACCCAAAACACACATTTTTAAGTTGCCTTTGCTCCACTCTTTATAAATCTCAATATCAGCCGCACTTATTTGCCAGCCTTCAATTACCAAATCATAAGTATCACTGTGATAAGTAAGTAAAGCCTTTATAAGATTGCGCATTTTGGGAACTGCAATTTGCCAATCGGTTGAAAAACTTAATTCATAATCAGGTACTGCCTTTCCCATCATTTGAGTCAGCAGATCAGTAGAGATTCCAGGAATTCCGTATTGCTTACAAAGTAGATTTCGTAAGGTTGATTTGCCACTACGACCACTTCCACCAATTAAATAAAACATATTTTATATCTTATTTCAGAAATATTGCTTTTTGGCAAACCTATGTTTAAGACTAGTCTAATTACTTTCACTAGTATAGTTAAAACATCACATGATTATTATTAGGAGTTAAAAACACAATCGTGCAGCTCTTTGTAAATTTGTTTTTTTGAGTCAATTAATTTTGCTAATTCAAGTTTGTTTCTATCATTTAGATTATTAAGTAAGTCTTTCACATTTGTGCTAATAATATCAATGTTTTCTACCTTGTCTAACGATTCCTTTGTAATAATGTTTTTATCTAGTGCTATTTTTAAAATCTCCGGATCATATAAATAATTTTCCAATTCTCTACGTTTTAACATCTTATGATTTTTTGAATATTCCAAAAATAGTTTTCTATCTTGATCTAAAAACATATCCCCCTTATCATGCTTTATTTTATGTTCTCCAAAAACTAGTGCGTCGCGACTATAGCTTCTATCAATTAAACACCAGGTTTCAGTATTCTTACCAAATGAAATTTCATTAACTTGAACACCTTTAGTACAGTTTATAAGTACTTCTTGAGCGCCTCCGCATGGTATAAATATATTAATGATGTTTCCTTCAGTAGGGAATAATAAGCTATATATTTGGCTATCTAATTCACCTTCACAATAAATTATTCTTCTAGACTTTATATTTTTATCTGCTTTGGTTAGCGGCTTATCAATATCATCTAGACCCGCTCCCAGCATTTTTGAAACTACACCTAAGTAACTTGGATCTCTAGAGTCAAAACCTTCAGTTCTTTTTCCTAAGTTCCCTGCTTTATCAGTAGTTTGACCATCTTTGATTAAATATACTTTCTGATTTTCAAGTCCTGTAGCGCCGCTAATAATAAATGGAGAATGGGTAGAAATAAAAAGCTGTATATCAGGATATTTTTTTACAATGTTGTTAAATAAAATTGGAAGAAGCTTTTGATATGTAGGGTGTAGATTCGTTTCTGGCTCTTCAATTAAAAATACAAATTCTTTATTTAAATGTAAGTCACGAAAAATTCTGGACTTTGAAAGATATGAGTGAAGTATTGTAATACACATCTGAAATATAGCCTGTAATCCCGCAGAAACATTATGAAACATAAAAAAACTACCATAATCTTTAAAATGTTTATCTCTATATAATCTACTACTTTTACTATTTTTTGCTTTATTCCCAAACGTCCCATAATATAGTTTCCAATCTGCAGTGGGTACCTGAGACATATGCTTTAAATAATCCGGAATATTAAATATTTTCATTAAATCAAATACCTCAGGTAATAATTTATTTTCATCGATAGTTAATTTAATAAGATTGGGCTCATCATAATAATCATGAATATAGAATAACTCAACCCAACTTTCATAGAACAGCTCGGTAAAAAGTAAATTACTTTGCCAGATACCATTATATGTAGTTTCATACTCAGTAGGGTCATCTATTATGCGCATGTATTCATACAGTACACGACTTAGCTTAGGATAGACAAGATTTATATCGTATATATTAAGATTATCAAAATCTGTGAATATGTGCTCAGTAAGCGGAGGTTTAAATAATTTATATGCTATTGCATACTTATCAAATGTGGTTTTGGATGCCATTTTTATATCAAACTTTTTTTCTAAAAAATTTACATACAAATATTCAAAAATACTACTTTTCCCACTACCATTTTCACCCACTAAATAGTTTACCCTATCTAATCCTTTCAAAGTTAAACCCTCCTCACTGCGAATAGCTTTAAAATTTTTAATTGAAATTGAATCTAGCATACACTTTTGCTATTTTAATGAACTTGTAAACAAATTAAGATGATACAATTTATACATTTTTTAACGCCGCTTCAATAATCTCCTTCAAAATTTTCATATCAACGTCACCCAATTTATTTATGTACAAACAACCTCTTCCGGCTTTATGTTTACCCAGTTTTTTTAATGCCTCCATATGAGGGCTAATATCCGTACCAAGATATATTGTTATATTTGCTTTCCGTGGAGAAAAACCAACACGGAACCAATCCACCTCTCTTTCAGTGGTAGGACTTTTAATTCTTACATTTCCAAATCCAATAATTGAGCTGCCCCATATTTTCGGTTCTTCTTTTGTAGCTAGGCTCATTAAGTTAAGAATAGTGTGGCTATCAATTTGCTTCTGTTTATTTTCAACTGTAGTCAAGTAATCCTTGACGTTTGCACTAGTCTGTTTAGTTTTAATTTCTGCTAGTTTTCCCATATTAGATAGTTTTGATGAATTCATCATTTGCAATTAATGCTACTAAGTCAAATTTAGTTTACCTTGCTTGACAGAACAACTTTTACAACTCAAGTTAATGTAATAAATATTATGCAACAAAACCCAAATAACCCAAACCAAGGCTTCAACCCAGTAAACCAGGATCCTCAGAATCCTCAGGTAAGTCCTTCCAATCAAACATTTATCAATACTACACCTCTAAACAACACGACTCAAAACACTTTACAGAAGAGCGATACCATAGAAAAAATCATTCAACTAGTTTGGTTTGTAGTTGGTTTTATTAATGTTATTTTAGTTTTAAGAATCATCTTTTTATTATTAAATGCACAACCAAGCGGCTTTAGTAGATTTCTTTACAGTGTTACTAGTCCTTTTGCTATGCCTTTCTTTGGAATCTTTCCTGCACCAGGACAAGGTACATCGTACTTTGATACAGCCTCACTAGTAGCTATTATTATCTATTCTTTAGTAGCTTGGGGAATAGTTACTCTGATCAGAATCATGGCTGACAAACAACAAACTGCTTAGTCCTAGTCGTAATACTAACCTAAAATTATATACCCATATTCAAAGCTTTTGAGTGTGGGTTTTTAGTTCTGTAAAAATGACGAGAGCAGTACTCACACTTAGCTCTATATTTTATAATTTCTATAAGTTTTTCCCTGCCATTTGTAAACTTTACAAATGATCTAATAGTCATACCTAGGGTTTAATTATTTGTCACAATTTTTGGATAAAAAAAGAGATAGACCAGTTTTCACACTTATCTACCTCTTAAAACTAAAATCTCCTTTTAAGAAATATCAGTTGCTCTATTTTAAGTCTTGAGCTGGACTATTAAAAAAGTCTATTCCTCAAACCAAACCCAGGCCTTTGCACAACCTTCGGTAGAGTTACAAGGCACTTCCCAAGATTGAGAAGAAATCAAGTATCGTTTATTCCATGTTTGCTCACGGGCTGGACGTAAATCGCCATCAAAAGTTTGTGCAATTGAGATTTTTAGGAAGTGGGATTTGTTCAAATATAGAGAAGCAATTCCTGGGCTTCCTGTCTCAAAAGTCATAGTTCCTAGGTATTTGTCAGAACTAGAACTGCCAGTGTATAAGAAGTTAATTAGAAACTTTCTACCATCTGCCAATGTGCTCCGGATGACTAAAGGGTAAACTCCAGGTGGTTCGTACCACGCTACAGCTTGAGTCTCAACTTGAATTCCAGGGTAAAAGTTGGCAAGCTGGCTTTCTAACTCTTTCCGAAAATCTTCAGGTAAAACAGATTTATGGTTTTCGTCAGCTGCCTGAAGTAAGCTGTTGGCCTGTTCCTGAGTCAAATGAACTAAATTTTGAGGTTTAAGTCCATTCAATTGTGCAGAAGTTTGAGGGCCTGCAAAAATCACGTTTATGGTTGTGAGAATTGCAAGTGCTTTGATTTTTAGACTTTTTCTGTTAATACGCATGAGGTTATTTCCTCTAAATTGCATTTTATTTATAGCACAAAAATAGAGATTGTGCAATATGCTTAAATTATGAGAATATATTTAAACAAAAAACTACCGATACTTTTGGTGAAAATAAGTGAAAATCTTTAAAGCAAATTTATTAATTAGGAGAAGGTTATTTTGCGACTAATTTCTACGCATCAATTTGATAATGGTAAAATCAAGGGTTGTATAGAAATATCAGTACAAAAAGTAACTAAAACTAGCCAAAAAATTAATAACACATATAAATACAATCATGGAATCTGATCAATTATCAAACAAATGTTTTGAAATTATTGAAAATAATTTAGCGAACCACGAAGTAATATATTCTCGCTTATATGACCATTTTAAAACCACAGTGTATCAAAAAAATGATGAAAATGGTATTAATTATGCGATTTCATCAATTTATATTAATTATGGTACAATTAATAATAAATCAGATTTTGTTTTTAGAGGGGTCGAATTTGCTAAAAAAGTTTTAGGTAAAACTAAAAGTAAGAAATTAATATTTGAACTTGAATACAATATCGCTAATGCTTATTCTGCACTGGAAAAGAGTGCTAATATCTGGTCCAACGAAGAAAGTTACAAAAATTTCCCTTCCAATCGATATAGAGATGAAATTAAGGGAAGATTGCAACGAATAACGTATAAAAATCAAGAGGTTCGAGTTACAAATAAAGCGTTAGTTAACTTAGCAATTGCTTTATCATATACAGGTAGGTTTCTAGAAGCAGTTCAATTATTAGATGGATGTATTAGTCGAGATAAAAATGATGGAATGGCAGTTTCAACTAAGCTTTCTATATTACATCGATATGGCTTTGATTTATACAAATCAGGCTTTGCTGACGGAAAAATACTTCATCGAGGGGGAATTGGTATGGACACATTGAGATATGTATACCATGAAATGCAAAAATTAAGAGCGAATGAGAAGTGTGTCAAACAAATCTTAGAGATAGGGTTTCCAAAAGTGCTTGATTATCAAGAGCAGATAATGTCACACATAAAAGCAAATATAAGTATCAGTTTTTTGAATTCAGATGAGGAAATTGAAAGACTTAATGCAGAAGGTAATTTTGGAAATTATGCAGATTTTCTAGCTCAAAATGAATTGTTTTTAAGTTATAACTGTTTTGATTATTATGATGGTTTTTCACAAACTAATGATCTAACAATTGGCTTAATTACTCCAATGCACGGTTTTGATGATCATCTTTTTTTATCAATATTAAATGAAATAAAAGAATCATATTCATGGTGCAGCTTTACGCTATATAATTATAAAACAAAGAAAAATCAGCTAGTTAATGAAGTTGATGAAGAAGCGGGTTATTTGGATAATCCTTTACGAATGGGACATAATAATGGAATTAGGATTAAAGAGCTAAAACTCATAATACGCGAATCTTATGATATTTTCGATAAAATTATGACTGCTTTAGCAATTTATCACAATCAAAAGCATAAGAACATCAAATGGAATAGTTTTGAATTCTGGACGGAAAAAAGACGTTTTAAGGATTTTATAGTTAAACAAAAAAGCCTATATTTAACGGCTCTCTATGATTTGCGAAGTGATATGACTGGAGATAATGGTATATATAAATGGATTACAAATGTAAGAGAAAAAGTAACACACTCAACGTATACTGTGAAAGAGGTGATGTCAGTCAAAGAGGAGATATACCTAACCACTAAAGAGTTAGAAACCGCCGCTCTTGAGAGCTTAAAAGTTGCTAAAGCAGGTATATTGTATATGGCAATGCACTTTAATATGGATTATCACTAAATGAGCCAAAGCGATAAGATTTTTAGCCTACACTTCCCTCCACAGAAAACCTGGAGTGATTTTAATTTCTATTGATGTCTAAATTTGAATATGGAAACAAAAAACCACCAATATTTTGGTGGAGATGGCGGGAGTTGCACCCACGTCCAGTCGGGATTAAAATTTCCAGTTTTTTCAGGCTAGGCACATAGATACTTTGGTGTTTCTGTATTAAGAAAGATAAAATAACAAATCTTAACCAATAGGTAAATTTATACAGTATTTAGCCCTTTACCAAAACTAAATAAGAGTGCTTTTGGGTTTAGGATAAATTAAGCTAGAGCCAGTTTTGATTAAGCACAACCAAAAACTGACCTGATGCCAATGTCAGCATAACTCAACCAATGATTAAATGATCATGATTAAGCTGCGACTGGCACACCATCGAAAGAAGGTGCTAAATACTTAGCGAAGCTTTTTTCGAAGGCGGATATTGGATTAAATTTTGCATTTAAAATTGCCGAGGTTCTTAAGGTAAAACCAAGAAAACCACCTAGCACAAGAAATTAAATCTGCCGACTGTCAAACCTAAGACATCCCCATACGACTATGTGTGTCTTAGGTAAAGACAACTAAATATTCAGACTTTTGTCAAATGCAATCTCTCCCTGAGCTGAGCTATTAAGCAGCTTTGTAGCAATTTTAAAAACTACTCAAATTTTGACAATTCACGAAAAATAGGGTATCTTTAGATAGTGATCACGGCGCATCAATTTCAAAAAAAAGGTTTTAATCTCCGAAAAATATGGCAACTTAGATATAGGTTCTACGCTTTTGTGAGCCTTTTGATTTTAGCCCCAGTACTTTTTGCCAGTAATAGTGATATTAATCCCAATATTGATTTTTCAATTGATAATTTTGAGACTTTAAATAGCAACTTTTTATATTCAAGCATGCACAAGGTCAGAAAGTCTAAACAGGCTGAACCTATAGCTGGAACTACTGAAAAACTGGCACAAAACAACTTGCCGCCTGTAGATACTCAAGGGGAGGCCATACCTAAAACTGAAGAAAAAGAACTTGAGGAACAGAAACCCGTAGAAAGTAAAGTAGCAGGTCCAGTTTCACTTAATCAATTAGTACCGCGTCCTGCTAACCCACAATATACCAACTTTATCAGATATCCTAAATACAACATCAATACACCCTTATTATTTTCTACTGTAGATGATTTGTACCAAACTAATGCCGATGGTTCAATTAAAATGAACCTGCGATGGTACTCCTAAAGCTAAAGACAACAATGCAGTCACCAGCCCTATTCAAGAAAAATTAAAAGGTGGAGTGGTACATTTGATATTTACTCCACAACCGGGAGAGTTAGGTAATTCCTATATCATTGGACATAGTAGTAACTATAGTTTTGTGAAAAGTAGCTACAATACAATTTTTAAACCTCTGGAAAGTAAGAGCAAAGAAGGTGAAGAGTTTTTTGTGTACGATTCTGCCGGAAGAGAGCTAAA